>NZ_LMGP01000020.1:0-194867 GCF_001427445.1 Acidovorax sp. Root568 | reverse complement strand
ATTTGGAGGTGGTGGCGGAGGGGGTGGAGACGACGGGGCAGCTGTCGTTCCTGAGGCTGCACGGGTGCGAGGGGTTCCAGGGGTATCTGTTTGGAAGGTCTGGGCCGGTCGAGTTGTTCGAGCGTGAGCATCTGCCGGGCCATTCGGCCCCCTCGCTGCCGACCGCTCTGCCCGCACTGCAGGAGCCGCAGCCATGAACGGTGTGGGCATCCTGTGGGTGGACATTGACACCCAGCATGCGGCGGCTGCGCGGCGGCTCATGGCAACGCGTTACCCCGACTGGCGGGTGGTCAACAGCCCCACGCCAGAAACCGCCAAGGCTCCCCTCGCCAGCCAGGCCTGGGATGCCGTGGTGCTGTGCCTCAAGCCCACCGACCAGGAACTGCCCGGCCTGCTGGAGCTGTGCGCTGGCCGCCCGGTGCTGATGTGCATCGATGCAGCGCAAGAGGCCCTGGCTGCGCGCGCCTTTCGCTGCGGGCTGGGCGACTATGTGCTGCGCGAGGCCGATGGCGTAGCGCACCTGAGCGAGCTGCTCAACCGCCTGGTGGCGCTGGTGCAAGGCGCCAAGGGGCAGGGCCAGCCCGTGCGCATGGTGGATGCCCGCATCTGGCAAGAGGCTCTGACCATGCTGCAGGAGCAGCGCTCGGCCCTGCAGGCCACGCTGGCCAGCATGAGCCAGGGCATCTTCAAGACCGGGCCCGATGGCCGTATCACCGTCTACAACGAGCGCGTGCTGGAGCTGCTGAACTTGCCCGAGTCACTGATGGCCACCCGCCCCACGCTGGCTGACCTGACGCGCGTGCAGGTTGAGCGCGGTGACTTTGGCGAGGGCTATAGCCTGGTGGACCGGCGTGGACACGACTACGTGGCCCAGGGTGCTGTCGCTGCGGCCCCGGCGCTGTACTGGCGCACCACGCGCGATGGCCGTACGTTCGAGGTCCGCACCACCACGCTGGCCGATGGCAGCCTGGTGCGTACGTTTGCCGATGTGAGCGACTACGTGCGCGTGGAGAACGAGCTGCGCGAGAGCGAGGCGCGCTTCCGATCCCTGAGCGACCTGTCGTCCGACTGGTACTGGGAGCACGATGCCGAGGGCCGCTTTGTGCAACTGGCGGGCGACCTCAGCGTGAACGGCATCCCGCTGTCGGACGTGATGGGGCGCACGCGCTGGGAGATCGGCGCCCTGAACATGACTGATGCCGACTGGGCTGCGCACCGCGCGGTGCTGGCCGCGCACCAGCCGTTCCGTGACCTGGAGCTGCAACGCCGGCGCGCGGACGGCAGCATGCACTGGATCTCGGTCAGCGGCGTGCCTGTGTTTGATGCCAATGGCGCGCTGCGTGGCTACCGGGGGGTGGGTCGCGACATCACCGAACGCAAGCAGGTCGAGAGCCAGATCGAACGCCTGGCGTTCTATGACTCGCTGACCGGTCTGCCCAACCGCCGCTTGCTGGTGGATCGGCTGCAACACGCCACGCTGGCGGTTGCGCGCTCTGATACCCAGGGCGCGCTGCTGTTCATTGACCTCGACAACTTCAAGGACCTCAACGACACGCTGGGCCATGACACCGGCGACCAATTACTGCTGCAGGTGGCGCAGCGCCTGAAGGGCTGCGTTCGGGAGTCCGACACCGTGGCCCGTTTTGGTGGCGACGAGTTCGTGGTGCTGGTGGAGGGCCTCAGCCCTGACCCCGCCCACGCAAGCGCCGAGGCTGCGCTGGTGGCCAGCCACATCATCACCACGCTGGGCAAGCCCTATGCGCTGGGCGATGCCAGCCACCACAGCACACCCAGCATAGGCATCGCGCTGTTTGGCCAGCAGACCGTGAGCGTGGATGAGCTGCTCAAACATGCCGACCTGGCCATGTACCAGGCCAAGGCGGCGGGGCGCAACACCCAGCGCTTCTTCGACCCCGACATGCAAGCGGCCGTGAGCAACCGCTCGGCCCTGGAGGCCGACCTGCGCCGCGGCCTGCAAGACAAGGAGCTGGTGCTGTACTACCAGCCGGTGGTGGACGGCAAGGGCCGCCTGCAGGGCGCCGAGGCCCTGGTGCGCTGGCGCCACCCACGACGGGGCATGGTCTCACCCGCCGAATTCATACCGCTGGCGGAGCAGACCGGACTCATCCTGCCGTTGGGGCAATGGGTGATGGAGACGGCCTGTGCACAGCTGGTGGCTTGGCAGCGCAGCTCGCTCACGCGACAGTTCTTCCTGTCGGTGAACGTGAGCGTGCGGCAGTTCCGCCAGCCCGACTTTGTGGAGCAAGTGCTGGGCGTGCTCGATGCCACGGGCGCCAACCCGGAGCGCCTCAAGCTCGAACTCACCGAGAGCCTCTTGATGGCCGATGTCGAAGATGTGATTGCGCGCATGGAGCATCTGCGCCGCTACGGCGTAGGCTTCTCGCTGGACGACTTTGGCACCGGCTATTCCAGCCTGAGCTACCTCAAGCGCTTGCCGCTCGACCAGCTCAAGATCGACCAGGGCTTTGTGCGCGACCTGCAGACCGATCCCAACGACGCCGCCATTGTGCGCACCATCCTGGCCCTGGCCGACAGCCTGGACCTGGCGGTGGTGGCTGAGGGCGTGGAGACCACGGGCCAGCTGGAGTTCTTGCAGCGCTACGGCTGCAAGGCCTTTCAGGGCTACCTGTTTGGCCGGCCCATGCCCGCCGAAGTGCTGGAGCGTGCGCTACGGCCTGCGCTATGACCTGCGCTAAGGCAAAGGTCCGTCGGCGCGCGCAGTTCACAATCGCGCCATGAAAAAACAGGTGTTGGTCGCCGGTGGCGGCATTGGCGGCTTGGCTGCTGCGTTGGGCGCATCCCGGGCCGGGTGGGAGGTGCGGCTGTACGAGCGCGCTGCTGCGTTCAGCGAAGTGGGTGCGGGCGTGCAGATCGGGCCCAACGTGGTGCGCCGCTTGCAGGCCTGGGGTCTGCAGCAGCCGCTGCAGGCGGTGGCTGCCTTCCCCGGCCGGTTGCAGGTGCGCAACGCCGTCAGCGGCCAAGAGCTGGCCGTGTTGCCCCTGGGGCCAACGGCGGTGGAGCGCTATGGCGCGGCCTACGCCACCATTCACCGTGCGGACCTGCATGGCCTGTTGCTGTCCGCCGTGACCAAGTACACCGACACGCAATGGCATCTGGAGCATGCGATCGACAGCTTTGCCGATGCCGACGGCGTGGTCACCGTGCGCACCAGCCGGGGCAAGCAGGTTGAGGGCGATGCCCTGATTGGTGCCGATGGCCTGTGGAGCCGCACGCGCACCCAGCTTCTGGGCGCGGTACCGCCACGCGTGACGGGGCACCTGGCCTACCGCGCGCTGGTGCCGCAGCATGCGCTGCCTGATGCCTTGCGCACGGCGCAGGTCACCGCCTGGCTGGGCCCGCGCCTGCACGCGGTGCAGTACCCCGTGCGTCGGGGCGAGCTGCAAAACCTGGTGGTCATTGTGCAAGGACCCGCACCGCAAGACCTGGAGAACTGGGACCACGCCGCCAATGCCGCAGGCCTGGAGCACGCACTGCAAGGCACCTGCACCGCGCTGCAGGACGTGGTGCGCAGCGTGAGTGCCGCGGGTGGGGCGGGCTGGCGCCTGTGGCCCTTGTGTGACCGCCCGCCGGTGCGCAGCGCCGACGAGATGGCACAAGGCCTGGTGGGCCTGCTGGGCGATGCCGCGCACCCCATGCGGCCGTACCTGGCCCAGGGCGCGGGCATGGCGATTGAAGACGCGGCCGAGTTGCAGCGTGCTTTGGCCATGCACGACCTCGATGTGCCGCTGCGTCTGCGCCGCTATGCGCTCAACCGCTGGCAGCGCAACGCGCGGGTGCAGGCACGGTCTACACGCAATGGCCGCATCTTCCATGCCACGGGGCCGGTGCGCTGGGGGCGCGACCTGTCGCTGCGCCTGCTGGGCGAGCGCCTGCTGGATGTGCCCTGGTTGTACCGGGGCGACGGCTCCAGCGCCAGTTCGTTGTGACGGTTGGCCTGCGGGGGCGCACTGCGGATAAGCCCTTGGCGCATGGCCCATGCATGCGTTATCAACCGGACATTCCAGTTGTCAGGACATTCCCTATCCGGTGCAACCCGCGAGCGCGTTTTGCAGGGTGAACTTTGCGCAGTGTGCCACGCTCTATCCCTGTGTGTGCAATGCCACAAAAAGGCCAGCCACACGCCCGCGAATTTGCTGTTCAAGCGCAGGTCGTGGTGCTACAAAGAGCCAAGCCGGTAGCGATTGCCAATGCAACACCGTGGTACCACCTGAGCCCGCCAGGGGTGCCGCTACAGGAGGTCGTATGGATGCCATCAGCAACTTCGCCGCGCGCTATGCCCGTAGCCGCGAAGAGGAAATGTCGATCGACGAGTACCTCGCCGAGTGCAAGCGTGATCCCATGGCCTATGCCACATCGGCCCAGCGCATGCTGGCAGCGATTGGCGAGCCCGAGATGGTGGACACGCGCAACGACCCGCGCCTGTCGCGGCTCTTTGCCAACAAGGTCATCAAGCGCTACCCCGCATTCACCGAGTTCTACGGCATGGAGGAGTCCATCGAGCAGGTGGTGAGCTTCTTCCGCCATGCCGCGCAGGGGCTGGAGGAGCGCAAGCAGATCCTCTACCTGCTGGGCCCTGTGGGCGGTGGCAAAAGCTCCATTGCAGAGCGCCTCAAGGCGCTGATGCAGAAGGTGCCGTTCTATGCGCTCAAGGGCTCGCCGGTCAACGAATCACCGCTGGGTCTGTTCGACGCCGCAGAAGACGGCCCGGTGCTGGAGGAGCAGTTCGGCATTCCGCGCCGCTACCTGCAGCGTGTGCTGTCGCCTTGGGCGGTGAAGCGGCTGGAAGAGTACGGCGGCGACATCCGCCAGTTCCGTGTGGTCAAGCGCTACCCCAGCGTGCTCAAGCAGGTGGGTATTGCCAAGACCGAGCCGGGCGACGAGAACAACCAGGACATCTCCAGCCTGGTGGGCAAGGTGGACATCCGCAAGCTCGAAACCTTTGCACAGGACGACACCGACGCCTACAGCTACAGCGGCGGCTTGTGTCTGGCCAACCAGGGGCTGCTCGAATTCGTGGAAATGTTCAAGGCGCCCATCAAGGTGCTGCACCCGTTGCTCACGGCCACGCAGGAGGGCAACTACAAGGGCACCGAAGGTTTTGGGGCGATTCCGTTTGACGGCGTGGTGCTGGCCCACAGCAACGAAAGCGAGTGGAAGGCGTTTCGCAACAACAAGACCAACGAGGCGTTTCTCGACCGGATCTACATCGTCAAGGTGCCGTACTGCCTGCGCGTGAGCGAGGAGATCCGCATCTACGAAAAGCTCATTCGCGAATCGTCGCTGGGCAACGCCGTGTGTGCGCCCGGTACGCTCAAGATGATGGCCCAGTTCGCCATCCTCACGCGCCTGAAAGAGCCCGAGAACTCCAGCATCTTCAGCAAGATGCAGGTGTACGACGGCGAGAGCCTCAAGGACACCGACCCGCGCGCCAAGAGCTACCAGGAGTACCGCGACTACGCGGGCGTGGACGAGGGCATGACGGGCATCTCCACCCGCTTTGCGTTCAAGATTTTGTCCAAGGTGTTCAACTTCGACAGCGCCGAGGTGGCCGCCAACCCGGTGCACCTGATGTATGTGCTGGAGCAGCAGATCGAGCGCGAGCAGTTCGCCACCGATCTGGAGACCAAGTACACCGGCTACATCAAGGAGTTCCTGTCGCCGCGCTATGCCGAGTTCATTGGTAAGGAGATCCAGACGGCCTACCTGGAAAGCTACAGCGAGTACGGCCAGAACATCTTCGACCGCTACGTCACCTACGCCGACTACTGGATCCAGGACAACGAGTACCGCGACACCGACACCGGCGAGGTGTTCGACCGCAGTGCGCTCAACGCCGAGCTGGAGAAGATCGAGAAGCCCGCAGGCATCGCCAACCCCAAGGACTTCCGCAACGAGATCGTCAACTTCGTGCTGCGGGCGCGGGCCAATAACCAGGGCAAGAACCCGAGCTGGACCAGCTACGAAAAACTGCGGCTGGTGATCGAGAAGAAGATGTTCTCCAACACCGAAGAGCTGCTGCCGGTGATTAGCTTCAACGCCAAGGCCAGCGCCGAAGAGGCCCGCAAGCACGAGGACTTCGTCACCCGCATGGTGAACAAGGGCTACACGCCCAAGCAGGTGCGGCTGCTGTGCGAGTGGTACCTGCGCGTGCGCAAGAGTAGCTAGGGTCGGTGCCTGGGCCACAGGCCCTGCATGGGGAACGGGAGCAACGGATGGCATTGCAAATCATCGACCGCAGGCTCGCTGGCAAGAACAAGTCGGTGGGCAACCGCGAGCGATTTGTTCGCCGCTACAAGGAACAGATCGCGGATGCGGTGCGCCGCGCCGTCTCGCAACGCGGCATCCGCGACATGGAGCAGGCCGAGAGCATCACCATCCCGCGCAAGGACATCAGCGAGCCCGTCTTCCACCACGGTCAGGGCGGCATCCGCGACACCGTGCACCCCGGCAATGCAGAGCATGTGCGTGGCGACCGCATCGAGCGGCCCCAGGGCGGTGCGGGTGGGCGCGGATCGCAGGCCAGCGACAGCGGCGAGGGCGAAGACGACTTCACCTTCACGCTGACCAAGGAAGAGTTCATGCAGCTCTTTTTTGAAGACCTCGCACTGCCGCACCTGCTGCGCACCCACATTGGCGAGAACCCGCAGTGGAAGTCGCGCCGCGCAGGCTACAGCCAGGACGGCATCCCCAACAACCTGGCCGTGCTGCGCACCATGCGCGGCGCTTTGGGCCGGCGCATTGCACTGGGCAAACCGGCGCACCGCGAGCTGCTGGCGCTGCAGGCCGAACTGGACGCCCTGCTGGCGCAGGACGACGGCACCAGCGAGGCGGTGGCTGAGTTGCAGCGCCGCATCGATGCGCTCACGGCGCGCATCGGCAAGATTCCGTACCTCGACCCCATCGACCTGCGCTTTCGTGCGCGCACGCCGGTGCCCGTGCCCAGCAGCCAGGCGGTGATGTTCTGTGTGATGGATGTGTCGGGCTCCATGGACGAGGCGCGCAAGGAGCTGGCCAAGCGGTTCTTCATCCTGCTGTACCTGTTCCTCACGCGGCACTACGAGACCATCGACATCGTGTTCATCCGCCACCACACCCAGGCGGCCGAGGTGAGCGAGGAGCAGTTCTTTCATTCCACCGAAAGCGGCGGCACGGTGGTGAGCAGCGCGCTGGTGCTGCTGGACCAGATCATCCGTGCACGCTACCCGCAGGGCGACTGGAACATTTACGTGGCCCAGGCCAGCGATGGTGACAACTTCACCAACGACAGCGGCGTCTGCCGCAACCTGCTGGTGGACAAGATCTTGCCGCTGGTGCGCTACTTTGCCTATGTGCAGGTGGCCGAGGAAGAACAGAACCTGTGGGACGAGTACAGCCAGCTCGCGCCGCTGTACTCCCACTTTGCGATGCGCAAGGTCTCCGCACCCGGTGACATCTACCCGGTATTCCGCGATCTCTTCAAGAAAGAGGGGGTGGCCGCATGAACAACGTTGTGCAGTACCCCGTGCTGGAGCGCCGCCTCAGCGACAACCCCTGGAAGGCCGCAGCCGTGGGCGAGCGCCGCCACCGTGCCGTGCCCGGCCAGCCCCTGCCTGCAGGCGCGCGGCCGGCCGAGCCGTTGCCCGACCCGAGCGACTGGACGTTCGAGCTGATCGAGCGCTACCACGCGGCCATTGCCGCCACGGCCGAGCGCTTTGGTCTCGACACCTACCCCAACCAGCTGGAGATCATCACCGCCGAACAGATGATGGACGCCTACTCCAGCGTGGGCATGCCGGTGAACTACCGGCACTGGAGCTACGGCAAGGAGTTTCTGGCCACGGAACGGCGCTACCGGCGCGGGCACATGGGCCTGGCGTACGAGATCGTCATCAACTCCAACCCCTGCATCAGCTACCTGATGGAGGAGAACACTACCGCCATGCAGGCGCTGGTGATTGCGCATGCCGCCTATGGTCACAACAGCTTCTTCAAGGGCAACTACCTGTTTCGCATGTGGACCGATGCGTCCAGCATCATCGACTACCTGGTGTATGCCAAGGACTATGTGGCCCAGTGTGAGGAGCGCTACGGCACGGGCGAAGTGGAGCGCCTGCTCGACTCCTGCCATGCCTTGGCCAACTTTGGCGTGGACCGCTACCGCCGCCCGTCCAAGAAGAACCTGGCGCGCGAGCGGCTTGAACGCGCGCAGCGCGAGGCCTACGCCCAGCAGCAGGTGAACGAGCTGTGGCGCACCCTGCCCACGCGCCCCGGCAAGGAAGGTGCGGCGCAAGAGGCCGACCGCTTCCCCAGGGAGCCGCAAGAGAACATCCTGTACTTCATCGAAAAAAACGCGCCCCTGCTGGAGCCCTGGCAGCGCGAGATCGTGCGCATCGTGCGCAAGATCGCCCAATATTTCTACCCCCAGCGCCAGACCCAGGTCATGAACGAAGGCTGGGCTACGTTCTGGCACTACACGCTGCTCAACACGCTGTACGACGAGGGTTACCTGAGCGACGGCGTGATGATCGAATGGCTGGGCTCGCACACCAACGTGGTCTACCAGCCACCCGTGGGGCACCGTGCCTATAGCGGCATCAACCCCTACGCGCTGGGGTTTGCCATGTACCGCGACATTCAGCGCATCTGCCAGCACCCCACCGAGGAGGACCGGCACTGGTTCCCCGATATTGCTGGCACCCCCTGGCTGCCTGCGCTCGACCATGCCATGCGCAACTTCAAGGACGAGAGCTTCATCGGCCAGTACCTCAGCCCGCACCTGATGCGCGAGATGCGCCTGTTTGCGCTGCATGACGACGCTGGCGAGCGCGATCTGGTGGTCAGCGAGATCCACGACGAAAACGGCTACCGCAGCCTGCGCCAGATGCTGTCGCAGCAGTACGACCTGGGCACGCGCGAGCCCAACATCCAGGTGTGGAACGTGAACCTGCGCGGCGACCGCAGCCTGACCCTGCGCCACACCCAGTACCAGGGCCGCCCGCTGGCCGACGACACCCAGGAGGTGCTCAAGCACGTGGCGCGGCTGTGGGGCTTTGGGGTGCAGGTCGAGAGTGCGGACGCCGATGGCAACCACCCGGTGCTGCTGCACCAGGTGCCCGCCTCAGCCACCTGACCGGGCTGCGCTGGCACCTGCGCGGCGGTTGAAGAAAGATTGCTCTGTTTTTGATAGCTGCCAGCGCATGATGTACTAGCGCTACCGCCCGATTTGGCTCAAAAAGCGGACGAAGAGGCCTTGGCCCGTGGCACCCGGGCCTGCAGCGGGCAGTCGGTGGCCACACGCTCGGCCAACGTCTGGCGCAGGGCCTGCAGTGCGGCAATGCGGTCGTCAATCTCCTGCAGCTTAGCGGCCAGCACCTGCGCCAATGCGGGGCCGGGCTCGGCGGCGTCCCAGATGGCGGGCAGCCGGTCGCCGATCTCCGCCAGGGTAAAGCCCAGCTGCTGCGCAGTGCGGATGTACTGCACCAGCGTCACCACCTCGGGCGGGTAGTCCCGGTAACCGTTGTCCAGGCGCCGCGCGCGAATCAGGCCCTGCTGTTCATAAAAGCGCAGCGCCTCGCGGCTCAGGCCCGAGGCCGTGGCCAGTTCACCGATCAGCATGATCCCGTTCCCCTCACAAAGTGCTTGACCCTGAAGCGTACTTCAAGGTGGAAGCTCGGGGCCTCATTGATCCATTCACAGAGGTTTCCTGTCATGCACATCCCCGCTTTCGCTTCCGGCCGTTATCTGCGCATCGTGCGCGCCAGCGGCTGGTACGACCTGCTCGTCACCTGGCCGTTTGCCTTGCCCTGGACCTTTGCCTGGCTCTACACCCAGCTGAACCTGCTGGCCCAGGCGCTCGCATTGCCCGGCACCTTGCACCCCTTGGACACCACGCACATGCTGCTGGCCAACCTGCTGGGCTCGGTGGTGGTGGTGTGGTCGGTGGCGCGCATCGTGGCGCCCACGGTGCTGCTGGGGCGGCTGGATGGCGTGGCGCGGTTTCTGTTTGCGGCCTGGCAGATCTACGGGGTAGCACACGGCGCCAATGCCATCGTGCTGGGTTTCACCGCCTTCGAGTTGTTGTTTGGCGTGCTGCAGTGGTGGCGCGTAGCAGGTGCCAGCGCGGCGCTGTGCCCGCCTGACCCCGCGCGGGTGAATGAGCTGGTCAATGGGCGGGCGCGGGCAGCAGCCTGAAGGCCAGTGCACCCACCACCAGCATGGCCGCAATGGTCAGCATCACCGCCACGTACGGGTCTGCACCCTGTGCGGCGGCGAGGGAGGCCGCCACGCCCGTCACCCACTGCATCAGCGCCACGCCCAGGAACAGCGCCATGGTGAACACCGCCATGGCCCGCCCTGTGACCGCAGGGGCGTAGGCCGAGCGCACGTCCGAATACTGCAGCACCATGTAGCCCGACAGCAGGCCCACGGCCACGGAGCCGCCCACGTCCAGCCATTCGGCATGCAGAAAGCCCATGGCTGCAAACAAGGTTGCCAGCAGGGCGGTAAAGCCCAGCAGCCAGCGCCTGCGCCGCGTGGGGCCAGGGTCCAGCCGACCAAAAAGGGCTGGGCTGAACAGTGACACCAGCGACGACAGCATGGCCACATTGCCGCTGGCCACCAGCGAATAGCCGTGCCGCTCGATCAACAGTGGGCCCAGCCACAGCCCGCGCAGCGTGAGGAACGAGGCATAGGTCATTAGCGCCAGCAGCATGATGCCGGCGGTGTGCGGCAGCAGGAACAGCGCGCCAAAGCCGCGCACCGCCTGCAGCAACGATTCGCGCGGAGCGGCCTCGTCGATGGGTTGTGGGGGTTCATGCACCTTCCAGAAGATCAGCAGCCAGGCCAGCGCCGCCAAGCCCGCCAGCACGCCAAACCCCATGCGCCAGGACGACTGCTGCACCAGCCAGGCCAGCGGCGTGCCGGTTAACAGCATGCCCAGTCCGCCCACCCCCATGGCCACTCCCGACACCATGGCAAACCGCGACGCCGGAAAGTAGCGTGCGATGAACACGGTGCACACCAAAAATGCGGGTGCGCAGCCCACACCGATCAGCACCTGCCCCAGCAGCACCGCGCCATAGCCCGGCGCCAGTGCCGACAGCACCGCGCCCGCAATGGTCAGCGGAAACGCCACCAGCAGCGTGCGCCGCACGCCATACAGGTCGATGCCAATGCCCATGAACAGCTGCATGGTGCCAAAGGCAAACGCAAACGCCCCGGCAAACACCCCCAGCGCCTGTGCCGACAGCCCGAACTCGGCCCGCAAGCCCGTCGCCATGATGGCCGTGATGGTGCGAAACGCCTGGCTCAGCGCAAAGCCCGCCACCAGCGCCAGCAGCATGGCCCAGGCAGTGCGGGGGGCGAGGAGAGGGGTGGCTGGCAAGGGGGTGGGCACGGGGGCAGGTCTCCAGAGCGGATGCCCGTGGCGGTCGAGAGGGGTTCTCCGCCGGCGACTGGGCCCCGCGAGGTTATCCGCTGAGCACGGGCGCTGCTGTCACCCATGGACGGCGGGGAGCCGGCCCGTTGGGCGGAGCAGCCGTACAGGCAGGCTCATAGGGTATGTCCCAGTCCCTCCCGTCCATAACCGACCAAACGCGTCGGATGCTGCGGATTTTGGGGTGTGGGTGCTTGTAATCAGATGTTTCTACCGCTGATTAGGCCCTTCGGTGCTTCCAATCCTGCCCCGTCTGCAGGGGGCTGGGGCCGTCATGAGGGCGTCACAGGGCGCGGGCAGACTTTAGAGGAGGCTCTCGATGTGGGGATCACCCCAATGACGGTGCCGGGGGCCTGGGGCACTCTTGTGTCCATGCGCTGCACCGGGTGTTGGTCACGGCTCTGGAATCGCAAGTTTCGGTCTCTCGCAATCAGGATGGTGCAGGCAGTGGTGAGTGGCAAGGTTTGTGCTTGGGTGATCACCACGGGGCTTTGAATGGGTCCCGGTGGCCGGTGGCCACAAGCCGTTGGATGGAAGTTGTCGGGCGCCGTCAGATGGCGCCGCGATGTCAGGAGTGACCGATGAAGACGATGGTTTTGCTGGGTTCGGGTGCGTTGGCTACCCTCTTGTTGTCGGGCTGCGCGAGCCAGCCCCCCGCGATGCAGGCGTTCAGCGCACCGACCGATGGCAGCAGCATGCAATACGCCTGCGGCAACGGTGAAAAAGTGGAGATGCAGTTCTACCCCGAGCAAGGCCGCAGCGTGATGCGCCGCAGCGGCTGGACGGTGGAGCTGCCCAAGCAGGCTGCCGACAGCGGCTACGCCTACAGCAACGGCCCCACCACGGTGCTGGGCAAGGGCAATGAGCTGACGATCCAGATTGGACACCTGGCACCGATCTGGTGCCGCAGCAACCGCGGCATGATGGTGGCGGGCGTCCAGTAACCTCACCCCTCTTTGTCACCGGCCTGTTCGGGGCTGGTTCGGGTTTCTGTTTTTCCAGGGCCTGTGCAGCCTGTCTGCACAGGCCCTGTGTCGTTTCAGCGCGCCTCGGGCGTGCAGGACCCGGGGGCGGCTGCTGCAGAAGCAGGGCGCTGCTCCAGCGTGCGGGGGGCGACCAGCAGGTTGCCCTGTGCGTCCCGCACGGTAACGACCACCTCGCGGCTGCTGTCGGCGCGGGTGTCGCTGAACTGCAGTTGCATCTCGGCAGCCACAGTGCGGGTTTGGGCTTCGCCCCCGTTGGGAAATTCCGTGGTTTCCAGGGTGCCCTTCAGGAGTGCCAGGCCCTGTGCATCGATCTCCCACGGGCCGGTGAACACAAAGCGCTGGCAGGTGATGTTGAGTTCCACCCGCTCGTTTTCCAACAGCAGGTCCGTGCCACCGCAATGCAGAGCGCAGGGGGCTCCCACTGTGAAGCCCGCGCCCGAAAAATAAACCGCTCCGTTGATCGGGCCGGTGCCCGTGCCACCGGTGCCGGGACCGCAGGCGGCCAGCACCAGCAGGGTGGTGACAGCCACCAGCCGTCGGGCCGTGAGCAGGGCCATCCGGGCCCAGAGTTCAGGAAGGACGTTCATCTTGGTCTGCGGCATAGAAGTAGCTGCCAAAGCGGGCGCGCCGGTTGCGCTCGCCGGGCGGGATGTTTTGCTGGTCGTGGTCGTAGCGGGCCTGGGCCTCGGTCATCACGGTCTTGAAGGCCTGGCGCCAGGCCTTGGCGGCCACGACGTGCAGGCGGTGGGCTGATTCTTCGCTGAGCTGGTCCACAAACACGGCCTGCTCCAGGTAGTTGTGCTCGCCCTCCAGGTTGAGACTGGCCGCCGCCAAATGGTCGTGCAGGTTGTCCTGCATCAGCTGTGCCATCTCGGCAAAGCCCTGGCGCGGCACAAAGCCGGCGGCCAGCAGGCGGATGAGTCCATCCTCACCTTCCTCGGCCATGCCCAGGCGGACCAGTTCGTCGAGCACCGCGCGGGGCCGCACATCGCTGCTGATGCTGGCCACCAGGCCATCGAAGTGCGGAGGCTCGCCGCTGCGGGGCAGGGGGCGGGGCTGGCCCTCGTCGTCCAGGCAATCCGTCTGGCTCAGCCAGCGCGCGGCCACCTGGCTGGCCATGTTCAACGGGGTTTCGCCCGCTTCTTCCTCAGCAGCGGGCTCGGCCAGACGGCCGAGGTTGCGCACATCGCGCCGGTGCACGCCCGACATCAGGCTCACCGCGCTGTCGGTCGTCTTCTTGCCTGTGCGCTGCAGCTCGTCGTGCGCAGCGTCCAGAAACACTTTCTTCATGGCCGCGGCAAACGCGGGGTAGGCCACGCCATTGCGCAGCAGCAGGCGCGCCAGAGGGCGCAGCACGTGCAGGGCAGAGGCCAGAACGATGGCGGAGCGGGAGGGCATGAAAGAAGGCCGAGGCGCGGCGGGTGTCAGGGTCAGGCTGTGATTGTCATCTGGTTGACGGTTTGAAATTATGTGGGATATTATCCCACTTATCTGCGATGGGGTGTGGGCCGATGCCGACGCCGCGCCGTGGGTATCCGCATTCACAGGGAGAACAATCACATGAAGAACCGAGGGTTGATGAACACACTGGCGGGCATGTCCCATGCGTCGCCCGCATGGCTGGCCGTAGCCACCGCTGCATTCGTGGCCGGCTGCGGTGGCGGGGACGGCGGCAACCCGCAGACCCCCAACGAGGCGCGGCTGCAGGTGGCGCGCTCCGGCGATCTGGTGGCCTACTTCAAGGCCAAGATTGCGCAGCGGGTGGCGTTGGGCTATCCGGGCACGGCCATCACTGTGCCCACCGTGGGGGGCTTGAGCAGCGCGGGCAGCGTGGTCACCCACACCGGCGCGCCACTGGCGGGCGCGGTGGTGGAGGAGGACGCCCTCATCAAGGCCGAGGGCAACATGCTGTATGGCCTGCACCGCGCCTATGCCACCGACACTGGCCGCGAGCCGCCGCGCCTGGCCGCCATGGCCCGCGCGGCCGATGGCAGCCTGACCGGCGTGGGCAGCGCCACGCTGGACGCCAAGTACATCCCCCAGGGCTTTTATGTGGCGGGCGGTGGTACGCGCGCTGCCGTGCTGTCGCAGCAAGACCCGTATGCCGACCGCCAGCCCGTGGTGGCTGCGGCCGACGCCAGCATCACCGTGTTGCCGGAGTACAGCCGCACGCTGTCGCTGGACCTGTTTGCCATCCACAAGGACATGGCGCCCGCGCAGCTCAAGCAGATGCGCATCGATGGCCTGCTGGTCGGCAGCCGCCTGATTGGCAACATGCTGTACCTGGTCACCACCTGGTCGCCCGACCTTACGCGCTTCACCGTGCCGGCAGGGGCCACGGCATCGGCGGTGGACGCGGCACTTAAGGACCTCAACACCGCCGCGCTGATCCCCACCCTGCGCGTGGATGGCGGCCAGCCGCAGCCGCTGGTCAACGAGGCAGACTGCCTGGTGCAGACGGGCAATGCCTCGCTGTCGCTGCAGCTCACGTCCATCACGGCCATCGACCTCACCTCGTCCAGTCTGGCGCGCACCAGCCGCTGCTTTGCGGGCGGCAGCGAAGCGGTGCACCTGGGCGCGCGCAGCGTGTATGTCGCCAGCTCGCGGCAGTACCGCTATGGCGGTGACGTTGCCAACGCTGTGTTCCCCGCCGACAGCCGCACCGACATCCACAAGTTCAGCTTCCGGGGCGCGCAGGTGGACTACGACGCATCGGGCAGCGTGGACGGCCACCTGGGCTGGGACCTGCGCCGCCTGCCATCGCGCCTGAACGAATACCAGAACGATCTGCGCGTGCTGACCTTCACCGGCAAGACGGGCCAGAGCGGCATGCCGCCGGTGACCATCCAGGCCCAGCAGGCCTCCCCCGCGCTGCTGACCGTGCTGCGCGACAGCGGTCGGGACAGCTATCTGGGCCCGCAGGCCAAGCTGCCCATTCGGCTGCGCACGGCGCGGGGCGACCAGCAGATCGACAACCTGTTCTTTGCAGGCGCCCGGGCCTATGCCACACCCTTTACCAACACCGAACCCGTGTGGGTGCTGGACCTTGCCAACCCTGCGAACCCTACGGTGGCAGGCGAGCTGGCTGCGGGCGGCTATGCCGACCACCTGGTTCCGCTTCCGAACGGACTGCTGCTGGGCGTGGGCAAGGACAGCGCCCTGGGCGGCGTTGCCGATGGCATCCAGCTCGCGGTGTTCGATGTGCGCAATGCAGCGCAGGGCAAGCGGCTGGCCGCGCAGACGGCGGGCGGCCGGGGCAGTATCACCACGCTCGACAGCACCCGCCCCGTGCTCAACCTGCAGGCGGTGGAGGGCAAGGTGCGCATAGCGTTCCCTGCACGCGTTTACCAAGCGCCCACGGGCGTAGGCACGCCACCACCCGTGCGGGGCTACCAGGGCGCCCTGCGGCTGGAGGTGAACACCACCACCGGCGCGCTGGCCCAGCGCTCCATGGTGGTGTCTACCGCCATCTTGAACGGCGATACGCCCGGGCTGTACAGCCGCTTTGACATTGCCAACGAGCGCAGCCTGCAGGTGGACAACGTGGCCTACCAGCTCTCGGGCGGGCAGGTGTTCACCAGGGCCGGGGACTGAAACGCCGCCGATTGCGAATCAGGGAGAGAACTATAAAAACGATAGCTGCTAGCGCTTTATCGTTGGGCGCAGGCAGCAGTTAGAAGGCCTGTTCACCAGGGTGGTGAACAGGCCTGTTTTTTTTGGGGCAGCTTGAATTGCTCACAGATCGGTGCGCAGCTTCCAGATCTCCGGGAACAGCACCACGTCCAGCATTTTGCGCAGGTAGCTCACTCCGCCCGTGCCGCCCGTGCCGCGCTTGAATCCGATCACGCGCTCCACCGTGGTCACGTGGCGGAAGCGCCAGAGGCGGAAGGCGTCTTCCAGGTCGGTCAGTTCCTCGCCCAGTTGGTACAGGTCCCAATGTTTTTCGGGGTTGCGGTACACGGTGAGCCAGGCCTGCTCTACCGCGTCGTTTTCCACATAGGGCTGTGTCCAGTTGCGCTCGGTGTGGCTGGGTGGCACGGCCAAGCCGCGCCGCGCCAGCAGCCGCAGGGCCTCGTCGTACAGCGACGGTGCCTCGTACGCCGCCTGCACCAGGGCCAGCAGGTCGGCGCGGTGCTCGTGGGGCTTGAGCATGGCGCGGTTTTTGTTGCCCATCGAAAACTCGATGCAGCGGTACTGGTAACTCTGGAAGCCGCTGGACTGGCCCAGGTACGGGCGCATGGCGCTGTACTCGGGCGGCGTCATGGTGGCCAGCACGTCCCAGGCGTGCACCAGCTGCTCCATGATCTTGCTCACGCGCGCCAGCATCTTGAAGGCGGGCGGCAGCTCGTCGCGCGCAATGTGGCCGATGGCCGCGCGCAGCTCGTGCAGCATGAGCTTCATCCACAGCTCGCTGGTCTGGTGCTGCACGATGAACAGCATCTCGTCGTGCGCGGGCGACAGCGGCTTTTGCGCGGTGAGGATGGCGTCGAGCTGCAGGTAGTCGCCGTAGCTCATGGACTTGCTGAAGTCGAGCTGGGCGCGCTCTTCGTGCACGATGGATTCGGGCAGGGCGGCAGACGCCGGGTTGTTGCCATCGGCAGGGGTTTGCGAGAAAGGGCACATGGTGGTTTGCCTTTCCGATCAGGTGACGGCGTGCGTCTGGTTGAACTCGGCCTTCTGCCACTCGCCGCTCTCCAGCACCTGGCGCAGGTGCTCCACAGCGTTCCACACGTCTTCAAAGCCCAGGTACAGCGGCGTGAAGCCAAACCGCAGGATGTCCTTGTGGCGGCCCGTGCCGCCATCGCCCTTGCGGAAGTCGCCAATCACGCCGCGCGCAATCAGCGCCTGCACGATGGCGTAGGCCCCGCTGCCCTGGCCGTTCACGCCCG
Organism: Acidovorax sp. Root568; assembly: GCF_001427445.1. Lineage (NCBI taxonomy): Bacteria > Pseudomonadati > Pseudomonadota > Betaproteobacteria > Burkholderiales > Comamonadaceae > Acidovorax > Acidovorax sp. Root568. The sequence continues at coordinate 177,537 of NZ_LMGP01000020.1, read as the reverse complement.
CGCCTTCATCGCGCGTCAGGCACACCTGCGAGCCGCGCTGGGCATGCTCACGCGGCGTGGCCAGACCCAGGCCGTGGCCTGCGCAACGCTCTTCCACCAGCTGGATGAACAGATCAGTGAGCGCCAGCGACTTGGCGCGCAGCGCGGCCATGCCGCCCAGGCTTTGTGCGGCGGTGAACACATCCAGCCCGCACTGCAGGGCCGACAAACTGATGATGGGCTGCGTGCCACACAGGTAGCGCGTGATGCCCGGGGCGGGTTGGTAGTCGGGTGTGAAGGCAAACGGTGCAGCGTGGCCCCACCAGCCGGACAGCGGTTGCCAGAAGCGGCTGGCATGGCGCGGGTGCACCCACACAAACGCCGGGGCGCCAGGGCCACCGTTCAAATACTTGTAGCCGCAGCCAATCGAGAAATCCGCGCCTGCGCCGTTCAGATCGACCGGCACTGCGCCCGCGCTGTGCGCCAGGTCCCACACGCACAAGATGCCCTGGGCGTGCGCGGCGGCGGTGACGGCGGCCATGTCGTGCATGGCGCCAGTGCGGTAGTTCACGTGCGTGAGCATCAGCACAGCCACGTCGCTGGTCAGTGCTCCGGTGATCTCTTCGGGCTCCACCAGCACCAGCTCCAGGCCGCGCTCCTTGCACAGGCCTTCGGCAATGTAGAGGTCGGTGGGGAAGTTGCTGCGCTCGCTCACGATGCGCTTGCGCGCGGAGCCGTCTTCCCGCGCGATGTTCAGCGCCGCGCTCAGCACCTTGTACAGGTTGATGGAGGTGCTGTCGGTGCACACCACTTCATCTTTGCCCGCGCCGATCAGTGGGGCGAGCTGGTTGCCCAGGCGCTGGGGCAGGTCAAACCAGCTGGCGGTGTTCCACGATTTGATGAGGTCGGTGCCCCATTCGCGGGTGACCACATCGGCCACGCGCGCTGCAGCGGCCTTGGGGGCCACGCCCAGCGAGTTGCCGTCTAGGTAGATCACGCCGGGTGGCAGGGCAAAGTGGTCGCGCAGGGCGCGCAGCGGGTCTTGGGCGTCGCGGGTGCGGCAGTCTTGAAGGGTGATGGACATGGGAGTTGGGGAGATGGTTGCTATGTTATTGATAGCTGCTGGCGCATGTTGTACTAGCGCTTCCAGCCAGAAATGCTTGAAATTCTGTGTATCGCGCTATTCCAGTGCCCGCAGCACGGCGCGCACGGGCGATGCATCGGCCGTGGTCAGTTTGAGCGGCAGGGCGATGAGTTCGTAGTCGCCCTCGGGCACGGCGTCGAGCACCAGGTTTTCGAGGACGCGCAGGCCCCGGCGGCGGATGACCTGGTGGCTCTCCAGTGTCTTGCTGTCGGCCGGGTCGATGCTGGCGGTGTCGATGCCCACCAGCAGCACGCCCAGGTCGGCCAGGCGCTCGATGGTGCCGGGCGCATAGGCGGCCAGCTGGCCGTCCCAGCGGTCCACGGGCATGTGTTCATAGGTGCGCACCAGCACGCGCTGGGGCAGGGGGCTGTTTACCGCGTGGGCAATGTGTTCCCAGGTGACGAGCGGGCCGCAGCCGATGGCGTGGATCACGCGGCAGGGGCCCAGAAACGCGTCGAGCGAAACGTCACCAATGGTGGCGCCCTGCGCGTCATAGTGCAGCGGTGCATCGGCGTGGGCGCCCACATGGGGCGACATCGTGATCGCGCTCACGTTGACCGGGCAGCCCGGGCCGATGGTGGCGCACCACTGCTGGCTGTAGGCCGTGTCGCCGGGGAACACGGGGCTGCCCGCAAACACGGGCGGCGAGATGTCCCAGAGCCGGCGGGCGGTGGGGAAGGAAGGCGTTGACATGGGACAAAGTTTGCATGTCCCGAAAAACCCGTGGTGTCGGTTATTTCCAACACCGCTCAGATTTTTTGTTGAAGCCTAAACTATCTAGGCGTTGCTGCCGGCGTCAGGCGTAGAGCTGGCTACCTGCCGCAAGCGCTGCCTGCGCACGCGCCTCGCCCAGCGCATCCACCACGGGCGTCCACACGCTGCGGTAAGTTGGCATGGCGGTCGTTTCAAAAGCAGTGTGGGGCCAGTCCGACCCCCAGACGAGGCGATCCTTCGCCAGCGCAGCAACACGCTGGATGTTGCTGGCCAGCCCCGCATACGGTGCCTGGTCGCGCAGCCGGTACCAGCCTGATAACTTCACCCACGCGCCCAGTTCGGCCAGCTGCTGCAGGGCCAGCCAGGCTGCATCTGTGGCCGGCAAGGCCGCGTGCATGCCCGCCAGATGGTCGAGCACACAGGGCAACCGCGTTTGATGGTGCACTTGGGCAATCTGCGCCAGGTGGTGCGGGTGGGCGTACCACTGAATGTGCCAGCCCATTTCGCGCAGCGGCCCGGCCAGGGACTCCAGCGCATGCAGCCCGTTGCCCACCGGTGACACGAGGTTGAACCGTATGCCGCGCACGCCCAGCTGGTGCATGGCCTGCAGGGCGGCAGGCGAGGCGGTTTCATCGACCACCACCACCGCGCGGTGGCGACCCGGGCGGGCTTGCAGTGCGTCCAGTATCAGGTGGTTGTTCGTGCCATACACGCTGGGCTGCACCAGCACCAGGTGGCCTACGCCCAGTCGGGCCGCCTCGGCCTCGATGTGCTCGATGGGGTGGTGGGCGGGCTGGTAGTGGCCCGGCTGTGTGGCAACAGCGCCACCAAAGATATGGACATGGGCGTCCCACCGGTCCAGGCTTGGGGGCGGGGCGCTGATCGCAGCGGTGGTCATCGATCAGCCCGCCACGATCTTTCTGTCGCGCACCAGCTTGCCCCACAGGGCTTGCTGCGCCTGGATGAACTTGCCCGCGCTGGCTTGGGTGGCGTCCTGAAAACTGTCACCACCCAATGCCCGGATACGGCCCAACACTTCGGGGTCGGCCAAGGCCTTGCGGACGGCGGCCACCAGATGCTTGCGGGTGTCGGCAGATATGCCTGCAGGCGCCAGTAAGGGGTTCCATTCCAGCACTTCGTAGTCGGTCACACCGACCTCTCCCATGGTGGGAATGTTGGGCAATGAACGCGCGCGCAACGTGCTGGTCACGGCCAGGGGGCGCAGCTTGCCTGCCTGGATGTGGCCCAGGGACGAAGCCACATTGGCAAAGAACAGCGGCACCTGCCCGCCCATCACATCGTTCATGGCCGGACCACCACCCCGGTAGGGGATGTGCGACAGCTTGATGCCCGTGCGCTGTTCGAACAACGCACCTGCCAGGTGCTGTGCAGAGCCGTTGCCTGAAGACGCGTAGGCCACCGAATCCGGCTGGGCCTTGGCCTTGGCGATGACGTCCTGCACGGTCTTGGCTTCAAAGCCAGGATGGCACACCAGCACATTCGGAAACGTGGCCAGGATGGCCAGCGGCGTAAAGGCCGCATTGCTGTCGTACGGCAGCTTGGGGTAGAGCGAGGGGTTCACTGCAAACGACGACGCGTCCAGCAGCAGCGATGTGCCATCTGGCGTCGCGCGGGCCACGGCTGCGGCGGCCAGCTGGCCGCTGGCGCCCGGCTTGTTCTCGACCACCACCGATTGCCCCAGGGCCTCTGACAGGCGGGGCGCCAGGATGCGCGCCATCAGGTCGGCGCCACCGCCCGCCGGATACGACACCACCAGCGAAATGGGGCGCCCGCTCGCCAGGCCATTGGCGCGCGCGCCGATCCAGGGGGCTGCCAGCGTGGCGCCCAAGGCTGCCAGCGTCGTGCGGCGTGTGAGGGCGCTGGAGCTGCGTTTGCCACCCAACAGCTGGGCAGATGTGGGGGCGGATTCCTGGGGGCGGTTCATGGTGTCTCCTTCGGGTGTGGGGGTGTTGTTCTTGGGGGGCGTGGCTCAGGTGATCGTCACGGTGTAGTGAAAGGCGTTGGCGTCGCCCCGGGTGGTGCGCCACTCCACGCAGCGCCCACCCAGGTCGTGGGCGGCGCGCTGCACCTGCACGCAGGGGTGGCCAGCGGCGAGTTCCAGATGAGTGGCTTGGGCCGCGGTCAACACACCAAAGCCGATTTCGTCCACTGCGCGGTGCACATGCACCCCGCAGCGCCGCGCAAACATGGGGTAGAGCAGGTCGTCCCACTCAGAGGTGTTGCCCTCCACCAGGGGGGCGAACAAGTCCAGCGGCAGCCAGATTTCTTCCAGCAAACAGGGGCGGTGGGCCAGCAGGCGCACGCGCAGCAGGCGCAGCACGGCCTCGCCCGTGGCCAGGCCCAGGCGCCGCGCCACACCCGCTGGCGCAGCCATGCGCTGGCGCGACACGATGCGCGAACGGGGAATCTCGTTGCTGCCGGTGTCAAACCGAAAGAACCGCAGCATCGAAGCCCCGGCGATGCCTTGCCGCACAAACGTCCCCCGGCCTTGCAGGCGCTCCACCAGGCCTTCTGCGACCAGCAGCTCCAGTGCCCGCCGCATCGTGCCCAAAGCCACCTGGTGTTCGCTGGCCAACAGGCTTTCTGCAGGCAGGGCTGTACCGGGAGGCCATTCACCCGACACCACACGCGCACGCAGGGCAGCGGCCAGCGACGCATAGCGGCTCACGCCCGGTGTGGTGTGGAGCGGGACGATGGTGGATGTGATTTGCATATCTATAACTTTAGTCCTCTATAGGACTTTATGCAAGCACTTGCCCCCTTGAACGTGAAAGCGGAGTCGGCGCAACAGGGGGCCGCGCTGCGATACGGCAACGTGGAGGCGTTGAAAAAGAGGATGCCCGCTGCGGGGCTCAGTCCATGGGCCCGTCGCCGAGTGGCGCCAGCCCGTGCCGCACACGCGCCTTGTGGCAGGCGTAGTCGCCCGCCGAGAACTCGCGGCAGGGCGCGGGGCGCAGTTCGTAGATGCTGCAGGCCACCTGCTGGCCCACCTGGCCGGTGAGCGCAACGCAGCGGATGGGTACCTGCTCCGTGCCCCGCATGCGGCAGGTGCTGCCGTTCACATCCAGGGCCAGACCGTCGGGCACCGTGCCACCCATTGCCTGCATTTCGTACACGGCAAAGTCCACGCGAAAGCTGGCGCAGCAGGCGCCACAGCTCAGGCACGGGTGGGTGGAATCGGCGGTGGTCATCGTGGTCGCGTCGTCGGACATTCGGGGCGGGCGGTGGGCCTGCGGCGGGGCCGTCAGGCGCTGTGCGGGAGGGCAATGCTGACGAAAAAGCCCACGCCCCGACCGTTCAGGCCCGCGCCCATCTGCACTTGCCCGCCCATGCGCAGCACCGCCTGCCGCACGATGGCCAGGCCCAAACCTGAGCCGTTGGCTGCATGGCCCGTGCCCCGGTAGAAGCGCTCGAACACCCGCTGCTGCTCTGTGGCCGGGATGCCGGGCCCGTCGTCCTGCACCGACAGTTGCAGCGCCGCACCCCCGCGCCGCAGCGTCACCGCCACGTTGCCGCCATCGGGCGTGTAGCGCAGCGCGTTGTCGATGAGGTTGTGGGCGATGGATTCGAACGCAGGCTGGTCGAGCCGCGCGAGCAAGGTGTCGGGCGCGTCCAGCGACAGCTCGATCTGCCGCGCCATGGCCTGCGGCGCAGCCTGCGCCAGCGCGCCGCGCAGCCATTGCGCCACGTCCAGGTCGCGCGGTGCAGGGCGCTGTGCGTCGTCCAGCGCGGCCAGGTCCAGCAGTTGCTGGGCCAGGTGCGAGGTGCGGGCGATGGCCTGCTCCAGGTGGGCCTGGGCCTGCGTGCGTTCCTCCTCGCTGGGCGAGCGGGCCATCACGTGGGCCTGGGCCGTGATGACGGCCAGCGGCGTGCGGATCTCGTGCGCGGCGTCTTGCACAAAGGCGCGCTCGCGCTCCACCTTGTGCCGCAGTTGGGCGAAGAGGTGGTCCAGCGACTGCTCCAGGGGCTTGAGTTCGCCGTGGCGGGCGTTGAAACCCACCGATTGGAGGTCGTCCTGTCCGCGCTGCGCAATGCGGCTGGCTAGTTGCTGCAGCGGCCGCAGGCCGTGGCGTACCGAGAGCCACACCGCCAGCAGCACAAAGGGTGACGCCAGCAGCAGGTACGGCAGCAGGGCGCGGCCGTTGTACTGCAGGAAGTTGGAGTCCGTGCGCTTGGTCTCGAAGACCCGCAGTACCCAGCGCGCATTGCGACCGGTGTAGACGCGAAACGACCGGCCCTGCAGGGCGGCTTCCTCTATGAATGGCTCTGCGCGGGGCGTGGCGGGCGGCAAGGCCACGTTCTGCAACCCCGGCGAGGCAAACACACGCTGGCCCGATGCCGTATCGAGCAGCTCGTGCATCTGCACCCCGGGCAGCAGCCCGATCTGGCGGCGGCGGACGTTGGTCCAGTGGTCGGTGGCCGCCACAGCCGTGGCGGCGTGTGCAGGATCGGTAACCTGGGCCAGCGAGTCCAGCACCGCGTCGCCGTACTTCATCAGGCCCGGGTCGCGGGTGATGGTGTGTTTGTAGTTGACGAAGTTGTAGCCCAGCAGCACCGCCCACACCACCACAAACGCCACCAGCACCGAGGCCACGCTGCGGCGCATCAGCGTGGGTTCGGCCAGCCAGGCCCATGCGCTGCGCAACGCGTGCTTCATCGTGGTCATGCTTGCAACAGGTAGCCCACGCCACGCACGGTTCGGATCAGCTCTGCCCCGATCTTGCGCCGCAGGTTGGACACATGCACTTCGATGGCGGCAAAGTCCATGGGCTCGCCCAGCGGGTCCAGCCGCTGCGACAACACGCTTTTGGACACCACCACGCCGGGCTCGCGCGCCAGCTCCAGCAGCAGCTGAAACTCGCGCGGCGACAGCTCCAGCGGAAGCCCGGCGCGCTGCACGGCATGACGCCGGGGCTCGATCACCAGCTCGCCCAGCACCCAGCGCTCGCTGGCCTGGCGCGCGCTGCGGCGCAGCACGGCGCGGATGCGCGACATCAGTTCGGCGGTGGCAAAGGGCTTGATCACAAAGTCGTCCGCCCCGCCGTCCAGACCCGCCAGCCGGTCCTCCACGGCCGAGCGCGCCGTGATCACGATGACGGGCACCTGCCCGCTGTGCCCGCTCTGGTTGCGCCAGCGCGCCAGCAGGTCAAAGCCACTGCCGTCGGGCAGTGTCAGGTCCAGCAGCACACAGTCCACCGTCGTGGCGTCCACCGTGGCGGGCGCATCCACCGCGCGGCGCAGCCACTCGCTGGTCAGCCCCTCCACCTTCAGCGCGGACTGCAGCGCGCGGCCCAGGTCCAGGTCGTCTTCGATGAGCAGGATGTGCATGGGGTGATTGTGGCTGGAGTGATGGCCGTTGCGCAGTGCCGCAGCCGCCACCTTTGGCTGGCCTTAAGGCGGGACTTTGCACAATCGGCGCATTCAATGGCTCAACACATGGGGGGAAAGCGATGGCATCGACAACCAAACAGGCGATGGTGCGGCGATGGTGGGGCAGCGCAGCGCTTGCTGCAGCACTGGCCTTGGTGGGCTGCGCCTCCGGACCTACGCACCCTTCGCTGGCTGGGGCGCAATTGCCCGACCTTGTGCCTGTGCGCGACTTTGTGGCCAGCCGGCAGTCCACCGGGGGTTATCGCGTGTCGCCGGATGGAAAGCGCATCGCCTGGTTTGGCACCGACGGCGTGGTGCCCGCAATCTGGGTGCAGTCCATCGATGGGGGCGACGCCAAGGCGTTTCGCATCCGTGCGCGCGCCATCCGCTTCAGTGCCGACAGCCGCTGGCTCGGCATCACGGCCGACCCCACGGGCGATGAAAACACCCGCATCTATGCGGGCCCGGTCGAGGGCCCCGGGACCGACTTGCGCGAGCTGATGCCTGCACCGCGTTCGGTGGCGCATTTTGCGGAGGCGGTCGATGCCTCGTCCGACTTCATCGTCACCTCCAACCAGCGCGACAAAAAGGTGTTTGACCTGTACCGCGTGAACCCTGCAGGCGGGCCACCGGTGCTGATGGCCACCAACCCCGGCAACGTGGGCTGGTGGGGCGTGGACACCACGGGCCAACTGCGCGCCCGGGCACAGATCAAGGGCGACCAGGTGCTGCTGGAGCGACCTGGCGCCGAGCCGGGCGGCTGGGTGACGGTGACAGAGCGCAGCCGGTGGGACACGCTGAACATCTTTGGCCTGCACGATGAGGGGCGCAAGGCCTGGGCCCTGTCGAACCGGGGGCGCGACAAGCTGGCGCTGGTGCGGCTGGACCTGACCACGGGCTCCGAGGAAGAGTGGTTTGCCTCGCCCGACGTGGACCTGGACAGCGTGACGCTGAGCCGGCGCACCCGCGAGCCGCTGCTGGCGCACTTCATGCCGGGCTACCCGGCGCGCAAGGTGTTCGACCCAGCGCTGGATGCCCGGCTGTCCGCGCTGGCAGGTGACAAGCCCGCAGAGGTGCTGGTGACCAGCCTGGACCAGACGGACAAGGTGCTCACGGTGGCGGTGGCCACCGACCGTGGCACGCGCAACTACCTGCTGCGCGATGGGCACGAACCCCGCTTTCTGGGCGAGAACCGGCTGAGCCTGATTGCCAAGGACCTGGCCCCCACCGCGCCCATCACCTACACCGCGCGCGATGGTCTCACCATCCACGGCTACCTCACGCTGCCCGTGGGCGCAGCGCCGCAGCGGCTGCCCACCGTGCTGTTGGTGCATGGCGGCCCCTGGGCGCGTGACCGCTGGGGCGATGGCGCCACCAGCCGGGCCATGCAGCAGTTTCTGGCCAACCGGGGCTATGCGGTGCTGCAGGTCAACTACCGGGGCTCCAGCGGCTATGGCCGCAACCACATGGAAAAGGCCCGGGGCGAGTTCGCGGGCCGCATGCACGACGACCTGGTGGACGGCGTGCGCTGGGCGGTGGAGCGCGGCGTGGCCGACCCGCAGCGCGTGGCAATCTATGGCGCCAGCTACGGCGGCTATTCGGCCCTGGTGGGCGCCACCTTCACGCCCGAAGTCTTTGCCTGCGCCGTGGATGTGGTGGGCGTGACGGACATCGCGCGCCTGCTGGAGGCCGCACCGCCGTATTGGGAGCTGGGCCTGCCCTGGTGGCACCGCTATGTGGGCAACCCCGCTGTGCCGGAAGACCGTGCGCGCATGGATGCGAAGTCGCCCTTGTACCGGGCGGAGCATGCGCAAAAGCCCATCCTCATCATGCACGGCGTGAACGACCCGCGTGTGAAGCTGGAGCAGTCCGAATGGATGGTGGCGGCCTTGCGCAAGGCGGGCAAGCCGGTGGATTACGTCACCTTCACCGGGGATGGCCATGGCAACCAGCGCTGGCCCAACAATCTCACCATGTACCGCAAGACCGAGGACTTCCTCGCCCAATGCCTGGGTGGGCGGACCAGTGGTTTTGACTACTACCAGCTGGGTGCATGGGCGTTCTGATGGGGCAGGCTGTCGCTTCGTTGGTTGTACGCAGGGGGTTGCGCGGCGGCGGTCTGGTCGCCGCGATGGCCCTGGCCGCAGTGTTTGGTGCGACAGGCGCTCAGCCGGTTGCCCCTGCGAATGCGGCCTCGGTCGCCGCAGAAGATGCAGCGCCTGCGGCGCCGGCGGTCTACACCCGGGCGCGGCTGGTGTCTGTGGAGGCGGATGCGGGCGGTAACCCCACGCATGTGCGGCTGAAGCTGCTGCCCCGCGCCAAGCTACCGTTCACCACACAGACCTTCCGGGTGGTCAACCCCGCCCTGATGCGCGGCATTCCGCAGGGGGCCTGGGTGCAGTTCACTGCCCGGCACATCGACGGCGAAAACACGCTCACATCCATCCGGGCTACTGCGGAGTGCAAGCGGTTTGAGCGATGTGACTGACCACCCGGGCAGGGCAGCGGGGCTGCGGCTTGCGCTGCGTCAAGGAGAGAGTGGGACGGCAACCAGCACGATGCAGATATTGGTAGAATGAGAATCAATATTATTTGTATCGAGGCCAGTCACCATGAAAACCATGGACGATGGCGCTGCGGCGCGGTTGCATCTTCCTACGCAGCAGAACCTGTCCTCGCGGCTGGACCAATTGCCGCGCCGTGCCTCGGGCCGGGTCACGGGCCTGTTGCCCGCACAGGACGCGCAAGAGCACAGCATGCTGCTGCGCTTGCTGGAGATTGGCTTCCTGCCCGGTGAAACCGTGCAGGTGGTCGCACGCGGCGGCTGGGGGGGCGATCCCATCGCGGTGCGGGTGGGGCAGGCCACGTTTGCGCTGCGTCGCCAGGAGGCCTCCATGGTGCAGGTGCAGCCGCTGGATGACACCAGCCTGTCTGCCAAGGAGCTGGCATGAACGCCCAGGCTACTGTGCAGCCCACCGCCGCCGATGCGCCCCTGCGCGTGGCGCTGCTGGGCAACCCCAACTGCGGCAAGACCGCGCTGTTCAACCTGCTCACCGGCGCACGCCAGAAGGTGGCCAACTACGCGGGCGTGACGGTGGAGCGCAAGGAAGGCCTGCTGCAGACCGCCGCCGGCCGCCGCGTGCGCGTGCTGGACCTGCCGGGCGCCTACAGCCTGCATGCACACAGCGTGGACGAGGCCATCACCCGCGACATCGTGCGCGGGCGCCGCGCGGGCGAGCCCGTGCCCGATGTGCTGGTGTGCGTGACCGATGCCACCCACCTGCGCCTGAACTTGCGCCTGGTGCTGGAGGCACGCGCCCTGGGCCTGCCCATGGTGCTGGTGCTCAACATGATGGACGTGGCCGAGCGCCAGGGCATCGCCATTGACCGCGAGGCGTTGTCGCGCGAGCTGGGCATGCCTGTGCTGGCCACCGTGGGCGTGCGCGGCAACGGCGCCCAGGAGCTGGTGCAGTGGCTGAATGGCGCCAATCTGCAGCAGCTGCAGCGCCCGGTGGTGGCGCTCGATGCGGCGGCGCGCCTGGATGCGAGCGACCTGGAGGCGCAGAACGACGTGATCCGCACGCACCAGGAAGTGCGGCGCATTCTGGACCGTGCCGTGCGCGTGCCGGTGGTCAGCCTGCGGACTGACGACCGCATCGATGCGGTGGTGCTGCACCCGGTGTGGGGCCTGCTGATCCTGGCCGCCACGCTGTTCCTGATGTTCCAGGCGGTGTTCAGCTGGGCCGAGCTGCCCAAGTCATGGATTGAAGATGGCGTGGGCTGGCTGGCAGCCCTGGTCAACAGCCACATGGCCGACGGCCCCTTGCGCAGCCTGCTGACCGACGGGGTGCTGGCGGGTGCGGGCGGGGTGCTGGTGTTTTTGCCGCAGATCCTGTTCCTGTTCCTGTTCATCCTGGCGCTGGAGGACTCGGGCTACCTGCCGCGCGCGGCGTTCTTGCTGGACCGCGTGATGGGCACGGTGGGCCTGTCGGGCCGCTCGTTCATCCCGCTACTGTCGAGCTTTGCGTGCGCCGTGCCGGGCGTGATGGCCACGCGCTCGATCACCCACTGGCGTGACCGGCTGGTGACCATCATGATCGCGCCGCTCATGACCTGCTCGGCGCGCCTGCCGGTGTATGCGCTGCTGATTGCAGCCTTCATCCCCGAGCGCACGGTGGCGGGGGTGTTCAACCTGCAGGGCGTGGTGCTGTTCGCCCTGTATGTGGTGGGCATCGTCAGCGCCATGGCCGTGGCGGCGGTGGCCAAGCTGGCCCGCAGCGATACGCGGGCCACGCCGCTGATGATGGAACTGCCCGCGTACCGCTGGCCCAGCGTGCGGGGTCTGGCCTACGGCTTGTACGAGCGGGCGGTGATCTTCATCAAGCGGGTGGGCGGCATCATCCTGGCCGTCACGGTGTTGTTGTGGTTCCTGTCCACCTACCCCGGTGCGCCGGAAGGCGCCACACAGCCTGCCATCACCTACAGCCTGGCCGGCCAGTTGGGCCGCCTGCTGGAGGTCATCGTCGCGCCCATTGGCTTCAACTGGCAGATTGCCATTGCGCTGGTGCCCGGCATGGCGGCCCGCGAGGTGGCGGTGAGTGCGCTGGGCACGGTGTACGCGCTGTCTGCCACGGGCGACGAGGTGGCCAGCCAGCTGGGGTCGTTGATTGCGGGCTCGTGGTCGCTGGCCACTGCGCTGTCGCTGATGGCCTGGTATGTGTTTGCGCCCCAGTGCATCTCCACCATCGCCGCCGTGCGGCGTGAGACCAACGGCTGGCGCTACCCGCTGCTCATGGTGGGGTACCTGTTTGCCATGGCGTATGCGGCCAGCTTTGTGACCTACCGCGTGGCGCTGGCGCTGGGCGGCGGCTGAAGGGAAACGTTGTGATGGTCCAGCAACTCATGGTCGGTCTGATCGTCCTTGCCGCAGCGCTCTATGTGCTCTGGCGGTATCTGCCCTCGCGCTGGCGCCGGGGGTTGGGCAAGGTCCACCCGGGGCTCGTCCAGTCGCCGGGCTGTGGGGGAGGCGATGGTGGGTGCAGCAGCTGCGGCAGTTGCGCGGCGCCGTCCGCTGAAAAACCCGTGGCCATGCCCGTCCGTCGCGGGCCTGCTTCTCAGTAGTTGCTATATTTTATATAGCTGCTAGCGCATGATTCACTAGCGCTACAAGCCGTTTTGACTCAAATTGTCTACTGGTACAGCTGGCCCTGGCCCAGCGCGATCAGCGCCTGTTGCAGGTTGACGCGCGCCTGTGCCTCATAGCGCTGCGCAAAGTAGGCTGTGCCATAGATGTGCGGGCGGTCCAGAAAGCCTCGCAGCACTGCGCTGCGCCCCGCCACATAACGCGGCCAGCGCACAAAGAAGTATTCACGCCGCACGTTGCCTTCGAACTGTCGGTACACCGCGTCACTCTGGCCCAGGATGGCGAGGTCGATGTCCACCACCCACAGCGCATCGCCGGTGAGCGCGCCCGGGGTGTGGCGGGTGTCCATCACATGCTGGTGCACGGTTTCGGCCAGCGTGGTGGGCAGCCCTTGGCCCAGCAGGAACTGTCGCGCCCAGTCGGCACTGCGCGCCTCGTTGTGCCCACTCCACGGCCAGTAGATGGCGTCGTGGTACCACAGGGCGAGGGCCGCAGCATGGGGGTTGTGAAGCGCTCCGGGCTGCTGGTCTTGCACTGCCTGGAGGTGCCGCAGGCAGGCCCGCAGATGCGTGGTGTCGTGGTAGGCGCGGGGCCAGCGTGCCCAGCTGCGCAGCAGGCGCCTGCCCTCGGCCCGCCAGGCGGGCGTGTCGCACCCCAGCGCTTGGCCCAGGGCCTGCCAGTGCGCCAGCAATTCGGCGCTGTGAGCGGGCTGGCGGCGCCAGGGCATGGGGGCTTTTAGGCCAGTTTGCCCAGAAGCAGATATTCCATCAGTGCTTTTTGTACGTGCATGCGGTTCTCTGCCTCATCCCACACCACCGACTGCGGCCCGTCGATCACATCCGCCTCGACCTCTTCGCCCCTGTGGGCGGGCAGACAGTGCATGAAGAGGGCGTCGGGCTGGGCGGCGGCCATCATTTCGGTGTCCACGCACCAGTCGGCAAAGGCCTTCTTGCGCGCTTCGTTCTCGGCTTCGTAGCCCATGCTGGTCCACACGTCGGTGGTGACCAGGTCCGCGCCCCGGCAGGCTTTCATGGGGTTGCTGAAGAATTGATAGCTGTCAGCGCTGATTCCATGGGCACCAGCGGCCAATTTCTCGTCCACTTCGTAGCCGCGCGGGGTGCTCACATGCACCTTGAAGCCCAGCAGCGACGCCGCCTGCAGCCAGGTGTTGGCCATGTTGTTGCCGTCGCCCACCCAGGCCACCGTCTTGCCCTGGATGGAGCCCCGGTGCTCGATGTAGGTGAAGATGTCCGCCAGGATCTGGCAGGGGTGGTATTCGTTGGTCAGACCGTTGATCACGGGCACGCGCGAGTTGGCGGCAAAACGCTCGATCTTGGCCTGCTCATACGTGCGGATCATCACCAGGTCGGTCATGCGGCTGATGACCTTGGCGCTGTCCTCGATGGGTTCGGCGCGGCCCAGCTGGCTGTCGCCCGTGGTCAGGTGCACCACACTGCCGCCGAGCTGGTACATGCCCGCCTCAAAGCTCACGCGCGTGCGGGTGCTGGCCTTCTCGAAGATCATGGCCAGCGTGCGGTCCACCAGCGGGTGGTGCTTTTCGTAGGCCTTGAACTTCTTCTTGATGAGCGCGGCGCGCTCGAACAGATAGGCGTATTCGTCGGCGGAGAGGTCGGTGAACTGCAGGTAATGTTTCAGCGTCGTCATGGCAGTGGGGCTATTCTTCATTCAGCCAGGATGGCTTTGACCAGCGGGGTCAGCTTGGCGACGATTTCGTCGGCTTCGGCGGTGGTGAGGATCAGCGGCGGCACCAGGCGGATCACGCTGTCGGCCGTGACCGACAGCAAGAGGCCTGCCTCGGCCGCGCGGCCGATCAGGGCGCCGCAGGGCTTGTTCAGCTCGATGCCCAGCATCAGGCCCTGGCCCCGGATCTCCTTCACACCGGGCAGGCTGCCCAGCTCGCGCTGCAGTGCCGCCCTGAGGTGCTCACCCACCGTGGTGGCATTTTGCAGCAGGCCGTCTTCTTCCATGATGCGAATGGTTTCGACCCCGGCGCGCATGGCCAGCGGGTTGCCGCCAAAGGTGGTGCCGTGGTTGCCGGGCTGCAGCACGTTGGCGGCCTTGGGGCCGGCCACCACCGCGCCAATCGGCACGCCCGAGCCCAGGCCCTTGGCCAGGGGCATCACGTCGGGCACGATGCCTGCCCACTGGTGGGCAAACCACTTGCCGGTGCGGCCCATGCCGCACTGCACTTCGTCAATCATCATCAGCCAGCCGCGCTCGTCGCACAGCTTGCGCAACTGCTGCAGGTATTCCACGCGCATGGGGTTGATGCCGCCCTCGCCCTGGATGGTCTCAAAGAACACGGCCACCACATTGGGGTTGCCTTCGGTGGCTTGCTTGATGGCTTCGATGTCGTTGAGCGGCACGCGCACAAAACCCTCGACCAGCGGGCCGAAGCCACTGTAGATCTTGGGGTTGCCGGTGGCCGACATGGTGGCAATCGAACGGCCGTGGAAGGCCTTTTCGTAAACCACGATCTCGGGCTTGGCGATGCCCTTGTCCACGCCGAACTTGCGGGCAATCTTCAGGGCCGCCTCGTTGGCCTCCAGGCCCGAGTTGCAGAAGAACACGTTGGTCATGCCCGACAGCTCCACCAGCTTGGCGGCCAGCTGCTCCTGCAGGGGCGAGTGGTAGTAATTGGAGGTGTGGATCAGCTTGGTGATCTGGTCCTGCAGCGCGGGCACCAGCTTGGCATGGTTGTGGCCCAGCGTGTTCACGGCAATGCCGCCCAGGCCGTCCAGGTATTCCTTGCCGTTCACGTCCCACACGCGGCTGCCTTGCCCACGGGCCAGCGCGATCGGTACGCGGCCATAGGTGTTCATCACGTGGGGCGAAGCTGCCGGGATGGAAGCGGTCATGCGGAAATCTCCAGACGGTACGGTGGCGAAAAAGCGAGTCACGATTCTAGGGGGAGCAGGGGTGCGGTCTGTTGACGATTGCGCATCACTGCAATGCCGGGCTCTTACCCTCTTCGGGGTGCCTATGTGTAGCGCGCCGGAGGGATTAGGGAGCTAGCTCTTATATAAGAGTTAGAATGTCGCGTTGCGGTGCAACATGCAGTGATCCTGCGTCTGTGCCCTCACTACCACTCCAATCCCCGATGGTTTCCCCCTCCTCCAAAGAAGTCTTCATCCAGGGCATCACCCATGACGGGAAAACCTTTCGTCCCAGCGACTGGGCCGAGCGGCTGGCCGGGGTGATGAGCAGCTTTCGACCCGGTGGAGCCCGGCCAGGCAGCCATCTGAGCTATTCGCCCTGGTGCATTCCCACCACGCTCAACGGCGTCAAATGTGTGGTCGTACACCGCGACCTGCAGGGGCACGAGCCCATGGCCTGGGACTTCGTGATCAATTTCGCCCGCGACAACAACCTGCAGGTGGCCGAGGCCTGCCTGCTGCCCGACCCGCCTCCTCCCGCCAAGCCCTGACCGGCCACAGCCCGGCTTCCGGCGCTGCCTGCCGCGTCGGGCCCGAGGCGTCGCTGCGCAGGGGCATGCCCGCGCGGCAGCCAGCGGGCACTCTCCATCCACCCTTTGATGCGCTTCAGGCTGCCTGGCGCAATTTTGAACCCCCAACGAAAAAACCGCCCGAAGGCGGTTTGTTCGTTTTTTTGCTGGCAGCGCACCCGTTACAAACGGCGAACGGCAGGTGCCGTTCGGGCTGTTTGCCTGAAGTGGGTCAGGCGGCCGTTGCCAGGGCTTTCACCTTGGCAGACAGACGGCTCTTGTCGCGAGCAGCCTTGTTCTTGTGGAAGATGCCCTTGTCAGCCACGGTGTCCACCACGGCTTGCATCTTGGCGAACAGTTCGGTCGCCTTGGTCTTGTCGCCAGCCAGAACAGCCTTTTCGACGTTCTTGACAGCGGTACGGTATTTGGAACGCAGCGAGGTGTTTGCGGCGTTGATCTTGACGTCCTGACGGACGCGCTTGCGGCCCGACGCCAGGCGCGGGTTCTTCTTCTTGGGTTTTGCGGATGCCATTGTTTAGTTCCTTGGGTCTGTGGATGATGCCAGCAAAGCCCGCGATTATAGCCCAGAGCAGCGCCTGTATCCACCCCTGTGCCCGAACCGGCGGAATGCCATCGCCAGCGCACCGGTGGCGCCTGGCTCTGTCAGCGCAACATGTGCATCGCCCTTGACGGCTGAGGGGCACGGCTTCGAGCCCGCCTGTGCAGGCTTGGACGGGTTGAAAAACCTGCCGCCTGTGGCAGCTGTACCCAGGCGCGAAGCGGCGCAGGGGGAATACACTCCCCGCGGTGTCACTGTTCAAAGCCGCCTCCACCGTCTCCCTCTTGACCCTCGTCTCCCGCATCACCGGGCTGGTGCGCGAGTTGCTCATGGCCTCCGTGTTCGGGGTCAGTGCCATGACGGACGCCTTCAATGTGGCGTTCCGCATTCCCAACCTGTTCCGCCGGGTGCTTGGCGAGGGCGCTTTCAGCCAGGCTTTTGTGCCGGTGCTGGCTGCCACCCGGGCCGAGGACGGCGACGAGGGCGCCCGGGTGCTGATCGACCACGTGGGCACCTTGCTGGCCTGGACGCTGGTGCTGCTGTGCATCGCGGGCGTGCTGGGTGCGCCCTGGATGGTGTGGGCCATGGCCAGTGGGCTTCAGCCCCAGGGGTTTGACGCCGCAGTCACGATGACCCGCTGGATGTTCCCCTACATCGGCTTCATGTCGCTGGTGGCGCTGGCGGGGGGCATTCTCAACACATGGAAGAAGTTTGCGGTGCCTGCAGCCTCGCCGGTGTTGCTCAACATTGCGCTCATCCTGTCCATCACGCTGGGCGCGCCCTTGTTCAAGCGCCATGGCATCGAGCCCATCTATGCGCAGGCGGCGGGCGTGATGCTGGGTGGTCTGCTGCAACTGGGCATCCAGGTGCCTGCGCTGCTGCGCCTGGGGCTGCTGCCCCGCATTGGCGTGCGCTGGTCCGCCATCCGCGCTGCGTGGGCGGACCCGACCACCCGCAAGGTGGCGCACCTGATGCTGCCCGCCTTGCTGGGGGTGAGCGTGGCGCAGGTTTCGCTGCTCATCAATACGCAGATTGCCTCGCACCTGGCCACCGGCAGCGTGAGTTGGATCACCTATGCCGACCGCCTGATGGAGCTGCCCACCGCCCTGTTGGGCGTGGCGCTGGGCGTGGTGCTGATGCCGCAGCTGGCCAGTGCCCGCGCCAAGCAGGATGACGAACGCTATTCGGCCATGCTCGACTGGGGGCTGCGGCTGGTGGTGGTGCTGTCGGTGCCCTGCATGGTGGCGCTGCTGGTGTTTGCCAAGCCTTTGGTGGCCGTGCTCTACCACTACGGCGCCTTTGCCGACCGGGACGTGCAGCAGACCACGCTGGCCCTGGCGGGCTACGGGGTTGGCATTGTGGGTATCGTGGCCATCAAGGTGCTGGCGCCGGGCTACTTTGCCAAGCACGACATGCGCACACCCATGCTGATTGCCGTGGCGGTGCTGGTGCTCACGCAGGTGATGAACTTTGTGCTGGTGCCCTATTTGCAGCATGCGGCGCTGACGCTGTCGATTGGCGTGGGGGCGGTCATCAACGCTACCTGGCTGCTGGTGGGGCTGCTGCGGCGCGGCAGCTACCGGCCCTTGCCCGGCTGGGGGCGGTTTGCCTTGCAGGTGGTGGCGGCCAGCGCCTTGCTGGCAGTGCTGCTGGCGTGGGGCGCCCAGCATTTCGACTGGGTGGAAATGAAGGCGCAGCGCCTGCAGCGCATTGGCCTGCTGGCCGCGATGATGGCTGCAGCCGCAGTGCTGTACTTTGGCGCCCTGTGGGCGGCCGGCCTGAAGCTGCGCCAGCTGCTGCGCCGCTGAATATCTGCGGCAGGCCTGGACCCCGAAATACCCCGCAAAGCCAGCTCTTCTGTGGCTTGACGCCATGGCGGCGGCCCCGTACAAAGCTGCCATGTCCTTGAGCCTTTCCGTGCCCACCTCGCTGGAGTACTTTGCATCGCTGGTGCAAAGCGACGACCACTTTCCGCTGCTCGAAGCCGCCGCCAGCCTCGCGCAGGATGAATACCCCGAGTTCGACGTGCAGCAACTGTTGGGCGATGTGGACCAGTTGCAGGCCCGTATCAAGCGCCGCCTGCCTGCCGATGCGCCGGCGCTGCAGCGGCTGCGCACGCTCAACCAGTTCTTTTTTGCCGACCTGGGTTTTGGCGGCAATATCAACAACTACTACGACCCAGAGAACAGCTACCTCAACGCCGTGCTGCGCACGCGCCGGGGCATCCCCATCAGCCTGGCTGTGCTGTGGATGGAGCTGGCGCAGGGGCTGGGCTTGCATGCGCGGGGCATTGCGTTCCCGGGGCACTTCATGGTCAAGGTGCTGCTGCCCAAGGGCCAGGTGGTCCTGGACCCGATCTCGGGCCAGTCGCTCAGCCGCGAGGAGCTGGCCGAGCGGCTGGAGCCCTACAAGCGCCGCAATGGTCTGGTGGACGACTACGATGTACCGCTCGGCCTGTATCTGCAGGCCGCCACACCGCGCGACATCATTGCGCGCATGCTGCGCAACCTCAAGGAGGTGCACCGCACCCAGCAGGACTGGCAACGGCTGGTCGCCGTGCTGGACCGGTTGATCGTGTTGTTGCCCGAGGCCTGGGGCGAGCGCCGCGACCGGGGGCTGGCGCACGCCGAGCGTGGCAACACAGCCGAGGCCGTGGCCGACCTGGAGGCCTATCTGGCCCACAGCGAAGATGGGCTGGATCTCGACCTCATCGCCGACCGGCTGAGCGCGCTGCGCAACGCCAACGGCTGATGTTCGGCGCCTGACTCAAAAATAGTTCTAGAACGGCGTGCTGTCTGCAGGCAGCGCTGCCTGCAGCTGCGCCACCTGGCGGCGCAGTTCGGTGTTCTCCGCCGTCAGTTCCGCCACACGGATGCGCAGTGTGTGCAACTCGTCGCTGGCTGGAGCGGAGTCCGTGGGGGTGTCTGCCGGGCTACCTTCTGCCGGAGCCTCCTCGCGCGGCTTGCGCTTGTTGAGTTCGCGCACGCGTTTGGCCGCCTGCTTGAGTTCGTCCTTGCCGGCCACGGCCGCTGCCACCTGTTCCTCGGCGGGCAGAGTAGCCACAGCGGCTGCGGCGTTGATGGAGATGGTGCCGGACTTCACAGCGGCCACCAGCTCGGGGGCCGCCTGTTTCTGGATCTTTTCGATCATCACCACCTGGCTGCTGCTCAGCCGCGCAGCCTTGGCAATGGCCTCGCGGCTGTTCAACGGGTCGGGAGCGGGCAGGGCGGCTGCTGCCTCGGGCACGTCAGCCGTGGGGGTGGCTTCGGCGGTCTCTGTGGAGGTGGCTGCGCGGGCCTTGCGCTCGGCCATGATCTCGCGCTTGCGCAGGGCGAGCACGCCGCGCTGGAAATCCGACACGCTGCGGCGGCCCAGGTGCTGGTCGATCATCCACAGGTGCACGTCTTCCATCGACTGAAAGCGCGGGTTCTGCACGGTCTGGAACGGCAGGCCATGTTTTTGGCAGATGCCGTAGCGGTTGTGCCCGTCCACCAGCACATCGCCCCACAGCACCAGTGCGTCGCGGCAGCCTTCGGTGAGGATGCTGCGTTCCAGCGCGTCGTGTTCGTCGGGGGTCAAGGGTTCGATGTAGGCTTTGAGTTCTTCGTTGACGACGATGTTCATGGTGGCAGGGGGTCCGGGGAGCTGGGCAAGGGGCGGCATTGTAGTGGGGCTTGCCACCGGGCATGTCGGGCGATCACACCTGCCGCACGGTCCCACCTACTGATCGCGCGTGCCTCGCAGGGCCAGCCAGCCCGCAACCGCCGTGAAAGCCGCCACCACGGCCACGATGATCCAGAAGCCGTGGCCGTTGTCGGCCAGCGGCACCCCGCCCACGTTCATCCCAAACAGGCCGGCCAGAATGTTGATGGGCAGGGCCAGCACGGTCACCACCGTCAGCACGAACAGGCTGCGGCTGTTGGCCTCCTGCACGCTGGCGGCGATTTCTTCCTGCAGCAGCTTGATGCGCTCCTGCAGGCCCTGCATGTCGCGCAGCACCACCGAAAACTCCTCGGTCGAATCGCGCAGCTCCTGTGCATCGTCGGCGCCCATCCACGCGGGCGGGTGCTGCAGCAGGCGAAACAGCGCTGCCGGCTCGGGCGCCAGCAGCCGCTGCAGTCGCACCAGCAAGCGTCGCAACACACCCAGCCGCGCGCGCTTGTGGTCCAGGCGCCCGGCCAGCAGTGCGTCTTCTACATCGTCGATGCGTTGTGTCACGCCCCGCACGATGTCCACCAGGCCCGAGGCCTGGGTGCGCATCAGCTCGGCCAGCAGCGCCACGCTGGAGCAGGGGGCATTGCCGGTGCGCACGGCAGTGCGCAACACGTCCACCGACCGCAGCGGGCGCGTGCGGCCGGTCACCATCAGGTGCGGCGCCACGCTGGTCCACAGGGTCGCAATGTCCGAAGGCTCGAACGCAAAATCAAAGTGTGCGTCGTTGAGCACGGCAATCAGCGTGTCGTCGTCGCGCTCGATGCGGGTCGATACCGAGCGGTCCTTCAGCGCATCAAAAAAGGCTTCCGGCAGATGGGCGTGCCGCTCCATCCAGCGCACCGCCTGCGCGTGGCTCAGGTTGAAGTGCAGCCACAGAAACTGCCCTGACGGCGCGGCGCCTGCCTGCAGGCCGGCCAGCCATTGCGCGGCCTGGGCCGAATCCACCTCCTGCGGCGGGGTGTCGGTACCCAGCAGGTAGCCGCAGATCAGCCCGGCGGCATCTCCGCCGTAGTTCAGGCTGGCGTTGGGGGCGAGGGGATTTGACAAAGCGGCGGGGTGGTCTGCGGGCGGCACGGCCTCGCATGCTGGCCTCTGGGCATGACAGCGTTGTGACAGATCACACCAGTGTCATGGCGCTGTCACTGCAGCGGTCCACCATCGCGCATCTGATTTGCACTACCGCCGGATGCTTGCCCATGTTCTACAACAACGCCCTTGACACGCAGGAGCTGATGCAACGCATCGCCAACGACCTCATCGACAGCTACGACGAAGAGCTGGAACTGGAGATCGAAGACCGCGAGGTCGATGACATCGGCGCCCCCAGCCCTGGCGACAAGCTGGCGCGCCAGCAATACTTCAAGGACCTTTTCCGCCTGCAGGGCGAACTCGTCAAGCTGCAGGACTGGGTGCAGCACAGCCGCCAGAAGGTGGTGATCCTGTTCGAGGGGCGCGATGCGGCGGGCAAAGGGGGCGTCATCAAGCGCATCACGCAGCGCCTGAACCCCCGTGTGGCCCGGGTGGCGGCACTGCCCGCACCCAACGACCGAGAGCGCACGCAGTGGTACTTTCAGCGCTATGTAGCGCACCTGCCTGCGGCGGGCGAGATGGTGCTGTTTGACCGCAGCTGGTACAACCGCGCGGGCGTCGAGCGGGTGATGGGCTTTTGCACCGACGACGAATACGAAGAGTTCTTCCGCACCGTGCCCGAGTTTGAAAAGATGCTGGTGCGTTCGGGCATCACGCTGGTCAAATACTGGTTCTCCATCACCGATGAAGAGCAGCACCTGCGCTTTCTGGGCCGTATTCACGACCCGCTCAAGCAGTGGAAGCTCAGCCCCATGGATCTGGAAAGCCGCGTGCGCTGGGAGGCCTACACCAAGGCCAAGGAAACGATGCTGGAGCGCACCCACATCCCCGAAGCACCCTGGTGGGTGGTGCAGGCGGTGGACAAGAAAAAGGCGCGCCTGAACTGCATTGCGCACCTGCTGTCTCAGCTGCCCTACCAGGAGGTGCCACACCCGCCCGTGGTGCTGCCCGACCGCGTGCGCAACCCCGAGTATTTGCGCCAGCCCGTGCCTGCCAGCATGTACGTGCCGGAGATCTACTGAGACATCTGGCGCGCCCCCTGCGGGGCCGAGGGAGGCTACGCGTCCTTCAGCAGTGCAATGGTGGCGATCACATCCCGCACCTTGAAGGGCTTGATCAGCACCCGTCGCACCTGCAGGGCCTTCATTTTCACGGCGGTGGAGGCATCGACCTGCGTGGTGGTCACCGCCACCGGTACGCTGGCACTGACGGCCAGCGTGTCGTTGCGCACTTGCTCCAGCAGGGCGACGGCCTCCTGCTGGTGCTCATCGATCGAGACGATCACACCCGCAAAATCCTGGTGTGTCAGCCGCTGCTGGGCCATGCGCACGCTGTTCACCTGCCGCACGGCGGGCAGGTTCAGCTGGCGGGCCGTGGAGACGATGATGCTGCCCGTCAGCGAGCTGGGTTCGATCAGCAGGATGTCCTGGGGGCTGTGATCGCTCATGGGGCGGAAGCTCCCTGCTCGCGGCGCACCAGTTCTTCCACTGCCAGGTCGCGCAGGGAACCGAGGATGGCCAGGTCGATGGCGTCCAGTGTGCGGGGTTTGCTGTCCAGCAGGCACAGGGTGCCCACGTTGTGCCCATTGGGCAGCTTGAGCGGCGCGCCCGCATAAAACTGGATGTAGGGCTCCCCTGTGACCAGCGGGTTGCCGATGAAGCGCTCGTCCTGGTTAACATCAGGCACGACCATGATGTCGTCCTGCAGGATGGCGTGGCCGCAGAACGAGATGCCTCGCGAGGTCTCGCACTGGTCCATACCCACCCGTGACTTGAACCACTGGCGGTCGTCATCGATCAGCGAGAGCAGCGCCGTGGGCACATCGAACTCCTGCGCGGCAAAGGCCGTCAGGCGGTCAAATCGCTCTTCGGGCGGCGTGTCCAGAATCAGCAGCTGGCGCAGCGCCTGCAGGCGGTCGGGCTCGTTGGCAGGGCGGGGCGGTTCTTGCATGGAGGCAACCTAGGCGGGTGGTGCGGCAAAGGGCCTGATTATCAGCCGGTGCCGGGTGGTTTGCACGGTATGGCATGGCCTGGGCCACCTCCCTCAGTGGCTGCGCGCACTGCCTTGCGACGGGGTGCCGCCACGCCCGAACTGGTGCCAGGCCCGGCGCAGCTGCGTGTCGGAGCTGAACCCCGCCATCAGCGCCGCCTGCGTCACGTTCTGGCCGGACCGCAGCGCGGCCTCGGCCGTGGCCAGGCGGATGCGGCGCAGGTATTGCAGCGGGGCGATGCCCGCATGTTCGAGAAACAGCCGCGTCAGATGCCGGGGTGAGGTGTGGGCCACCTCGGCCATTTGCGGCACGCTCCAGTCGGCCTGGGGCTGTTGGCCCACGGCGTCCTGCACGCGGTGCAGGGCCGGGTGCAGGTGGTTGCGGTGGTGCAGAAAGGGCGAGAACTCGGGGTCGTTGGGCCCCCGGCGCAGGGCCACCACCATGGCCTGTGCCACCTGGGCCGCCAGCGCGGGGCCGCAGGTGTCGGAGATGCGGTGCAGCAGCAGGTCGATGCCCGTGGTCACGCCCGCGCTGCTGTACACGGCGCCATCGGCCACAAACACGCGGTTGGCCACCACGTCGCAGCGCGGGTCCACGGCGGCCAGCTCGTCCAGATGCTGGTGGTGGGTGGTGGCGCGGCGCCCCGTGAGCAGGCCGGCATGGGCGGCCAGCACCGAGCCCGCGCACACGGTGATCAGCTCCAGCTGCCCCGCCACGGGCCGCAGCCCGCGCAGCCAGTGCAGCAGCGCGCGGGCCTCGTCGCCGTCCACCGCGATGTGTTGCCCGGCCAGGCCCACCAGCACCACCCAGGCGGGGCTGGGCAGGGTGGCAGGCAGCGGCTCCAGCTGGGTCAGCACGGCACCTACCGACGAGACGGACTCGGGCGTGGGGCTCACAAAGTGCTGCACAAACCGCTCGGGCTGGCCTTGCTTGGCCAGGGTCTGGTTGGCGATGCGCAGCGCTTCGGCCGGGCCCGCCCAGTCCAGCACCAGGCTGCCCGGCAGCAGGGCGAAATAGACGTGGATGGGGGACGAGGCCGGGTTCTGCATCGATGGCTTTGGGTCAGGCTAAAAGCGTGTCAGGGCTGGGGGTTCCAGGGCGTGTCCATCTGGCGGGCCGTGCGCTCGGACAGCGCCGCGCCCAGCAGCCGGGTGACCAGGTGCAGGCTCATGTCGATGCCGGCGCTGATGCCGGCCGAGGTCACCAGCGCGCCCCGGTCCACCCATCGCACATTCTCCCGCACGTCGAGCGCGGGGTACTGCGTGCGCAGGTCGGCGGTGTCCTCCCAGTGGGTGGTGGCCGGGCCTTCGGTCAGCACACCGGCTGCGGCCAGGATGAAGGCCCCTGTGCACACCGAGGCCGTGATCTGCGCACGGCCTGCCGCCTGGGCGACCCAGGCGCGGGTGGCAGGGCAGGCCGCAGCGGCATCGACCACACCGCCGGGCACGATCAGCACATCGGGCGCGGTGGCGCTGGCAAAGTCCGCATCGGGCAACACGCGCAAACCCGCCCGGGCGCGCACCGGGTCCAGGCTGCGGGCCACGCACTGCACCACAAACGGTGCAGGCGCGCCGGGATGTTGCCGCTGGTGCATGCGGCTGGCGGTGGTGAAGACCTCATAGGGCCCGCCCAGGTCCAGGGCCTCCACGTCGTCGAACACCAGGATGGCGACCTGCAATGGCTGGGCGCTGCTCATGCGGCCGCCCGGTCCAGCGCCTGTTGCACGGTGCACAGGGTCGCAAAGCGGCCTTGCAGCACGGTGGCGGTGCGGGTCTTGATGTCGGCCGCCGCCAGCACCTGGCCGTCGGGCTGCACCATGTCCCAGGTCAGCGTGGCATCGGTCACGTAGTCCACGTCCCAGCCCAGGTCGGACGCGTGGCGGGTGGTGGTTTCGCAGCATTGTTCGGTGCGGATGCCGCTCACGATCAGGCGCTGGATGCCATGGCGTGTCAGCCACACATCGAGGCCCGTGCCCACCAGCGCGCTGTGGCGCGACTTGGTGAAGGTGGCTGCTGCGTCGAAGGTGGCCAAGCCTTTCAGCGGCCGCACCTGGCCCGAGGCCTGCGAAAACGGGTTCTCGGCGACTTCGGGGCCGTCGCTGTGGAACACACGCAGCACCGGGATACCCTGGGCGACACACCCGTCGATCAGCGCGTTCTGCGCTTGCAGGTAAGCAGGCAGGTCGCGCTCGGTGAAAAAGGGACGATGGCGGAACGATTCCTGGACATCAATCACTATCAGACAGGTTTTCATGGTGTGCTCACAGAGGCAGTGGTTTGGATGTGCTTATGTTCGCTGCACGACGGCCGACGGTCCGCACTGACGGAGACAGGATTCGATCAATTTCAGCCATCATTCTGTGGCGAATGACAGGCCTGGCTGGCGCCCCAGGCCATTTCAGGTGCTGCGCTGGCCCTGTGAAGCGGGTTTTGGAGCCATATCAGCGTTATGCGCCGGTACATATTGCCTTTCAAGCTATCAAAGACATAGCACTATCCGAGCGATGCGGGAAGCTGTTAAGGTGGCTAGGGTTTTCCCTGATTCTTGAACATCGACCGCCAGACCCCCTGCCCGCCTATGCCCCGCCGCTCCCGCCTGTTCTCGCTGTCGTCCCTGACGCGGGCCTACCAGCGCAATCTCAAGGCCTTCGCGCGGGCTGCGCGGGCCAGCACCCGGCCGGTGCGGGCCAAGGCAGCATCGAAACTGCGGACAGCGCCGCGCAAGGCGGCGGTTGCCAAGATGCCCTCCACGGCCCGCACACCGCGCCCCGCAGGCAAGCCGGTGCCGTCGCGGGGCGAGTGGATGTCTGGCGTGGCCCCCGGCCCGGCGGGGGCGCGGCGGTTTCATGCCTATGTGCCTGCCGGGCTGGCCCTGCGCCCGGGCGAAAAGCTGCCGCTGCTGGTCATGCTGCACGGCTGCGGCCAGACGGGGCGGGACATTGCCGCCGTGTCGCGCATGAACCGGCTGGCGGCGCGCCATCGGTTTGTGGTGCTGTACCCCGAGCAGGAGCGCATGGCCAACGCCCACGGCTGCTGGAACTGGTTTGAACGCCGCAATGGCCGGGCCGAGGCCGAAGCCGCCACGCTGCTGGCCGCCGTGGACAAGGTGGCGCGCCGCCTGCCGGTGGACCTGGCGCGGGTGGCGGTGGCCGGGTTGTCGGCAGGCGCCAGCATGGCGGTGCTGATGGCGGCGCTTTACCCCCACCGGTTCTGCGCGGTGGCCATGCATTCCGGTGTGGCGCCCGGCACGGCCGAATCCGCCGCCACGGCCCTGGCTGCCATGCATGGCCGTCGCGAGGCCCATCTGCCGGACCCTCCTGCGGTTGCCGCTGCGGTCACACCGACAGACGCTACCGTGCTGCCCGTCAGCGCCGCTGCGGCCTTGCCCCCGCTGCTGATCGTGCATGGCGATGCCGATGGTGTGGTGTCGGTGCGCAACGCGGCGGCGACCGCCTTGTTGTGGGCCGGTGCGTTGGGGGCGCGGGCGGGTGCCATCCGCACCTTGCAGAGGGGCCGGCGATACCCCATGCGGGTGACCGAATTCAAGGCCCGGGGCCGTACCGTGGTGGCGCTGCGTGAGGTGGTCGGGCTGGCCCATGCCTGGAGCGGCGGCGCCGCGCAGTTGCCCTACAGCGACCCGGCCGGGCCCGATGCGTCGGCGCTCATCTGGGCCTTTGTGGCCCGTCAATTCGGAAAATAGTCAAGAAAATGGCCGCAAGCGCTAGTGCTGATTGTGCTTGCTGCTATCAAAAAGTGACTATCCGTGCGGGTGGCTCCGGGGGCGCAGGCCACTGCCTGGCTGCGGTCACACCAGCCGAGCGGCCACCAGTTCCTTCTTGAGGTAGGCGTAGAACAGCGGCGCCGCCACCAGCCCCGCAGGGCCAAACACGGCCTCGGCCACGAACATCACGCTCAGAAGCTCCCACACGCCCATCTGGGTGCGGCGGCCCACCACCTTGGCGTTGATCACATATTCGGCCTTGTGGATCAGGATCAAAAACCCCAGGCAGGCGGCGGCCGCCAGCGGCGACACCGACAGCCCCACGATGGTGATCACCACGTTGCACACCAGGTTGCCCACGATGGGCACCAGCCCGGCCACGAAGGTGAAGGTGATCAGCACCGGCGTGTAAGGCAGCTGCAGCCCCCACACCGGCAGCACGAACAGCAGGAACAGGGCGGTGAGCAGGGTGTTGAACGCCGCGATCCAGAACTGCGCCGCCACGATCTGGCGGAACGCCTCGCCAAACAGCGTGATGCGCAGCTTGAGCTGCTGGGCCAGCGGGCCACGCGCCAGCACCGGCGGGCGCACGGCGGCGAGCGCGCCGATGAGCAGGCCCACATAGGCAAACAGCACACCGGCGAGCCAGGCCCGCCCCGCCATGGCCAGCGCACCGGCCTTGGCGCCCAGATAGCTGGCAATGATGCGCTGGATGTCGGCCACGCCCTCGGGCAGGTGGGAGGCCATGTCGGCGGGCAGCTTCAGGCGCAGCTCCAGCACCGTGCGGGCCATGTAGGTGAGCAGTTCCTGGTACTGCTGCGGTGCGCTGACCAGGTACCCACGCGAATGGGTCA
Organism: Acidovorax sp. Root568; assembly: GCF_001427445.1. Lineage (NCBI taxonomy): Bacteria > Pseudomonadati > Pseudomonadota > Betaproteobacteria > Burkholderiales > Comamonadaceae > Acidovorax > Acidovorax sp. Root568. The sequence continues at coordinate 149,774 of NZ_LMGP01000020.1, read as the reverse complement.
GGCCCAGCGCCAGCAGCGCCAGGGGCAGCAGCATCACCAGACCAGCGGCCGTGACCTGGGCCACGCGCAGGCTGGTGGGGGATGGGGCGGCTTGGCGCTGGATCCGGCCCAGCCCCGCTGCAAACCAGCCCGTGAGCGCCCGGGTGAGCAAAAAGCCCAGACACACACACAGCAGGCCGGGCAGCAGGCCACGCCACATCACCAGCAGCAGCGCAGCGGCCACCAGCAGATAGCTGGCCACCACGATGCCCTGGTTCAGGGCGCGCGGGGGCAGGGTGGTGGGCGTGGGCTCAGGTTGCGCTGAGGGGGGTGGAGCGGGGCGCTGCGCCATGCGCGGTGAGGGGGCGGTGTTGCTGGCCGGGTATCAGGCCACCACCACGGCGGCGCCTTCGCCACGCGCTGCGATCGTGCCAATCGCGTAGACCTGTTCACCGGCAGCTCGCAGCGTGGCGGCCGTGGCTTCGGCGTTGGCCGCATCCACCACCACCACCATGCCGATGCCGTTGTTGAAGGTGCGGTTCATCTCGATGTCGTCGATGCCCGCCGTCTTCTGCAGCCAGGCGAACAGCTCGGTCTGGGGCCAGCTGCCCTTCTTCAGGTGCGCGGCGGTGCCGTCGGGCAGCACGCGGGGGATGTTCTCCAGCAAACCACCGCCCGTGATGTGTGCCAGGGCCTTGATGGGGTGAGCGGCCAGCGCGGCCAGCACGTTCTTCACGTACAGGCGGGTGGGCTCCATGATGGCCTGCTTGAAGGGCTTGCCGTCCAGCGTGGCGGGCACGGTGCCCTGGCTTTCAGCGCGGTCAATGCACTTGCGCACCAGCGAGAAGCCATTGGAGTGCACGCCGTGGCTGGCCAGGCCCAGCACCACGTCGCCAGGGGCCACGTCCTTGCCGGTCAGGATCTTGGACTTTTCGACCGCGCCCACGGCAAAGCCGGCCAAGTCGTATTCGCCCGCCGGGTACATGCCGGGCATTTCGGCCGTTTCGCCGCCGATCAGCGCACAACCGGAGAGTTCGCAGCCCTTGGCGATGCCGCCGACCACGGCCGCAGCCGTGTCCACGTCGAGCTTGCCGCAGGCAAAGTAGTCCAGGAAGAACAGGGGCTCGGCGCCCTGCACCAGCACGTCGTTCACGCTCATGGCCACCAGGTCGATGCCCACGGTGTCGTGCATGTTCCATTCAAACGCCAGCTTGAGCTTGGTGCCCACGCCATCGGTGCCAGAGACCAGCACGGGCTCCTTGTAGCGCTTGGGCACTTCAAACAGCGCGCCAAAGCCGCCGATGCCCGCCAGCACGCCTTCGCGCATGGTCTTCTTGGCCAGCGGCTTGATGCGCTCGACCAGGGCGTCGCCCGCGTCGATGTCAACGCCGGCGTCTTTGTAGGAGATGGGGGTGGAGGGGGCAGAAGAGCTCATGGGTGGTGTGGTGCTGGTAGGCCCGCCGGGCGGGCTGGAATCCGGGGATTTTAAGGGGCACGCTCAGGCCCACCACCTCAGCCCTGCGGTACAGGGGGCTTTGGGGTGCGGCCGTGCCGGGCAGATTGCACCAACACACCCGCCAGCGCCAGCGTGGCAAACAGGATTCCGGCACCAAACGTGGCACTGGCGCCCAGCCGGTCCCACAGCAGGCCTGCCAGGCTGCTGGCCACCAGCAGCGCCACGCCGCTGACCAGGTTGAACATGCCAAACGCCGTGCCCCGCAGGTCGGCCGGTGCGGTGTCGGCCACCATGGTGGCCAGCAGCCCTTGCGTCATGGCCATGTGCAGGCCCCACAGGGCAATCCCCAGCCAGGCGGCGGCGCCCCGGTCGCTGAGGGCCAGCAGCGCATCGGCAGCGATCAGCGCTACCAGCCCCCAGGCCAGCAGCGTAGTGTGGCGGGTGCTGTCTGCCAGTTTGCCCAGCGGGTAGGCGCCCAGTGCAAACACCACGTTCATCAGCACCAGCACCAGGGGCGTCCAGGCCAGCGGCAGGCCTCCCTGTTGCACGCGCAGCACCAGAAATGCCTCGCTGAAGCGTGCCAGCGTGAACACGGCGCCCAGCACCACCACCCACCAGTAGGCGCCGCCCAGGCGGCGCAGGTTCTCGCGGCGGATGGGGTTGGTGCGCACGGCGCTGGCGGCGCGCTCGGGCTCGCGCACGCCCACCAGGAGCAGTGCCACGCACAGGGCGGCCGGAATCACGGCCACCCAGAACACGGCGCGGAAGTCATTGGCCCACAGCAGCATCAGCCCCATGGCCAGCAGTGGGCCCAAAAATGCGCCCACGGTGTCCAGGGACTGCCGCAGCCCGAATGCTGCGCCCCGCATGCCGGGCGGCGCAAGGTCGGCTACCAGCGCGTCGCGCGGCGCGCCGCGTATGCCCTTGCCCACCCGGTCGATGAGGCGCGCCATGACCACCAGGCCCACGGTGGGAGCGATGGCAAACAGGGGTTTGGACAGTGCACCGAGCCCATAGCCCAGCACCGCCAGCGGCTTGCGCCGCCCCCACCAGTCGCTCAACACCCCCGAAAAGACCTTGAGCATCAAAGCCGTGGCCTCGGCAGCCCCTTCAATGAGACCCACCGTGAGCATGCTCACGCCCAGCGTGGTGACCAGGAACACCGGCAGCAGGCTGTGGATCATCTCGGACGACACGTCCATCAGCAGGCTGACGAAGCCCAGCGCCCAGATGCTGGCGGGCAGGCGCTTGGCGGGGGCGGCGGGAGGTGTCATGGTGCAAGGCAGGGGGCGGTGGTGCCGGGCGGCGGCCCAGGGGGCTGGCAGCAGACTAAAATCGCGGCCATTGTCGCCCAGCCCCTGCGAGGGAGCCGGTCGGTGACCACGCGCCGTATGCCACTTTGTCGCCGCGCCTGGCCGCAGTCATCGACGGCCCGGTGCCTTCCCACCCACTTGTGATGCCGCTGCTGACCCTCTTCCTGACCGCCGCTTCCGCACCTTCCGCCACGGTTCAGCCTGCATTGTGCGGGCGCCGCGCATGACGATGAAGCAACTGGCGCTGGACATCGGCCTGGCCACCGGGCCCACCCTCGACCGTTTTTTTGCCGGGCCCAACGAGGCCGCGCTGCAGCACCTGCGCCTAGCCGCCGGGGCGGGCAGCAGTGAAGCCACCCGCTCCCCGGTGCCCACCTACCTCTGGGGCGAGCCGGGCAGCGGCAAGACCCATTTGCTCCAGGCCGTGCGCCAGGCCCTGCGCGAGCAGGGCTCCAGCGTGGGCTGGCTCGACCCCTCGGTGGGTGAGCCGCCAGACTTTGACGAGCGCTGGGCCGCCGTGGTCATGGACGACGTGCACCTGTACAGCACCGCCCAGCAGGCCACGGCCTTCAACTGGTTCGTCAATGCCATCAGCCCCGCCAGCGGTAGCCAGCGCTGGGTGCTGGCGGCTGGCGATCTGCCTCCCGCCGACCTGCCGCTGCGCGACGACCTGCGCAGCCGTCTGGGCTGGGGCCATGTGTTCCAGCTGCAACTGCTGGGTGAGGCCGAGCGCCGCGCCGTGCTGCGCCAGGAGGCCGATGCGCGCGGCGTGTTCCTGGGCGACGAAGTCATGGACTACATGCTCAACCGCTTTTCGCGCGACCTGGGCAGCCTGATGCAGCTGCTGGACCAGCTCGACGCCTTTGCCTTGCGCACCCAGCGTGCCATCACGATTCCGCTGCTCAAGACAATGCTCGAGTCGGAATAAAAAATGAGGGACAACCCCCTGAGCGGCTGCGCCGCTTCCCCCTTCTCTCGCTGTGCTGCGCACCGCGGGAAGGAGGACGCCGCCAGCGCGGCGGGGCGGCCCTTGCGCGGCGGCCGCTGGCTTTGGGCAGCGACAGTTTTTGCAACCGCTCGCGCAGCGCAACTTATTGAATGATTGAAATGCAAAGAAGCCGCCTTCGCTTGGCGCTGTTTGACCTGGACCACACGCTGCTGCCGCTCGACTCTGACTACGAGTGGGGCGAGTTCACCATCCGCATCGGCTGGAACGACCCGGTGGAGTTCGCGCGCCGCAACGACGAGTTCTATGCCCACTACCAGGCGGGAACGCTCGATGTACACGACTACGTGCGTTTTGCGACCGAGGCCGTGCGCCTGCGCGGGCCCGAGGCCGCAGCGGCGGCGCACCGACAGTTCATGCGCGAGGTCATCACCCCCGCCATAAAGCCTCAGGCGCTCGACCTGATCCGCCAGCACCAGGCAGCGGGCGACGAGGTGGTGATCGTCACTGCCACCAACGAGTTCGTGACCACCCCCATCGCCCAGGCGCTGGGGGTGCCGCAACTGCTGGCCGTGCAGCTGGTGCGCGACGCCAGCGGCTGGTATACCGGCGAGATTGACGGTATTCCGACCATGCGCGAAGGCAAGGTGCGCCGCATGGAACAATGGCTGGCCGAGCGGCGGCTCAGCTGGGCCGACGTGGAGAGCACGTTCTATAGCGACTCCATGAACGACGTGCCCCTGCTGGAGAAGGTGAACCACCCGGTCGCCACCAACCCCGACCCGCGCCTGCGCGCCCTGGCCCAGGAGCGCGGCTGGCGCATACTGGACCTGTTTGCCGAGCCTGCCAGCCAGACGGCCTCCTGACCCCCTGCGCTCGCAGTCCCCTGATATCTCCCTACCCATGATCAAGAAGTTCATCGACAAACTGCTGGGCAAATCGACGCCCGGGACCTCGGGCGGCAAGCCCCATTTCGGCAAGCGCGAAGAGGTGCCCGCCAGCGTGCACGGCATCAACCCCGAGCTGGTGGACCGCCGCGCCGCCGAGGTGGTGCAGACGCTCAAGGACGCTGGCTTCGAGGCCTACATCGTGGGTGGCGCTGTGCGCGACCTGCTGCTGGGCCTGCGCCCCAAGGACTTCGACGTGGCCACCAACGCCACGCCCGAACAGGTCAAGGGCCTGTTTCGCCGCGCCTTCATCATCGGCAAGCGCTTTCGCATCGTGCATGTGGTGCACGGCCGGGGCCGCGAGCACGAGGTGATCGAGGTCTCCACCTTCCGCGCCTACCTCGACAATGCCGCAGCGGGTCAGGTGGCTGGCAACGAAAAGACCAGCAAGGCGCAGCTGTCGGGCATGCAGCATGCCGTGGACGCCAGCGGCCGCGTGCTGCGCGACAACGTCTGGGGCCCGCAGGACGAAGACGCGACGCGCCGCGACTTCACCGTGAACGCCATGTACTACGACCCGGTCAGCCAGATCGTGGTCGACTACCACAAGGGTTTGCAGGACGCGAAGAAGAAGACGCTGCGCATGATTGGCGACCCCGCCACGCGCTACCGCGAAGACCCGGTGCGCATCATCCGCGCTGTGCGTTTTGCGGCCAAGCTCAGCCCGCTGGGCTTCAGCATCGATGCCAAGTCGGCCGCGCCGCTGGTGCAGTCGCAGGCCCTGTTGGCCGAGGTGCCTCAAAGCCGCATGTTTGACGAAATGCTCAAGCTGCTGCAGACCGGGCACGCCATCGCCACCATCGAGCAGCTGCGCAAGCTGGGCATGTCCAAGGGCATCTACCCGCTGCTGGACGTGGCCGTGGAGCGCGCCGACACACCGTTTGTCAAAGCGGCCCTGGTGGACACCGACCGCCGCGTGAACGAAGGCAAGCCCGTGGCCCCCAGCTTCTTGCTGGCCTGCGTGCTGTGGGAAGACGTGCGCAATGGCTGGCAGGAGCGCCTGAACCAGCGCCAACACCCGCTGCCCGCGCTGCAAGAGGCCATCGACGAGGTGTTCGACAAACGCATTGGCGACGTGTCGGGCCGCGGCAAGCTGGCCGCCGACATGCGTGAGATCTGGGTGATGCAGCCGCGTTTTGAAAAGCGCGTGGGCAACACGCCGTTCGGCATGGTCATGCAGCCGCGCTTTCGCGCCGGGTTCGACTTCATGCGCCTGCGCGCCGATGTGGGCGAAGTCGAGGAAGCCCTGGCCGAGTGGTGGCAGGACTTCCAGGCGGCGGACGATGAGCGCCGCGACGACCTGATGGACCAGGCCAAGGAAGAGCAGAAGGCCCGCCAGAAAGCGCAGCCTGTGGTCAAGCGTGTGCCTCGCAGTGCACCTGCGGCGGCACCACGTGCCCCTGGCACCGTCCAAGACACTGACCATGCGGGCGGCGAGACCGAATGGGCCGCCGAAAGCGGCGCGCCCAAGAAGCGCCGCCGTCGTCGCCGCAAGCCCGGTGGTGGTGGCGGCGAAGGTGCAGCACCTGCTGCGGCTGGCGAGTGAGTTGGCCGGACGTGGGGGAGCAGGCTGAGCGGCCCTCTCGGGTCTATGTGGGCCTGGGGGCCAATCTGGGAGAGCGGCAAGCCGCCTTGCGCAATGCTTTGGCGGCCATGGGTCAATTGCCCGGCACGCGTGTCCTGCGCGTGTCGCCGCTCTATGGCAGCGCACCGGTCGATGCCGGTGGCCCGGACTACCTCAACGCCGTGGCCGAGCTGACAACGACTCTGGCACCTGATGCCCTGCTGGGTGCCCTGCAAGCCATCGAGCTATCTGCTGGCCGCGAGCGCCCCTACCGCAACGCGCCGCGCACGCTGGACCTCGACATTCTGTGGTTTGGTGACCAGGTGATCGACACCCCCACACTCACCGTGCCCCACCCCCGCATGGCCGAGCGCGCGTTCGTGCTGCGCCCCCTGGCCGATCTGGTGCCTGGGCGGGTGGATGCGTCGGCGTTGCAGGCCGTAGCGACTCAGGACATCCACCAGCTGGAAGGCCCGGCTTGGGTGGGCACTTTGGTGGGTGAATAATTTGCTCCTAAATTGGGAGCTTTTTGCGCTTTATAGATAAGCGCCAGGGCCTGAAAAGGCTTAAAAATACTCCCGTCTGCATTGGCTTTGCGGGCGACAGATGAAACGGACGCGGTCCAACGCCAGTGCCGCCGTGGAACCGGCTCCGCCGGGCCTCGGGTGGCGTCTCTCTCGGGGGCTGGGAGGCCGCAGCCGCAAGCCTGCCCGCGCAGGCGTGGACGGCATCGAAGAGCTGCCGCCTCAGGCGGCAGCACCGAGCGGATTGCGTCTCAGAGAGTCAATCGACTTTTGCCCCGGACGCCTTCACCACCTGCTGGTACTTGGCACGCTCGCTGGCCATGAAGCTGTCGAACTGCTGCGGCGTGGTGGCCACGGGCTCCGCCAGCAATGCGGCAAAGCGGGTCTTCGTTTCGGGCGCGTTCAGTGCCGCCACAAAAGCCTTGTTCAGCTTGTCGATGATGGGCTTGGGCGTGGCGGCCGGCGCCACCAGGCCCCACCAGGTGTCGATGGAAAAACCCTTGAAAGTCGCGGACAGCGGTGGCACGCCGGGCAGCGAGGCCGAGGCGTCGAGCGAGGTCACGGCCAGCGCCTTGAGCTTGCCCGCGCGGATGTTGGGCGCTGCGGCGGCCAGATTGTCGATGTTGAAGTCCACCTCGCCCGCCAGCAGTGCCAGCTGGGCCGGGTTGGCGCCCCGGTAGGGGATGTGCAGCGCGTAGATGCCGGCGCGCTGCTTGAACATCTCGCCCGCCAGGTGGCCCGCGCTGCCGTTGCCGCCACTGCCGTAGTTGAGCTTGGCGGGGTTGGCCTTGGCGTAGGCGATGAGGTCGGTCACGGTGTGGATCTTGAGCTGCTCGGCCTTGGCGGCGTTCATGACCAGCACATTGGGCACGCGCACCATCTGCGTGATGCCGGCAAAGTCCTTGCCTGCGTCATAGGGCATGCGGGCATACAGCCAGGGGTTGACTGCGTGGGTGGCGGTGGCCGCGATGCCGATGGTCAGGCCATCGGGTGCAGCCTTGGCAATCGCGTCGGCGCCGATGTTGCCGCCCGCGCCGCCCTTGTTGTCGATGATGACCGTGCCCAGCGATTCGCGCACGCGCTCGGCCAGTGCGCGGGCCGTGACGTCGATGGGGCCGCCCGGGGCATACGGCACGATCAGGCGGATGGGCTGGCCGGCATCCTGAGCCCAGACGGCGGGGGACGAAAAAGCCGTTGCAGTGGCAGCGGCGGTGGCGAGGAGGATGAGGTTTCTGCGGTTCATGGGCGCCATTGTGCAAAAAAATCGTAAGAAAGCTTATGAAGCCCTGAGGGGGTGATGGTCAGGCGGGGACGTTCATGCCGTGCGAGGCGCGCTGAGCGCCACGCCCAGGTCTTCCACCAGCATGCCCAGTTCGTGCGACGAGCGGATGTCCAGCTTCAGGAAGATGGCGGACCGGTGTGTGTCCACGGTGCGCGGGTCGATGGGGCGCTCCGGGTCACGCTGCGCCAGTGCACGGGCCACTTCCTTGCTGCTGAGGCCCGTGCCCAGCAGCTGGGCCACCTCTTGCTGGCGTGGGCTCAGGGCGTTCCAGCGCTCGCGCAGCTGGTGCTGCCGTTGTGTCTGCCGTGCTTGCGTTTGCGACAGCGTGGAGGCCTTTTCGACAGCGGCCAGCAAAGTGGCTTCGTTGCACGGTTTTTCGAGCCAGTCCACCGCCCCTTGTTTGACGGCTGCCACGGCGGAGGACAGCTCACCGTGGGCCGATAGGAACACGGTCTTGAGCGCGCTGTGGCGCTGGCCGAGTTCGTGGAACACCTGCAGCCCGCTCAAGCCTTCCATGCGCAGGTCCAGCAGCACGCAGCCGGGGTGGTCCAGTGCAGCCTGCGCCAGAAAGGCCTCGCCGCCGTCAAATGCTCGCACCGTGTACCCGCGTGCCAGCAGCAGTGCGGCCAGCGATTGGCGCACGCCTTCGTCGTCGTCCACGATGTAGACCGCAGTGGGGTCCAGCGAGTCAGCGGCGATGGGGGCAGTGTCGTAGGTCATGGCGCGGTGGCATTCTCGTTGGCGGGGGGGCATGGCAGGCGGATCTCGAAGACCGCGCCGCCGCCTTCGCGATTGCGGGCCTGTAATTGGCCCCCCATGCTTTCAATGATGGAGCGGCAGATGTTGAGACCCAGGCCGAGACCGTCGGAACGTGTGGTGAAGAAAGGCTCGAACAGGCGCTCGGCGATGCCGGGCGGCAGGCCTGGGCCCCGGTCCAGCACTTGCACCAGCGCTTGGCCATCGTCTGCGGCCATGCGCAGCCGCAATTCGTGCCCGCCGGGCGGGGGCTGGTGGGTCTGCATGGCCTGCAGGGCGTTCAGGCCCAGGTTGATCACCACCTGCTCCAGCAGCACACGGTCTGCGTTCACCGGCAAAGGGGCGCCGGCCTGTTCCACACGCACAGGGATCCCCTGGCGGCGAGCCTCGGCGCGCAAGAGCAGCTCCAGCGACTGCTCCACGATGGCAGATAGATCGCAAGGCTCGCGGCTTTCAGGGTGCTGGCGCACCCAGCGGCGGATACGACCCACGATGTCGGCGGCCCGCAGCGCCTGGGCCGACAGGGCCTCCAGGCTGTCGTGGAGGGGGCCGGTCTTGCCCTGGGCGGCCAGCGCCCGTGCGGCAGCCGCATAGTTGACCAGGGCGGCCAGCGGCTGGTTCAGCTCGTGGGCCAGGGTGGATGCCATCTCGCCGACGGTGATCACGCGCTGCACCCGCTGCAGCTGGGTCTCGCGCTGCTGCTGCTGCTCTTCGGCCCGCTTCTGCGCGGTGATGTTGACCACCGAGCTCATCCAGCCGATGTGCTGGCCGCTGCCGTCGATCAGGCGTGTGGTGTAGAACATCGTGTACACGTCCGACCCGTCACGGTGCCTCAGCCGGTTCTCCCGCCCCTGCGGAAACGCGTTGCCGGCCAGCACCGTGTCGCTGTCGTTCCAGTGGCGGTCCAGCTCGTCAGGGTGCCAGTACGGGTAGGGCGGCAGCTGGCCGATGAGTTCGTCGGCCCGGTAGCCCACCATATCGCACATGGCCGCGTTGACATAGACGATGCGCCCTTCGAGGTCGCGGGCGCGCATGCCCACCAGCAGCGAGTCCTCCATGGACTGGCGGAACGCCTGTGCCTGCTGCAGCGCGTGGGTACGCTCTTGTACGCGCTGCTCCAGTTCGATGCGGGCCAGCCGGTTTTCGGCGAGGCGCCGCTCGCGCAATTGCCAGTACAGCGCACCCAGCACCAGCAGGCCCGACGCCAGCGTGGCCAGCGCCCAGGCCTGTTGCCGCGCCAGGGCCACCACGCGGCTGTCGGCAGTGACGGTGAGGGTCCAGCCCAGGTCGGGCAGCTTCTCTTCGAACGCCAGGTAGCTTTTGCCGCCAGCGCCGTCAAGGCGCAGTTCAGTACCGGGCGGGTCGTTTTGGGGGTGCAGGGTCCAGGGCACGGCGCGCGGGGTCCATCCTGTGCCGTACTGTTCGTTGTGCTGCAGCTGCTGCACGAGTGGGGTGGGCAAGGGCTGGCTGGTGCGGTAGAGCCAGCCGGGCACGGAGCCGAGAAAGACGATGCCCCGCTCGTCCGTCACGAACACTGGATCGCGCAGCTGGGCCCATGGGTCCGAGATGGGTTCCATGCGTACCTTGACCGCCACCACGCCGATCACGCGGCCCGCATCGACCACGGGGGCCGAGACAAACAGGCCGGGTTCGCCCGTGGTCTTACCCACGCCATAAAAGCGGCCCGTCTGGCCCGCCAGGGCATCGCGAAAGTACGGCCTGTTGCCGTAGTTCTGGTGCACAAAGCTGTTGGGGGTGTCCCAGTTGCTGGACGCGAGGGTGAGGCCCTGCGGGTCCATCACGTACAGCATGTCGGAGCCCGCATGCTGGTTCACCGCCTGCAGGTAAGCGTTGGCTGCGTCGCGTACGGCCTGAGATGAAGGCTCCTGCAATAACTGGCGCACCAGCGGGTGCTGCGCGGTGGTGAAGGGCAGGTAGTTGTAGCGCGTGGCCACGCCACGCAGCGCCAGGGCTTGCACCTCGCCCAGGCGGCGCAGGTTGTCCCACTGGGCGTCGCGTTCGCTCTGTTCTGCCCATTCGCCCGCGCCACACACCAGCAGGGCCGCCAGGAATAGCAGCGTGGCAATGAAGCCTCCGCGCCGGACTTGATGCCAGCGGCGGGGCGCGCCCTGCGGGGCTGGCGGGGCGGGCGCTGCACGCACCATGGGTTGTGGTCCAGGTGTCTTTATCGGCCTTGCGGGGGCGTGTCAGCCGCCGTGTTTGTCGGCTTCCGACGTGAATGCGTCGGCAAAAAACTCTTCCGACGGCAGGCCGCGCTGGGCGCTGTAGGCGTCACGGGCGGACTCGACCACGATGGGCGCGCCACACGCATAGACCTGGTGACCTGAGAGATCCGTAAAGTCGTCCAGCACCGCCTGGTGCACAAAGCCTGTGCGGCCGGTCCAGCCGTCCTCGGGCAGTGCGTTGGAAATGACCGGAACGTAGCGCAACCACGGCAATTCGGCCACGCGGGCCTGCACCCAGTCGGCCAGGTACAGATCGCCAGGGCGACGGCCGCCCCAGTACAACACGGTGGGGCGGCTGATGCCCTTGAACTGCAGGTGCTCGATCAGCGCCTTGATGGGGGCAAAGCCGGTGCCGGATGCCAGCAGAACGATGGGCTTGTCGGAGTCTTCGCGCAGGAAAAAACTGCCAAACGGACCTTCGACACGCAGGATTTCCTTCTCCTTCATCGCCCCAAACACATGGTCGGTGAACTTGCCGCCGGCCATGTGTCGAATGTGCAGCTCCACACCCGGTGCCTCTGCCTGGGTGTGCGGCGCGTTGGCCATCGAGTAAGCGCGTCGGGCGCCGTCGCGCAGGATGAACTCAATGTACTGGCCCGCGTGGTATCGGAAGGTGTCTGCGGCAGGCAGCTGCAGGCGCACCTGCATCACATCGTCTGATTTCTTTTGGAGCGAGGCCACGCGCACTGGCATCTTCTTGACGGGGTAGGCGCTTTCGTCGGTGACTTGGCGCGATTCGAGCACCACGTCGGACAGTGGCTGTGCGCAGCAGGTCAGCACCAGGCCTGCGGCCTCTTCATCGGCCGTGAGGGCCTTGGATTGGTGGGCGCCGTGCTGCACGGTGCCGCTGAGTTTTTTGCACTTGCACGAGCCACAGGCGCCGTCCTTGCAGCCGTAGGGCAGGCCCACGCCACTGCGGATGGCGGCGGCCAGGATGGCTTCGCCCGCATTGGCACTGAAAGCGCGGCCACTGGGCTGCACGGTGATCTGAAACGCTGCGGTGGTGGCAGCCTCGGCGCTGGTCATGTGTGGGTATCCTTGGAGTCGTCTCTAGCTAAGCAAACGGACCCGATTTTGCCCTCAAACCAGAACCCCCTCGGCGCGCTGCCAGCGCGCTTTCGTCGCGAACGCCTGCTCATCGTGGGCTGTGGTGATGTAGGTCAACGGGTGCTGCGCCATCTGCAGACGGGCCCCGGGGCCGGGCGCATGCAGGTGCTGGCACTGACCTCCAGCGCTGGGCGGGTGGCGGAGCTGCGGGCACAAGGGGCCCGGCCTCTGGTGGGCAATCTGGACGATGCAGGCACCTTGCGCAGGCTATCCGGCCTGGCGACGCGGGTGCTGCATCTGGCGCCCCCGCCGGGGGAGGGCGCAGGGGGCGATGCCTGGTGGCGTGACCCCCGTACCGTGGCGCTGACCCGCGCGCTGCGGCTGCGCACCTTGCCAATGTCGTTGGCCTACGCGTCCACCAGCGGTGTGTATGGCGACTGCCAGGGGGCCCTGGTGTCAGAGACTCGGGCCGTGGCCCCCGGCACACCTCGCGCCCAGCGCCGTGTGAATGCCGAGCGCGCCGTGCGCCACTTGGGCCGTGCCGGCGTGCGGGCCACCGTGTTGCGCATTCCGGGCATCTACGCCCCCGACCGCGAGGGCGGTACGCCTGAGGCCCGCTTGCGCCGGGGCACGCCTGTGCTGGTGGCCGAGGACGATGTGTTCACCAACCACATCCATGCCGAAGACCTGGCGCGCGCCTGCATGGCGGCCGTGTGGAAGGGGCGCCCGCAGCGCGCCTACAACGTGAGCGACTCCACCCACATGAAGATGGGCGACTACTTTGACATGGCGGCTGATCTGTATGGCCTGCCTCGCCCGCCGCGCGTGCGTCGCAGCACGGCGCAAGAGCAGCTGTCGCTGATGCTGCTGAGTTTCATGAGCGAATCGCGCCGGCTGGACAACCAGCGCATGCTGCGCGAGCTGGGTCTGCGGTTGCGCTACCCCAGTGTGGCTGAGGGGTTGCGAGCCTGAGAGGCTGGAGAAATCCGCACTCTCCTCACCTTGCCCACATGGGCGACCGATCAGCGGGGGTAGCTATTGCCCTGGGCGTCGTAGCAGCGGAACACGTTGCACTGCGTGAATTTTTTGGGGGTGGGCGCCGGCGGTTGCACCGGCGTAGGCCGCGCCGGGTAATGCGGTGGGGGCACGACGACTACCGGCGTCGTGGTGTTAGTTGACCGGGGGCGGGACTTCTCCACCTCCGCATAGCCCTGAGGGCCCAGGCAGTCCAGGTCGACCTGCCGCTGCGCCGCCTCCACCCGCAGGTTTTGTTCGTAGCCGCCGCCGGTGACGCTGCTCAACACCACATCCAGGTTGCGCCGTGAACGGGCGCACTCCGGGGAGCGTGCGTAGTCTGTGGTTTTGGCAGGAGCGGTCTGGTCGCGTTGTGTATTGCGCCGTGATTCGGTCTCGGCGGCGGTCGCCTCGGCCTGCAAGCGCTGCTGTTTGCGCGCCAGCGCCTCGGCGGCTTCTTCGCGCTCCTGCTGGATCTCCTGCGGAGTTTTGCGGGCCTCCACCTCACGCACGGTGGTGCCGCTGGCGCATTTGCCGTCGGTGTAGGTGACCTTGCCCGTGGCAGCGTCGGTGCAGCGCACCACCTGCGCCTGGGCACCCAATGGAGGTAGTGCGCCCAGAAAGACCACGCACAGGCCAGCGATGAGGGTATGGGTACGTGGTTTCATGGTGGCTGGAGAGTTGTGGGGGGTAGCGGGGTCAGCGCCAGGCCATCACGGCTTGTCCGGGCTGTTGGACTGCTGACGGGAGCGCCAGTCGTACGGACTCGGGGTGTAGCTGTCGGGTGCCAGGCGGCCGGGGCGGTTTTCGCGGTTGCGGCGGTCTTCAGCAGCGCGGCGATCCCGTTCGGCCTGCTCCCGGCGGGCCTGGTCCTGTTCTCGGGCTCGGCGATCCAGTTCACGGGCCTGCTGGTCGCGGCGTTCGCGTTCGCGTGCTGCCCGGTCGCGCTCAGCGCGGTCACGGTCACGCTCTCTTTCGCGCCAGTCATTGCGGTTGCGGTCGTTGTCCCACCGGTTGTCGTCGCGGTCACGTCCGCCGTAGTAGATGGCGGGCGGTGGCGGCGGGGCCGAATAGATCACGCCAGGCGCACGGTACACAGGCGGCGCTTGGTACACCGGCGGCGGGGCACTGTAGATGTAGCCTGGCTGTTCGTACACCGGGTAGCGCGGAGAGTCGTAATAAGGGTCGCCCGGCACGGTGGCACACCCCGTCACCAGGGCCCCCAGGACCGTGGCGGAAAGAATGCGGGTGATGGTGTAGGTCATGGTGATCAGACTCCGGCCGGGTAGGCGCGTTCCGCCTTGTCCGTAAAGCCCATGAAAAGCGCTCCGGTGGAGCGTTACAAATTTCAGGGGTCTGGCACAGGGGGCCAATCACTTTAGCGCGTGGGGACGGCTTTTGGTTGACTCGGCGCATGCACAGGAGCCGATGGAGGCTGTAACAACCCGTGAATATGGGGCACGCCTGCTGCTTGATATCGTCAAAAATGATAGCTATCAGAGTACGTTTTACCGGCGCAATCAGATGATTCAAGCAAAAAATCGGACCCGCAAAAAAACGGCCCCGCAAGGCCGTTGTGTTCCAGCGGATAGGGCGCCGGTTTACTTGGGCAGTACGCGGCGGATGGTCTCCGCCAGGTCTTCCGCCACAAACTTGGCCACATAGCCATCGGCCCCGACGCTGCGAACGTGGTCTTCGTTGGCCGAGCCCGACAGCGAGGAATGGATGACCACCGGCAGCCCATGAAAGCGGGCGTCCTGCTTGATGTTGCGCGTCAGCGTGAAGCCGTCCATCTCTGGCATTTCCAGGTCGGTCAACACCATGGCCACGCGGTCAAGCACCGTCTTGCCCTCGGCCTCGGCACTTTTGGCGATGGCATTGAGCCGGTCCCAGGCCTCCTTGCCGGATTTCACCATTTCATATGGCGCGTTGAGCACCTTGAGTTCTTGCTCGATGAGCGAACGGGCCACGAACGAGTCGTCCGCCGCCAGGATGATGCAACCAGGCTTGAGTTTGAGCTTGGCGCCCACCTTTTCCTCTGTGACCTCGTGACCGTCAGAGGGCGAGATCATCTGCAGGATGGCTTCCACGTCCAGCACCTGCGCGAGGCGGGACTCGTCGGTGTTGCCGTCCAGACGGGCAATGCTGGTCACCAGCTTGCCAGCAGCGCCGCTGGTTTCCGCCGACAGCACCTGTTTCCAGTCCAGGCGCACGATGTCTTCCACCGACTCGACCGCAAACGCCTGGGTGGTGCGTGCGTACTCTGTCACCAGCATGATGTTCAGGCCCGTCTGTGGCTTGCAACCCACGATGGAGGGCAGGTCCAGCACCGGAATCACCTGTCCGCGCAGGTTGACCACCCCGAGCGAATGGGCCGTGGTGCCCGCAATCGGCGTGATGCTGGGCATGGCCACGATCTCGCGGATCTTGAAGACATTGATACCGAACAGCTCGGACTTGCCCAAGGCGCTGTCGATGCCCAGGCGAAACAGCAGCAGCTCGAACTTGTTGGTGCTGGTGAGGTTGGTCCGCTCGTCGATGTCCTGCTGGATGGCTTTCATGTTGGATCCTTCGCGCGGTAATGAAGATACGAAGATACGCGCTTTTACAAATTCTAGGACCCAAACGGCACGCGCAGTGCGCTAAATCTTCAGGCAATACCCGAATAGTGCGCTGCAGCATCCGTGCGTGGCGGCGCCGTCACACCCTGTCCGGCGTGACCGGCTCAAAGTGCACAACGGTGGGGAACGGATCGTAATAATGGTGCAGCAGCCGTTTCCACTCCTGGTACTGGGCGGATTGGCGGAAACCCACCTCGTGGTCGGCCAGGGTGGCCCAGCGCACCAGCAGCACATAGTCCTGCGGTCGCTCCATGCAATGCCCCAGCTCATGGGACAGGTAGCCGGGCATGGAAGCAATGATGCGCTGCGCCTGGGCAAACGCCTGTTCAAACGCGCTGTTCTGGCCGGAGCGGATGGTGAGGTGGGCAATTTCCAGAATCATGGGAGTGGCCAGAGGGGTGGATGGGGCAGGGAATCAGACCACATTGCTGCGCTGCGTGGGCTCGGGCTGGGCTGCGGTGGCCTTCATGCCGTCCGCCAGGCGGTGCAGCAGACCGAGCAGGGGCGCGTCCGACGCGTCGCAGGCCAGGCCGATGTTGCGCGAGAAGGCCAAGGGCCCGTCCAGCGGGCGGGTGAGCGCGCGGCGCGCCTGGGCTGCATGCGACTGCGGCACCACGGCCAAGCCCATGCCCGCGTCCACCATGTGCAGCAGCAGCTCCTCGCGCGCGGCGCTGGCCTGCACCTGCAGCGCAATCCCCCGCTCGGCCAGCAGACGGATGAAGGACTGGTGCAGCGGGCAATAGGGCCACTCGATGAGGGGCAGGTTTTCAATGTCTGCCAGGCCAAAGCGCTTCTTGAAGCGCAGCGGGTGCAGCTCGGGCACGAGCATCACATAAGGCTCGTGCCACAGCGGCACAAAGGTGTCGCCCGGCGGCTTGCAGTGCTCGGCCACCATGCGCAGCCGCGCCTCTTGCGCGCTGGCGGTGAGCCGCACCATGGTGTGGGGCAGCTCCTGCGCGATGTGTGCGAACAGGGGCGTGGCCTGCTGCACCATCAGGTCGTCCTGCAGGAAGATGCCCAGCGTTTCACGTGGTGCATCGCGAAAGTCGCGCACCATGGCGCTGGACTGGGCCAGCAGGCTGCAGGCGCGGGGGTACAGCCGGTGCGCGGCAGGTGTGGGGGCCAGGCCCTGGCGGCTGCGCTCGAAAAGGGTGGTTTCGAGCGCATCCTCCAGCCCCTTGATGGCCATGCTGATGGACGGCTGCGCCACAAAACAGCGGCGCGATGCGGCCGTGACCGAGCGCTCTTCATAGGCCGCTACAAAGTAGCCCAGGGCGCGCAGGTCAAACAGCATGGTGGCAGGGCCTTTCTTGGATCAGGTTGTCAGACGGGGGTGATGGTGGTGACGGTCTCGCGGAAATAGTCCACCTGGCCGTTCTGCGAATGGCTGGTGATCCAGGTCACGGATTCCACCTCGCGCTGTTGTACCGCATAAAAGAAGCGCTGGTGAAAGTGCGTGAGCACCCAGTCGTTGCTCAGCGGCTGGCTGTGGGTGTGCAGGATCTTCGTGCCGCGCGGGAACACCTCCACCCCCAGGCGCTGCACCACGGCCATCGCCTCGGCCTTGTTGCGGGCGATTTGCCAGCTGGTGTCGGTATCGTCGCGGTAGTGGTCGATGCGGAAGTCCACATCGTCGGCAATGGTGGCCAGCAGCGTGGGGACGTCCTGCTGCTCGAAGGCGGTCAGCACGCGGTCGATGGGGAAGATCAGTGGCGGGTTGGTCGTCATGTCGGGTCTCCGGTGGGTGGTGGGGTCAATCCATCAAACAAACCCTGGCCAGGGAGCCGCAACTGTAGGCAGAGCACGGCGCCCACACAACGATGGAATTTGTGGGTCCGTGCGATAAAAAATCGATGGGTGCCGACGAGCAAGGCTCGGAGCGGCTCACAAAAACTAGCGTAGCGGTTCTGGCTAGGCGCTGCGTCGCAGGCAGTGCGAGCAGTACGACAAGACGCGGCAACGACGCCAGAAAAGTTTTGTTGGTCGCTTTCAGTCCGAAATACCGGGCACCTGCCGCAGGTAGGCATGCAGTGCCGCGATGGACTGGCGCACCTTGGCGGGCTGGGCATCGCGTTGGGGCGTGACGGCCCAGATGTCCAGCGTGCCAAACGACCAGTCGGGCAGCAGGCGCACCAGCCGCCCGGCCTGCAGTGCTTCGTGCGAGTCCATGCTGCCCACCAACGCCAGGCCCAGCCCGGCCTCGCACATCTGCTGGATCGAGAGCTGGTTGTTGCTGGCAATGCGCGGCTCCACCCGCAGTGCGCGCGGCTCGCCGCTGGGACTGCGCAGGTCGATGAGCAACCCGCCCCCCTCGCGCGCGAAGCCCAGCCAGCTATGGGACAGCAGCGCATCCGGGTGCTGGGGCACGCCGTGTGCGGCCACCCATTCGGGTGATGCGCACAGGTACCAACTCATGCCCCCCAGGCGCCGGGCCGCCCAGGTCGAATCCGCCAGGCGCCCGTAGCGTACGGCCAGGTCGATGCGGGCGTTGATGAGGTCGATGGTGGAGTCGTCCACCAGCAGCCGCAGGCGCAGCGCCGGGTGCGCGGCCAGCAGTTCACCCAGGGCGGGTGCGATGTGCCGCGCAAACCCCACGGTGGCCGACATCCGCAATTCGCCACTGGGCGCATCGCGGGATGCGGCCAGCTCGGCGCGCGCTTGCTCCGCCGCCGCCCACATGGCAGCGCAGCGCGCGTGGTAACGCTGGCCCGCCTCGGTGAGCGCCAACTTGCGCGTGGAGCGGTGCAGCAGCGTCACGCCGCCGTCGCTTTCGAGCTTGCGCACCTGCTGGCTCACCGCCGAAGTGCTCATGCCCAGTGCGCGCGCGGCGCCGCTCATCGAGCCGTGCTGCACCACCGAGGCAAAAACAGCCATGCGTTTGAGGTCTTCCATGCGTTTGATTGTGAAGCACAGCTTCAAAGATAAGGCAGTTTTAGCCATCTACCGCCTGTTTTGACAAGATCCTATTCTCACTACATCACAACTTTGACCCCAAGGACATCGATATGAACATCGCCCTGATTGGCGCCACCGGTTTTGTCGGCTCGGCCGTGCTGAACGAACTGCTGCAACGCGGCCACCGTGTGACCGTGCTGGCCCGCAACTCGGCAAAGCTCACGGCCCGCGAAGGCCTGACCGTGGTCGCCGCAGACGCGCAGGACGCCACCCAGGTGGCCAAGGCCGTTGCGGGCCACGACGCGGTGGTGAGCGCCTACAACCCCGGCTGGACGGTGCCAGACATCCACGACCAGTTCCTCAAAGGCACGCGCGCCATCATCGACGGCACCAAGGCGGCCGGCGTGCGCCGCCTGCTGGTGGTGGGCGGCGCGGGCAGCCTGTTTGTGGCGCCCGGTGTGCAACTGGTGGACACGCCCCAGTTTCCCGCCGAATGGAAGCAGGGCGCCCTGGCCGCGCGCGAGGCGCTGAACTGGATCCGCACCGAAAGCACGCTGGACTGGACCTTCCTCTCGCCCCCCATCCTGCTGCAGCCCGGCGAGCGCACCGGCCAGTACCGCCTGGGCGACGAGGCCCCGCTGATGAACGGCGACCAGCCTGGCAGCATCAGCGTGGCCGACCTGGCGGTGGCAATGGCCGACGAACTGGAAACACCACGCCACGTGCAAAAGCGTTTCACGGTGGCCAACTGAACAGCGCTTAGGGGTGAGTAACTCCTGATTTGATAGCTGCAAGCGCAATATCCACTAGCGCTTGCGGCACTTTTTGCTTCAAAACGCAGGTTCATCCCGTAAACCACCGCATCGGCACCAGCACGAGGGACGGGAACAGCACCATCAGGAACATCACCGCGAACTGGGCCACCATGAACGGGATGACGCCCCGCGTCACGTCGTCCATGCGCATCTTGCCCACGCCCGCCACCACGTTCAGCACCGTGCCCACGGGTGGTGTGATGAGCCCGATGGCGTTGTTGATGATGAACAGCACGCCAAAGTAGACCGGGTCGATGCCTGCGGCCTTCACCACCGGCATCAGCACGGGCGTGAGGATGAGGATGGTGGGCGTCATGTCCATGGCGGTGCCCACGGCCATCACCAGCACCATGATGGCGATGAGCAGCAGCGTGGGGTGTTCCATCAGGGGCTTGAGCAGGCTCACCAGCTGACGCGGGATATCCGCCACGGTGATGAGCCAGGCGCTGACCATGGCGGCCGCCACCAGGAACATGATCACGGCGGTGGTCTTGGCGGCACTGATGAACACATCGGTCAGCTGGCGCCAGTGCAGCTCGCGGTAGACCAGCGTGGCCACCAGCAGGGCATAGACCGCAGCGACGGCAGCGGCTTCAGTGGGTGTGAATACGCCCATCTTCAGGCCCACGATCACGATGACCGGCAGGAACAGCGCCCAGGTCGATTCCTTGAGCGCCTGCAGCTTCTCGGCCGTGGTGGCCTTGGGCGGCGGCGTGACGTTTTCGCGCTGCGACACCCAGTACCAGGTGATTGCAATCGCCAGCCCCATCAGCAGCCCGGGCACGATCCCCGCCAGGAAGAGCTTGCTGATCGACACATTGGCCGCTACGCCGAACACCACGAAGCCGATGGACGGCGGAATCACCGGCGCGATGATGCCGGCCGAGGCAATGAGCCCGCCTGCGCGCGCCTTGTCGTGCCCGGCCTTCACCATCATGGGCAGCAGCAGGGCGGCCAATGCTGCGGTGTCGGCCACAGCCGAGCCCGACAGTGCTGCCAGCATGCAAGCCGCCAGGATGGCCACAAAACCCAGCCCCCCGCGCTTGTGCCCCACGAGCGTGAGCGCGAGCTTGACGATGCGCTGCGACAGACCGCCCACATTCATGATCTCGCCCGCCAGCATGAAAAAGGGCACGGCCAGCAGCGGAAAGCTGTCGGCCCCGTTGATCACGTTCTGCGCCAGGATCTGTGCGTCAAACAGGTCCAGGTGCCACATGAGGGCGACGCCGGAGACCAGCAGCGCATAGGCGATCGGCACGCCGATGGCCATGGCGGCCAGCAGGGAGCCGAGGAAGATAAAAACGGTCATGGAAGAGCGCTCCAGGTCATTGCGGTGTGGGGTTCACTGGCGTGAGGCCGTGGGCGCGGGGGCTGTGTGCGGCAACTGGCTGCCCACGGCGGCCAGTTCTTCGGATTCGGAGATTTGCACCAGCTCGCTGTCCGGCATCTGCCCCGACACAATGCGCCACAGGTCCAGCGCCAGCAGCAGGCCCGCCGCCACGGCAAACACCACACCCGACGCATAGAAGATGGCCATGGATGCACCGGTGACCGGTGCATCCACATCCCAGTTGATGCGCGCCTGTGCCAGCGCGCCGCTGAAGAGCAGCCAAGTGCACCAGATCATCAGCGCGTAGCTGATGGCGAGGCAGATGCGCTGGCCCTGCGGCGGCAGGCGCGCCAGCAGAAAGTCCGTGCCCAGGTGGCCCCGCTCGCGCACCGCCACGATGGCGCCCAGGAAGGTGATCCACACAAACAGCCAGCGCGAGACCTCCTCGCTGATGGCGATGCCGGAGTTGAACGCGTAGCGCAGCACCACGTTGCCAAACACCATCACCACCATCACGGCCAGCGCCAGGGCAATGAGCAGGTTGATCCAGCGGCAGCAGCGGTCGATGAAGGCATTGAGCATGGGGTTGTCTCCTGTTTTCTTTTGACTCAAAGCGCTGTGCCCTGCAGCAGCCCGCGCTGCGCCAGGTTGGCCATGAAGGCGCGCAGGCCAAAGCGCCAGGGCGGCGCGGCCTCGCTGTGCGCCACGCGGTTGTGCAGTCCGCCCAGCCAGGCGCTCTGGATGGACACCAGATCGCCCAGGTGGTGGGTGAAGCCGCCGCCCGGCTGGCCGCGGTCTTCGATGGGGGCAAACAGCGTGCCCAGGAACAGCATGAACCCGTCCGGATACTGGTGCGCAGCCAGGGTCTGCGCCACCAGGTCGGTGGGGTCGCGGCTGATGCTGGCCATGGTGTTGATACCGCGCAGCTCAAAGCCGTCCGCGCCCGCCACACGCAGGTGCACCGTCTCATTGCGCACCTGTTCCAGCCCGAAGCTGGCGTCGAACAGGCGGATGAAGGGTCCTAAAGCGCATGAAGCGTTGTTGTCCTTGGCCTTACCCAGCAGCAGGGCGCTGCGGCCCTCGATGTCGCGCAGGTTCACATCGTTGCCCAGCGTGGCGCCCACGATCTGGCCCCGGCTGTTCACGGCCAGCACCACCTCGGGCTCGGGGTTGTTCCAGGCCGAGTCGGAGCGGATGCCGATGTCGTCCCCGCAGCCGACGGACGCCAGCACCGGCGCCTTGGTGAACACCTCGGCATCGGGGCCAATGCCCACCTCCAGGTATTGCGACCACAGGCCTTTGTCTTGCAGCAGCGCTTTCAGGCGCATGGCCTCGGGCGAGCCCGGGCGGATGTCCGCCAGGTTCTGGCCGATGAGGCCGATGACCTGGCTGCGCAGGCCCTGCGCGCGGGTGGCGTCGCCGCGCGCCTGCTCTTCGATCACGCGCTCGATGAGGCTGGCCGCAAACGTCACGCCCGCCGCCTTCACCACCTGCAGGTCGCACGGGGCCAGCAGCCAGGGGCGGCTGGTGTCACGTGCGCCGGGCAGGCTGTTGGCCAGCAGGTCTTCCACGCTGCACAGGTACTGGCCGGTGGCGCTGCGCGCAGCCTCTGCCGGTGCCAGGGTGTCGAGCAGCGTGCTCATGGTGGGGTAGTGCGCGCTGAGGTCAAACACACCTTCGGGCCGCAGTGCCACCACGGCCGGGCCGGGAACGGCACCATTGGGCACCCACACCCGGCCCACCAGCGTGCCTTGCAGGCCGTCGTCGGGAAGCACTTGCAATGCGGCCTGGGGCGCACGGGCCCGTTCGGCAACTGCCGCTGCCGTCATGTTGTTCATGGAGAGTCCTTCGAAAAAGTCCGGGAAGGCGCCAGTGGCCTACCCGTTCGTTGTCAGTGGTTGTGGCGTGGCGTCTTTTCGGAGATGCGCTGAAATTCCAGCGCAAAGTCCAGCGTGGCGCCATCGGCCAATTGCCCTGTTTTCTCGCGGTACAGCGCCTCCCAGGGCGACTGGCTTGCGGGCACGGGTGGGGGGGGCAGGTCGCGTTGTCGGCGCGCGATTTCCTCGGGGGCGACCAGTGCATCGCAGCGACCGGTGTTCAGGTCGATGCGGATGGTGTCGCCGCTTTGCAGCCAGGACAGGCCCCCGCCCACGGCGCTCTCGGGCGATGCGTTGAGGATGGAAGGGCTGTCTGCCGTGCCCGACTGGCGTCCGTCGCCCAGCGTGGGCAATGTGTTGATGCCGCGCCGGATCAGCGCATCGGGCGGCTGCATGTTCACCACTTCGGCCGAGCCCGGCCAGCCGATGGGGCCCGCGCCGCGCATCACCAGGATGCAGCCTTCGTCGATGTTCAAGGTTGGATCGTTGATTCGGGCGTGGTAGTCGTCCGCGCCTTCAAACACCACAGCACGGGCTTCAAAGATGCCTTCCGCGCCCGGCTGGCTGAGGTAGCGCTGGCGAAAGGCTTCGGAGATCACCGAGGTCTTCATGATCCCGAAGTCGAACAGGTTGCCGCTGAGCACCATGAACCCCGCCTTGTGCATGAGCGGGTTGCTGAAGGGGCGGATCACCTCGCGGTCGTGGGTCTCGCGGCCTTGCAGGTTCTCGCCCACCGTCTTGCCGGTCACGCTGGCGCAGTCGGCATGCAGTTTGCCGGCCTGCTGCAGCTCCCACATCAGCGCGGGCACGCCGCCGGCGCGGAAGAAGCGTTCACCCAGAAACTGCCCCGCAGGCTGCATGTTCAGCAGCAGGGGCAGGTCGTAGGCCTGGTCGGTCCAGTCTTGCGCGTCCAGCTGCACGCCCGCGTGGCGCGCCATCGCCATGATGTGCACCTGCGCGTTGCTGCTGCCGCCCGCCACGCTCACCACTGACAGCGCGTTCAGAAAGCTCTCGCGCGTCAGGATGCGCGATGGGCGCAGGTCTTCGTACGCCATCTCCACGATGCGGCGCCCGGTCTCGTACGCCATCTGGCCGCGTTCGCGGTAGGGCGCTGGAATGGCCGCGCAGCCCGGCAGCGACAGTCCCAGCGCCTCGGCCACGGCGTTCATGGTCGATGCCGTGCCCATGGTGTTGCAGTGCCCGGCCGAGGGCGCGCTGTTGCAGGCGCGTTGTAGAAATTCTTCCTCGTCAATCTCGCCCGCCGCCAACTGGCGGCGGCTGCGCCAGATCACGGTGCCCGAGCCCACCAGCTGCCCTTCGTGCCAGCCGTCCAGCATCGGCCCGCCCGAGAGCACGATGGCCGGGATGTCCACGGTGGACGCGGCCATGATGCCTGCAGGCGTGGTTTTGTCGCAGCCCGTGGTCAGCACCACGGCATCGATGGGGTAGCCGTACAGGATCTCCACCAGCCCCAGATAGGCCAGGTTGCGGTCCAGCGCGGCCGTGGGGCGGCGGCAGTTTTCAAAGATGGGGTGGACGGGGAACTCCATCGGAATCCCGCCCGCATCGCGGATGCCGTCGCGCACGCGGCGCGCCAGGTCCAGGTGGATGCGGTTGCAGGGCGACAGGTCGCTGCCCGTCTGCGCAATGCCGATGATGGGCCGGCCCGAGCGCAGCTCTTCGGGCGTGAGCCCGTAGTTCATGAACCGCTCCAGATACAGCGCGGTCATGTCCGAGCGCTCGGGCGCGGCAAACCATTCGCGGGAGCGGAAGGGGCGGCGGGGTGTCTTTGTCATGGGGTCGGAGCGTCGCAAAAGAAGGGCTGGGCGCAGCGGTACGCTGCGCCCAGGGGAACGAACTACCGGCTTACTTGCCGCCCCGCGCCTTGGCCAGCTCGCCCATCAGCTCGCTGGTGGTTTCTTCGCCAAACTCCTTGCCGTACTTGGCCAGCACGGGCTGCAGCTTGGTGCGCAGCTTGGCCTGCTCGGCGGCGGGCAGCTCGGTGATCTGCATGCCGGCCTTCTTCAGCTCACCCAGTGCGGTTTCGCTGAAAGCGCGGATGGTCTTGCGCTCGAACACCGTGGCCTCGCGGGCGGCCTCCTGCACGATCTTCCTTTCGTCGGCCGAGAGGCCGTCCCAGGTCTTCTTCGAGATGAGCAGCACCCAGGCGCTGTACATGTGGCGCGACAGCACCAGGTGCTTTTGCACTTCATAGAACTTGCTCGCCAGAATGGTGGCGGGCGGGTTTTCCTGGCCGTCCACGGCCTTTTGTTCCATGGCCGTGTACAACTCGGTGAACGGCATGGGCGTGGCGTTGGTGCCCAGCGCGTTGAAGGTGTCGAGGAACAAAGGGCTCTGGATCACGCGCAGTTTCAGGCCCGCCAGATCATCGGCAGTGTTGATGGCCCGGCGCGAGTTGGTCACGTGGCGAAAGCCGTTCTCCCAGAAGCCCAGGCCGATCAGGCCCTTGTCGGGCAGCATGGCCAGCAGCTTCTGGCCGAAGGGGCCGTCGAGCAAGGCGTCGGCTTCTGCCTCGGTGTTGAAGGTGAGCGGCAGGTTCAGCACGCCAAAGGGCTTGATCAGCGACATCAGCGTGGACGAATCGGGAATCGTCATCTCCAGCGTGCCTCCGCGCAGGGCCGAGGTCATGCTCACGTCGTTGCCCAGGGCGCCGCTGGCGAACAGCTTGGCGTTCATCTTGCCGCCGCTCTTGGCCTGCAGGCGCTCGGCAAAGTGGCGCACGGCCTGGGCCTGCGGGTGGTCGTCGCTCAGGCCAATGCCGACCTTGAAGGTGTGTTCCTTGACTTGGGCCGAGACGGGGGCGGCGAGGGCGGCCAGCAAAGCGGCAGCCAGGGCGAGGGTCTTGAATTGCATGGTGTCTTGTCTCCGTTGGAATGGCGGGACCCCGCTGGCGAGGCCGTCGGCGTATGCAGCTTTTTGGCAAGCCGTCATGGACGCAAGGCGAAGGTTAGGTTTCGCGCCCCGGCGGGTCCACTGAATGTTTTGCGACAATCCATTCCAAACGCTTATGAGTCCAGACGAATTTCCGGGTAAACCCTTGTCTTTGGCGCAGGCCTGCGCGCGGCTGCGCTTTCGGCATTTGCAGTTTCTAGACATCCTGGGCCGCACGCGCAACCTGCGGCTGACGGCCGAGCAGATGCACGTCACGCAGCCTGCGGCGACCAAGATCCTGATGGACATCGAGGAGATCCTGGAGGCGCGCCTGTTCGACCGCCTTTCGCGCGGCATGCGGCCCAACGAGCTGGGGCTTTTTACGCTGCGCTACGCCAGCGCAGCGCTCGATGGGCAGCGCAAGTTTGTGGACGAGTTCAACGCCCTCAAGCAGGGCGGCCATGGCCATGTGACGGTGGGTGCGATCACCGGCTCGGCCGCGCATGTGCTGGTGGCCTCGGTAGTGGAGATCCAGCGCCTGCGGCCCCTCTTGGTCATCAAGATCCTGGAGCAGAGCAGCGACCAGCTCATCGCCTGGCTGGCCGAGCGCAAGATCGATCTGATGATCGGCCGCTTCACCACCGAGGACCAGCGCAGCCAGTTCCACTACGAGCACCTGTCCGCCGAGCCGCTGCATGTGGTGGGCGGGCAGCACCACCCGCTGCGCGGCGCCACCGACCTGTCGCTGACCGAGCTGGCGCACTGGCCGTGGATTCTGTACCCTGCCTCCACGGCCGTTCGCAAGGTGTCGGACGACCTGTTCGGCGGCGCGGGCCTGGCGCTCACGGCGGGGGTGGTGGAGACGCCGTCCTTCCTGTTTGCGCTGGAGCTGATGAACACCACCCACATGATGTCGCTGCAGCCCGCTGCGCTGATCCAGAAATATGTGGACCGGGGCCTGCTCTCGCGCATCCCCGTCGAGCTGCCCAACCGCATGCCCAGCTATGGCCTCATCACCCGCCTGGGCGAGCCGCCCACACCCTCGGCACAGGCCTTCATCGAGGTGTTGCGCGACATGGCGGGTGTGGCGCCGGACGTTCTGGGGGAGTGACCAGGCCTGCGCCATGTGTGGCCTTTTCGATAACCAATGGTTATCGAAAATTGGGGCCACCGGGCCCTGCCGTTATGCTCTGCGCCCTTTCCCGCAATCCAGGCCTTTTTTTCCATGACCGACGCACCCGACACGCCCGACACCATCCAGGAACCCCGCTGCTGGAGCGATGGGCGCTGGACGGCGCAGGTCATCAAGAACGAAGACGACGATGGCTGGGCCGTGGCAATGACACTGAAGGGCGAGGCCGAACCCGCGCTGGTGGGCCCCTGGACCATGGGCCGCGACAAGAAGAACCCCAAGCCGCTCGATGTGTCGGCCTTCCACACCCTGGTCAAGACCGCGAGCGAAGTGGTGCGCCGCCATGAGCAGCAGTTGCATGCGCAGCTGAACAAGAGCGTGCACATCACCACCGCAGACGGCCAGCGCCTGCGCGTGGCGCTGGCCATCGTGCCCGATGAGGAAGGCGCCACGGCCACGCTGAGCGCAGAGGACGAGCTGGGTGAGGAACTGGCACGTGCGTCCGCGCCGCCCACCTTCAAGCTCACGCCCGCCAGCGCAGCGGCCTGGGCCGAAGGCGGGTATCAGCGCGTGCGCTGAGCAGACTTCGGCGTTCAATACAGCCCACAGCCGTAGAAACCGGCACTGCCAGTGCAGGCAATCGCCTGCGCGACGGCGTACTGCGTGCCCGCCGCCTAAAATCCCACCCGT
Organism: Acidovorax sp. Root568; assembly: GCF_001427445.1. Lineage (NCBI taxonomy): Bacteria > Pseudomonadati > Pseudomonadota > Betaproteobacteria > Burkholderiales > Comamonadaceae > Acidovorax > Acidovorax sp. Root568. The sequence goes on along the minus strand of NZ_LMGP01000020.1, from coordinate 122,448 downwards.
CGGCCCCGGATGACCTTCGGGGCCGACAGCGTTCTCAGGGCGGGGCGGAATTCCCCACCGGCGGTATTTGTTGGCTGAAAAGCCCGCAAGAGCCCGCGAGCGCCTGCGGTGCCGTTCTTCGGATCGGCCTGCAGGGTCAGCAGATCTGGTGCGAAACCAGAGCCGACGGTCACAGTCCGGATGAAAGAGATCGCGAAACCCACAGCTCCCGCCATGGGTGGCTGGGCCCTCGGCGTTTGCCTGCGTGCTTTGTTGCGCGCTGGCATGGCGCAGGGCCTGCGCCGCCCTGTGCAGGCGCCGTGTTCGCGCGCGCCCTGATTCTGGCCAACCCTGTTCTGAGGAACCCATGAATCAGTCTTCTTCACCTTCCGTTTCCCCTCTGGCTCCCGTCGCCGCCCACCGTGGCGCCCGCGTGGCCATCATCAGTGCCAGCTGGCACCAGGACATCGTGCACCAGGCCCGCGACGCGGCCCTGGCCGAGTTTGACCGCCACGGCCTGCCCCCCGCGCAGGTGGCGCTGTTCGATGTGCCCGGCGCGTTCGAGATTCCGCTGCTGGCACGCAAGCTCGCACGCAGCGGGCGCTACGACGCCATCGTGGCCTGTGCGCTGGTGGTCAACGGCGGCATCTACCGCCACGAGTTCGTCACCACCGCCGTCATCGACGGCCTGATGCGCGTGCAGCTCGACACCGAGGTGCCCGTGATGTCGGCCGTGCTCACGCCGCGCGACTTCCACGACCACGAGGACCATGTGCGCTTCTTCCGCGAGCATTTTGTGAAGAAGGGCACCGAGGTGGCCCAGGCCTGCCTGCAGACCATGGCCTACCTGCGCAAGCTGGCCTCGCCCACGCTGGCCACCGTGCAGCAGGCAACCCCTGCGCTGGCTGAAGCCTGAGAAGGCGCCATTTGCTACTATTTATGTAGCTGTTGGTGCATGATGCACTAGCGCTTCAAGCCGATTGGGCTTGAAATGGCTGCGCCACTTCAGCCTGTGGCCAACCGGGGCTGGTGGTGGCCCGGTGCGGGCATGCTGGCCTGCCTGGGGGTGTTGGCGTCGGTGTCTGCCAGCCGGAACACCGCCACTGCCTGCACCAGCTGCTGCGCCTGTACCTTGAGGCTGTCAGCGGCGGCGGCGCTCTGTTCGACCAGCGCTGCGTTCTGCTGCGTGGCCTGGTCCATTTCGGTGATGGCGTCCCCTACCTGGGCGACTCCCGCGCTTTGCTCGCTGCTGGCAGCGCTGATCTCGCCCACGATGTCGGTCACGCGGCGGATGGCGCTCACCACCTGGTTCATCGTGGCGCCTGCCTTGTCCACCAGCGTGGTGCCCAGTTCCACGCGCTCCACGCTGGCGTGGATCAGGGTCTTGATCTCCTTGGCGGCCTCGGCACTGCGCTGCGCCAGGCTGCGCACCTCACCGGCCACCACGGCAAAGCCCCGGCCTTGTTCGCCGGCACGGGCCGCTTCCACAGCCGCGTTCAGCGCCAGGATGTTGGTCTGGAACGCGATGCCATCGATCACGCTGATGATGTCGGCGATCTTGCGGCTGCTGTCGTTGATGCCCTTCATGGTCGTCACCACCTCGGCCACCACATCACCGCCCTGCACGGCCACGGTGCTGGCGCTCACGGCCAGCTGGTTGGCGGTGCGCGCGTTTTCGGCGTTGGCCTGCACGGTGGAGCTGAGTTCTTCCATCGATGCCGATGTTTGCTCCAGCGCGCTGGCCTGCTGTTCGGTGCGGGCGCTCAGGTCGTTGTTGCCCTGCGCGATCTCGGTGCTGGCGGCGGCCACGCTGTCGGCGTTGTTGCGCACATTGCTCACCACGTGCGACAGGCTGATCTGCATGTCGTGCAAGGCATTGAGCAGCAGCGCGATCTCGTCCTTGCCCTGCACGTGCCGTGCCACCGTCAGGTCGCCGCTGGCCACGGCCTGCGACACGCGCACCGCGTTGTCCAGCGGGTTCACCACGGTGCGGCTGAAGGCAATGGCGCCTGCTATGCCCAGCGCGCACACCACCAGCATCACCACCAGGCTGATGGTGGTGGCCCGCTGCGCAGTGGCGGCGGCATGTTCGGCCACGGCGCTGCTGGCCTTGGCGATCAGGTCGCCCGCCTGGTCCAGCAGTTGTGAGGGCTCGCGGTCCATGCCCGCCACGGCCTTGTCGCCCGCTTGCGGGTCGTGGTCGGCCGCCTTGAAGGCTTCAAACCCCTTGCGGTAGGCGGTGCCCATGCGTTCGTGGGCCTGGGCAAACTGCAACACGCGTTCGCGGCCCTCCCCCGGGGGCAGGGCGGCTACGAGCTTTTGCGCCTCGTCCTTGATGGCCTGTTCCTGCTTTTCAAACGCGGCCCAGTAGCGCGTGAGCTGGGCCGGGTCCTTGCCGCGCAGCAGCACGTTTTTCCACTCCTGCACCTGCACCTTGAAGTTGTTGAGCATGCCCGCCGCCATGCGCTCGTGCTCGAAGCTCTGGGCCACGGTGGTCTGGTAGGTGTCGAGCGCCTGGTTCAGGCGGCTGATGCCAAACAGGGCCGCTGCAAACAGCAATAGCAGCGACACGGTGAAGGCCAGGGGGAGCTTGAGGCTGAGCTTCATGAGGAACTCCTTGAGGGTCCAGAAACGCCGCAGTGCTGGGCCATGGGCCCAGCACCCTGGTCCAGCGGCGCGCCGTGCGCGGGGCCGCAGACAGGGTGTCTTTGGGATTATGGAGACGGATGTAATTTTTTGTACATGTCTTTTTTGCCGTGGGGCCGATGCAAGCAGGCTCCTTCAGTCCCTCGCTTTGTCATCCTATGGATAGCGGATAGCGCGAGCCAGATAAGCGCCAGGGGCCGATGCAATGCAGACAGCACAAACAAAACGGCCTTGCCGGTGAGGGCAAGGCCGTGGAGTGGTCAGGGCATCGCGCAGGCCGATGCCGCGCGGGTCTGGCTACAAAACCCCGCTGGCCCGCAGTGCCGCGATGCGCGCTGGGTCCAGCCCCATCTCGCGCAGCACCTCGTCGGTGTGCTGGCCCAGTGCCGGCGGCGCATTGCGCAGCACCGGTGGCGTGGCCGACAGGCGCAGCGGGCTGGCCACGCCGGTGATCTGCTGCACCTTGTCGGTGGCTGCCTCGCCGTCCTTCCAGCGCGGCAGCGTCACGGCCAGGCCACGGGCCTGCACCTGCGCGTCGTCAAACGCCTGGGCAATGGTGTTGATGGGGCCGCAAGGCACGGCCTTGTCTTCCAGCAGCGTGATCCATTCGGCTGTGGTGCGCGTGCGGGTCACGGCCTCCATGGCGGGGATCAGCGCGGTGCGGTTTTGCACGCGCAGTGTGTTGGTGGCATAGCGCGGGTCGCTGGCCCACTGGGGCTGCTCGGCGGCGGCGCAAAAGCGCTGGAACTGCCCGTCGTTGCCAATGGCCAGCAGCATGTTGCCGTCCTGCGTGGGGAAGTCTTGGTAGGGCGCGAGGCTGGGGTGGCTGTTGCCCATGCGGCCGGGCGCCTTGCCGGTGGCGAGGAAGCCCGAGGCCTGGTTGGCCAGCACGGCCATGCCCACGTCGAGCAGCGCCATGTCGATGTGCTGGCCCTGGCCCGAGCCATTGGTGGCGTTGTCGCGCACGTGCAGCGCGGCCAGGATGGCGTTGCTGGCATACAGGCCGGTGAACAGGTCGATCACGGCCACGCCTACGCGGATGGGGCCGCCGCCGGGCTGGCTGTCGGCCTGGCCGGTGATGCTCATCAGGCCCGTCATGGCCTGCACCATCAGGTCGTAGCCTGCGCGCTCGGCGTAGGGCCCGTCTTGCCCGAAGCCGGTGACGGAGCAGTAGATGAGGCGCGGGTTGAGCGCGCGCAGGCTCTCGTGGTCCAGGCCGTATTGCTTGAGGCCACCGACCTTGAAGTTCTCCACCACGATGTCCGCCTCTTGCGCCATCTGCCGGATCAGCGCCTGGCCCTCGGGCGAGGCCATGTCGATGGTGACCGAGCGCTTGTTGCGGTTGCAGGCGGTGTAGTAGCTGGCCTGGTTGGTGTCGTTGCCCTCGGCGTCTTTCAAAAAGGGCGGACCCCACTGGCGCGTGTCGTCGCCCACGCCGGGGCGCTCCACCTTGACAACGTCCGCCCCCAGATCAGCCAGCACCTGGGTGCACCAGGGGCCCGCGAGCACGCGGGAGAGGTCGAGCACCTTGATGCCTGCGAGGGCGCCGGGAGAGGTAGAGGGGGTGGTCATGGTGTGGTGTACTATGAAATTGATAGCTGTCAGCGCATGATTGACTGGCGCTACAAGGCAAAAACACCGCAAAGGCGGTGTTTTTGCCGGTTTTCGGGGCGCAGGCCGATCAGTTGGCGAACGCTGCGATGCCCGTCTGGGCGCGGCCCAGGATGAGGGCATGCACATCGTGCGTGCCTTCGTAAGTGTTCACCACTTCCAGGTTCACCAGGTGGCGGGCCACGCCGAATTCGTCGCTGATGCCGTTGCCGCCCATCATGTCGCGCGCCAGGCGGGCAATGTCCAGCGCCTTGCCGCAGCTGTTGCGCTTGATGATGGAGGTGCCTTCCACGCTGGCCGTGCCCGCATCCTTCATGCGGCCGAACTGCAGACAGGCCTGCAGGCCGATGGCGATCTCGGTCTGCATGTCGGCCAGCTTCTTCTGGATGAGCTGGTTGGCAGCCAGGGGGCGGCCAAACTGCTTGCGGTCCAGCGTGTACTGGCGGGCAGTGTGCCAGCAGAACTCGGCCGCGCCCAGGGCTCCCCAGGCAATGCCGTAGCGCGCGCTGTTCAGGCAGGTGAAGGGGCCCTTGAGGCCCTGCACTTCAGGGAACGCGTTTTCTTCGGGCACGAACACATCGTCCATCACGATCTCGCCGGTGATGGAGGCGCGCAGGCCCACCTTGCCGTGGATGGCGGGGGCCGTCAGGCCCTTCATGCCCTTTTCCAGCACAAAGCCGCGGATGGGGCCCACGGCGCCGCCTTCAGACACTTCCTTGGCCCAGACCACGAACACGTCGGCCACGGGGCTGTTGGTGATCCACATCTTGCTGCCCTTGAGCTTGTAGCCGCCATCGACCTTGTAGGCGCGCGTGGCCATGCTGCCAGGGTCGGAGCCGTGGTCGGGCTCGGTCAGGCCAAAGCAGCCGATCCACTCGCCGCTGGCGAGCTTGGGCAGGTACTTCTGGCGCTGGGCTTCGCTGCCGAATTCATAAATGGGCACCATCACCAGCGACGACTGCACGCTGGCCATCGAGCGGTAGCCCGAATCCACGCGTTCCACCTCGCGGGCGATCAGGCCATAGGCCACGTACGACAGGCCGGGGCCGCCGTATTGCTCGGGGATGGTGGGGCCCAAGAGGCCCACTTCGCCCATCTCGCGGAAGATGCTCACGTCCATCTTTTCGTGGCGGAAGGCGTCCAGCACGCGGGGTGCCAGCTTGTCCTGGCAATACGCTGCGGCGGCGTCGCGGATGGCGCGCTCGTCGTCGGTCAGTTGCTGGCTCAGGAGGAAAGGGTCATCCCATTGAAAAGCGGCGTGGGCCATGTGTGTCTCCAGGTCGGAAAGGGGGGAAGAAAAAAACGAATCTGGAACGCATCGTAGGCCTTGGGGTGGTGGCCCGCAAGCGAGTTCTTTTCATCCAGACATGCGTTTATGGAATGTATGGAATACTGGCGGCTAGCTAAACCAAGGCGTGGCTGGTCACTTAAAAATTCCTCTTCATCATGCGCCGCAACATTCCATCGACCCAGGCCCTGGCCTGTTTTGAAGTGGCCGCCCGCCACGAGAGCTACACCCGCGCTGCGCAGGAGCTGTCACTCACGCAAAGCGCGGTGTCGCGCCAGATCCAGGCGCTGGAAGAGTTTTTGGGCGTGGCACTGTTTCGCCGCACGCGCCACGGCGTGGTGCTGACGCCTGCGGGCGCGCACTATGGCCGCCAGGTGGCGCGCTGGCTGCAGGGGCTGGAGCGCGATACGCTGGACGTGATGGCCCACCAGGGCGAGGGCGGCACCCTTACGCTGGCCGCGGTGCCCACCTTTGCCACGCGCTGGCTCATCCCCCGCCTGCCGCACCTGGCGCAGGCGCATCCCGATATCGTGGTGCACATCGACACGCAGACACGCCCCTTCTTGTTTGCCGACACCACCTTCGATGCCGCCTTGTATGCCGGCACGCCCGAGCAGGTGGCCAACTGGCCCGGCGTACAGGCGCAACTGCTGATGCACGAAGACGTGGTGCCCGTGTGCAGCCCGCGCCTGCTCGAATCGGCCGCGCCCCGGGGCCGGGGCCGCGCCCACCAGCCCGTGGCCGCCGAGGCGCTGGCCGAGCTGCCGCTGCTGCAGCAAAGCACACGCCCCTACGGCTGGCGCCAGTGGTTCGATGCCATGGGGGTGGAGGCACCGCACGCGCTGGATGGCCCGCGCTACGAGCTGTTCTCCATGCTGGCCGTGGCCGCCACGCATGGCATGGGCGTGGCGCTGATCCCGCCGCTGCTCATCGAGGCCGAGCTCGCCAGCGGCGAGCTGGTGGTGGCCTGCAACCGCCCGCTGCGCGGCGAGCGGGCGTACTACCTCATCAGCCCCGCACAGGCCCAGCCCCCGGTGCTGGCCACGTTTGCGCGCTGGCTCCAGCACATGGCAGAGGTGGGTAGCCCGCCGGTTGCGGGATGACGCGCTTGCGCCCACGGGGGCTGTGAACTAATCTGGCCGCGCGGAAGTCTGTCTTTCATTCAGCAACCTTGTTGGAGAGCGACCACCATGACCACTTACCACGCTCCGCATTTCGACCCCACCGTGGACGAGATCGAGACCCTCAAGCAACTGGAGATGGGCGAAGTCATCACGCTGCCCCATGCGCTCAAGGACCATGTGTCGGGGCGACTGCTCGAATGGGGCTTCATCACCAAGGGGACGGGGGGTGAGCTGGCCATCACCGCCAGTGGCCGCCAGCTGATCCGGCGACAGGACAACTGACCCCGCGCGTCAGCCGGCCCCTTGTGCGCATCCGTCGCGCGGTGTGGCGTGGGACCTCCGTGCGGATTGGGTGCCTTTGGCTAAATCCTGGTGCGCGGGCTGGGGTATCCGGGCCCTGTGCCTGCCGTGTGCAGCGTTGGGCCTATCCTGTGCCATTCCTCTTGTCTGGAGCCGCCGTGCCCGTTTTGTCCCGTTTGCGCACCACCCTGTGCATCGCCGCGCTGGCCGTTGCCGGTATGCTGCTGGCGGGCTGCAGCACGGTGCGGCTGGCGTACAACCAGGTGCCCCACCTGGCGTACTGGCAGCTGAACCGTTACCTTGACCTGTCGGACGCGCAGACGGAGCGCGTGCGGGGCGACCTGGGCGACCTGCACCGCTGGCACCGCGACACCATGCTGCCCCAGCATGCCGAGCTGTTGCAAAAGGTGCAGCAGCAGTTGCCAGCCACCATCACCCCCGAGCAGGCCTGCCGCATCTATGACGAGGCACGTACACAGCTGGACAAGGTGCTGGCCCAGGCCGAGCCCAAGGTGGTGTGGCTGGCCTCGCAGCTGTCCGAGGCGCAGATCCGCAATCTGGAGCGCAAGCAGGCCGACAGCAACGCTGACTGGAAATCCGAATGGCTGGACCCATCGCCCGACAAGATGCGCGAGCGCCGCTTCAAGGACCTCTCGTCGCGGCTCGAAACCTTTTATGGCGCGCTGGACGAGCCCCAGAAGGCCGTGCTGCGCGCCTTTGTCGCCCAGTCGGCTTTTGACCCGCAGCGCACCTACGCCGAGCGCGTGCGCCGGCAAAAAGACCTGGTGCAGGTGCTGCGCAGCATCCAGGCCGACCGTGGCAACACCGCCCAGGCCCGCACGCTGATGCTCGGCTTTCTGGACCGCGTGGTGACGTCACCGGACGTCGCCTACCAGCGCTACGCACAAGCGCTGGTGGCCGAGGGCTGCGAGGGGTTTGCGCGCCTGCACAACGCCATGACGCCTGCGCACCGGCTGCGTGCGGCGCAATCCCTCAGGGGTTATGAGCAGGACTTCCTGTTGCTGGCTGCGCGCTGATGTGCAGCGCGAGGGTGGGGCGAAGCGCAAAGGCTGCTGCCGCGACGCGAAGGTCAGCAGAACATCATCGCCAGCAGGGCCGCATCCTCGGCCATGTTCTGCAGGGCATAACCCGCCAGCCGGTAGGCCAGCACGGTGGCGTGCGCGATCAGGTCTTGGGCGGTCATGGAGGGTGGTGCGGTACGGCGCAGGGGTGTGCAGGCCCCCAGTGCAGGTGTCAGATCGTCCAGCCCAGCAAAAAGGCCGATAGCTCGTGGAAGCTACCGGCCTTGTTGACTGTGGTGCCCGGGGCCGGAATCGAACCGGCACGCCTTGCGGCGGGGGATTTTGAGTCCCCTGCGTCTACCAATTTCACCACCCGGGCGGAATATGTGAAGCCCTGAATTATGGCACAGTAGGGCGTATGAAATATCCGACGATTGAAGACGCGGTAGGCAACACGCCGCTGGTGGCGCTGCAGCGCATTGGGGCCCAGGACAACGCGGCGCGGGGCAATGTGGTGCTCGGCAAGCTGGAAGGCAACAACCCGGCGGGGTCCGTCAAGGACCGGCCTGCACTGTCGATGATCCGCCGCGCCGAAGAGCGTGGCGATATCCGCCCTGGCGACACGCTGATCGAGGCCACGTCGGGCAATACCGGCATCGCTTTGGCGATGGCCGCGGCCATCAAGGGCTACCGCATGGTGCTGGTGATGCCCGAGGATTTGTCCATCGAGCGTGCGCAGACCATGAAAGCCTTTGGTGCCGAGCTGGTGCTCACACCCAAGAGCGGCGGCATGGAGCACGCCCGTGACCTGGCCGAGGCCATGCAAAAGCGTGGTGAGGGCAAGGTGCTGGACCAGTTTGGCAACCCCGACAACCCCCGCATTCACTACGAAACCACGGGCCCCGAGATCTGGGAGCAGACCGGCGGGCGCATCACCCACTTTGTGAGCGCGATGGGCACCACGGGCACCATCACGGGCGTGTCGCGGTTCCTCAAGGAGAAGAACCCTGCCATCCAGATCATCGGTGCACAGCCCGAAGAAGGCTCGCGCATCCCGGGCATCCGCAAGTGGCCGCAGGAGTATCTGCCCAAGATTTATGACGCCAGCACGGTCGATGAGCTGGTGTATGTGAGCCAGGACAGCGCCGAAGACATGTGCCGCCGCCTCGCGCGCGAAGAGGGCATTTTTGCCGGCATCTCGGCTGCAGGCGCGTGCTGGGTGGCGCAGCAGATCGCAGCGCGCGACAGCAATGCCACCATCGTCTTCATCGTGTGCGATCGGGGCGACCGGTATTTGTCGACCGGGGTGTTTCCTGCGTGACCTGTGGAATGGCCTGCGCAGTGGGCTCCAGGGCATTGCCGGGCGCCTCCTCGCAGGTTTTTGAATCAGAATGGCTGCTTGTGCTAGTTGAACATGCCTCAGCAGCTACATAAAAGATAGCATATGCCCTACGAAGTTCGTTTTTGCCCCCACTGTGCCACCGAGTTGCAGCCCATCACGCTGGCCGAGGATGGCGGCGACAAGGAGCGGCTGCGCTGCCCCGCCTGCGGCTGGACGCACTGGAACAATCCCACGCCCGTGCTGGCTGCCATTGTGGAGATCGACGGCAAGGTGCTGCTGGCGCGCAATGCGGCATGGCCGGGCAAGATGTTTGCGCTGATCACCGGCTTCATGGAGGCGGGCGAGTCGCCCCAGGAGGGCATTGCGCGCGAGGTCAAGGAAGAGACCAACCTCGATGTGCAGTCCACCACCCTGGTGGGTGCCTACGAGTTTTTGCGCATGAACCAGGTCATCATTGCCTACCACGTGGTGGCCACCGGGCAGGTGCAACTGTCGCCGGAGCTGGTGGACTACCGGTTGTACGATCTGCCAGACCTCAAATGCTGGCCTGCGGGCACGGGCTACGCGCTGGCCGACTGGCTGCGCACACGGGGCCACGAGCCCGTGTTTTTCACGGCCGAAGAAAATGCAGAACGCCGCCGTGGGCTGGACGAACAAGCCCCGGCCGCGACGCCGCCAAAGGATTGATGACCATGGACATTCACAAAGAAATCGACACCCGGGGCCTGAATTGCCCCTTGCCCATCCTCAAGGCCAAGAAGGCGCTGTCGGACATGGCCAGCGGCCAGCTGCTCAAGGTGGTGGCGACAGACAACGGATCGCTGCGCGACTTTCAGGCGTTTGCCAAGCAGACCGGCAACGAGCTGGTGGAGCAACAGACCGTGGGCGAGGAGTTCATCCACATCCTGCGCCGCCGTTGAACGTAAAAATGGCTGCCAGCGCTTATCCAATAAGCACGGGCAGCTATCGATTTTGAAGTTTCAGAGGGCTTGGCCGGCTGCGTTTACAGCGCCAGGTTCTTTAGGTAGTCCCGGAAGTGCGCCCCCACCTGCGGGTGCTGCAGGGCCAGTTCCACCGTCGCTTCCAGAAATCCTTCCTTGCTGCCGCAGTCGTAGCGTTTGCCTTCGTACTGGAAGGCGTACACGGCTTCATTGTTCATCAGGCGCGCAATGCCATCGGTGAGCTGGATCTCGCCGCCCACGCCGCGCGGCTGGTTGCGGATCTCGTCAAACACGCCGGGCGTGAGGATGTAGCGGCCCGCCACGCCCATGCGCGAGGGGGCATCGGCCGCCTTGGGCTTTTCGACAATGCGCTGGATGCGGATCAACGGGCCACCGGCAGGCTCGCCCGCCACGATGCCGTACTTGTGCACCTGGTCCTCGGGCACCTCTTGCACGGCGATCACCGATCGGCCTTGCTGGCGGAACGCGGTCGCCATCTGCGCCAGCACGGGCTGACCGCCCTGGGGGCCCACCATCAAATCGTCAGCCAGCAGCACGGCAAAGGGCTCCTTGCCCACCAGGGGCTCCGCGCACAACACTGCGTGGCCCAGCCCTAACGAGCGCGGCTGGCGCACAAAGGCGCAGTCCATGTCGCTGGGCTGGATGGAGCGCACCAACTCCAGCAGTTCCTTCTTGCCGGCTGCCTCCAGCTCGGCCTCCAGCTCGTAGGCGGTGTCGAAGTGGTCTTCAATGGCGCGCTTGCTGCGGCCGGTCACAAAAATCATGTGGCGGATGCCGGCGGCGTATGCCTCTTCCACTGCGTACTGGATCAGCGGCTTGTCCACCACGGGCAGCATCTCCTTGGGGCTGGCCTTGGTGGCGGGCAGAAAACGCGTGCCCAGTCCGGCAACGGGGAAAACGGCTTTGCGAACGGTCGTGGCAACAGTCATGGGGCTCCTCTGGACGGATGGGTGACGGTGTGCCCGGGCTGCACTGCAGTCCGTAACCCACACCGGCAAAACATGAAAACGGGGCGGACAGCCCCTACGGGACGGGCTGCCATGGCGCAGTATGGCCCGGGTTTTAGCCCAGCCTTGTCAGCTGATCGCGCAATCTGCCCAGCGTGGCGCCGAAGTCGGCAATGCGCTTTTTCTCCTGCTCGATCACCGCCGCAGGGGCCTTGGCCACAAAGGCTTCGTTGGACAGCTTGTTGTTCGCCTTGGTGATCTCGCCGTCGATGCGGGCGATTTCCTTGGACAGGCGCGCCTTCTCAGCCGCCACGTCGATCTCCATGTACAGGCACATGCGGGCGTCACCCACCACGGCCACGGGCGCGGCCTGTGCGGCGGCGGCCCAGGCGGACTCGTCGTCAAACACCTTCACCTCGCTGAGCTTGGCCAGCGCCTGCAGCACCGGGCCCACGCCACGCATGAACTCGGTGTCGCCCACCACGTACAGGGGCAGGCGGGTGGAGGGAGACACGTTCATCTCGCCCCGCAGCGCGCGGCATGCGTCCACGAGGCCCTTCACGCGGCCCATGTGGGCAATCGCGGCCTCGTCGATCTTCTCGGGCTGGGCCTGGGGGTAGCGCGCAATGCTGACCGATTCGCCCGGGATGCCGGCCACAGGTGCCACCACCTGCCACAGGGCCTCGGTGATGAATGGGATGATGGGGTGGGCCAGGCGCAGGATGGCTTCCAGCGTGCGGATCAGCGTGCGGCGCGTGGCGCGTTGCTGCGCTTCGGTGCCGTTCTGGATCTGCACCTTGGCGATCTCCAGGTACCAGTCGCAGTACTCGTTCCAGACAAAGTCATAGATCGTGTTGGCCACGTTGTCCAGGCGGTATTCCTCAAAGCCCTTGGCGACTTCGGCCTCGGTCTTTTGCAGCAGCGAGCTGATCCAGCGGTCGGCCTGGCTGAACTGCATGTAGCCGTGGGCCGCGCCGCCGGGCTGGCACTCTTCCTTGGTGTGCTCTTTCAGGCCACAGTCCTGGCCTTCGCAGTTCATCAGCACAAAGCGGCTGGCGTTCCAGAGCTTGTTGCAGAAGTTGCGGTAGCCCTCGCAGCGCTTGCTGTCGAAGTTGATGCTGCGGCCCAGCGATGCCAGTGCGGCAAACGTGAAGCGCAGCGCATCGGCGCCATAGGCCGGAATGCCCTCGGGGAATTCCTTTTGCGTGTTCTTGCGCACGGTGGGCGCGGTCTCTGGCTTGCGCAGGCCGGTAGTGCGCTTGTCGAGCAGGGGCTCCAGCGCAATGCCGTCGATCAGGTCCACCGGGTCGAGCACGTTGCCTTCGGACTTGGACATCTTCTTGCCCTGCGCGTCGCGCACCAGGCCGTGGATGTACACATGCTTGAACGGCACGCGGCCCGTGAAGTGCGTGGTCATCATGATCATCCGGGCGACCCAGAAGAAGATGATGTCGTAGCCCGTGACCAGCACGGTGCTGGGCAGGTACAGGTTGAAGTCGTCGGTGGCGCTGTCGCCCTGGTTGGGCCAGCCCATGGTGCTGAAGGGCACGAGGGCGGACGAGTACCAGGTGTCCAGCACATCCTCGTCGCGACGCAGCTTCTTGCCGGGCGCCTTGGCCTGGGCTTCGGCTTCGTCGCGGGCCACGATCACGTTGCCTTCTTCGTCGTACCAGGCCGGAATCTGGTGGCCCCACCACAGCTGGCGGCTGATGCACCAGTCCTGGATGTTGTTCATCCACTGGTTGTAGGTGTTCACCCAGTTCTCGGGCACAAAGGTCACTTCGCCGCTGGCCACCGCGTCGATGGCCTTTTGCGCAATGCTCTTGCCCGTGGGGTCCTGGTCGCTCACCTTGCTCATGGCCACGAACCACTGGTCGGTCAGCATGGGCTCGATCACCTGGCCGGTGCGGGTGCAAATGGGCACCATGAGCTTGTGCTTCTTCACCTCGACCAGCGCGCCGATGGCTTCCAGGTCGGCCACCACGGCCTTGCGGGCCACGAAGCGGTCCATGCCCTGGTACTTGGCGGGGGCGTTCTCGTTGATGGTGGCCTGCAGCGTCAGCACCACGATCATGGGCAGCTTGTGGCGCTGGCCCACGGCGTAGTCGTTCTGGTCGTGCGCGGGGGTGACCTTAACCACCCCGGTTCCGAATTCCTTGTCCACGTACTCGTCGGCGATCACCGGGATCTGGCGGTCGCACAGCGGCAGGTTGACCATCTTGCCGATGAGGTGCGTATAGCGTGCATCCTCGGGGTGCACCATCAGCGCCACGTCGCCCAGCATGGTTTCAGGCCGGGTGGTGGCCACCGTCAGGCTGCCCGATCCATCGGCCAGGGGGTAGGCGATGTGCCACAGCGATCCGTCTTTTTCTTCGCTCTCGACTTCCAGGTCGGACACGGCGGACTGCAGCTTCGGGTCCCAGTTCACCAGGCGCTTGCCGCGGTAGATCAGGCCCTGCTCGTAGAGCTTCACGAAGGTGTCGGTGACCACCTTGGAGAGCTTGTCGTCCATGGTGAAGTATTCACGGCTCCAGTCCACGCTGTCGCCCATGCGGCGCATCTGCGTGGTGATGGTGTTGCCGGACTTTTCCTTCCACTCCCACACCTTGCTCACAAAGTTCTTGCGCGCCTCGGGCGGGGTGGGGCCCATGTCGTAGCGGCTGATGCCTTGCTCCTGCAACTGGCGCTCCACCACGATCTGCGTGGCGATGCCCGCGTGGTCGGTGCCCGGCACCCACACCGTGTTGAAGCCGCGCATGCGGTGGTAGCGCGTGAGGCTGTCCATGATCGTCTGGTTGAACGCATGGCCCATGTGCAGCGTGCCCGTCACATTAGGCGGGGGCAGCTGGATGGAAAAGGCGGGCTCGCCCGCCTGGGGCTGGCCCGTGCCACGGTGGCCTGCGGTGCCATACCCGCGCTTTTCCCATTCGGGGCCCCAATGGGCTTCCAGCGCGGCAGGTTCAAACGACTTGGACAGGCTTTCGAGGCCGGGTTGTGGTTGGGGCGTGCTCATGGGGTGTCGCAGTGGGGGCAGTGGGGCGGAGCGGCCGCAGGGAGCGCTCCGACGAACAAGAGGGTGAACCGCACATTTTAAGGGACCGCCACCCCGGCGCTGGCCCCGCGGGGGCTTGGGCCGTTTGGCAATTGCGCGCCGTCTGTCGGCCGATTCTTTCCAATGGTTACCTTGAGCCTGGGTGCGCGGGTGAATGCGTCCCGATAATCCCGCCCCACAGAGCGAGGAGGGCGCGGCAACGCGGACCAGGCTCTGAGAGCGGCTAACAAAACTCCCCTGGCGTCGTTGTCTCGCCTTGTCGTACTGCTTGTACTGCCTGCGGCGAAACGCCTAGCCAGGGCCGCTCCGCTGAGTTTTGTTAGCCGCTCTAAGGATCACGATTTACAACAAGGACTGGTGCAGTGGCTTGCGGGGGGCGTTCAGCCTTCCGGTGCCACGGTGCCGGGCCGTCACAACCATCTGAACCTATGACGTTTCAATCTGCCTGGCGCCTGGGCCTGGTCAAGGTCTTTGCCTATGCGCTGCTGGCGCTGTTTCTGGTGCCTGCGGTGACCTACGTGTTCACCCGCCATGTCCAGACCGACCAGGACACCCGTTTTGTGGCCGGTATCAGCCAGCGCATCGATGCCGAAAAGGGCCTGCCCGCCGACGAGAAGCAGGCGCGCAAGGACTACTACCGCAGCAACCCGCCGTCCACCATCTGCAGCAATGCGGACCCCGAGGCCCGCGAATACCGCGAGGCGCTGTGCGACACCTTCTCCGATGTCTGGCAGTTCCACATGGCGCGCAAGCTGTCGCTGTGGACGCTGGTGGCCAGTGCGGCGCTGCTGCTGGCGGTGCTGGGGCTGGGGGCACTGGCGTTTGCTGACCGCACCCTGCAGTACGCGAGCTTTGTGGCGGGCTGGCGCCTGACCTCCTGGGCCAGCGCCACGGCGCTGGTGGTGCAAGGGGCAATGGCAGTGTGGCTGTCGTTCTGGGTGACGGCGTTTTTCTTCCACAAGTACTCGCCCAAGCTGGTGCTGTTTGTGGGGTTTGCCGTGGCGGCGGGGGTGCTGGTGGCGGTGGCGGGCATCTTCAAGCGGGTGCAGTCCAGCAACCAGGTGGTGGGCGAGCTGGTGGCCGAGGCCGATGCGCCGCTGCTGTGGCAGCGCATCCGCCACCTGGCGCAGCGCCTGAAGACCGAGCCGCCCCGGCACATCGTGGCCGGCATCGATGCCAACTTCTTCGTGACCGAGGCTCCGATCACCGTGGGCCAGCAAACCCTCACGGGCCGCACGCTGTTTGTGAGCCTGCCGCTGCTGCGCATCCTGGACCAGACCGAGGCCGACGCCGTGCTGGGCCATGAACTGGCCCACCTGCGCGGGGGCGACACGCGGCGCAGCGCGCAGTTGGGGCCCAAGCTGGTGCAGTTTGACCACTACCGCCATGCCATCCGCACCGGCGGGCTGTCGGCCATGGCGTCGCCCCTGCTGGACCTGTACCGCACCATCTTCGAAATCGCCCTGGCCAGCGACAGCCGCGAGCGCGAGTTCAAGGCCGACCGCCTGGCGGCCAAGCTGGTGAGCCCGGCGGCGATTGCACAGTCGCTGGTCAAGATTGCCGCCTACGCCCAATACCGCTACCGCATCGAGGACGAACTGTTCGGCCGCAACGAGCGGCACGACAACAGCACGCTGGGCATTGCCAGTTTTGTGGCCCAGGGCCTGGCGCCGTACGCAGCATCGCCCGACTTTGTGGATGCGATGAAGACGGCCAATGTGCCGCACCCCTTCGACTCACACCCCGCCATGCCCGAGCGCCTGCGCAACGTGGGCATGGCCCTGAAAGAGCGCGACTACGGCGCCATCGCCGTGCGAGTGCCCGCCACCACCTGGGTGCAGGAGATCCTGACTGCCGACGCCATCGAGCAGCGGCTGTGGAGCGCCTACGAGCAGCAGTTTGCGCAAGATCACGAGCGCAGCCTGGCCTACCGCTACGAGCCCGCCAACGACGAGGAGCGGGCCCTGGTGCTGCAGTACTTCCCGCCCGTGGTGTTTGCCCTCAAGGGCGACGCGACAGTGGAGGTGAGCATTGACGGGATCCGTACCTCGGCCGATGAGACCACGGTGTTCTGGGACGCCATCAAGGGGCTGGAATTCAAGGAAAGCAGCTTTGGCAACGCGCTGATCGTGACCCACCCCGAAAAGAACGCCCTGGGCCTGGGCGCCAAGACCAGCAAGATCAAGCTGCCCGGTCTCAAGAAGGACAAGGACCAGTTCAACGCCGTGGTGGGGGCCTACTGGCAGCGCCACCAGATCATGCGGGCGCAGCAGCAGGCAGCGGGATAGCTGCTATCTTTTGTATAGCTTTTGGGGCAATGGGATGTAGCGCTTCAGCGCTGCAGGGCCAAAAATCCCATCGCAAAGCGGTGGGAGGGCCGTTGGACGGGGCTGCGCACCACAGCCAGTGCAGCCGGCCCCATGGACCGTGGAGGCCTCTGGGGTCAGGTCGGCTTACTTGCGCACAAACTCCGGCCGGTCGTTTTGCTGGGGCTTGAGCGGCGCATCCACCTTGCCTTCGGCGCGTTCCTTGCGCCATTGCTCCTTGCGCGCCGTCCACTCGCGCAGGCGGGCGTGGGCCACGGTGCTGTCTTTTTCCATCTGCTCGTCATTGGCCAGCTGGGCCGACAGCTCCAGGCGAATGCCGTTGGGATCGAAGAAATAGATGCTCTTGAAGATGTGGTGGTCCGTCACGCCCAGCACTTCCACACCATGCGCCTCCAGGCGCTGCTTGGTGTTCTCCAGCTCCTGCACGGTGTTCACGCGGAACGCGATGTGGTTGACCCACAGGGGCGTGTTGGGCGAGGGCTCGGCCTTCACATCGTCGCCCAGGTCGAAAAAGGCGATAAACGAGCCGTCCTGCAGGCGGAAGAAGAAGTGGGTGTAGGGGCAGTACTCGCCGGTGCTGGGCACATAGTCGCTCTGGATGATGTGGTACAGCGGCAAGCCCAGGATGTCTTCATAGAACTGGCGCGTTTCCTCGGCGTCGCGGGCCTTGTAGGCGTAGTGGTGCAACTGCTGGACGGCGGCGGGTGCCGGCAGGTTGGCCAGGTCGGTCGGGTTCAGAACGGCGTTCATGCAGAGTCTCCTCAAATCGGTGAATGCAATTCTACTATTCGTAATTGATTTACGTTAAGTTAATTTTTTATACCCAGAAGGCTTGCAGATGAGGAAGGGCTGGCCCAAAGAAAAAGCCACCCGGTGCAAGGCGCACGGGTGGCTGGTCGCAAGCAGCCGGAGGCAGGGCGGAGCAAGTCAGACCGCTGCACCCCAGGTCTGCTCGGCCTGGTTTACTGCTTCACGGCTTCGATCTGCACCACCAGGCGCACGTTCTTGGGGAAGCCCCATTCCACGCCGTAGTTCATGCCCCACTGGGTGCGGTCAATGGTGGCTTCAAAGTCGCCGCCGCACACTTCGCGCTTGAGCATGGGGCTGTCGTAGCAGTTGAACTGGTTGGCCTTGAGGGTCAAGGGGGCGGTCTTGCCCAGCAGCGTGAGCTGGCCTTCCACGCTGGCGACCTTGTCGCCGTTGAAGACGAACTTGCTGGAGACAAACTTCATCGTGGGGTGCTTGGCCGCGTCGAACAGGTCAGCGCTTTGCAGGTGCTTGTCAAAGGCGGGCGTGCCCGTGTTCACCGAGGTCACATCGAACGTGATCTCGGCCTTGCCCGACTTGCCGGCCTTGTCGAACTGGACGGTGCCTTCCTTCTTGTCGAAGCGGCCACGGTTCACGGCAGCGCCAAAGTGGCTGATCTCGAACGAGGCAAAGGTGTGCGTCGGGTCGATGGCGTAATTGGCCGATTGAGCTTGGGCAGCACCGGCGAACAGGGTGGCAGCGGCGGCCAGGGCGAAGAGGGACTTGCGCATGGAAACTCCTGATGGGTCAAAAAGGAAAGGACAAAGGGAAAGGGGAGGTCGCTAGCAGCGGCGGCCAAATGCAGAGGGGCGCAGCGCTCAGAGCTTGCCGATGCCGGTCAGCGCGAGCTTGAACTTGACCTGTACGTCGTCGGCCACCATGGAGGTGTCGGCCCACTCGTTTTCGCCAATCTTGAAGGCCAGCCGCTTGATGGGCAGCGCGCCTGTGGCGGTGGTGGTGGTGCCGTTCTGGGTCAGCGTCACGGGCACCACCACGTTCTGGCTGTTGCCCTTGATGGTGAGCGCTCCCGCCACTTCAAACTTGCCGCCGCCCAGGGCCTTGATGCTGGACGACACGAACTGGGCCTGCGGGAACTTGGGCACGTTGAACCACGCGGGCTTGGGCAGCTCTGCATCGGTCTCGCGGGAGCCCAGCGTGGCGCTGCCGGTGTCCACCGTGAAGGCGATCTTGCTGGTGGCCAGTTTGGCCGGGTCAAACGCTACCTGGGCGCTGAACTTCTTGAACTGGCCTTCCAGTGGCACGCCCATCTGGCGGGCGGTGAACTGCACCTCGCTCTGCGCGGGCACCAACTGCTGCTGGGCCAGGGCGGCTTGCGCGCCCGCAACGAGGGCAGCGCCGATCACGATGCGGGACAAGGTAGAAGACAGATGCATGCAGAAACTCCGTTCAATTCACAAAAGGTGGAAGCGGTGGTCGCAGGGGGGCGAGCGACCTTTGAGGTGCGCAAGGCGCCCACCAGGGGTTGCCATGGCGCCCTGGAGGTGGAGGCTGGTTATTTCCCGGGGAGCATGCGGTGCAGCAGGCCATCACGGTCGACCAGCTGGTGCTTGAGCGCTGCGGAGATGTGCAGCAGCGCCAGCGCGGCCAATGCAAACGCGGTGTACTGGTGCCAGGGCTTGATGGCCTCGGCCAGGTCCTTGCTCACCGGCACAAGGTCGGGCAGCTGCCACAGGCCCAGGAACACGATGGGGAACCCCGCCGCCGAGCTGTAGGCCCAGCCAATCAGGGGCACGGCGAAGAAAAGCACGTACAGCAAGTGGTGGGTGCCGTGGTGTGCCAGCTTCTGCCAGCCGGGCATGGTCTTCTCGATCGCCTTGGGCAGCGCCGGTGGGCGGTGCGTGGCGCGCCACAGCAGGCGCAGCGCCGACAGCACCAGGATGGTCACGCCGGCCCATTTGTGCCAGTTGTACAGCTTCAGCCGTTGGGGCGAAAAGGGCAGGTCAGCCATGTAGACGCCGACGCCAAACAGAGCGATCAGCGCCAGGCCCAGCACCCAGTGCAACAGCATGGCGGTGCGCGTGTACCGGCGCGGGGTGTCGAGGGTCGTCGTGGAAGTGGCTGTCATCAGCGAATCTGGAGGTCGGTGTAAAAATGAGGTGAGCGAAGGCTGCAAGGGCCGCCGGACTTGGCGGCACAACGCGCTGGGCGATGGCGCAGTGTAGGAAGCGCTGGCTGTGATCAGCTTCAGGCAGATTGATGCCTTGATTCAAATTTATTGAATCGATATGCCTTGAGCGCTCAAAGTTCCCCAATGCTGTGCAATTTCTGCGGAGCGGCTATTTGCTGGCATCCGCAGGGCACCGGCGTGGCGCCTGCATGGACCTTGCTGGTGCGCCGGTGCCCCTGTGGAGACACCTTGGCGAATGGGGGAGGTGGCGTGGCTGCATCAAGTGCAGCGATGGCGGGCGGTACGGGGGCGGGGCGCCAGAGCAACCCGCGATGCCCGGGTTATCGGGCCAGCGCGGCCTGTTTCCAGGCGCTGACGGCGGCGCTGTCGTCGCCGCGTTGCTCGGCCAGTTCGGCCACGTGGCGCCAGGCGCTGGCGCGCATTGGCGCGTCGTTGAGCTGCTGGGCTGCCTGGGTCAGCAGCTGCTGGGCTTTGCCCCACAGCTGGCGCTTGAGGCAGGCCATGCCCGCCAGGTATTGCAGGCGGGCGTCGCGTGGGTTGGCTTGCTGGGCGGACTCGATGCGGGCCAGCCAGGGGCCGTCGAGCGCATCCAGCCCCGCCTCCAGCGCACGCACCAGCTTGAGGGCGTGTTGCTCGGCCAAGGCATCGGGCAGCTCCACCATGCGTTCCCACACGGGCAGCAACCAGGCACGCACCTGCGTGGCATCGCCACCCAGTGCAGCCAGCCGCTGGGCGGCGTGGATGGCCAGCTCGGGCATGTTGCGCTCGCTGGTCTCCAGCGACAGCCAGATCTGCTGCAACTGAGCGACATCGTGCGCGCTGTTGATGAGTTCGGTGGCCAGGCCGCGCACGATGCTCTGTGCGGCATTGGGTGAGAACGCACGGTGCTTGCCCAGCAGGCGTGCGGTGTCCAGCGCCTCTTGCGTCTGGCGCGCCAGACGGGTGGCCTTGAGCTTGATGCGCAGCGCCAGAGTGCGCCGCGCGGCTCCCTGGGGCAGGGCTGCCAGGCGGTCGAGCGCCGCGTTGGCATCGCGGTCGTCCAGCGACCAGCGGGCGGCGCGCATCTGGGCGCCTTCGTGCATTTCCTGCTCGTTGATGGAGCCGCGCATGGGGGCTTCCTGCAGTGCGTCCTGCAGGTGGCTTTCGCGGGTGGCGCGGTCTTGCAGTGCGTGTGACGCCTCGGCGGCGATCATGTGGGCCAGCGCGCGCAGCTGCTTGCCGTGGGGCACCGCCTCGCCGCTGGCCTCCAGCGCGTGTTCTTGCGACAGCGCGGCCACAGCGGCCTTGCGCGAGCGGATGAACCGGCCTCCCAGCATGTGGGTCAAAGCGTCGAGCAGTGCACCGTGCATGGCACGCTCTTTTTGCTGCACGCGCCAGCGGCGTGCCTGGTGTGGCAGCGCCAGCAGCGCCGCCAGGGCCCGCAGCGCCGCATACACGGTGACAAAGCCGCCCACCAGCAGCAATACCACCATGTTGAGCGACAAGTCGATGCGGTAAGGCGGCCAGTACAGGGTGACGGTGCCCTGGTTGTTGCCCGCAAACAGCGCGGCCGCCACCGCCACGCCAAACAACGCCAAAAGCCAGAGTGCAGCGCGCATATTGTCAACGTCCCGCAGCGGCGGTGGCCAGGGCCGACAGGGTTTCGTCCAGGCGCGGCAGCTCGGCCGCCTTCATGCTGGCCTGGGCCTGCTGCAGGGTGGAGGCCACGTTCTGGGTGCGGCGCGATGCGGGGTCGAAATACTTGTTGAGCGCTGCGGTGGCCGCGGTCAGGTCGGCACGGGCCGACTCGAACTGGCGTGCCAGGATGCCCAGGCGTGCATTGAGCAGCTTGAACTTGAGGTTCTCGCGCAAAAAGAAGGTCTGCTCAGGGGCCAGCAAGATGGCTTCGGGCTGGTCGATGCGGCTCACGCGCACCAGGCTGCGGGCCTCGTCGCGCACCACCTCCCAGCTACGCTGCAGGGCCGCTTGCCACCAGGCCAGGCCCTCGGTGGGGGCGGGGGCACTGCCAGGGGCTGCGGGGCCGGCGGACAGGCGCTTGGTCGAGGCGGCCTGGGCCACGGCATTGAGCACGGGCAGGTCGTCCACCTGGCGCACCAGGTCGTCCAGGCGGGCCAGCAGGCCAGCGGTGTCGGTCACGGTGGCGCGGGTCAGGCGGTCCAGGTCGCGGCCGATGGCGCGCTGCACGGGGGCCAGGCGGGGCTGGGCAGAGCGCTCGATGCGTTGGTTGGCGCTTTTGAGCGCTGCCACCAGCGGCTCCAGGCTGCCGGTGAGCTGGGCCTGTTGCTGCGCCAGGCGGATGGCCGACTCAATGTCCACCACCAGGTTTTCATCGCGCGAACGCGACAGGCTTTGCATGAGTTCTTCGAGCTGGCTGCGCTGCAGGGCGACCTCGCTCACGCGGGCCTCCGCCACCGAGAGGCGAGCCGCTGTGTCGCGCACCAGCTCTTCGGCCTGGCGGGCCATGGTGCGGGCCTCGATGGCCAGGGCGCCCGAGTCGGCGGACTGCCGGGCCAGTTGCTCCTGAATGGCGCTGAGCTTTTGCCACAGCAGGCCGCTGCTGACCAATGCGGCCACCGCCACCGTGCCCAACAGCAAGGTCATGGCGCCACTGCGGCCGGTGGCAGCGGCTGGCGCAGCGGCCGAGGGGGCCGGGCTCACTGCTGGCGCGCCCACAGCGGCGGCCACAGGGGCTGCAGGGGGCGTGGAGGGCAGATCGTCGGGGGGCGCAGAACTCATGCGGCCGATTCTATCGAGGCCACCACGTCTTCCAGCGCCGGACGGCATTCCCGCACGGTGCCAAAGCCCGCTGCGCGGGCCGCTTCGGCGATGCGCGGGTGGGTGGTCAGCGCCTGTGCTGCGCCCCAGTATTGGCCGGGCAGGGCCTCGGCCAGGTGGGCCACCGCCTCGGAGCTGCTCAGCAGCCAGACAGCGCCGTCGTGCGCCGCCTGTTGCGCCAGCGCCACCTCCTGGGCCGTGAAGCGGGGCGCGCCGCGTTGGTAGGCCACCACAAACTCCACCTGACCGCCCTGCGCCTCGATCTGCTGGGCCAGCCACTCGCGCCCATTGCCCTGGGGCGATTCGTGTGCGCCCTGCGGCGTGGCGGAGCGACCGCGCACGATCAGCACGCGGTCGCCAGGCCGCACCTGGGGGGCCACTTGGCGCCACAGCGCTTCCGAGTCGAACTGCGGCGCGTCGGGCGCGGGCCCGTCGATGGCGCTGCGCGGCACGCCCGCCTGCTCCAGCGCGCGGGTGGTGCCTGGGCCGGGCGCCCATGCTCTTGTTTTTGTAGCTGCCAGGGCATGAATATCCAGCACTACAGGGTGATTTGGCTCAAAGAAGTGCGCCACGGCGTTGCCGCTGACAAACATCAGAGCGCGGTAGGTGCCGACGTTGGCGCGGGCCTCGTCCAGCGCCTGTCGCAGGGCAGCGTCCGTGCAGGGGCCAATCGCAATCAGGGGCAGCGCCACAGCCTGTATGCCGTGTGCGCCCAGTTGCGCCACCCAATGCGCCGCTTCGCGGGCAGGGCGTGTGACGATGACCCGGGGCGCTGAGGTGCCCATCTCAGGCTCTTAGGCCGGGGTGACGCCGCGCGCACCCCCAGCACGCAGGCGCTGCGCAATCGCGTCGCCCAGTGCTTCCGCTTGCGCCAGTGTGGTGACCGGGGCAGAGGCCTGGGCGCGCACCAGCGGGGCTTTGTCCTCGGGGTCGCCCCAGGCGGCGTCCAGCTGCAGCACGCCCTGGGTGAAGGTGCCGTGCGCTGCCAGGGGCATCGAGCAGCTGCCCCCCATGGCGCGGCTCACGGCGCGCTCGGCGGCCACGGTCAGCCAGGTGGTCTGGTGGGCCAGCGGTGCCAGCGCGTCGATCAGGTCTTGCCGGTCGCTGCGCACCTCGATGCCCAGCGCGCCCTGGCCTGCAGCAGGCAGCATGGCGCTAGGCTCGAACGTGGTGCGGATGCGGGCTTCCAGCCCCAGGCGCTTGAGGCCTGCGGCGGCCAGCACGATGGCGTCGTACTGGCCTTCGTCCAGCTTGCGCAGACGGGTGTCGAGGTTGCCGCGCAGGGGCTCGATCTTCAGGTCAGGCCGCAGAGCCTGCAGCAGCACCTGGCGGCGCAGGCTCGACGTGCCCACCACGGCACCCTGCGGGAGGGCGTCCAGGTTCTCGTAGCGGGGGGAGACAAAGGCATCGCGCGGGTCTTCACGCTCCATCACGCAGGCCAGGGCAAAGCCCTCGGGCAGCTCCATGGGCACGTCCTTGAGCGAATGCACGGCAATGTGGGCGCGGCCTTCTTCCAGCGCCACTTCCAGCTCTTTCACAAACAGGCCCTTGCCGCCCACCTTGCTGAGGGACTTGTCCAGAATCTGGTCGCCCTTGGTGGTCATGCCCAGCAGTTGCACGCTGTGGCCACGGGCTTCGAGCAGCGCTTTGACATGCTCGGCCTGCCACAGCGCAAGGCGACTTTCGCGGGTGGCGATGACGATGAGGGGCGTTGGCGAGGGGCTCAAGTTCGTAACCTGTTTGTAATTATTCAGCGGCGCAGGATGCTAGCATGCGCCCGCACTGGGGCTGGTGCGGCCTGCGGCCATGCGGGCTCAACGCGCCAGGCCATCCCACCCATCCCGGAGACTCCTGCATGAAACGATCCGACAAGGACCAGCCCCTGATTGATGACATCCGCCTGCTGGGCCGTATTCTGGGCGACGTGATCCGGGAGCAGGAGGGGGTGGAGGCTTATGAGCTGGTCGAGCAGGTCCGCAAGCTCTCCGTGGCCTTCCGCCGCGACGCCGACCAGGAGGCCGACCGCGCGCTCAAGAAGCTGCTCAAGTCCCTGTCGGGCGACCAGACGGTGAGCGTGATCCGCGCCTTCACCTATTTCAGCCACCTGGCCAACCTGGCCGAAGACCGCCACCACATCCGCCGCCGCGCGGTGCACGAGCGCGCAGGCGACACGCAAGAGGGCAGCATCGAGGTCGCCCTGTCGCGCCTGCGCTGGGCAGGCATTGCGCCCAAGACGATTTCGCAGACGCTGGCGGGCAGCTACGTGGCCCCCGTGCTCACGGCTCACCCCACCGAGGTGCAGCGCAAGAGCATTCTGGACGCCGAGCGCGACATCGCCCAGTTGTTGGCCACACGCGACGACATCCAGGTGCGCGCCCAGCTCTACAACAGTGCCAAGGACGCGCTCACCCCGCGCGAGCTGGCTGCCAACGAAGCCCTGCTGCGTGCCCGTGTGGCGCAGTTGTGGCAGACGCGCCTGCTGCGCTACAGCAAGCTCACGGTGGCTGACGAGATCGAAAACGCGCTTTCTTATTACGAAGCCACCTTTCTGCGTGAGATCCCCAAGATCTATGCGGACCTGGAAAACGAGCTGGGCCAGTACCCTGTGCACAGCTTCTTGCGCATGGGCCAGTGGATTGGTGGCGACCGTGACGGCAATCCCAACGTCACCGCGCAGACCTTGCAATATGCCCTGAGCCGCCAGGCCGAAGTGGCCCTGCGCCACTACCTGACCGAGGTGCACTACCTGGGCGGCGAGCTGTCGCTGTCGGCCCGCCTGGTGCAGGTGTCGGCCGAGATGGAGGCCCTGGCCCAGCGCTCGCCCGACACCAACGAACACCGCGTGGACGAGCCCTACCGCCGTGCGCTGACTGGCATCTACGCGCGCCTTGCCGCATCGCTCAAGGATCTGACCGGTGGCGAAGCCGCGCGCCATGCGGTGGCGCCACAAAACGCCTATGCCAGTGCCGAGGAGTTCCTGGCCGACCTGCAGGTGATCGAGGCCTCGCTGCAGTCCCACCATGGCCAAGCCTTGGCTGCCGAGCGACTGCACCCGCTGATCCGCGCCGTGCAAGTGTTTGGCTTCCACCTGGCCACGGTGGACCTGCGCCAAAGCTCCGACAAGCATGAGGAGGTGGTGGCCGAGCTGCTGGCCAAGGCCCGTATCGAGCCCAACTATGCCAACCTGCAAGAGGCCGCCAAGCGCGCACTGCTGATCAAGCTGCTGAACGACGCGCGCCCGCTGCGCGTGGTAGGCGCCGAGTATTCCGCGCACGCCCAGGGCGAGCTGGCCATCTTTGAAACCGCCCGTGTGATGCGCGAGCGCTTCGGGCATGAGGCGATTCGCCACTACATCATCAGCCACACCGAAACGGTGAGCGACCTGCTGGAGGTGCTGCTGCTGCAAAAGGAAGTGGGGCTGATGAACGGCACGCTGGATGCCGAGTCGAAGAACCTCCTTATCGTGGTGCCCCTGTTCGAAACCATCGAAGACCTGCGCAATGCCGCGCCCATCATGCGCGAGTTCTATGCGCTGCCCGGTGTGGCAGCTCTGGTGCAGCGCAGCGGCGGCGAGCAGGACATCATGCTGGGCTACAGCGACAGCAACAAGGATGGCGGCATTTTCACCAGCAACTGGGAGCTGTACCGCGCCGAGATCGCCCTCGTCGAACTCTTCGATGAACTCGCCACCACCCACGGCATCCAGCTGCGCATGTTCCATGGCCGGGGCGGCACTGTCGGCCGTGGCGGTGGCCCCAGCTACCAGGCCATTCTGGCGCAGCCGCCCGGCACCGTGCGCGGCCAGATCCGTCTGACGGAGCAGGGCGAAGTCATCGCCTCCAAATACGCTAACCCCGAAATCGGCCGACGCAACCTGGAAACTCTGGTCGCCGCCACGCTCGAAGCCACCCTGCTGCAGCCCACCAAGCCCGCCACCAAGGCGTTTTTGGATGCTGCTGCGCAGCTCTCGCTGGCCAGCATGGGCAGCTACCGTGCGCTGGTGTACGAGACCCCGGGCTTTACCGACTACTTCTTCAACTCCACGCCCATCCGCGAGATCGCCGAGCTCAACATCGGCTCGCGCCCTGCCAGCCGCAAGGCCAGCCAGAAGATCGAAGACCTGCGCGCCATCCCCTGGGGCTTCAGCTGGGGCCAGTGCCGCCTCACGCTGCCCGGCTGGTTCGGTTTTGGCTCGGCTGTGGAAGCCTTCATCAACACCGAAGGCAAGGACCCCAAGGCCCAGCTGGCGCTGCTGCAGAAGATGTACCGCCAGTGGCCATTCTTCCGCACCCTGCTGTCCAACATGGACATGGTGCTGGCCAAGAGTGATCTGGCCCTGGCGTCGCGCTACAGCGAACTCGTGACCGACGCGCGTCTACGCAAAAAGGTGTTCACCAGCATCGAGGCCGAGTGGCACCGCACGGCCGATGCACTCACCCGCATCACGGGCGACAAGCAGCGCCTGACGCACAACACGGCGCTGGCGCGGTCCATCAAGCACCGCTTCCCGTACATCGATCCGCTGCACCACTTGCAGGTCGAGCTGGTGCGCCGCTGGCGCGCAGGGCAGGGCGACGAGCGGGTGCAGACCGGGATTCACATCTCCATCAACGGGATTGCAGCGGGGCTGCGCAATACAGGCTGATCTGCGGGCACAGCGGTCCGAACCCGCACTTTCCGGCTCGCTGCCATCGCAGGCACCCACAACAAAAAGGGCTCCCAATGGGAGCCCAGTTTGTTTGGCCAGTGTGGAACTGTGTGTCTAAAACACCTCCCATGGCAGCAGCATCCGCACCGCGCGAAGTGCCACCACCATGGGAAGTCCCGCAACTGCGTCAATCGGTCATGCGATTACATGGCGCTGAATTCGCCCGAAGGGATCTGGCCGGTGCGCACGGCTTCGGCAGCCTGGGCACGCACGGCAGCGCGGTCAGCGGTGGATTGGTAGGTCACTACACGCGAGCCTGCGGGTTCCATGTTGTGGGTGCGGGCTTCGACGACAGCTTCGGTAGCCACTTCAGCGCGGGTGCGGTTGGTGTCGAACTTCAGGGCAAATTGCGAGCCATCGGCTTCGTCTGCATGGGCGCCAAAAGCAGCGAAAGCGGCAACAGCGGCGACGGAGAGGAAACGAGCGGTCTTGTTCATGATGAAAATCCTTGAAAGTTAAAAAGCGTCTCAAAAAAGCCAGTCGCCTTGCGGGTTCGGCTCATCGATGGGATGAACTGTACGCCGATGGTGTTCAGGGAAAAACCACCCAGTCGCAAACTAACTGTTCCAGTATTGGAAACAATCACCAATGACAGTTGGGTGGCGCAGTTGCGCCCTGGTGTTCGGTAATTCGGGGAGCTGCATCTCTGGTGCGATGCCAGAGTCCACGTGTGGAACAGGTGCAGAGATCCGGACCGCCCGAGCCGCAGTGACGGCGTCAGTGGCAGACGCCGCGTCGCTCGGTGGCCAAGTCGCTCAGTCGCCCAGCAACTCGCCCACGGCCTTCAGGTCTTCCACCCGGTCGCACACGGCCTTCACGGCCATCATCACCGGGATGCCCAGCAGCAGTCCCCACAGGCCCCACAGCCAGCCCCAGGCCAGCACGCTGATGAACACGGCCACGGGGCTCATGCTGCTGGTGCGGCTGGTGAGCCAGGGGGTCAGCAGGTTGCCGATCAGTGTGTGGATGACCAGCGAGGCACCGCCAATGGCCATGGCCATGTCGAGCGTGCCGAACTGCAAGAAAGCCACCAGGGCCGAGGCCCCTGTGACCAGCGCCGAGCCGATGTATGGCGCGAGGTTGAGCACGGCTGCCACCACCCCCCATACGGCGGCGTTTTCCAGCCCCAATGCCCAATAGGCCGCGCCGGTGGCCAGGCCGACCAGCACGCTGGTGAACACCTGCAGCAGCAGATAACGCTGTATCTGCTGGGTGATGTCCTGCAGCACATGGATGGTGACCTTGCGCCGCTCCAGGCTGGTGCCCGCAATGCGCAGCAGCTTGTCTCGGAACAGGTTGCCCGAGGCGAGGGCAAAATAGGTCAGGAACACCACCACCATCAGCTGCCCCAGCGCCGACATCAGGCCCATGGTGCCGCTCCACAGGTAGTCGCGGATGTTGAAGGGCGGACGCTCCACGATCACCCGCTGCACGCCCCGGCGGGGCGCTGCGCTGGCGGCGCTGTTTTCGTTGGCGGCCTGCTCGATCTGGGTGGCCGCCTTCTGCACAGTGTCCAGCGGACTGCTGCCACCCGCGCGTGCCTTGAGGTTGTCGCGGACCTTCTTGGCGGCGACAGGAACCGAGTCCACCAGTTGGGCCGCCCCGTCGCTGAGCGACCAGGCCGTGCTGGCCAGCCCGGCGACGATGGCCACCAGCAACAAGCCCGCCCCCAGCGCCCGCGGCACATGCCACCGGGCCATCATCTCCACCGCTGGCCGCAGCGCAATGGTCAGCAACAAGCTCAGCATGATCGGGATGAACACCGCACTGGCCCAGTGCAGCAGCGCCACGCTGGCGAACAGTGCCAGCAACGCGAGGGAGAGGTTGCGCACGTCCACGGGCATGTGGAGCATGAGAGGGGCTGCGTGGGACGCCGGACCGGCTGCCGGGGCGTACCCTGCTATTTCAGGGGCATCGGAGTCCTGGCGGGGTGCAGCGTCTGCTACCGATGCGGCTGTTGCTTGTCCCTCCTCCAAGGGAGTTTGCGAGGAGGGCGTGGAAGTGGGCTCAGTCGTCATGCGCCGATTGTGAGGGGGCCTTCTAACAATGCATGTAGGCGTTCAGCGCTTGGTACGGCACGGCCCACGGTCCTCAGCAGAGCGGCAAGGTGCGTTCCTTGTTGAGAGCATCTACGGTGCCCAGCAACTGTGGCCAGTAGGTGGGCAGGGCCGACCATGGGGCTCCGATAGCCAGGTTGGTGGCGTACACCATGCCCGTGTTCAGGCGTGGGCGGTTCGCATTCTTCACGGCTGCTTGCATCTCGGTGCAGGTGCTGGCCGAGTGCACCAGCATCGCTTGCGCTGTGTTGGCCTTGGCATAGACCCAGGTGCTCGACGGCTGTGGATCCACGTTCTGGTACGCGGCTGAATTGCCTGCGTAGGTCACCAGCGTATCAGCAACCGCGGCGTAGGCCGGGACAGGGTAGGTGCCAGGATTGCCAACCAGGAGAGGGGTGCCTGGAGCGCTGGCACCCGTACTCATGCCCGAGGTCAATCCCTTGACGTAGTTGTAGATGTCCTGGAAGTAAGCGACCCGCGCGCTGTCGGTGGCCATGCCGTCCAGAAAAAAGCCATCAAGCAGTTTGGGATAGAGCCTGATGTAGTTGTCGATGGTGGTCTTGACGTCGGCGACGGAGAGCGTGCCGCCGCTGCTCGATGAGGTTGCCACATACCCGATCACGCGGTTGCTGGTGCCTGACACCGCCCGGAAGGCTTTGACTGCGGTGGTGAGGTCGCTATCTTCCTTGGTGGAAGCTGTCAGGATGCCGCTGTTGGTGCTGGCGATAACGTTGATCTGAACATCGGGATAGCTGGTCGCTCCGCTCGTCAGCGTGGCCCAGGGGGACGATGTACCGGTGGCCGTGAAATAGGCGGGGACCAACACCTGCAGCGGCTTGTGAGCGGGGCGCACATAGTACGTCAGGCTGTCACTGGCCGAGTTGGCGCTGCTGGTGGCAGTGGCTGTCACCTGAAATGTCGCGGTGGGCGGCAGGCTGCTGACCGTCAAGGTGGTGCTGGCGACACCACCAACCGTTGTGGGTGCCACAGGGGCCAGGGTGCCCGCAGTGCTGGGGTTCACGGCGAAGGTGGCAGCGGTGCCGTTTGGCGCGGCGCTGCCGTTCGTAGAGACATTGACGGACAGAGGCTCCGAGCTGCTGGGTTCAAGCACGTTGTTGGCGGACTGCACGAAACTCACGCTGACGGGGGCCGCAGCAGGCGGAGGTGGCGGTGCAGGCGGCGCGGGCGTGGCAGTTTTGTCCGATCCGCCGCCGCAGCCAGCCAGCGCGGCGGTCAAGGCCAGCAGGGACGCGAGGCGTTGTGTCGTGTTCTTGGTGTGCATGGTCTTCCGGGGTTTATTGGGTGTACGGCTATTGTGAGTGCTTGTAGTGGCGTCACCAAGCGCTGAAATCGCGGCTTAAGGTGGGGAAAGACGGCTTTGTTATGCCGATCACGGATGGCTGGCGCCACTAACATGGCCCCATGCGATCTTCCCTCCTGCGCATTTCGACCGTTGTGCCGTTGCTGGCAGCAACGCTGCTGGCTGGCTGCGGCACCCTGGACGTGCCACGCGCCGACAACTATCCCGCTACTGGCCAGAAAAAGGCCCGCGCCGTGCACCACTGGGATGTGCTGGCTGGGGATGTGGCTGGGCGAGTTGCCGAGAAGATCGCGTCCTGGCCTGCAGGCGAGTACCCCATTCACGTGACGGTGGCGGACAAATCCAGCTTCAACGCGGGTTTCCTCAAACTGCTGACAGTGCATTTGTTGAACCGCGGCGTTGTCCTTTCCACGGTTCCTACTGCGGTGGAGCTGGAGGTGCAGACCCAGGTGGTTCAACACCTGGCCGGTGTTCCGCCCAATTTCCCTGTCCCGATCGCTGGGACCCTCATCGGGACCGGCGTGGGGGTATGGCGTGACTGGAAGGTGCACTATTCGGATCGCACTTTGCTCCCAGGCGTTGCGACAGCACTGGGGGTGGGAGCGGGCTTGGCATTGGACATGGCCCATCTGTACACGCAAGGTGCCGCAGCGGGCGGGCCTACGCGGACTGAAGTTCTGATCACTACGACTCTCAAGAGCCGTGACCGTTATTTGGCTGGTTCCGCAGACCTGTATTACATCGAGCGGGAAGATGCCGCGCTGTACCAGCCAGAGGTCTTGGTGCCCGCACCGGCGCCCACCCCCGTTAAAACCTGGCGGGTGGTGGCACCATGATGCGCCGTTTCCATCCCGGCAAGCTCAGGTCCGCGTGGTGCTTGGGCATGGTGGTGGTGTCGGCCCTGGCGCTGCAGGGCTGCTCGACCAACCCGGTCCACAGCTACTACTACGGCAACAGTGCGGGTGGCGTGTCGCGCACCGACCTGATCGAGGTGAACGACCGGGCAACGGATGCCTTGCTGCTCAACGCGCCGCTCGACGCGAGCCAGCCGCTGTTGGTGGCCACCCTGGTCAATGTGGACCGGCTCAACGAGTCGTCGCGGCTGGGGCGCATCTTTTCGGAGCAGATCGCGGGGCGCATGGTGCAGCGCGGGCTGCGCGTGACGGAGGTGAAGCTGCGCGACAACCTGGTTTTGCACCGCGAACAGGGCGAGTTGCTGCTGTCGCGCGAGGTGCGGGAGGTCAGCCAGGCGCAGAACGCGCAGGCCGTGGTCGTGGGCACGTACGCGGTGTCGGCCTCGGTGGTGTATATCAGCCTTAAGCTGGTGAACCCGGTGGGCAACCATGTGATTGCGGCGCACAACTACGCGGTGCCCGTGGACGAGAACGTGCGCACCTTGCTTGCGGGGCGTTGATGGGTGGATCGGCGTTCTGCCTTGCACCACATTCCATCGGCAGACAGCAGACAGCAAAAAGGCCCCGAATAGGGCCTTATTTGTTTGCTATCTAATCAATAGCTAGAGCGGCAATATGCACTAGCGCATCGGGCGCTTTTGGCTCAAAAAAAAAGCCAAGGTGTCAATGCAACATCAGCGCACCGGCGGTCTTGCTCTTGCCGGCACGGGCGGGCGGGTTGCACAGGCCGCAGGTGAAATGGCGGTTTTCGTACAGCTCGGTCACGAACTGGCCGCTGCACTGGCTGCACTTGGTGCGGGTCAACATGCCGGCGTCCACGAATTTCACCAGGCGCCAGGCGCGGGTGAAGGACAGCAGGGGTTCGATCTCGGCTGTGGCGACTTGTTCGTTGTACAGGCGGTAGGCCTTGGTCAGCAGCTCCACCGAATCCAGGTCCACGCCCTTGGACAGGTACTCGTAGATGTTCAAAAACAGCGAGCTGTGGATATTCTCTTGCCAGGTCAGGAACCAGTCGGTGGAGAAGGGCAGCTGGCCTTTGGAGGGCGACTTGCCCGCGATCTCCTTGTACAGGCGGATCAGGCGTTCATACGACAGCGTGGTCTCGGACTCCAGCACCTGCATGCGGGCGCCCATTTGGATCAGCATGGCTGCGCGTTCGATCTGCTTGGATTCGTTCAGAACGCTTTTGACAGGGGCTTTGGCGGCGGCGGTGGTGGTGGAGGACATGGCGGGCTTTCGGTGAGAACGGGACAACGCTGCGGGCTAGTGCTTCAGAGCACTTCCGACACGCGGCTGGCCATCAGGATGTTGGCGTGCAGGGTGTTGGTGGCGTCGTTGCCCACCTTCTTGGCCGAGTGGTTGGTCAGCAAGCTCCACACCAGGTTGTCGTCCACGCGGAAGCTGCAAAGTAGCGTGTTGCGGGAGGCCAGTTTCATCACTTGCGCGGCCGACAGCGAAGCGAGAATATCGGCAGACTCCTCGTTCATGCCCAGACGGAAAACCGCTTCGGCCTTGTCCTGACGGATCAGGGTTTGGGCCAGCATCAGGTAGGTGAGGTTGGCTTCGCGGATTTCAGCGAGGATTTGTTCGTTGGTCATGGCGGCTTCCTTTTTTCCAGTACCGGGTCTTGCGTGGCCTGCTGACTGCAGGTTTTGCGTGATCCGTTGAAATGGATTGTGAAACCGCCCCAATCAGAAATTAAGTCGGGGTTTGGCTGTGCCGCGTGTCTGGTTTCGCGGTGGGCTGTGTAGGAATTTGCCCTACAAGCAGATCAGGCGTCTGCTGGCTTTCAAGAGGGGTGCATCTGCTGCGTTGGCAGGCGCCGGTCCCCGAATTCTGCTCATGGTTTTGATAGCGCCTGCAAAACCATCTTTTTTGCGCTTTTGCAACCGGCGGCGTTCGTTAGGCGCCGCAGTCAGCGCTGTTCAGCCTTTTTCGACGGGGCGAGTTGGGTCTGAACACCATTCGCTCCAGCTGCCCGCAAACAGTGCGGTGTGCCCCAGGCCGGCAATCTCCATGGCCAGCAGATTGGGCACGGCGCTCACGCCGCTGCCACACTGGTGCACCACGGTTGCAGGATTGCGGCCTGCCAACAAGGCGTCGAACTCTGCGCGCAGTGTGGCTGCGGGTTTGAAGCGGCCGTCGGCGCCGATGTTTTCGGCAAACGGCCGGTTGAGTGCGCCCGGAATGTGGCCGGCCACCGGGTCCAGCGGCTCCACCTCGCCCCGGTAGCGGGCGCCGGCGCGGGCATCGATCACGGTCTGGTCTGCGGGGCGCTGCAGGCGGGCCAGGACATCGCTGGCCGTGGCCAGCTGGCGCAAGGGCTCGTTCAGTGCAAAGTGGGACTGGAAGTGCGACGGCTCTTCTCCGCTGTGGATCGCACCACCTGCGGCCTGCCAGGCCTGCAGCCCGCCGTCGAGCACGGCCACGGCGTCATGGCCTGCCCATTTGAGCATCCACCACAGGCGGCCGCAGTAGTTGGCGCCCTGGCGGTCGTACACCACGGCCTGCATGTTGTTGGCAAAACCCACGCTGGACAGCCACATGGCAAACCGTTCGCGGCTGGGCAGTGGGTGGCGGCCGCCGGATGCGGGCTGGTCAGCCTCCTGCGCCGTCACAGTGCCGGTGGCTCCAGGTGCGCCGTGCTTGGCGCTGAGGTCATTGTCGAGGTTGGCGTACACGGCGCCGGGGATATGGGCTTGCGCATATTGCTGCGCGCCGGCCGTCGGCTGCATGAGTTCGAAGCTGCAATCAAACACCATCAGCGGCGCACCGCTGGCGATGAGGGCTTGCAGGTCGGGGGCGGAGATGAGCGTGGTGTAGGTGGTCATCGGCAGATCAGGTGCAAAGCAACCGGTTGGGCGGGGAGGCCTCCATTGTGGCCATCCCGATGGGGACTGTCCTCGCCTGCGCGCATTGGTTTTTGTATCGGTCAGTGTTCTTCGGCCGGTGCGCCGGGCGCGGCCCGGGCCCGCAAGATGGTGGCCACAATGCCGCTGCCCACGATGAGGGCCATGCCGATCCAGCCGATGGGCGGGATCTTGTCGCCAAACAACAGCACGCTGTAGACGGCGGCAAACACGATGCCCGAATACTGCAGATTGGCCACCACCAGTGTGCCGCGCTGGGTCTTGGCGCTGGCGTAAGCCTTGGTCATGCACAGTTGCCCGCCAGCCGCAAGCACCCCGATGGGCAGCAGCCACAGCGCTTGCCAGCCCGGCCAGTCCGACATGCCGGTGAACAGCATGGCAAAGCCGCCCGCCACCGCGGAGCCCACCGCAAAGTAGAAGACGGTGCGCGACTCAGGCTCGCCCAGGCGCGACAGCGCCACCACCTGCATGTAGGCAAATGCGGCTGACAAGCCGGACATGAGGCCAATCATCCCGGCGAACGCCTGGTTCTGGTCCAGGCTGGGGCGCAGCATCAGCACCACGCCCACGAACCCGGTGAGCACCGTCAGCACCAGCGGGCCTTGCAGCGCAGGCCGGGGCGTGGCGGCGGATGGTCGCCAGGCCAGCAGCGTGCCGCCGACCAGGAAGGCCGCGATCCACACGCTGCTCATGTAGTTGAGCGTCATGGCGGTCGCCAGCGGCAGGTGCGCAATGGCGTAGAACCAGGCGCCCAGCGACGCTACCCCCACGAGGCTGCGCCAGGCGTGCATGCCGGGGTACTGCGTGGACAGCGTCACTTTTTGCGAGCGTGACAGCAGCCAGAGAATCAACATGCCGATGAGGCCCCGGTAACACACCAGCTCGGCGGAGTTGAAGAAGTCCGAGGCGATCTTGACGCACACGCCCATGCTGGCAAACAGGAACGCGGCCAACACCATCCAGAGGGCTTGCATCGGGTTGTGATCTCTTGAAGCGCGCCGTGGGGCGCAAAAATGAAAATAGCTGCCAGCGCTTATTTTTTAAGCACTGGCAGCTATTGTAATGAGAGCAGACCACGGCGGGTCTGCAGATTGGCAGGGTTTTGCCGCCGTATTCAGCGGTTTGGCGTGGTCGGGTCGATGGTGTCCGAGCCCATCGCCTCACGGTACCACTCGTGGAAGTGCTGCATGCCATCTTCCATGGGGCTTTGGTAGGGGCCCACCTCGTTGTCGCCGCGTGCCATCAGGGCCTTGCGGCCCGCGTCCATGCGCTCGCCGATTTCGTCGTCCTCGATGCAGGTCTCCATGTAGGCGGCCTTCTGCGCCTCGACGAACTCGCGCTCGAATGCAGCGATTTCTTCGGGGTAGTAGAACTCCACCATGTTCAGCGTCTTGGTCGGGCTGATCGGGTGCAGCGTGGACACGGTGAGCACATGCGGATACCACTCCACCATGATGTGCGGGTACAGCGTGAGCCAGATGGCGCCATGCTTGGGCGGCTTGCCCTCGCGGTAGGCGAGCAAGGCTTCGTGCCAGCGTTCGTACACGGGGCTGCCGGCCTTGCCCAGGCGGTTGGCTACACCCACGGTCTGCACGGAGTAGTTCTTGCCGAACTCCCAGCGCAGATCGTCGCAGGTGACAAAACTGCCCAGGCCCGGGTGGAAGGGGCCCACGTGGTAGTCCTCCAGATAGACCTCGATGAAGGTCTTCCAGTTGTAGTTGCACTCGTGCAGCTCCACGTGGTCGAGCACGTAGCCGTCAAAGTCCAGGTCGGCGCGTGGTCCCATCTGGGCGAGGTCGGCAGCCACGTCGTAGCCGTTGTCTTCAAACAGCAGGCCGTTCCACTCGCGCAGCTTGTAGTTGTTCAGGTTCAGGCACGGGTCGTGCGCGAAATGCGGTGCGCCCAGCAGCTCGCCCTTGGGGTTGTACGTCCAGCGGTGCAGTGGGCACACGATGTTGCCGCCCGCGCTGCCCTTTTGCTGGGTGTTCAGCGAGCCTTTGCCCTTGAGCATGACCGCCTGCCGGTGGCGGCAGACGTTGGAGACCAGCTCGATACCGCCCTGAGCGTTGCGCACCAGCGCGCGGCCCTCGCCCTCCTGGGGCAGTGCGTAGTAGTCGCCCGCGTTGGGCACAGCCAATTGATGCCCCACATAGCGGGGCCCGCGCTGGAAGATGGTCTCCAGCTCGCGCTGGAACAGCGCATCATCAAAGTAGCTCGAAACTGGTAGTTGGCTTGCGGCCTGCTGCAGTTGAAGACTTAAATCAGACATGGGTGACCTGACCTAAAGACTCCCCACAGAGAGAGTGCGGGAGGTGCGCCCGTGAAGGCGCATCTGGAAAAAGAAAACCGGCTAGGGTGGGTAGCCGGCTCGACGGGAATGGGATTATAGGCGGTGGGGTTATTCCCGCACCCCCGCTACGTGAATAGAAAACACCGGTTCCCGAAAAATAGAGACCTCCCACGGATCGGCCACTGTCTGACACGGGCGCCACAGCGCTGCGCCTAAAATCACCGGTTTTTCACCCGCGCACTGCCGCCCCCTCCATGCCCAAGGCCCCCGCAACCCCTGCTCCTCCCGCCGAACCTGCCAGCTACGAGGCGGCCCTGGAGGAGCTGGAGCAACTCGTGGCCCGCATTGAATCGGGCCAGTTGCCGCTGGACCAGATGCTGGCTGGCTACCAGCGCGGCGCCGCCTTGCTGGCTTTTTGCCGCCACCGGCTCGATGCCGTGCAGGACCAGATCAAGGTGCTGGACGACGGCCAGCTGCAACCATGGAACCAGGAATGAGCGCATTGCCGATGACTTCCTCGACGGTGTTGAACCCGCCCATGGATACGAATCTCTGGAGCCAGAATCACCTCGCCCGTGTGGAGCAGGCGCTGTCCTTGTGGGTGGGCGACGGCGCTCCGGCAGGGCTGGGCGACGCCATGCGTTACGCCGTCCTGGACGGCGGAAAGCGCCTGCGGCCCTTGCTGGTGTTGGCTGCCTACGAGGCGGCGCGCAGCGGCACCTCGCACTCCGTGGCACCCGAGGGCGCGGCGGTTCAGGCAGCTCTGGACGAAGCTGCCCTGCGGGCCGCGTGCGCGGTGGAGCTGATCCACGCGTATTCGCTGGTCCACGACGACATGCCCTGCATGGACAACGACGTGCTGCGCCGTGGCAAACCCACGGTGCATGTGCAGTTTGGCGAAGCCCAGGCCCTGCTGGCGGGTGACGCGCTGCAGGCCTTTGCGTTTGAACTGCTGACCCCCGACAACACCCTGATCCCCGCTGCCACGCAGGCGGCTTTGTGCCGGCTGCTGGCGCGGGCTGCGGGCTCGGCCGGCATGGCGGGCGGACAGGCGATTGACCTAGCCAGCGTGGGCGTGGCGCTGACCGAGGCGCAACTGCGCCAGATGCACCGCCTCAAGACAGGCGCCTTGCTCCAGGGCAGCGTGCTCATGGGGGCCCTGTGTGGCCACGCGGCGCCCACCGCCTACCAGGCCCTGTCAGACTATGGAGCTGCCATGGGGCTGGCGTTCCAGGTGGTGGACGACATCCTGGATGTGGTGGCGGACTCGGCCACCCTGGGGAAAACGGCGGGCAAGGACGCGGCCGCAGACAAACCCACCTACGTATCGTTGCTCGGTCTGGAGCGTGCGCAGGCCTACGCGCAGGAGCTGCTGGCCGATGCCCATGCGGCCCTGGGTCGCAGTGGCTTGCCCGACACCCGTGCCCTGGCAGCCCTGGCGGACATGGTCGTGCGCCGCTCCCACTGAGCCCGGCCCTGGTCCCTGGCGACTCTCTCAATGTCCAAATGCCTGCTGGTGCTTGAATCTCTTGCGCTCGTAGCTATCAAAAGAA
Organism: Acidovorax sp. Root568; assembly: GCF_001427445.1. Classification (NCBI taxonomy): domain Bacteria; kingdom Pseudomonadati; phylum Pseudomonadota; class Betaproteobacteria; order Burkholderiales; family Comamonadaceae; genus Acidovorax; species Acidovorax sp. Root568. Next base: position 84,404 of record NZ_LMGP01000020.1, on the reverse strand, counting down.
TAGTCAATGTCCACGACACCCTTCCCCTTGCTGCAGACCATCAATGACCCGGCAGACCTGCGCCGGCTCTCGCGCGCGGACCTCAAGGTGCTGGCGACCGAGTTGCGCGAGTTCGTGCTGCAGAGCGTGTCGCAGACCGGTGGCCACCTCAGCTCCAACCTGGGCACGGTGGAGCTGACCGTGGCTTTGCACCATGTCTTCAACACCCCGGAAGACCGCCTGGTGTGGGATGTGGGCCACCAGACCTACCCGCACAAGATCCTGACCGGCCGCCGCGACCGCATGCACACGCTGCGCCAGATGGGCGGTATCTCGGGCTTTCCGCAACGGGCGGAGAGCATCTACGACACGTTTGGCACAGCGCATTCCAGCACCAGCATCTCGGCAGCCTTGGGCATGGCGCTGGCTGCCAAGCGCAAGGGCGACAACCGCCATGCCGTGGCCATCATTGGAGATGGCGCGATGAGTGCCGGCATGGCGTTCGAGGCGCTCAACAACGCGGGTGTGGCCGACTGCAACCTGCTGGTGGTGCTGAACGACAACGACATGAGCATCAGCCCGCCCGTGGGCGCGCTCAACCGCTATCTCGCGCAACTGATGAGCGGGCAGTTCTACGCCGCCGCCAAGAACGTGGGCAAGACCGTTTTGCGCCCCGTGCCGCCCCTGCTCGAATTTGCCAAGCGCTTCGAGCAACAGGCCAAGGGCATGGTGGTGCCCGCCACGCTGTTCGAGAAATTCGGCTTCAACTACATCGGCCCCATCGACGGGCACGACCTCGATTCGCTGATCCCCACCCTGGAGAACATCAAGAGCCTCAAGGGTCCGCAGTTCCTGCACGTGGTCACCAAGAAGGGACAGGGCTACAAGCTGGCCGAGGCCGACCCCGTGGCCTACCACGGCCCCGGAAAGTTCGATCCCTCCGTGGGCCTGACCAAGCCCGCCACGCCGCCCAAGCAGACCTTCACCCAGGTGTTCGGCCAGTGGCTGTGTGACATGGCGGCGCAGGACCCCCGCCTGGTGGGCATCACGCCCGCCATGCGCGAGGGCTCGGGCATGGTCGAGTTCGAAAAGCGCTTTCCGGACCGCTACTACGACGTGGGCATTGCCGAACAGCACGCTGTCACGTTCGCTGCGGGCATGGCCTGCGAGGGCGTGAAGCCCGTGGTGGCCATCTACTCCACGTTTTTGCAGCGTGGCTACGACCAGTTGATCCACGACGTGGCCTTGCAGAACCTGCCCGTGGTGTTTGCACTGGACCGTGCGGGCCTGGTGGGCGCCGACGGTGCCACGCACGCAGGCGCTTATGACATCCCGTTCGTGCGCTGCATTCCGAACATGAGCATGGCCTGCCCCGCCGACGAGCGCGAATGCCGCCAGTTGCTCAGCAGTGCGTTTGAACAGGACCACCCCGTGGCCGTGCGTTACCCGCGTGGTAGCGGCGCGGGTGTGGCGCCGCTGGCTGCGCTCGATGGCCTGCCGTTCGGCAAAGGCGAGATCCGCCGCGAGCGCAAGGGTGATGTGGACGGCAAGGCGCCCCGCATTGCCATCCTGGCGTTTGGCACCTTGCTGTATCCCGCGCTCGAAGTGGGCGAGGCGATCGATGCCACCGTGGTCAACATGCGCTGGGCCAAGCCCATCGATGAGGCCTTGCTGCGCGAGGTGGCCGAGCGGCACGACGCCCTCGTGACGGTCGAAGAGGGCGCCATCATGGGTGGGGCGGGCAGCGCAGTGACCGAGGCACTCAACGCCATGGGCCTTGTGCGCCCCGTGTTGCAGCTCGGGCTGGCCGATGTCTTCATTGAGCATGGTGACCCGGCCAAGTTGCTGGCGTTGCAGGGGCTGGATGCAGCCGGCATTCGCGCATCGATTGCAGCGCGGTTTTTGCCAGGCAGCGCGGGCTAAAAGGCGGAGGGCTGCGGTCAGCGCAGCGCGTTGGCCTTTGGATGCCGGGAGGGTCTTTGCACCGCTGTCGCGCAGATGCTTGCAGAACCCTGAAGGTGTGTGTTGGCGCCGGACTTTCGCGGGAAAACCCGCAAAAGTCCTGGGGGGCATGTTCCTACAATGGTCCCGGCTGAAACATGTCCTTGGTCGGCCGTGCACAACGCGTGCGCACCAAGTTTTGCAATCAATATATCGGAGAGAACCTCATGGATCGTCGTTCAATCATCAAGCATGCTGGCATTGCCGGTGTGCTGGCTGCAGGCGCTGCGCCCGCCGTCCACGCCCAGGCTGCCATTCGCTGGCGTCTGGCCTCCAGCTTCCCCAAGTCGCTGGACACCATCTATGGCGGCGCTGATGTGTTCTCCAAGGCCGTCAAGGCCATGTCGGGCGGCAAGTTTGAAATCTCCGTGCACGCTGGTGGCGAGCTGATGCCTCCCTTCGGCGTGGTGGACGGCGTGCAGCAAGGCACCGTGGAAATGGCACACACCGTGCCTTACTACTTCTACGGCAAGAACCCCGCCTTCGCGCTGGGCTCGGCAGTGCCTTTCGGCTTCAATGCCCGCCAGATGAACGCCTGGATGTTGCATGGCAACGGCCGCAAGCTCATGAACGAGTTCTACGGCGGTTTCAACATGATCAGCTTCGCAGGTGGCAACACCGGCACGCAGATGGGTGGCTGGTTCCGCAAGGAAATCAAGTCGCCTGCCGACTTCAAGGGCATGAAGATGCGCCTGGGTGGCGGCCTGATCGGTGAAGTGATGCAGAAGCTGGGTGCTGTGCCTCAGAGCATCCCTGGCGGCGAAATTTACCAAGCCCTCGAAAAGGGCACGCTGGATGCCGCCGAGTGGGTGGGTCCGTACGATGACCAGAAGCTGGGCTTCAACAAAGTTGCTCCGTTCTACTACTACCCCGGCTGGTGGGAAGGTGGTCCTGAAGTGGACTTCTTCGTCAACCAGAAGGCGTTCGACGGCCTGTCGGCTGAGAACAAGGCCATCATCGAAGCCGCAACCAACGTGGCCCACGTGGACATGCTGGCCAAGTACGACGCGCTGAACCCCACGGCCCTGAAGCAGCTCGTGGCTGCCAAGACCAAGGTGCTGCCTTTCTCGCAAGCTGTGATGGACGCTTCGTTCAAGGCTTCGATGGAAGTGTTCGCCGAGAACGACGCCAAGAGCCCCGAGTGGAAGAAGATCTACGCCGACATGCGTGCCTTCCAGCGCGACCAGATCCTCTGGTTCCGCTTTGCCGAAGCTCGCTACGACACCTTCATGTCTGCACAGAAGATCTGATAGCCCGGCTGCGGCGCAAGCCGCAGGGCGTGTCGATCAGAAAACCCGCCTGGTTCGCCTGGCGGGTTTTTTTGCGTCTGGTGGGTGGTATGGGGTGGGGTGCTCGGTCCCGCCGTACTGCGGGGCAGATGATGCCGCCGGGATGCCCGGCGATGTTCGGTCGGCTGGCGTTCAAGGTGTCGCCCTTGTTGCTGTGATCGGCAGGTCTGCGTGATCCCTCGGCGCAAACGTTTCTGATGGGATACCAGGGGTGGTTGAGGCCATCGCTTCCCGTGGTGTGCGAAGTCCGTTTAGCGCCACAGGCAGACGCTTGCCAGCGGGTTAAGTGGTGCGAAGAAGCCAACGTCTCAACGCGTGGCGGTCGTTTTGCTGTAGGTCCTTAGGTTTTGGGGACGGCAACGTCGAGCCGTTCGTTGACGGTCCTGTCTTTGAGCACGCTCTGCACGCCATAGGCCCATGAAAAAAGCCCCGGCAGATGACATCTGCCGGGGCTCTGGTTGCTTCAGGGGCTGGTCAACAGCCCTGTGCGGTTCGGATCACTTCTTCTCGTTGGCCAGCGAATCCTGCAGGGCCTTGAGTGGGTCGTCTGCAGCGGGGGCCGCAGTATCGCCAGGGGCAGCTCCAGCGCCTTCCATGCCAGCCGTGGGGTCGGTGGCCTCGGGGGCTCCGGCCGCGTCGGGCATGGTGGCTTCCATTTCCATACGGACCTTGTCCAGGTCATACACCTCGGCCTTGTCCAGGCCGCTGGAGACGATGCCTGGGAAGGCGATGATCAGGCCCACCATCATCAACTGGATGATCAGGAATGGGATGGCACCCCAGTAGATCTGCGGCGTGGTCACCGGCGCAATCATCTTCTTGGTGACCTTGTCGAGGTATTCCTTCGCCGGGGCCACGCTGCGCAGGTAGAACAGCGCGAAGCCGAACGGTGGGTGCATGAACGAGGTCTGCATGTTCACTGCCAGCAACACACCAAACCAGATCAGGTCAATGCCCAGCTTGTTGGCCACCGGGGCCAGCAGGGGCACCACGATGAAAGACAGCTCAAAGAAGTCCAGGAAGAACGCCAGGAAGAACACCATGATGTTCACGACGATCAGGAATCCCAGCTGGCCACCGGGCAGGCCGGTCAGCAGGTGTTCCACCCACAGCGGGCCGTCCACGCCCTGGAAGGTCAGGCCGAACATCGTCGCGCCCACCAGAATGAACACCACAAAACACGACAGCTTGGTGGTGGTGGTGACTGCCTGTTTGAGCAGCGAGAAGCTCAGGCGACCACGGATGATGGCCATGATGCCTGCGCCTAAAGCGCCCATGGCGCCGCCTTCGGTGGGGGTTGCAACACCCAGGAAGATGGTGCCCAGCACCAGGAAGATCAGCAGCAGCGGGGGAATCAGCACGAACGTCACGCGTTCCGCAGCCTTGGACAGCAGGCCCAGGCGGGTGATCTTGTTGACGCTGGCAACCACGAAGGCCAGGGCCACGCCAAAGCACATGGCCACCACGATGGTTTCGTCCAGCGCCACGCGTTCCACCGCCTCGCCTGACCACCAGGTGTGCAGGGCGGCCATGTTCTTGGCCACATACATCGAGGCGGCCACGCAGATGCCGGTCAGCACCAGCAGGGAGGTCACACCGCTCTTGCCGTTGTCGTCACGCAGCGTACGGGCTTCGGGCGGGATCGCAGGCACCCATTGCGGCTTGAAGATTGCCAGCAGGATGACGTACAGCGCATAGAAGCCGGTGAGCATCAGGCCGGGCAGGAAGGCGCCCTTGTACATGTCGCCCACGCTGCGGCCCATCTGGTCGGCAATGATGATCAGCACCAGCGACGGCGGAATGATCTGTGCCAGGGTTCCGGACGCGGCAATCACGCCCGCAGCCAGTCGGCGGTCATAGCCATAGCGCAGCATGATGGGCAGCGAGATCAGGCCCATCGAGATCACCGACGCAGCCACCACGCCCGTGGTGGCTGCCAGCAGCGCGCCCACAAAGATCACGGCCAGTGCCAGGCCACCCCGGATGGGGCCAAACAGCTGGCCAATGGTGTCCAGCAGGTCTTCCGCCATCCCGCTTCGCTCCAATATGAGCCCCATGAGCGTGAAGAACGGAATGGCCAGCAGGGTGTCGTTCTGCATGATGCCGAAGATGCGCAGCGGCACGGCTTGCAGCAGCGCTTCGGGAAGTACGTTCAATTCAATGCCGATAAAGGCGAAGAAAAGTCCACAGGCGCCCAGACTGAATGCGACCGGGAAGCCCACCAGCAAGAAGCAGATGAGCCCCGCGAACATGATGGGGGCGAGGTTATGGGTCAAAAATTCCATGGTGTGTGCTCCGCTTGGTAGGGCCGCTCAGTGAGCCTCGGCCTTGTTCTTGCCGTTGCCCTTGGCGGCTTCGGCCAGGTTGCGGATGGATTCAGCCAGTTCTTCCTCGGCCGTCTTTTCGACCTTCTTGACCGTCGGATCTTCGATCAGGCCTTGCAGGAAGCCCAGGCGCTTGATGAGTTCAGAAATGCCTTGCAGCCACAGCAGCGTGAAGCCCAGGGGCATCATCAGGTACACGGGCCAGCGGATCAGGCCACCTGCGTTGTTGGACATTTCGCCCGATGCCAGTGCGCGCGTGAAGAACGGAACCCCATACCAGAGCACGGCCAGGCACATGGGGGTGAGAAAGACGATGTAGCCGAACACGTCGATCCAGATCTGCGTGCGCTTGGAAAAGCGGCTCGAGATCACATCGACCTTCACGTGCTCGCCCTGCAGCAGCGTGTAGCCAGCTGCCAGCAGGAACGATGCAGCAAACAGGTACCACTGCACTTCCAGGAATGCGTTGGAGCTGATGTTGAACGCCTTGCGCACCACGGCGTTCACGCCGCTGATGACCGTGGAGGCCAGGATCAGCCAGACCACGTACTTGCCGACCTGGGTGTTAATCCAGTCGATCCCTCTTGATAACTTCAATAGAGCCTGCATGGTGTCTCCAATAAAAAGGCTGTGTGTGCGAGATGCCCGGGCCCCGCGCGGGTAGGCGCTGAGGCAGGGCACACTTTGACGACGGCGCGATTCTACGGAGCACTGTAGGCGGAGTCTGACAGCAGCGTGACGGTGTTATCCCGCAGCAGCTGCTCATTCTTCAGCTATCAAAACTGCAGCAATTAGGGTTTCTTCCTAGGCGTGGAAGCACGCTTTTTCCGCGCAAATTGCCACCACGGCAACACCGTGCTCATGGCCTGCACCTCGCCGCAGTGCCAGGCGGTGTAACCCGGCAGTGTGGTCATGTGTGCCAGCCATTCAGGTGTTTGCAAGAGGGTGCGCAGTGCCAGCGTGGCGGGCTGGTCCAGGCTGGCTTTCAGGCATGCCAGGTGGTAGCGCTCGTGCACCAGGGGGACAAAGTCCAGCCCGCGCGCGCGGGCCGCTAGCTCGATGCCCATGCCCACATCGGCAGCCCCTGCAGCCACGGCCTGGGCGATGGCGGTGTGGGAGGGTTCGTTGAGCGCGTAGCCCACGATGCTCTCTGGGTCCATGCCGGCTTGGGCCAGCAGGTCGTCCAGCAGCACCCGCGTGCCCGAGCCCAGTGGGCGGTTGATGAAGCGGGCGCCGGCACGGGCCACATCGGCCAGGCTGTGCAGGCCCAGCGGGTTACCGGGCGCCACCATGAGCCCCTGGGTGCGCTGCGCAAAGCCAATGATCTTGTGCAGCCCGGGCTGTAGCAGTGGCTGGTAGGTGCGCGCGGTGAGCGACTGTGCGGCTGCGTCAGCCACGGTGTGAAAGCCCGCCAGGGTGCAACGCCCCTCGTTCAGCGCACGGATGGCGTCCACGCTGCCGGTGAACCGGATGTCGAGGTGCAGCGCGCCTGCATCGGTTTGCGTTGCGGCATGTGCACGCAGCGCCGCCAATGCATCGTCATGGCTGGCGTAGAGGGTGAGCACATGGGCGTTGGGGTCGAAGGCGACGGCAAACGCGCGCTCCAGGTCGGCGTGCAGCGCGGCAATCTGGGGCGCCAGGCGGGCCTGGGCCTGGCGTTCGGCCCACAGCAGCTTGCTGCCGAACTCGCTGAGTTGCGCCGACTGGCCCTTGCCCCAGATGATCAATTCGCCGCCCAGCTGGTCTTCCCAGCGTTTGAGGGCGCCCCAGACATGGCGGTAGGACAGGTCCAGCGCGCGCGCAGCGCCCGAGATGGAGCCACGCTCGGCCACCGCCTGCAACAGCTCGGGCAACGGATTGCGGATGAGCGCAGTGCCCGCGTCGCGGCTGAGTGTGTAGTGAAGTTGGACCCTATGCACGGGAGTTCATATCGCTGGATATTGGATGGGTGCCTACGATAGCCCAAACCGATCCCCTGGCCCATGTCCACCCTCACCGAAAGCGCGAGCACAGCGCTTGAACTCACCCTCTCGTCCGACCCTGTCCTCTGGACCATCGTGGGCCGTTCCTTGTCTGTCAGCGCCACCGCCTGTGTGATGGCCTGCGGGGTGGGCCTGGTGCTGGGCGCTTGGCTGGGCGTGGCCCGCTTCACTGGCCGTGGCGCCGTGCTGGCGGTGCTTAACACCTTGCTGGCCGTGCCTTCGGTGGTGGTGGGGCTGGTGGTGTACCTGGTGCTGTCGCGCAGCGGGCCGCTGGGGTCGCTGGGCTGGCTGTTCAGCTTCAAGGCCATGGTGCTGGCGCAGGCCATTCTGGTGCTGCCGGTGGTCACCGCGCTCACGCGCCAGACGGTGGAAGACGCCGAGCGCGCGCATGGCGAGCAGCTACGTTCCATGGGCGCCGGCCCGCTGCTGCGCAGCCTGCTGCTGGCATGGGACGAGCGGTATGCGCTGCTCACCGTGCTGCTGGCATCGTTTGGCCGCGCGATCTCCGAGGTCGGCGCCGTGATGATCGTGGGCGGCAACATCGACGGCTTCACGCGCGTGATGACCACCGCCATCGCGCTGGAGACCAGCAAGGGCGACCTGCCGCTGGCACTGGCGCTGGGCATGATCCTGCTGGCCGTGGTGCTGACGCTCAATGTGCTGATTGCGTTGCTGAGGCGCTGGCGCGAGCGGGTGGATGGCTCGGCCTCCAGCACGCCGGTGGGAGTGGCTGCATGAGCGGGCCTTTGCCAACCCCCTGGGTGGACCTGCGGCAGGTGACCGTGCGCTACGGCCGCGTGCAGGCGCTGGACCAGGTCACGCTGCGCATCGCACCCGGCGAGCGCGTGGCGCTGGTGGGCGCCAACGGCAGTGGCAAGAGCACTTTGCTGCGCGTGCTGCATGGCCTGGCCGACACGCATGGGGGCGGCCTGCAATGCGATGCGTCGCTGCGCCAGGCCATGCTGTTCCAGCGCCCGCACATGCTGCGCACCAGTGCCCAGAACAACGTGGCCCTGGCCCTTTGGCTGCGCGGCACCCGCTGGCGCGATGCGCGTCCGCTGGCCCTGACGGCCTTGCAGCGGGTGGGCCTGCAGGGCATTGCAGCGCAGAACGCGCGCACCCTGTCGGGCGGCCAGCAGCAGCGTGTGGCGCTGGCCCGTGCCTGGGCCCTGCGGCCCGATGTGCTGCTGCTCGATGAGCCCACCGCCAGCCTCGACCCCCATGCCAAGCGCGAGGTGGAGGCACTGATGGCCGACTTTGCGGCCAGCCATGGCGCGGCCGGCCCGGCGCACCCCGTGACCATGGTGTTCAGCAGCCACAACCTGGGCCAGGTCAAGCGCCTGGCCAGCCGCGTGATCTACATGGAGCACGGCCGTCTGGTGGCGGACTTGCCGGTGCATGACTTTTTCAATGGCCCCTTGCCGGAGGCCGCCCGATTGTTTGTCAAAGGAGAGCTGGTATGACGGATTTCAAGCCTTTTCGCGCGGGAGCGCTAGTGTCCAAAGCGCTGGCAGCTATTGTTTTGGTAGCGTCGGGTTCAGCGTTTGCGCAGAGCATCACCATGGCCTCCACCACCTCCACCGAGCAGTCGGGCCTGTTTGGCTACCTGCTGCCCGAGTTCAAGAAGGCCAGCGGCCTGGACATCAAAGTGGTGGCGCTGGGCACGGGGCAGGCGCTCGATATGGCACGCCGGGGCGACGCGGACGTGCTGTTCGTGCACGACCAGGTGGCCGAAGAAAAGTTTGTGGCCGATGGTTGGGGCGTGAAGCGCTACCCCGTGATGTACAACGACTTCATCCTCATCGGCCCCAAGAACGACCCGGTGGGCACCAAAGGCAAGGACATCGTGCAAGCGCTGCAGAAGCTCTCTGCCGCCAATGGCAACTTCATCTCGCGCGGCGACAAGAGCGGCACCCACGCGGCCGAGCTGCGCTACTGGAAGCTGGCCGGTGCCGAGGCTGCAAATACATCAAAAGGCAGCGGCTACAAGGAATGCGGCTGCGGCATGGGGCCCGCGCTCAACATCGCGGCGTCAAGCGGCGCCTATGTGCTGGCCGACCGTGGCACCTGGCTCAACTTCAAGAACCGCGCGGACCTGGCCGTTCTGGTCGAGGGCGACACCAAGCTCTTCAACCAATACGGCGTGATGGTGGTGAACCCCGCCAAGCACCCGCATGTGAAGACACAAGACGCGCAGAAGTTTGTGGACTGGGTGGTGTCGCCCACTGGCCAGCAGGCCATTGCGGGCTACAAGATCGGTGGCGAGCAGCTGTTCTTCCCGAACGCAGCGCAGTGAGCGGTCTCCATGGCAAACCGTTCACCCGCGGCGGTAGCCGCTGCCGCCGCCGGGCTGGCCTGGGCCGTGGCCGGTTGTGTGGCCGCGCCCGCCCAGGCGCCCATGGCTGACGCTGCCCCCGTGCAGGTGTATGCCGCTGGCAGCCTGCGCGAAGCGTTCACCGAGATCGCGCGCGACCAAGAGGCCCGCACCGGCCAGAAGGTGGCGCTGACCTTTGGCGCCTCGGGCCTGCTGCGCGAGCGTATCGAAAAGGGCGAGCCCGCACAGGTCTTTGCCTCGGCCGACACCGACCACCCACAGCACCTGGCGGCCCGGGGCGGCTGGCAGGCGCCCGCGGTGTTCACGCGCAACGCGCTGTGTGCGCTGACCAGCGAACAGATCAGCGCCACCCCCGACACCTTGCTGGCCACCTTGCTGCGCAGGGACGTGCGCGTGGGCACCTCCACACCCAAGGCCGACCCGTCGGGCGACTACGCGTGGGCGCTGTTCCGCCAAGCCGACAAGATTCAGCCGGGTGCGTATGCCCAGCTGGACGCCAAGGCCCTGAAGCTCACCGGCGGTGCGGATTCGCCCAAGCCGCCTGCGGGCCGGGGCACCTATGCCTGGGTGATGGACCAGCGCCAGGCCGACGTGTTTCTGACCTACTGCACCAACGCAGTGGCCGCCCAGGCCGAGGTGCCGCGCCTGCGCGTGGTACAGCTGCCAGTCGCACTGCAGGTGGGCGCGGCCTACGGCCTGACTGTGCGTTCAGATGCGCCCGCTGCGGCCCAGGCATTTGCCAGTGCGCTGCGCCAACCGCCTGCTCAGGCGGTATTGCAACGGTTGGGGTTTGGGCTGCCTTGAACGCGGGCGGCCGTCTGGCTGCGAGTGTGTGCACACGCCGCGTCTGCCTGCTTGCTGCGCTCAGTCATCATCGCGGTGGTGGCTGCTGCGCCAGATGGCCCGCACCAGCCACAGGCCACACACCACCGCACCAAAGAAACCGAGGAACCCAAACGCTGGCAGGCCGAACAGCGTGGGCCCGCCTTTCACGGTCATCACGATAGACGAGCCAATGATGAGCGCGGCAATCACCAGCGCCATCGCCAGCCGATTGGCCGACCGGTCGATCTGGTCGCCCACACGCTTGAGGTGCGCCAGCTCAATGCCCACCTGCAGGTGCCCGCGCCGCGCGTTGCGCAGCAGCCGCCCGATGTCGTCCGGCAACTGCTCCACCGTGGCCAGCGCGCGCCGCAGGGTGCTCCAGGCCCGCCCGGCCAGCACCTTGGGCTCGTAGCGTGCGCGCACCACCTGCTTGAGCAGCGGCAGGGCTTCGGTCGCCATGTGAAAGTCTGGGTCGAGGTTGCGGCCCATGCCTTCGAGCGAGATGAAGGCCTTGATCAGCAGCGCCAGATCGGACGGCAGGCCCAGGTGGTGTTCACGCAGGATGGCCGTCACGTCGGCCAGCATCTGTCCCAGGCTCAGCTGCGCCAGGGGCACGCCGTGGTACTGGTCCACAAAGGCTTCGATCTCGGTTTCGAGCTGACCCAAATTCAGGCCCTGCGCGTCGCCCGTCCAGTCCAGCAGCACATCGGCCACTGCCTGGGGCTGGTGCTCCACCAGGCCCAGCAGCAGCTGCAGCAGCTCGTCGCGCCGGCGCTGCGACAGGCGGCCCACCATGCCAAAGTCGATGAAGGCAATGCGGTTGCCCGGCAGGTAGAACACGTTGCCCGGGTGCGGGTCGGCGTGGAAAACGCCGTCCTTGACGATCATCTGCAGCACCGCCTGCGCGCCGCGTTGCGCCAGCACGGTGCGGTCAAAGCCTGCCTCGCGCGTCAGCGCCGCGAGAGCGCCGCCGGGTGTGCCGTCGATGAAGTCCTGCACGTTGATGCGCTCGCGCGTGTAGGCCCAGTGCACGCGCGGGATCACGATGTGAGGCAGTGCGGCCATGTTGGTGGCAATGCGTTCGGCCTGGCGGCATTCGCCGGCCAGGTCCAGCTCGCGGCGCAACGAGCGCGCGAACTCGCGCACCAGTTGCTGGGGCCGGTAGGGCTTGAGCGCTGGCAGCTCTGCCTCGGCCAGCGCGGCCAGGCGCTGCAGCAGGCGCAGGTCGGCCTGGATGGTGTCGGCAATGCCGGGGCGGCGGATCTTGACGATGACTTCGCTGCCGTCCTGCAGGCGCGCGCGGTGCACTTGCGCAATCGATGCGGCGGCCAGCGGTGTCGTGTCAAACCAGGCAAAGACGGCTTCGGGATCGGCGCCCAGGTCTTCGCGCAGTTGCGGGCGCAGGGCATCGATGGGCACGGCGGGCACCTGGCTGTGCAGCTTCTCGAATTCTGCAATCCACTCCGGGCCAAACAGGTCGGCCCGGCCCGCAAGGATCTGGCCAAATTTGACGAACGCGGGGCCCAGCTCTTCGAGTGCCAGCCGCACCTGCACGGGGGGCTCCACGCGGGCCAGGTCGGCGGCGTGGGTCCAGTTCAGCGCCTGGCCCGCGCGCTCCAGCCGGTCGGCCAGGCCCAGGCGGCGCACGGTGTCGCCAAACCCGTGGCGCACCATCACGCCCAGAATTTCCTTCAGGCGCCCCAGGTCGCGGGCGGTGTCCAGCGTCTCGATCAGCATGGGGCGATGATAGGTTCAGAAGTTCAGGGCGGGTTTGTTCACCATCAGGTAGAACACCACGGCCATGGCCACAAAGGCCGGGTAGCCCAGCGCCTCCCACCAGCGGGCGTAGCGCCAGTACAAGGGCGGCAGCACGCCATCACCGTGCGCGGACTGCGCCGCCTCTGCCGCCTTTATCGCCATGTCGCGCATGCGCAACTGCAGCCACACCACGGGCAGCCAGCAGGCACCGGCCACCAGGTACAGCGCAATGGATACCGCGAGCCACGGCGTGCCCCAGGGCAGGCCTGCCATCGCAGCCATGGCGAGCCCCGTGGCGGGCTGGAGGAACACCGTGGGCGTGGTGAACCACCAGTCCGCCCGCACTACCAGGCGCGTGACCACCGCCTGCGCCTGCACATTGCCGCTGCGGTTGGTAAAGAACATGTAGAACGCCGAGCCCAGCCCGGTGCCCACGAGCAGCACGCTGGAGATGATGTGCAGCCATTTGAGGGTGAGGTACAGGCTCATGGCTTGGGCGGTGTCGTGGACGTGTCTTGCAGCAGCACCCACAGGATGGCGGCAATCGGCAGGTTTTTAGTCAGAGGTCCGAAGGGGTGCAGCCACCATGCAGGGTGTATGGCCGTGGCCAGCAGTGTCATGGCCAGCATTACCAGAAGGGCCGCTCCATACGCCTTGCGGCCGGGGCGGAGCGCCAGCCACAGCCCCAGCACCGCATCGGCAGCCGCCCCGGCCAGGATGATGGCGGTGGGTAGCCACGATGTGTTGCCCTCGGTCCACGCGGTGGGCAGGCCCGCCAGCAGCTCGCGGCTTTGGCCGTGCAGTTCCCACACGCTGACCACGGCGGTGGCCAGCCAGACGACCACGAGGCTGGCGCGCAGCAGTTGGGCTGACGCGCGGTTCATGGGCGGGCCTTGTGCGCGGCAGAGGGCGCTGGGCCCTGCGCCTGCTGCCAGTCTGCAATGTCGGCAGCGCGGATGGCCAGGAACTGCGCCAGGCGCTGGAACCGCTGGCGCGTCTTGCGGACAAAGACCCAGTCCACCACAGGCTCCATGACCGCCCGAAAGGCTGCGGGGCCCACTTGAAAGGTATAGGTGTAGATCAGCAGGGACTGGTGGGGGCCTTGCTCTTGGTGGCGCATGGAGGCTGCCCACTGGGAGAAAGGGAACGAACGCCCAACCATGGCCGCAGCCGCAACCACAGGGCGGTCATAGCTGACGAACTGCGTGCGCATGGACAGCGCCCGCAATGCACCGGCGCCCAGGTTCTCGGTGGTGGCGCCCACACTGGGGCAGGGCTCGCCGCTATCCACGCTGGTGCGGCGCACCAGCGAATCCCACTGGCACCGCCACTCGTGGTAGTGAAAGGCATCGAACACAACGTCGGCCCGCGCTGGCATGAGGAAGGTCAATTTCCGGTGGGCCATGGGCTCATTCCTCCACCACATCCGTCACCATGCCCCACTTCGCAAACTCGGGGGCAAAGGCTTCCAGGGGCAGAAGGCTGGCGCTGGTGTGTGCCCCAGTGGGCAGCGGCTGCCCTGCTGCGAGCTGGCGGGCCAGCAGGATGGCGGCCATGCAGGGAATCTCGGGGCCATGGTCGTTGTCGGCCGCAATGTGCCATGCGCGGCGCCGGGGCTGGCCTTGCGCATCCGCACCCGCCACACGTACCACCATGCCGCCCAGCGGCGTGCCCAGAAAGTCCAGCGCGCCGCCCGCGTGGTGCATCAGCCAGGCCAGCTTTTCGGGGTGGGGCAGCACGCCCCAACGGCGCAGCGTTGCCAGGGTGGCGAAGGCTCTTTGCGCCAGGCCGACCTCCAGGGCCGCGCGAAAGGTGACACGGTCGCGGGCCTGGTAATGGGCGGGAAAGATCTCCAGGTCCGGGATGTCGCAGACCGCCCCGAGGCGAGGGCGCAGCCGCTGGAACTGGACGGGGCTGGGCCGCGCCCAGCCGCTGTGCGGCTGCCACCGGCCACCGTCCCACACGTCGATGGGCAGGCCGCAGTAGCTCAGCACGGCCGCCAGCGTGGCCTGGCCCCGGGGCGCTCGTTGCGCAGGGGCAATGCAGATGTCGATGCTGTGGATGTGTTGCCAGCCCGCGCACAGGTGGTCGATGACGGCCGAGGACAGCGCGGGCACCGTGCTGGCGCCAGCGATGGCCGTGCGCCCGGCGGCAGTGAATGCAGCCTGCATCGCGGCCGGAAAGTCGCACACAAACCGGCGACCGTCGGCCAGGTCGATGTAGTGCGCCCCCGCCTCGGCCGCCGCCTGGGCCACGTTGTAGGCTTGCGCCTGAAAAGGGCCCGCCGTATGGATCACCAGACCCACACCCCACTCTCGCAAAGTGGCGGCCAGGCCCGGAGCCTGGTGGTCCAGCGCCACGCCCTGTGTACCGTGGCCCAGCGTGGCGGCCAGGGCCTTCGCTTGCGAGGCATCCCGGCCCGCCACCAACAGGGCCATGTGGTGGCGTGTGGCCTCATCGCCCACCAGGGCGCGGCAGATGCGCGCCCCAAAGTTGCCGTAGCCGCCCAGGACCAGGGTTTTCAGTGCAGCCATGGGGGTCATGCCCCTGAGGCCCAAGGCATGCTGGGCTGCGTGGGCACAAAGGAGGTATCGCTGCCCCTGCCAGGGCCCGGTGTGTGCAGCAAGGCCTGCAGGGCGGCACGTTGTGACTGAAATTGCGTGCGGTGCCAGGTGGGTACGTCAGGCGCTGCAATGGGGCGGCTGAACAGGTAGCCCTGGATGTGGTGCAGCCCGGCGGCGGCGAGGGCCCGCAGCTCTTCGGGCGTCTCCACGCCTTCAACCACCACCGACAGGCCCAGGTCCCGCGCCAGCGCGCTGATGTGCCGCAGCAGCTTCTGGCGGCGGCGGTCGTGTGGCAGCTGGCGTACGAACAGGCGGTCGCATTTGATGCCCGCAATCGGTAGCTCGGCCAGCATGCCCAGGGACGAATACCCGGCGCCAAAGTCGTCCAACAAAACGGCCACACCCAGGGCGCTCAGCGCGCTGATGGCCGCCACCATCTGGGGGCCCAGCGCAATCACGGCATGCTCGGTCATTTCGAGCTTCAGGGTGCGCGGGGGCAGGGCGCGCTGGGCCAGCTGCAGACCCAGCCAAGGCGCGAAGCTTTCGTGCATCAGCGTGACCGGCGCCACATTGACGCTGATGGACACTGCGTCCATCCCCTGCGCCCGCCAGTGGCACAGATGGTCGAGTGCGTTGCACACAATCATGCGGTCCACCTCCGCCGTCTTGCCCTGCAGCTCGCACACCAGCAAGAAGGTTTCGGGGTTGATGCGGCCCAGGGTGGTGTCGGTCAGGCGCAGCAGCGCCTCCAGCTGTACCCCGCTGCGCTGGGTGTGGATGATGGGCTGGAAATGCAGTGCCAGGTTGTCGGGATGCAGCAGACGGTCCAGGTGGTCGGCAATCAGCGACTGCTGAATATCGCTGTGGGCGTTGTGGGCCAATGCCGAGGTGCGCATCATCGACAACCCCCGCCGCAGCAACTGCTGGCGTCCCGCGTCCGAGCGCAGGTTGCTCAGATGCTCCGTGGCCACCGCCATCGCAAACACCAGCATCACGAAGAGCAGCGCGGCGCCATCGGACGCACCCTCAGGGTCGCCCAGGTGCATGGCAAAGGTGTTGACCAACAGCCAGTGCAGCACCAGGATCGCGCCGCCGCACAGCAGCTTGTCCGCCCAGTTCTGGGCCCGGTAGCGGGGGGTGAGCACACTGAGCTTGGCGGCGCGATGGCGGATGGCGCAGTAGCAAGAAATGCCGGTGGCAATGCCCAGCGACAGCGCAGTGGCCAGCAGGTTGATCTGCCCGAAACTCTGCACGTGGCTGCTGGTGATGGTGAAGTGCCCTGCCAGCGTGCCCATCGCCAGCCACAAGCTGGCCAGCGCAATGCGGCGTTTGCTGGCGCCGGTGCTGAGGGTGGGGATGGTGAGCCGCGCACTCACCACCATGATGACCAGGCCGCTGAGCGCGGGCACCAGCTCCAGCACATGGTGCGACAGCTCGTTGTACAGGAACAGGCCCACCACGTCCAGCGCCCACACGATGGAGCCAATGCACAGCGATGCGTGGGATGCGCTGATGCGGCGGCTGGACGGGTCCACCGAATACGCGGTGTGCTCCACCAACTGCTGGCACACGTGCACGACCAGTGCCGCAAAGACCCAGAACAGCAGGCTCTGCAGCAGTGGCGGAAACCCCACCACAAACACCTGCATGGCGTCCTGCCAGATTGAAACCAAATCGTCCACGTGCTCCCGCCCTTTTTTGTATGCGGGTCATCATACGACCGTGCGGCGGGGCCAACGCGTAACAGCCTGTGGCGGGTGTGCGCTTCCGGGTGGTTGGAGGTCACCTGGAGCGAGTGTGGGTTTTTCGTGATTTTTGGGATGCTATTTCAATAATTCAACAATCGTTGTATTATTGATCCATGCAAGAAACCGATGTTGTCCGAGCCCTCGCCGCCTTGGCCCAGGAGGTCCGCCTGCGGGTCTTCCGTGCGCTGGTGGTGGCGGGCCCTGCGGGGCTGACCCCCAGCGACTTGGCCGCCCAGCTGGAGGTGGCGCCCAACACCCTGTCCTTTCACCTCAAGGAGCTGTCGCATGCCGGGCTCATCAGCCAGGAGCGGCAGGGCCGCAACCTCATCTACCGCGCCGCGTTCGACACCATGAATGCGCTGCTGGCCTACCTCACCGAAAACTGCTGCGAAGGCCAGGCCTGTACCCCTGACGGCGCGGTTGCTTCCTGCCATTGCTGACCGTTCCTCACCGTTGCCCCAAGGAGAACCCCATGAAACGCTTCCACGCCCATGTGCATGTCGATGATCTGGCCCAAAGCATCGCCTTCTATTCCAAGCTGTTTGCTGCCGCCCCCACGCGGGTGGAGGCGGACTATGCCAAGTGGATGCTGGAGGACCCGCGCGTCAATTTCGCCATCTCCACGCGCGGCGCCAAACTAGGCCTGGACCACTTTGGCATGCAGACCGACGACGCTCAGGAGCTGGCCGAACTGAAGGCGCGCGCCGAGGCCGCCGACATGGCCTTGCTCGACGAGGGCAACACCACCTGCTGCTACGCCCGCAGCGAAAAGCACTGGGTGACCGACCCGCAGGGCATTGCCTGGGAGCACTTTCACACCCTGGGCGACATCCCCGTCTTCAACGAAGCCACACCGTCTTCATCTGCGGGCGCCTGTTGCGCGCCAGCGGCGGTGGCAGCCCCTGCACCTGCGGCCCCTCGGGCGGCGTGCTGCGGCCCGGCCACTGCCACAACCGCCAAAACCAGCTGCTGCTGAGAGCGCCGCATGACCGCTTTGAACGTTCTTTTTCTTTGCACCCACAACTCGGCCCGCAGCATCCTGGCCGAGGCATTGCTCAACGACATGGCACCGGGCCGGTTCCACGCGTACTCGGCGGGCAGCAGCCCGCGCGACAACCAGCAACCCAACCCGCTGGGCCTGGAGGTGCTGCGTGCCGCTGGCATCTCGACCGAAGGCCTGCGCAGCAAAAGCTGGGACGAGTTTGCCGCCCCGGGAGCACCCGTGATGGACCTCATCATCACCGTCTGCGACAACGCGGCCGGCGAGGTCTGCCCCATCTGGCCCGGCCACCCCGCCACTGCGCACTGGGGCTACGCCGACCCGTCCGCAGGGGACGGCACGGACGACGAAAAGCGCGAGTCTTTCCGCAAGACCTTGCATGCCATCCACCAGCGGTTGGAGCTGCTCATCAACCTGCCTGCCGACAAGCTCGAAAAGACTCTGCTGCAGCACACCGCGCGCGAACTGTCGCGTGCCACCGCCACGCCATGACGGTGCAGTGCAACCCAGCCGGAGCCGTCGTCCCGGCCCCCATGAGCGTGTTCGAGCGCTACCTCACCGTGTGGGTGCTGTTGTGCATCGTGGTGGGCATTGCGCTCGGGCAATTCTTCCCCTCAGTGTTTCAGGCGGTGGGCCGCATGGAGATCGCTAAGGTCAATCTGCCCGTGGGCCTGTTGATCTGGGTGATGGTCATCCCCATGCTGGTGAAGGTGGACTTCGGTGCGCTGGGCGAGGTGCGCAAGCACGCCCGGGGCATCGGCGTAACGCTGGTGGTGAACTGGCTGGTCAAGCCGTTTTCGATGGCGTTGCTGGGCTGGCTGTTCATCCGCCACTGGTTTGCGCCCTACCTGCCTGCGGACCAGCTGGACAGCTACATCGCAGGCCTCATCCTGCTGGCAGCGGCCCCCTGCACGGCCATGGTGTTCGTGTGGAGCCGCCTCACTGGCGGCGACCCGCTCTTCACGCTGTCGCAGGTGGCGCTGAACGACAGCATCATGGTGGTTGCATTTGCGCCGCTGGTGGCGTTCTTGCTGGGCATCTCGGCCATCACCGTGCCATGGGACACCCTGCTGACCTCGGTGGTGCTCTACATCGTCATCCCGGTGGTGTTGGCCCAGTGGCTGCGCCGGTCGCTGCTGGCCAAGGGGCAGGCGGTGTTCGATGTCGTCATGGCGCGCATGGGGCCCTGGTCCATCGCCGCATTGCTGGCCACGCTGGTGCTGCTGTTTGCGTTCCAGGGCCAGGCCATCCTGCAGCAGCCACTGGTGATTGCGCTGCTGGCCGTGCCCATCCTGATCCAGGTGTTTTTCAACGCGGGGCTGGCCTACTGGCTCAACCGCGCGGTGGGGGAGAAGCACAGCGTGGCCTGCCCATCGGCACTGATCGGCGCCTCCAACTTTTTCGAGCTGGCGGTGGCCGCCGCCATCAGCCTGTTCGGCTTTCACTCCGGTGCCGCGCTGGCCACCGTGGTGGGCGTGCTGATCGAGGTGCCGGTGATGCTGCTGGTGGTGCACCTCGTCAACCGCAGCAAGGGCTGGTACGAGCGGGCGTGAGCGACTGACAAAACTCCCCTGGCGTCGTTGTCTCGCCTTGTCGTACTGCTTGTACTGCCTGCGGCGAAACGCCTAGCCAGGGCCGCTTCGCTGAGTTTTGTCAGCCGCTCGCAGGTGCTCAGCCCTTGGCGGTGGTGAGCAACGCCACCGCCTTGCGGGCCAGCGGCGCTGCCAGCATCACCGCCGGGAAGGCGAATAGCCACCCTGTGAGCCAGGCGCCTGTCCAGAGGCTCACAAAGTCCTGCTGCGGTTGCAGCGCGCGAAAGGTGGAGATGCCCGACACCAGCAGCGACATCACACCCGACAAGATCAAGCTGAAAAGCACCGGTCCATAGCGGGCGGGGATCATGCTGCCACCTCTTCGCCAGGCTGGCGTGCGGCGGCACCTCCAACACCGCCCAGGCGCTGCAGTGTCTCCGCAAAGTGCTGGCCGAACATGCGGGCGGTCTTGGTGTCGCCGGGTACAAAGGCATCGGCGGCCGCCCCGTGGCCTGCCTGCGCCATCAGGCCCGACCAGGAGCCGAGGCGGTTGGCCGCCTCGTCATACGGCACCCCGGCGTGTTGCTCGGGCAGGATGGGATTGCCCACCCACACCATGCCGTGCTGCATGGCAAACACCCACATCGACATCAGCGTGGACTGCTTGTCGCCCGCCGGCAGTGACGACACGGTAAAGCCCGCCGCCAGCTTGTTCTTGAGCTGCTGCGTTTTCCACAGGCGGCCCGTGGCATCCATGAAGGTCTTGAACGGCCCGGACACCCCGCCCAGGTAGGTGGGCGAACCCAGGATGACGCCGTCGTAGCGCAGCAGGCGGTCGGGTGCCTGCGCCAGGTCGTCGGCGCGGAGCAGTTCGGCGAGGACGCCCGGCACAGAGCGTGCGCCGTCCAGCACGTGGTGGGCAATGTGTGCGGTGTGGCCGTGGGCGCTGTGATAAACGGTGGCAATGTGTTGCATGGTGTGGGTTCCTTGGGAGTGATTTCGGGGGAGAAGGCGCGGGACAGGTCAGCGTGAAATCAGTGCGATGACCAGCGCGGAGAGATACAGGCCCAGGCCAAACACGGTGTGGTTGGCCAAACTGCGCAGGCAGTTCTTGAGCGGGGTCGGTGTGCGCGATGCCGCAAAGCCCGAGCCCATGGCGGGCTGCATCACCAAAAGCGGCGCCGCCACGGTGCCCATGCCCACGGCCAGCGCGGGCCACAGGGTGGGGCTGTGGACCCAGGCAGCGCCCTGCAGGGACAGCAGCACCCCGGCAAAGGCCACGCCCACGGCGTAGTGCGTGAGCCAGCCCCAGGCCAGTTCGCCGCGCACCGGGGCTGCCTTGGCGATGGCTGCGTGGGCGACTTGCCCGCGCACCAGGTGGCCTACCCAGCGGCCGATGAAAGCGAAGTTGAGCGTGGGCACCCCCAGCCTTTTGAGCAGCAACAGCCAGGCATCCATGACGGCGGTGGCGCCGATGCCCAGGAGCATGGCGAGGGGAATGTCTTGCAGTGAGAGAGTCATCAAAACACCTCGGAAAGTTGACGGGAGAAGGTTTTGAACGGAATATAGAAGTTCAAGTCAACTTGAGGTCAAGAGGTTTTTTCATGGACATTGCCGAAGTCGCCAAACGCTCCGGGCTGCGGGCGTCCACGCTGCGGTATTACGAAGAGAAGGGCTTGATCCAGTCGGTGGGGCAACCGGGGGAGCGCCGCCGGTTTGCGCCCGGCGTGATGGACCAGCTGGCGCTGATTGCGCTGGGGCAATCGGCCGGTTTCTCGCTGGACGACATCCGGTCCATGTTCTTGCCCAGTGGCGAGCCGAACATCGACCGGCAGCTGCTGTCAAGCAAGGCCGACGAACTCGACACTATGGTCAAGCGCCTCAAGGCCATGAGCAATGGGCTGCGGCACGCGGCCGCCTGCCCGGCCGAGAGCCACGCCCAGTGCCCGTCCTTCCAGCGGCTGCTGAAAGCCGCCGCTGACGGAGCGCTGGAGCGTCAGCAGCGGCGCAGCGCGCAGCCGGTGGTGGGGCTGCGCCGGCCGCGTGCCTGAGCTGCCCAACGCGCCCTGGTTTGTGGGTGACTTGATTGCTATCTATTTGATAGCTATTCAGGCATATTGCACTAGCGCTATCGGCCAATAGGGCTTGACATGGAGTCGCCGGGCGCCTGCACGACGGTGTGGGCAGCGGCGCGGGCCCGTCACCCGCCTTTGGGGGCGCCGAGCTTGCGGTACACCGTGGCGCGGCTGATGCCCAGCGCGCGCGCCGCCTCGGCCACGTTGCCGCGCGCTTCCTGCACCGCGCGGCGGATCATGGCCACTTCGGCCTCGCGCAGCGGGGCGGGCGCGGATGCAATGCCTGGCACCGCCGCTGTGTGGGTGTCGCCCACGGTGCGGGCGTGCGCAGGCAGCTGCGCCAGCGCGTGCAGCCGCAGGCCCGACCACAGCGGCAAATCCAGCGGTTCCCGGCGCTGCTGGCGGGCCGCGTCGAACAGCATGGTCCAGGGCATGGCCAGCAGGTCGCCGCAGTGGGTCCGGGCGCCGGGCAGGCCGGGGGTGCGCAGGGGCTGCGGCACCAGCTGGCGGGCCATGCTGTTGGCACCCACCACGCAGCCGTCGGCGTCCAGCGTCAGCAGGCCGTCGCCTTCACCGCCCAGCGGGCAGCCCGGCCAGTTCACGCGCAGCAGCAGGGCATGGGGCAGTTGCAGCAGCAGTGCGTCTTCCATGGCGCGGGCCGACCGGGCCACCAGGTGGCGCAGCTCGGGCCGTTCGGGCACATCCACACCCGTCAGGTCCAGCATGCCCATGCAGCGGCCCTGGGGGTCGAACAGCGGCGCTCCGGCGCAGCTGTAGCTGGCGTTGTCGTCAAAAAAATGCTCGCCCCGGTGCAACCACACAGGCTGCAGCTCTTCCAGTGCGGCGCCGATGGCGGTGGTGCCCACTGCTGCTTCCGATAAATCAATGCCCACGCGGCCAATGGCGCTGGCGCGCGGGTCGCTCCGGTCGCAATGGCCTTGCACATCGACCACGATGCCGCGTGCGTCGGTGAGCATGGCGAAGTAGCGCATGCCCGCAATGGCCCGGGTCAGCTGCTCCAGCACCGGCCGGGCAGCGCGCAGCAGGTGGTGGTTCTGCTCCTGGCTGTGGCGCAGCGCCGTCGCGCTGACGGCGTCAAACGCCACGCGCCGCGTGGGCTCCAGGCCCCGCGCCAGGCAGCGTTGCCAGGATCGCGCAATCCACGGCTCCACCTCGGCGCGCACGGGCGCTGCACCGTCGGACAGCAGGCTCTGGCGCGCCTGCGCAATCAGCGCGTGGCGGTCAGCAGCGGGGTGGGGCGCGGAGATCAGCATGGTGAAAAGGCTCCTGGAGGTCCGCATGATGCGGTAGTCCACTGAATCCGGGAAATCGGGGGTGCGTGAGGGTCTGGCAAGGCCGCAATCTAGGCGCCGGGCGCAGCCGTGTCGTACACCCGGCGAGCACGGCAACAACGAGTGCGGCCTTGCCAGACCCTCACCCTGCGGGCCAGGGCTGCGGCGGGTACCCGGCGGCGTTGCCTGACTTGCCAAGGCAGCCAGCCTTGGCAGCGCCAGGCGCCTTGCCGTGCATCCCGCCGCAGCCCTGGCGCACCCCCGATTTCCCGGATTCAGTGGACTAGTGTGCATTGCAGCATGTTTCATTTTGAGAATATCCAGCCATGGGCCCCGGAAATCTAGGGTTGTCCCTAGGGATGGGGCGTGGGGCGCGGCAGAAGATTCGCGAGCGATGAGCGTGATCCTGATCCCCTCCGCGAGATCGTGAGCGCGCTCCTATCCAGCCAAAACCACTCCAGGAGACAGCCAGATGCAAGTCCAGTTCACGGTCAACGGGCGCGCTGCCAGTGTTGACGTCCCCCCCAATACCCTGCTTGTCCATGCGCTGCGAGAGCACCTGCTGCTCACTGGCACCCACGTGGGTTGCGACACCAGCCAGTGCGGGGCGTGTACGGTGCATGTGAACGGCCGGGCCGTCAAATCCTGCGCGATGCTGGCGGTGCAGGCCCAGGGGGCCGAGGTGACGACCATTGAAGGCATGGCCACCCCTGACGGCACCATGCACCCCATGCAGGCTGCGTTCAAGGAGTGCCATGGCCTGCAGTGCGGCTTCTGCACGCCGGGCATGGTGATGAGTGCGGTGGACCTGTGCAAGAACCACCCGAACGCCAGCGAAGGCGAGATCCGCGAGCTGCTCGAAGGCAACATCTGCCGCTGCACCGGCTACCAGAACATCGTGCGCGCAGTGCAGGTCGGCCAGAAGGCCATGGCCGGCGCCTGAGCGCGCCCGCCGTCCCCACGCCAGAACAATCCAAGGAGACAAGACCATGGGTGCATCCGACTTTTCCAAGCTGCCGCACATCGGCGAATCGCTCAAGCGCAAGGAAGACTACCGCTTCCTGACCGGCGCAGGCCAATATACCGACGACGTGGTGCTGGCCGCGCAGAGCCATGCGGTGTTCGTGCGCTCACCGCACGCCCACGCCAAGATCAACAGCATCAACATTGACGCTGCCAAGGCCGCGCCCGGCGTGCTGGGTGTGTTCACCGGTGCCGACGTGGCCGCCGACAACATCAATGGCCTGCCCTGCGGCTGGCTCATCACCAGCACTGACGGCCAGCCCATGAAGGAGCCGCCACACCCCATCCTGGCGCAGGGGAAGGTGCGCTATGTGGGCGACCACGTGGCCATGGTGGTGGCGCTGACCCAGCAGCAGGCACGCGATGCGGCCGAGCTGGTGGAGGTGGACTACGACGTGCTGCCTGCCGTGGTGAATGTGGCCGATGCCGCATCGGGCGCCGTGGCCGGTGCGGCGTTGCACGACATTGCGCCTGACAACCACTGCTTCAAGTGGGCCATCGGCGACAAGGGCGCCGTGGACGCCGCGTTTGCCAACGCAGCGCATGTCACCCAGCTCGATCTGATCAACAACCGCCTGATCCCCAACGCCATGGAGCCCCGTGCCGCCATCGGCAGCTACAACCGCGCGAGCGATGAATACACGCTGTACGTCAGCAACCAGAACCCGCACGTCGAGCGCCTGCTGATGACGGCCTTTGTGATGGGCCTGCCCGAGCACAAGGTGCGCGTGATTGCGCCCGATGTGGGCGGCGGCTTTGGCTCCAAGATCTATCTGTACGCCGAAGACGTGTGCCTGACCTGGGCGTCCAAAAAGCTCAACCGCAACATCAAGTGGGTGGCCGACCGCAGTGAGGCGTTCTTGAGCGATGCCCACGGCCGCGACCACGTGAGCCACGCCGAGATGGCGTTGGACAAGGACGGCAAGTTCCTGGCGCTGCGTGTGCACACCCACGCCAACTTGGGCGCCTACCTCAGCACCTTTGCCAGCGCGGTGCCCACCATCCTGTACGCCACGTTGCTGGCGGGGCAGTACAGCACGCCGCAGGTGTATGTGGAGGTGGACTCGTGGTTCACCAACACCGCACCGGTGGACGCCTACCGGGGTGCAGGCCGCCCTGAGGCCACCTACCTGCTGGAGCGCCTGGTCACCCGCTGCGCGTGGGAGATGGGACTGCCGCAGGACGAGATCCGCCGCCGCAACTTCATCAAGGCCTTCCCGTACCAGACGCCGGTGGCGCTGCAGTACGACACCGGCGACTTCCAGGCCTGCATGGATGGGGCGAACAAGCTGGCCGACGTGGCCGGGTTTGAGCAGCGCAAGGCCGCCAGCGCGGCCAAGGGGCTGCTGCGGGGCATTGGGTATTCGTCGTACATCGAGGCCTGCGGCATCGCGCCGTCCAACATCGCCGGCGCCCTGGGCGCACGCGCAGGTCTGTTCGAATGCGGCGAGGTCCGTGTGCACCCCACTGGCAGCGTGACGGTGTTCACCGGCTCGCACAGCCACGGTCAGGGGCATGAGACCACCTTTGCGCAGGTGGTGGCCGCGCGCCTGGGCATCCCGGTGGAGAACGTGGACATCGTGCACGGCGATACGGGCCGCGTGCCGTTCGGCATGGGCACGTATGGCTCACGCTCCATCAGCGTGGGCGGCGCGGCCATCATGAAGGCGCTGGACAAGATCGAGGCCAAGGCCAAAAAGATTGCTGCGCACCTGATGGAAGCGAGCGATGCCGACATCGACTTTGCGAATGGCGAATTCACGGTGCGTGGCACCGACAAGAAGATCCCGTTCGGCCAGGTGTCGCTGGCAGCCTATGTGCCGCACAACTACCCGCTGGACGTGCTGGAGCCGGGCCTGAACGAAACCGCGTTCTACGACCCGACCAACTTCACCTTCCCGGCAGGCACTTACATCTGCGAGGTCGAGGTGGACCCCGCCACCGGCCACACACGGGTGGACAAGTTCACGGCGGTGGACGACTTCGGCACCATCATCAACCCCATGATCGTCGAAGGGCAGGTGCATGGCGGACTGGTGCAGGGCATTGGCCAGGCGCTGCTGGAGAACTGTGTGTATGACCGCGAAACGGGCCAGCTGCTCACCGGCAGTTTCATGGACTACGCCATGCCACGTGCCGATGACTTCCCCGAGTTCAAACTGGGCCATGTGTGCACGCCCTGCACCCACAACCCACTGGGCACCAAGGGCTGCGGCGAGGCCGGGGCCATTGGCTCGCCACCGGCGGTGATCAACGCCGTGCTGGATGCGCTGCGACACCTGGGTGTGAAGGACTTCGACATGCCCGCGTCGCCGCACCGCGTCTGGGAAGCGATTCAACACGCCAAGGCATAAGGAGATCCACCATGTACGCATTCACTTTTGAAGCGCCTTCCTCCACCGCCGCTGCCGCGCAGCTCATCGCCCAGGGCGGCAAACTGCTCGCGGGCGGGCAAAGCCTGCTGCCGTCCATGCGGCTGCGCCTGGCCAACCCTGAAAAGATCGTGGACCTGAACAGCATTGCCGAGCTGGCGGGCATCCGCCGCGAGGGCAACGCGCTGGTCATCGGCGCCATGACGCGCCATGCCGACGTGGCAGCCAGTGCGGATGTGAAATCCGCCATCCCTGCGCTGGCCGACCTGGCTGCCCACATTGGCGACCGCCAGGTGCGTGCACGCGGCACGCTGGGCGGCTCGGTGGCCAACAACGACCCTGCCGCCTGCTACCCCAGTGCGGTGCTGGGCCTGGGCGCCACGGTCATCACCAACCGCCGCGAGATCCAGGCCGACGATTTCTTTGTGGGCATGTACACCACGGCGCTGGATGAGGGCGAGATCATCACCGCCATCCGCTTCCCGATCCCGAAACGCGCTGCGTACATGAAGTTCAAGCAGGCGGCTTCGCGCTTCTCGCTGGTGGGGGTGTTTGTGGCGCAAACCGACAGCGGCGTGCGCGTGGCCGTGACCGGTGCGGCCAGCAGCGTGTTCCGCCATGCGGGGCTGGAGGCGGCGCTCAACCAGAGTTTCACGCCGCAGTCGGCTGCCAGCGTGAAGATCGACGCGAACGATCTGAACGCCGACATCCACGCCAGTGCCGCCTACCGCGCCAACCTCATCAGCGTGCAAACGCAGCGCGCTGTGCAGCAAATGCTGGGATGACGTGAAGGCAACCCCGCCACCGTGGTACGGCACCCGTTGGCGGGTTTTTGAGTGAAATTGGCTGCAAGCGCTAGAGGAATATTCGCTGTCAGCTATGAATTGGATAGCAATGAACTCATTGAACGCCGCGCCGGTTCCGGCTTCCATCGACGCCCTGGTGCAGGCCCTGCAAAGCGTGGGCTATTTTGCCGACCGTCGCCTGGCCACTGCGGTGTTTCTGGCGCTCAAGCTGCAGCGGCCTTTGTTGCTGGAGGGCGAGCCTGGCGTGGGCAAGACGGCGCTGGCCAAAGCCCTCTCGGAAGTGCTGTCGCGCAGCCTCATTCGCCTGCAGTGTTACGACGGCCTGGAGCAGCGCGAGGCGTTGTACGAGTGGAACTACGCCGCCCAGCTCTTGCACATGCGGGCAGCGGAAGGGCAGGGCAGTGCCGACATGGCGCAGGTGGAGCGCGAGGTGTACCAGGACCGCTACCTCATCCGCCGCCCCTTGCTGCAGGCGCTGCAGGCACCAGCGCCGGGCGCCGTGCTGCTGATCGATGAGGTGGATCGCGCGGACGAGCCCTTTGAGGCCTTCCTGCTCGAATACCTGGGCGAGTACCAGGTCAGCATCCCCGAGATCGGCACGGTGCGCGCCACGGCCACACCGGTCACGCTGCTCACCAGCAACCGCACACGTGATCTGCACGACGCCGTCAAGCGCCGCTGCCTGTACCACTGGCTGGACTACCCCGAGCGCGCGCGCGAGCTGGCCATCGTCCGCGCGCAGGTGCCCGGTGCCAGCGAGGCGCTGGCCGTGCAGGTGGCAGAGTTCGTGGGGCGGCTGCGCAGCCAGCCGTTTGCCAACGCCTTCCAGCGCGCGCCGGGCATTGCCGAGAGCGTGGAATGGGCCAAGGCGCTGGTGGCGCTCGACACCATCGTGGTGGACCCCGAGGTGGTGTCCGATACCGCAGGCATCCTGTTCAAGCAGCGGGAGGATGTGGCGGCGCTTACCCGCGACATGGCGGTGCAGTTGCTGCAACCCGCCGATGCCGATGCATGAGAACCGGCCGATGGCCGAGGGCGCGATGTTCTCCCAACTCGGCGATGCCCGCACCGGCAAGCTGGCCGACAACCTGAGCGGCTTTGGCCGCACGCTGCGCCGCGCGGGCGTGCGGGTGGATGCGGCCCGCATGGCGCTGGCCCAACAGGCGGTGATGCTGGTGGGCCTGCAGCGCGAGGACTTCGGTGCTGCGCTGGAGGCCGTGCTGGTCAGCCGCGAGCAAGACCGCATGGTGTTCCGCGAGCTGTTCGATGCCTACTTTCGCAATCCCAACGTCGCACAAAAGCTGCTGGCGCAGATGCTGCCCAGCGCAGAATCCAAGGCCGAGCCCGTCAAACGCCGCCCGCGCGTGAGCGAGGCACTGGCGCCCGTGCGTGCCGCGCGCAACGCACCGCCCGCGCGCGAAGAAGACAAGATCGAATTCGATGCCGCCATGACGGCCAGCGACCTGCAGCGCCTGCGGCAGGCGGATTTCAACCAGCTCTCGGCCAGCGAATACATCCTGGTGGAGCGCCTGGCGCGCGATGTGCCCTTGCCGTTGCCTCACTACGCGGCCCGCCGCACCCGGCCGGGCGCACGCGGCAGCCGCCCGCACTGGCCCGGTGCCATGCACCATGCGGCGCGCAGTGGGGGCGAGGTGCTGCACATCCCCTTGCTGCAGCGCCGCCAGCAACCGCTGCCGCTGCTGGTGCTGGTGGACGTTTCGGGCTCGATGGAGCGCTACGCGCGTTTACTGCTGGCCTTCTTGCACGCCGCCACCGCGCCGCGCCACACCGGCGCTGCCGTGCGCCGGGACGTGTTTGCCTTTGGCACTGGCTTGACCGATCTCACGCCCGCCTTCCGCCTCGCCGACACCGACGCCATGCTGGAGACGTCCAGCCATGCCATCACCGACTTTGCGGGCGGCACCCGCATGGGCGACAGCCTGGGCCAGTTGCGCCTGCAGCATGCGCGGCGCCTGGTGGGGCGGCGCACGCTGGTGCTGCTGATCAGCGATGGGTTGGACACGGGCGCCCCCGAGGTGCTGGAGCGCGAGCTGGCATGGCTGCGCCGCCACTGTGGCCGCCTGCTGTGGCTCAACCCGTTGCTGCGCTACGAGGGGTATGCCCCCACGGCGCGCGGTGCGTCGGCCCTGCACCGCCAGGCCCACGGCATGGTGGCCGTGCACAACCTGAGCCACCTGAAGGACCTGGCCGCCGGCCTGGCAAGCGTGCTGCGGCAATGAGGGCGCGGCCCCGTACCGCATCGAGCCCAGCCATGCAGCGGACCGATTGAATTCCCACAACATCCACACCCAATGAAGACCGAGAGGACCCACCATGGAAATGCAAGCCAGCCGAACCCTTGCCGTCAGCCAGCAACAGGCCTGGGAGGCGCTCAACGACCCTGAGGTGCTCAAGCTGTGCATTCCCGGCTGCGACAAGGTCGAGCCCACGGCCGAGAACCAGTATTCGGTGGCCATGGCGCTCAAGATCGGGCCCGTGTCGGCCAAGTTCGCCGGCAAGATCACGCTGTCCGACATCGTGCCGCCCGAGAGCTACAACATCGCCTTTGACGGCTCCGGCGGTGTGGCGGGCTTTGGCAAGGGCAATGCCCAGGTCAAATTGGTGCCGTTGCCCGCCGATGCGTCGGGGCAGGCCAGCTGCGAGCTGCATTACACCGTGCATGCCTCGGTGGGCGGCAAGATCGCCCAGCTGGGCCAGCGCCTCATCGACGGCGCCGCCAAGAGCATGGCCGAAGACTTCTTCAAACGGTTTGACGACGAGATGCAGCGCCGCTTTCCGCGTGCTGAAGCCGCCCCGGCAGATGCAGTAGCCAGTGCCGATGCCGTCACCCAGCCGGGCGCCGTGGAAGGAGGGAGTGCCACCCAGGGCGGCGGTATCCCTGCGTGGATGTGGGGTGTTGGCGTGGCGGCCCTCGTACTGCTGGCCTGGTGGTTCAATCGGGGTTGAGTGCTATGGGTACCGGAAGGAAGTGAGTCATGGAAAATTTGGACGTCGTCGTGCTGCGCACGCTGCAGGGCTGGCGTGCCGCAGGGCGCCGTGCGCTGCTGGCCACGGTGGTGCGCACGTGGGGCTCGTCGCCACGGCCGGTGGGCTCAATCATGGCGCTGTGCGAAGACGGCGCGGTGGTGGGTTCGGTGTCGGGCGGGTGCATTGAGGACGACCTGATCGACCGCCACACCCGCGCCTATGCCCAGGCGGGCGCTGCGGCAGACGGTGCCGAGCACCGCATCCCCAGCGGGCCGCCATCGTTTGTCAAATACGGTATCAGCGCCGACGAAGCACACCGCTTTGGCCTGCCCTGTGGCGGCACGCTGGAGCTGCTGCTGGAATACGACCCAGATCCCGCTCTGCTGGCCGATTTGATTGCCCAGCTGGCCGCCGGGCGCCTGGTGCAGCGCACCGTGCGCCTGTCCGATGGCGCAGTGACCCTGGCGCCTGCGCAGGCACCCGAGGATCTGAAGGTGGATGCACAGCAGCTCACCAACACCTTCGGGCCCGAGTACCGCATGCTGCTGATCGGGGCGGGGCAGCTCACCGAGTACCTGGCCACCATGGCCTTGTTCAACGGCTTTGCCGTGACGGTGTGCGACCCGCGCGAGGAGTATCGGGGCAGCTGGAGCGTGCCGGGTGCCACCGTGGTGAGCGACATGCCCGACGATGTGGTGCTGACCTTCAAGCCTGACCGCCGCACCTGCGTGGTGGCCCTCACGCACGACCCCAAGCTGGACGACCTGGCGCTGCTGGAGGCTTTGAGCACCGAGGCGTTCTACGTGGGCGGCATCGGATCGCGCCGCAACAACGAGGCGCGGCGCGCCCGCATGATCGAGCACTTTGACCAGACCGAAGCCAGTCTGCAGCGCCTGCGCGGGCCCATTGGCATCTACATCGGCAGCAAGACACCGCCCGAAATCGCGGTGAGCGTGATGGCCGAGATCCTGGCCGTCAAGAACGGCGTGACCCTGCCGCGCGACATGGAAGTGGCCCAGGCCAAGAACGACCGCGAGCAGGCGCACAACGACCCCGGCGCCCTGGTGTGCGGAGTGCGGTAGCCACGCAAGCAGGTCAGTGCCGGGCTTTGGGTTCCTGCGCCTGCGCCTGCAGTTGTCGCTGCGCGTGCCTGAGCAGCCCTTCGCAGGCGTCTTCCACCAGGTCCAGCACCTCCTCAAACCCCTGGCTGCCGCCGTAGTACGGGTCGGGCACCACCGGGCTGTCGAATTGCAGACAGAACTCCGTCATGCGCCGCAGCTTGTGCGCGTGTGCAGGCGGGCATTGGTCTTGCGCCAGGGCCAGGTTGTCCCAGTCCATGGCCAGGATCAGGTCGTAGCGGGCAAAGTCGGCATCAATGATTTGCCGTGCCCGCAGGTCCGAAAGGTCATAACCGCGCTGCGCCGCGTGGCGCTGGGTGCGGGTGTCGGGCGGCTCGCCGGGGTGGTAGTTGTGCGTGCCTGCCGAGTCCACCACCACACTGTGCGCCAGGCCGCTGTGGATGATCTTGTGGCGGAACACGCCGTGGGCTGTGGGGCTGCGGCAGATGTTGCCCATGCACACAAAAAGAATCGCGTAGCGAGACATGGTGGTGGCGTGCGTTCAGGCCTCGATCACCACCGGGCCGCCCTTGGCGATGCCCCGTTGGTAGGCCGGGCGTGCGTGCATGCGTTCCAGGTAGGCCTGCAGGTGCGGGCAGCGGCTTGCGTCGTTAGCGCGTGACATCAGTGCCTCCACCGCAAAGCTCATCTGAAAGTCCGCCATGGTCAGGTGCTCCCCCGCAAACCAGCGGTGGGTGCCCAGGTGCTCTTCAATGAACGCCAGCGCCGTGTCCACGTTGGGGTCGATGAGCTTTTGCTGCACCGTGCCGCACAGGGCGCGCGCAATGGGCTTCACGAAGAACGGCATGGGCTGCGTGGGGATGGTCTTGAACACCAGCTTCATCACCAGCCAGTTCATCAGCGAGCCCTCGGCGTAGTGCATCCAGAAGCGGCACTGGCGGTGCTCGGCGGTGCGGGCTGCTGGCTGCAGGTGGGCCAGGTCGCCACGGGCCTGTTCGCCATAGGTGTCCACCAGGTATTCGATGATGGCGCCCGACTCGGCAATCACTTCCTCACCATCGGTGATGACTGGCGACTTGCCCAGGGGGTGAATGGCCTTGAGCGCAGGCGGGGCCAGCTTGGTGGCCTTGTCGCGTGGGTAGATCTTGAGCTCGTAGGGCACACCCAGCTCTTCCAGCAGCCAGAGAATGCGTTGCGAGCGCGAGGTTTCGAGGTGGTGCAGGGTGATCATGGTCGCCATCTTATTGAAGAGTGGGCCGAATGCACCCTGGTGCAGCCCTTGTTTTGCGGTTGCTGTCTGGTTCAGGCCTCACGGCGGCGCTGCTGGCCGATGGAGCGTTGCATCCATTGCACATACAGATCCACCGAAATCAGCACGGCCATGGCAAATGCGCAGGCGGCCACGATGGGGCCGAGGCCCAGCGAGCTGACCAGCCCGACGCCCTGCACGGTGGCAAAACGGTTGGGGGTGGTGCAGACGAACTCGGCCGCGCCCATGCCGGTGTAGTGCATGGCGCACACGGCGGTGGCCATTAGCAGGGCGGCCCCCACGCGGCTGCCCAGGCGGCGGGTGTTGAAGGCCAGCCACAGGGCAGCCGTGCCTGCTGCCACCGCAATCAGCACCGACAGCGCCACGGTGCGCAGGTCCCAGTGGATGTAGCCGCCAATCTTCATGCCGTACATGCCCAGGTAGTGCATGCCCGCCACACCCAGGCCCAGCAGCAGTCCTGCGCCCAGAATCCGTGCCAGCTCCCGGGGGGCCTTGGACACCACGATGAGTGCAGCCGAAGTGCAGGCCACGGCCACCAGCAGAGACACCGCGCTTTCAACGATGCCGTAGCTGCTGGCGACGTCCAGCCGCAGAGCCACCATACCCACAAAGTGCATGGACCACACCCCGATGCCGCCCAGCGCCACGCCGGCCGTCAACGTGGCTGCGCGGTTGAGCGAGCCGTCCTTGTGGCGGATGCGGCGCGTGACCATCAGCGCGATCAATGAACCAATGAACGCCAATGCGAACGAGATGGCGACAAGGTGGGGGCGGTATTCGGAAACGACGGTGGGGTCCATGGAGCGCTGCCTGAGACGGGGGTGGAGGAGAGCTTCACACCGCATTTGAGGCGATTGAAACCAATTGTTTAAATATTAGACAAATTGGTTATTTTTTGCTCTGAATGGTTACGTTTCAGAAAAAAGGGTCCACCCCGGCTTGCTCATGGGTCTTCACGTTCGCCTTCCGGAGACGGCGATGGGGTGGGTGAATCGCCCGTCATCGGGCCTCTTCAAGGCCAGGGCGGTTGGTGGCCAGCCGGGCTGCTGGCGTGGGATCAGAGTTGCAGCAGGAAAGCGCGCAGCATGCGCCAATGTTCCTGGCATGCCTCTGCGGCAGACTGGGCGGCTGCGTTTTCCAGCTGGCGGGCGCGCACGCTCTGCGTCGGATGGCCCAGGGTGAGCAGCACGGTGGCCAGGCTGTGTGCCAGGCGCCGCAGCGCCGGCCAGTCTTGCGCTGCGCAGGCCGCGTCACCTTGCCGCACGTCGGTAGGGAACTGCTGCAGGCAACTCGCGCAGTAGGCCTTGAACAGAAACTCGTCGCCCGCAAAGTGGGTGGCAATGGCCTTAGCCTCATCGTCGGCCGCTTCATCGGCAGGCGTGGCTGTTGTGGCTGGCGCATTGGCAGGGGTATCCGCCACCAGCGCCAGCGCATCGGTTACGCAGGCCTCCAGCTCTGCCACCGATGCAGGTTTGGACAGCATGCGCCACACCTTCATGGCCTGGAGTTGCTCGCGCACTGGCGGCGTCAGGCCCGCGCTGAATACCGCCACCGGAATTCGGCGTTCGTGCACAGGCTCTTGCAGCAGCCGCTGTACCAGGTCAATGCCGGACTCGCCCGGCAGCATAAGGTCCGTGATGATGAGTTCCACGCCTCCCGCATGCAGCGCCTGCATGGCGTCAGGCACGTTGGCGCAGGTCACCAGCTCGATGGGAAGTTCCTCGAGCGCCATCTGCACAAAGCGTGCGATGGAGCTGTCGTCTTCCACGAGCAGGACCTTGGGCGCGCTCATGCGGATACCTGGGCCTGTGGAATGCACGCGGCCAGAGCGCTAGGTAACTCGGCCACCAGCCGGGGCTTGTGGATCACCTTCACACCCTGCAAGGCAAATGCATACGGCTCGCGCTGTTGCTCGTCGAGCGAGGTGACCACGATGAGGTGGCTGCGCGCAAATTGGGGGTGCGAGCGCAGCGTGGTGATCAGGGTGGCGCCGTCGATGCCTGGCAGCAGGATGTCCACGATCAGCACCTCGGGCTGAATCTGCCCATACAGCGCAAGGCCGGTGATGCCATCGTTCGCCACATGCAACTGCACTCCTGGCAGGTGCTGCTGCACGATGAGGCCCACGAGGTTCTGGAAATGGATGGAGTCCTCGATCAGCAGGATTTGTGGTGCATGCCCTTTGGCAGGTGCCACCGGTGCGGCCAGGGGCGCGCGGGCGGCGACTGGAGCGCCGACGGCGGGTGCCTGGGTAGCGCCACCGGCGCCATGGGCGGTCATCCAGCGTTCCACCGATGCACGCGAGATGCGACGGTGCCCGCCAGGGGTCTTCCAGGCCTCAAGTTCGTTGCGGTCCACCATCAGCTGGACCGACCGCACGGCCATGCCCAGCATCTTGGCGACTTCCAGCGTGGTGTAGTGGTCCGCCATGGCGTGCTCCGCGAGGGAATTGTCAGATTGCATAGATCACGCATTTTCTCCTAATTTTAATTTTTACTCGACTTGCATTTGATAAAAATGATTGATATGATTCAATCAATGGCAAGAAATCACGTTAAAGCGTGTTTTTTTGTATTCCAAGCCGATTCCCGGCCCCACAAAGGCTACCGCCATGAAAAAGATCCTGATCGTCGAAGACCACATCGATATCCGCAAACTGCTCAAGATGACGCTGGAGTTTGATGACTTTGAGATCCACGAAGCCGCTACGGGCGATGCGGGCTGGCTGCTGGCCAGTGAGTTGCAGCCGGACATCGTGCTGCTGGATGTGATGATGCCGGGCACCCTTAACGGCCTGGATGTTTGCCGCCGCATCAAGTCCGACCCGGACATGCGCCACACCAAGGTGATCATGTTGACGGCCCGGGTGCAGTCGGACGACAGGGCGGCAGGCTTCGCGGCGGGAGCCGACGACTACCTGATGAAGCCCTTCAGCACTCTGCAGGTTCTGGAAACCATCTACCGCATGGAGGCAGCGCTGTGACCTCCGTGCCTCGACCCGAGCACGAACTGCTGGCGCAGCCCATCGATGCACGTTGCTTTGATGAGGCTGCTGCAGCTCAGATGGAGAGTTTTGTGCGCGACTTCGGGCGCATGTATCGAGAGCGGAATGAAGCCCTGCGCGAGGTCACCCGCGCGCACCACGCCGCACTGTTGCACCTGTCGGCTGCGGCCGACCTCAAGGACGATGACACCGGCGTGCACATCGTGCGCATTGGTTACCTGGCCGAGGCCCTGGCCCTGGCTCTGGGGCAGACGGTGGGCTACGCACGCATGCTGCGCAAGGCCGCGCCCATGCACGATATCGGCAAGATCGGCACCCCCGACAGCGTGCTCAAGAAGCCCGGCAAGCTCACCCCAGAAGAGCGCCAGACCATGAACTGCCACGCCGCGATGGGTGCCGAGATCCTGGGGCGTTCGCACATTCCAGTGTTTCGCATGGCGGCCGAGGTGGCGCTCACGCACCACGAGCGCTACGACGGCCAAGGCTACCCGGCGGGCCTGTCGGGAGAGTCGATTCCTTTGTCGGGCCGCATCACCGCCGTGGTGGATTTTTTTGACGCGCTGACCATGGACCGGGTGTACCGCCCTGCCTTTGCGGTGCCGGTGGCGCTGGAGATGCTGGCGGCCGAGCGCGGCCGTGCTTTCGACCCGGTGATCGTGGACACGTTTTTGGCGCATGCTGAAGCCATCGATGCGCTGCGTTGCAAGATCACGCAGGAATGTCCCTCTTTTGATGCACTGATCGACGCGCCCTGATCCCCTTTTTTCTGACCGCTCAGCGGCAGGCCACTGCGGGCACGGTGGTGTTATTGATTCAAGGATTCTCAATGATGATGACGATGATGCAGTGGCTGAAACCGTGGGCGTTGACCGTCACCCGCGTGGCTCTGGCCGTTTGTGCGACCAGCGCGCTGGCGGGGCCTGTGGCCGAGCGGATCCAGAGCCAGTCGGTGTTGCGTGTGTGTGTCTGGCCGGACTACTACGGCGTGACCTACAGGCACCCGCGTACACAGCAACTCGGGGGTATCGACATCGACCTGTCTGCCGAGCTGGCGCGCGACCTCAAGGCCAGGGTCGAATATGTGGACTCTTCTTTTCCCACCCTCATTGACGACCTGAACCAGGACCGTTGCGATGTGGCCATGTTTGCCATCGGCATGCTGCCCCAGCGGATGGAAAAGCTGGCTTTTACCCAGCCCTACATGCGCAGCGACATTTACGGCATCACCACCAAATCCAATACGGTCATCAAGCAGTGGGCCGACATTGACAAGCCGGGTGTGTTGGTGGGCGTGCAGGCAGGCACATTCATGGAACCCATCATGGCCCAGCGCCTCAAGCAGGCCACACTGGTGCGCATCCAACTGCCCGCCACCCGCGAGCGCGAACTGACTGCCGGGCGCATTGACGTGTTCATGACCGACTACCCCTACAGCCGGCGCCTGATGGACAACGCCGACTGGGCCCGGCTCATCGAGTCTCCCGAACCATTTTCGGTGCTGCCCTATGGCTATGCAGTCAAGCGCGGCGATGCCGCCTGGCTGGCTACGGTGGATGCCTTTGTGGCGCGCATCAAGGCCGACGGCCGCCTGCAGCGCGCGGCCTCTCAAAATGGCCTGAACGCCATCGTGGTGCGCTGATATGGCCGACCTCCAGGCGCTCCCTTCGGTCTGGACCAGGCTGCGCACGTGGGTGTCGCAGACCAGCCATCTGGTCCTCATCACCGGAGGGCTGTCGGCATTGGCGGCACTGGTGGCCGTCGGCGCGTTGGCCGTGAACGACTTTCGCACGGTGCGTACCAGCCACCAGAACCATGCCGCCATGCTGGCTCGGGTGCTGGAGGATCAGGCTACGCGCACCATGCAGACGGCCGAACTGGCGCTGGAGTCGCTGGCCACATCGCCAGCCCTCACGACGGTGGCCTCGGAACCCCGGCGTATGCAAGATGCCCTGGGCCAGGCGCTGGCGGCGCTTTCATTTCTTCGGGGGTTGGCCGTGGTGGACG
Organism: Acidovorax sp. Root568; assembly: GCF_001427445.1. Taxonomy (NCBI): domain Bacteria; kingdom Pseudomonadati; phylum Pseudomonadota; class Betaproteobacteria; order Burkholderiales; family Comamonadaceae; genus Acidovorax; species Acidovorax sp. Root568. The sequence continues at coordinate 47,154 of NZ_LMGP01000020.1, read as the reverse complement.
CTGGTGGGCGAGTGGTCGCCAGCACCCAGCCCGGCGATGCCGAGAGTTTTGTGGACCTGGCCAAGCTCGGCCCTCTGGTGGCCGTGGGGCGGACGGTTCAGGGCGGCCTCACCCCGGGCCGCAGCCTACAAAGTGTGCGGCTGGGAGGCGCAGCGGCGGCGGCTCCTGCGGGTGTCGCTTTTATCCCTGTGATGCACGGCTACAAGAACGAAGCAGGGCAGGCGCTGGTGCTGGTGGCTTTGGTCAATCCCGACTCGCTGTCCAACTTTCAGCACCTGACGCTGGAGTCCGAGGTTTTTGACTCGGTGGTGACCTCGTACAACGGCCAGGTGTTGGCCACTTCGGGGGCCGCAGCTGCTCTGGCAGGTACGCGGGTGAACAACATCCCCGTCTTCAGCCAGTTCCTGCCCCGGCAGGAGCACGCCACCTACCTGGGCGTGGGTGTGCTGGGTGAGCGGCAGGTCGTCAGTTTTCGGGCCTCTGCCGCCATGCCGCTGGTGGTGGTGGTCGAGACCTCGTACCGAACAGCCGTGCAGAGCTGGCTGGCGGATGCCCGCGCGCTGATCGGTATTGGCCTGGCCCTGGTGGCCCTGGTGCTGGGCCTGACCTTTGCCGTGTGGCGTGGCCTGCGCACCCGTGAGCGGGCGCGGCTGGCCATTGACGCTGCACAGGCCCGCATTGCCCGCAACGAGCGGGATCTGTCGGTGCTGATGCGCAGCGTGCAAGAGCTGATTTTTCGTACCGATGCGCAGGGCGTGATCACCTATGTGAATGCCCATTGGACTGTGATGACGGGCACGGCGCCTGACCGTGCCATTGGCAAACGTCTGCACGACCTGGTCGAGCCACAAAGCCGCAATGATGTGGCGCGGGCCATCGACCCCCGGTCGCCGGATGGAGTGCGGGTATGCCAGGTGGTGTCCCGCTCTGCCGAGGGCAAGGAGATGATGTTCCAGGTGGCAGTGGTGCCTCTGGTGGCTGCCGGGCGTGTGATTGGTTTTGCGGGCAGCGCGGTGGATGAAACCAAGCGCTGGATGGCCCAGCAACAGCTACAGGCCCAAATTGCGTTTCAGGATCTGCTGCTGGACACCAACCCGCTGCCCATCTCTGTGACTGACGCCCAGAACCGCTTTGTGCGCGTGAACAAGGCCTGGGAGGAATACAAAGGCCGTACTCGCACCGCCGTGTTGGGCAAGGCCTTTGACGAGTGCCTGCCGCCAGACGAGGCAAACGTACATAAGTCGGCCAACAAGCAGCTGCTGCGCTGGGGGGGGCGTGCCCTCGTCGAGACCCAGGTGCGCCATGGCGACGGATCGCGCCGCGACACGCGCCTGGCCAAGGCGGCCATTGCCGATGAGCACGGCCAAGTCACAGGTGTGCTCACCATCCTGATGGATGTGAGCGAGTTCCGTGAGGCCGAGCGCGCCACCCGGGAGGCGCGTGACGCGGCCGAGGAGGCATCCCGCACCAAGTCGGAGTTTGTGGCCAACATGAGCCACGAGCTGCGCACGCCGCTGCAGTCCATTCTGGGCTATGCCGAACTGGGCATGCTGCGTGGTCGCGCGCAGCCCAAGCTGGCGGGCATGTTTGAAGACATCCATTCTGCGGGCCAGCGCATGTTGACGCTGGTGAACGACTTGCTAGATGTCTCCAAGCTGGAGAGCACGGTGGGCACATTCCACATGGAGCGCATCGACTTGCGCGGCGTGGTGCGCCCGGTGATCCGGGAGCTGGAGCCTTTGCTGGAGCGCAGCCACCTGATGATGGATTTGCGCATGCCTGACCTTCCGCTGGTGGCGAAGGCCGACCCGTTGCGGTTTCAGCAGGTGATCCGCAACGTGGTGGCCAACGCCATCAAGTTTTCGCCGCCTGGCAGCACGATCACCCTGGAGGGCTACGCGGACCCGCAGGGCCAGACGCATCTGGTGGTACGGGATGAGGGCCCGGGCATCCCTCCTTCAGAGCTGCAGAGCATTTTTGAGGCCTTTGTGCAGTCCAGCAAAACCAAGGATGGATCTGGGGGCACTGGCCTGGGCCTTGCCATCTGCCGCAAGATCGTCGAGGCCATGGGCGGGCGGATCTTTGCCGAGAACGTTCCGGCCAGCGGTGCAGCGTTTCACATCATCCTGCCCGCCAGAGGCCACGTGGAAACCATGCCGGCCCCGTTGCAATAGACGGCTGTATCGCCCGCAAAAAAAGCCCTCTGACGAGGGCTTTTTTTGTGGGTGCTGGCGGGGCGCCGCAGCGCCCCCGGAGGGCTGATCAGCCGCCCTTGCGCGAGCGCTTGCCAGGGTTCTTCTTGCTGCGCGTGGCGACACCACGCTCCAGGCTCACACGCTGACCACGGCCAGGGGTGTTCAGCGTCACGCCGGGCATTGGCTTGGGTTGGGGGGTGCGCTTGCGGTCTGCTTCGGTGACGATCTTGTTGCCCATGGTAGGTCTCTGAGAAAGTGGAGAAAAGGGGCATATTAGGCCACAGCCGCAATCAGGGGTGGCCAACAGGCCTTTCTGCCGCCCCCGCCAGAGGCGGCAGGCGGAAGGTCGAACTCCCTATTGCGCGACGAAACGCGCCCCGTAAGACGTCCCCTGGTCGGTGGACAGCGCCTCGGCGCAGTGGTGCGGCAGCACCCACCCCTGAGCAGGGTCCTCCACCGCGCGGGTGTGGATGGTGGGGGGCTGTGCCCGCACTCCGCCAAAGATGGTGGCAAACGCCACGTCGGCGGCATCTCGGCCGGTGCCAAACCGCAGCAGCCCCATGGGGATGGCCGTGCCGGAGGGGTCGAACAGATACCAGCGGTCGCCCAGATACACCTCCACGTAGGCATGAAAGTCCGGCGGGCCCAGCGCTGGGTCGGCACCGTAGTCGGTGCCCGTGGTGAAGCGGGCCGGAATATTCACGGCGCGGCACAGTGCAATCATCAGGTGGGCGAAATCCCGGCACACCCCGACCTGTTCCACCAGCGTGTCGACGGCCGAGGTGTTGGAGTTGGAGGTGTTGGACGTGAACGCCACATGCCGGTTCACCCAGTCACGGATAGCCTGCACGCGGCTGTGGCCCTGCCACAAGGCGCCGAACTCGTTCAGGGCCAGCCGCAGCAGGCGGTCAGACTGGCAATATCGGCTGGGGTAGATGTAGCCCATCACATGCGGCGGCAGGTGCCGCACAGGCACCTCGGCCAGTTGGGTGGGGTCGGCACGGTGGTGGCGGATGTCCACCGTAGCGCTGTAGGTCAGCTCCAGCATGCCGGGCTCGCCATGCAGCCGGAGATAGCGGTTACCCGTCGCAGGGTCTGTGTTGATCTGGTGGGGAATGTCCTGGCTGAGCACCAGGCGCTCGTTGTGGACGATCTGGTGGGGTGTTTGTGCGGCGTGGATGTTGAACACGAAATCGGCGCCGTAGCTGTCGATCTCATAGCGCAGGTCAATCTGCAGGTCCATGCGAACACCACGCTGGCTGCCTGGGATTGCCTGCGCCAAGGGCGCGCCGGTATTCGCGGGCCATCGCGCAGGCTCGTTGGACGCGGTGGTAAGGCGAGGGGCACTGGAGAGGAAGGCCATAGCAGCTCTCAGCGACGTGGCCTGCAGGCTGCGGGTTCACCCAGTGTGTGGGACGGTGTCATCGGCGGCTCCTGGGTGTGCGCCGCGCCGGGGTATCTGGCAGGGCTGGGAATCTTCAGGATACGCCCCAGGGCATCGCCAGCGTGTAGTCCGATGGCCCGTGCACCACGGTGCGCGGGAGCGCGATCTCCCGCCAGCATCAGCAGGCGCTGGTCAGGTTGATCCGGTGACCGAGAGCTTCGCCAGCACCTGCACGTCGCCACCTCGAGGGGCTCGCAAGATCAGCGCATCGCCCGAGCTGGTGCTGTCGCGTGCCAGATCGGACTGCACAAACATGTGGCTGAACCACACCTCAAACCGGCCATTGCGCGCAGATGCTGCGGCCAGCGCCTGGCGCAGTTCGCGCAGGTGGCTCTCACCCGTGGTCTCGGAGTAGCCCCTGGGCGAACCCAGAGCCGTCCACACCTGTGGTGCACCGAAAGCCAGGGTGGCACTGTCGATGCAGCGGCACCAGGGGCTTGACAGCACCTTCTCCGGACGCAATTGCCGTGTCTGGAACCACTCGCCAATGCGCCGGGCCTGGGTCCGGCCTTCATCGTTCAGGTTGCGCTGGGTGCTGCAGTCGCCCAGGCGGAAACCCGGGGGATCGAAGGTGCCGGGGGCCAGCGCGTGGCGAAACAACGCCACCACTCCGCCCTGGCGCAGCAAGACCTCGGCACCCGCTTCCTGGGCTGCCCAGGTCTGCAGGGCTGTGAGGGCCAGTCCGCTACCCAGTGCGCCTGCCGCGCCCCTGCCCAGCAAGGTGCGACGTGTGACGCGCGTACCTTGCGTCGCAGCCTGATCCCCGGCTGCTTCGGCCTCAGGCAGCTGGCTGGAAGGCATAGCCATTGCCCGCTGCTGCTACGCGACCAAACGCAGGGAAGGGGAAGTGGAAGCCACCCAGCATGGCATTGCTGGTGGTGATGCGCTGGAACACCTCGCGGCGGACCTTTCGCGCAGCCTCTGCGTCCATGTCAAAGGTCACGGCCCAGTCGGGATTGCGCGCGAACAATGCGGGCACGTTGGTCAGGTCTGCCACATAGAAGAAGTTCTGGCCTGCCGACTTCAACTCGAACAACGTGTGGCCCGGCGTATGGCCGTAGGCGGCCACCGACTGGATGCCTGGCGCAACCTCGGTGCCCGCTTCAAACCGCACCAGCGTATCGGCTGGCATGGTGGCAAAGGTGCGGCGCACATTGTCAAACGCACCCTTCATGCCGGCGGGGGCGGCGGCTATGCGCGCGTCGTCCATCCAGAAGGCATGTTCGGCTGCAGGCACCATCACCTTGGCTTTCGGAAACACCAACTCACCCGCCTTGTTGCGGATTCCATTGATGTGGTCGCCGTGGTAGTGGCTGACGAGCACGGTATCGATGTCTGAGGCCTGCATGCCCGCAGCGCGCAGACTGTCCAGCAGCTTGCCGGTGGTGGCACCACCAAACTCGCCCAGGCCGGTATCGATCAGGATCTTGCGTGCGCCCGCCACCACCAGGAAGGGGGTGTACGGCACATCGATGTAGTCGGTGGGCAGTCCTTGCGATGCGAGCAGCGCACGCACTTCGGCCAGCGGTGCGTTCTTCACAAATTCTTCCCCCAAAGGGCGGCGAGTGATGCCATCGTTCAGTGCGATCACCTCCACGTCTCCCACCTTCATGCGACGGAAACCAGGGCTGGGCAAGGTGGGCGTGCCGAAATTGGGTGCGTTCTGCGCCCACACGGGCACGAACGAGCCCGCAGCGTAAACGGTGGTGGCCAGGCTTGCGCCCAGGAAGTGACGGCGTGACAGCATGAAACTCTCCAGTCTCGGGTTGAACTAATGAGTCGCAACTGTAGCGCTGGACCTCAGGAAAGCGTGGGCTGGCGCACTAACCTGTTTGCAACGTGGGGCTTTTGGTCGCTAATTGGGGTTAACCCTTTGAATTGGCTGGGGAAGAGGCCATGAGGAGGAGGCTCATTCCATATCGAAGGCTTCGCGCAAAGCGGTACAGAAGTCGCTGCTGCCACTGAGGGTGAGGGTCAGCGTGGTGCGCGGTGGCGCGGCACTGCCTGTGGTCATGTGCAGTTGCCCCGTCGCATCGTCAAATGACAAGGTCAAGGGGCTCTGCACCTCTTGCACGCCGTGCAGGTCATAGTGCCACGCGCCGCCGTCTTCCTGCGGTGCGCAGGCGCCGGGCCAGTGCGCATGCGCCCAGGCCAGCACGGCAGCGATCTCGTTCTGCAAGGCAGGCAGTTGCGCGGGCAAGACGCTGGCCATGGCATCCAGGGTGCCGTTGCCGTCAGCGTCTTCGCTGTAGTCAAAGTCGAGGTAGTTCAGTGGCATGGTGAGCGCAGATGGTGAATGCGTCAGGGGTTGTTGCGTGATGGCTCAAGCCCAGGTCCGGCCCAAGGCCTGTGCGGCTTCTCCCAGCCGGGGCACCAGTTGCAGCGCCCGCGTCAGTGGCATGCGGGCAGAGGGTGCCTGCAGTGCCACGGCGCTGCGCACCTGGCGCCGCCCACCGGCCAACACGGGCACGGCCACACAGACGAGGCCGTCCACAAACTCCTCGGCGTCCGTGGCATAGCCTTGCCGCAGGATCTGCTCTAGCTCTGCTTCCAGAGCGGCGCGGTCGGTCAGGGTGGTGGCCGTGTGGCGGGTGAGGGGCAGGCCGTCCAGGATGGCGGCCCGGCGTGCGGACGACAGGTGGGCCAGAAACAGCTTGCCGCTGGCCGAACAGTGGATGGGCACCCGGGTGCCAGGCCGCAGTTCCATGCGCAGCGGAAAGGCTGACTCCACCCGGTCCAGGTAGATCACTTCTGCGCCGCTCAGCGCCGTGAGGTTGCAGCTTTCTCCAATGTCTGCCACCAGTTGCCGCAGCACAGCGTGGCGCACCCCATGCTGGGTGCCCGCGCTCAGCGTGCTTTCGGCCAGGCGCAGCAGACGTGGTGCGGGGGTGTAGCGCCGCCCGTCTGGCTCGCGCGCCAGCAGGCCACCGGCCTCCAGCTGGCCCAGCATGCGGTGCACGCTGGGCTTGGGCCAGCCGGTGGCCTCGATGGCATCGCCCAGGCTGAAGGGCTGGCCCTGGGCGCACATCGTTTCCAGCAGTTCAAACAAGCGCAGGCTGGGCGGTGTGTTGATCACAAATCTCGGAATTCGAGACGAATTCATAAAACATTTCGGGATTATTCAGCATTGTGGCTAAGCTGCAAACCCAATTCACCGGGAGCTTCATGACCGCCTTTTTCCAGAACGTAGTGCTCACCGGCGCCTGTGGCGGGCTGGGCCAGGCGCTGGCGCGCGAGCTGATCGGCCAGGGCGCCGCCGTGGCGCTGGTGGGCCTGAGCCGGCCCGTGCTGGAGACCCTGGCCGCGCTGGCGCCAGAGCGCTGCGCCGTCTACACGCCCGATGTGGCCGACACCACCGCCATGCAGGCCATGGCCGCCGACTGGATGGGCCGCCGGGGAACGCCTGACCTCGTCATCGCCAATGCCGGGGTGGCCGGGGGTTTTGACACCGCCCAGGTCGACGACTTGGTTGTGATGCGGCGCATGCTGGAGATCAACCTGCTGGGCGCCGCCACCACCTTCCAGCCCTTTGTGTCGGCCCTGCGCGCGCAGCGGCGCGGCGCGCTGGTGGGGGTGGCCAGCATTGCGGGCTGGCGGGGCATGCCGGGCAATGGCGCGTACTGCGCCAGCAAGGGCGGGCTCATCCGTTACCTGGAGAGTCTGCGTGCCGAGCTGCGCGGCGATTCCATCGTTGTGAGCACGGTCAGCCCTGGCTACCTGCGCACCGCGCTCACGGCAGGCAACCGTTTTGCCATGCCCGGCCTGATGGAGCCCGAGGACGCCGCGCGTGCCCTGCTGGCCGCTGTGGCCCGGGGGCGCACCCACATCGTGCTGCCCGCGCGCATCGGCTGGCTGGCGCGCCTGTTGAACCTGTTGCCTGATGCCCTGCACGACCGGCTGCTGCTGGGCCAGCCGCGCAAGCCGCGCGTGGGCGAGGCGGGGGCCACCGCCATTCCGGGGTTGCCCGTGCGCGAAGACAAGAACATCGACACCTGAGAGAAAAAAGCGAATGACGACAACAACAACGATGACGGAGACAAGCCCTTCGACGCCGCTCGCACAGGACATGCGCTGCCACATCGCCCTCATCGGCGCCGGCCCCAGCGGGCTGGCTGCGGCGCGCAATCTGCAGAAGCTAGGTGTGCCTTTTCAGGGCTTTGAAGCACACACCGATGTGGGTGGTTTGTGGAACATCGACAACCCGCGCAGCACGGTCTACGAATCGGCGCACTTGATCTCCAGCAAGCACACCACGGAGTTCACCGAGTTCCCCATGCGCCCCGAAGTGGCCGACTATCCGAGCCACCGGGACATGCGCCAATATTTCTTCGACTTTGCAGAGCACTTTGGCCTGCGCCAGCACTTCTGGTTTGGCACGCGCGTGCTCCGGGTCGAGCCGGTGGGGGAGGGCACTGCGCCGCTGTGGCGCGTGACGTGGACGCAGCACGGTGGGCCCGCGCAAACGGCAGAGTTCAAGGGCGTGGTGATTGCCAACGGCACGCTGGCCGAACCCAGCATGCCGCGCTTTGAGGGGCACTTTGACGGGGAGCTGCTGCACACCAGCGCCTACAAGAGCGCCGAGCTGTTCAAAGGCAAGCGCGTGCTGGTGGTGGGCGCGGGCAACTCGGGCTGCGACATTGCGGTGGACGCGGTGCACTACGCGCGCAGCGTGGACATCTCGGTGCGGCGCGGCTACTACTTTGTCCCCAAGTATGTGTTCGGCAAGCCCGCAGACACGCTGGGCGGCAAGTTCAAGATGCCGCCCTGGCTCAAGCAGAAGGTGGACAGCGTGGTGCTGCAATGGTTCACTGGCGACCCTGCGCGCTTTGGCCTGCCCAAGCCCGACTACAAGATGTACGAGTCGCACCCGGTGGTCAACTCGCTGGTGCTGCACCACCTGGGCCATGGCGACATCCACGTCAAGCCCGATATCGCGCGTTTTGAAGGTCACACGGTGCACTTCAAGGACGGCAGCGCGCAGGACTACGACCTGGTGCTCTGCGCCACCGGGTACAAGCTGCATTACCCCTTCATCGACCACAGCCTGCTCAACTGGCAGGGCATGGCGCCGCAGCTCTACCTCAACATCCTATCGCCCCGGTTCGACAACCTGGCCGTGATGGGCATGATCGAGGCCAGTGGCATCGGCTGGCAGGGGCGCTATGAACAAGCGGAGCTGGTGGCGCGCTTTTTCAAGGCGCAGGCCGAGGGATCGCCGCGCGCCGAGGCGCTACGACAGGCCAAGGCCGGGCCGCCGCCCGATCTGTCGGGTGGCTTCAAGTACCTCCAGCTCGAACGCATGGCGTATTACGTGCACAAGGACACCTACCGCAACGCGGTGCGCGCTGCCGCCGCAGCCCTCGCCAGAAAGGACTGACGCCATGCTGCCTGTGGACGAAATACGCCTCAACTTCAACCCCGCGTCGCTGGTGGTGCTCAATGTGGTGCTGGGTTTTCTCATGTTCGGCATTGCGCTGGATACGCGCGTGGCGGACTTCAAGCGCGTGCTGCGCATGCCCGGTGCCATGGCGGTGGGCATTGCCGCGCAGTTCATCGTATTGCCTGCGGTGACCTTTGTGCTCACGCTGCTGCTCAAGCCCGGGCCCAGCATCGCGCTGGGCATGATTCTGGTCGCCTGCTGCCCGCCCGGCAATGTGAGCAACATCCTCACGCACCGCGCAGGAGGCAATGTGGCGCTGTCGGTGTCGATGACGGCCATCTCCAACGCGCTGGCCATCGTGCTCATGCCGCTCAACTTCGCGTTCTGGGGCGGCATGCACCCCACGGCGGCGCCGCTGCTGCGCAGCATTGCGCTTGACCCGTTGGAGATGGCGGGTCACATCGTGGTGATCATCGGGCTGCCTTTTGTGCTGGGCATCCTGTGCGCAGAAAAGCTGCCGCGCTTCACACAGCGCGTGAACAAGCCCGTGCGCATCCTCAGCTTTCTGTGTCTCATCGGTTTCATCGTGGGCGCGGTGGCGGGCAACTGGCGTTACTTTCTGGACTACGTGGGCCTGGTGCTGCTGGCCGTGGCACTGCACGATGCGCTGGCCTTCGGCACCGGCTACGCCTGCGCGCGGCTCAGCGGCTTGCCGGACTACGACCGGCGCGCGGTGAGCATCGAGGTGGGTATCCGCAACGCAGGGCTGGGTCTGGTGCTGATCTTCAGCTTCTTTGGCGGGCTAGGCGGGATGGCCGTGGTGGCGGGCGTGTGGGGCTTCTGGGACATCATCGCGGGGCTGGCGCTGGCAGGCTGGTGGGGGCGCAGGCCCGCCGAACTACCGGCGGCCGATGCCCGCAAGGAGCAGCGCACATGACCGGCATGGGGTGGAAAAGCCGCCGCATTCTGGTCACTGGAGCAGACGGTTTCTTGGGCCGCAGCGTGGTGGCTGCACTGGCGCGTGAAGGGGTCGGGACCATCGTGGCGACCGATGTGCGCGATGTGCCCGCCGAGCGCCGCCTGCCCGGTGTGACGTACCGGGTGCAGGACGTGCGCGACCCCGCATTGGCGCAGACGCTGGCGGACCATGCCATCGATAGCGTGGTGCACCTCGCTTCCATCGTCACGCCCGGCAAGGGTTCCAGCCGCGAGTTTGAATATTCGGTGGACGTGCTGGGCAGCCAGAACGTGCTGGATGCCTGTGTGGCCACCGGCGTGACGCAGTTGGTCGTCAGCTCCAGCGGTGCCGCGTATGGCTACCACGCCGACAACCCCGCGTGGTTACGCGAGACGGACGCGCTGCGGGGCAACGAGGTCTTTGCCTATTCGCACCACAAGCGGCTGGTGGAAGAGATGCTGGCGCAATACCGCACGCAGCACCCGGCGCTGGCGCAGACGGTGCTGCGCATCGGCACCATCCTGGGCGAGCGGGTGGACAACCAGATCACCGCCTTGTTTGAAAAGCCGCGCCTGCTCGCCATCCGGGGCAGCGAGAGCCCGTTCGTGTTCATCTGGGACGAAGACGTGACTGGTGCCATCCTGCATGCGCTGCGCACGCAGCGGGCGGGCTGTTTCAACCTGGCGGGCGACGGTGCCTTGCCCTTGCGCGAGATCGCCCAGCGCTTGGGCAAGCCCGTGCTGGAGCTACCTGCAGGGCTGCTGCGCACCGCGCTGGCCGTGGGCTCCGCGCTGGGTGTGAGCCGCTACGGCCCCGAGCAGCTCGACTTTCTGCGCTACCGGCCTGTGCTGCTGAACACTGCACTCAAGGAGGTGCTGGGTTATGTGCCGGGCAAGACCAGCGCCCAGGCGTTTGAGGCCTTCGTCGCTGCCCGGGCGCTGCAGGGCCGCCCCATAGCTGCGGGCGTGTCCGTGGCGGCCGCATGAGTACGCCAGCGGCCTTGAGCCGTGGCGACCTGTTGCGTGCCCTGGCGGTGGTGGTCATCTGGGGGCTGAACTTTGTGGTGATGAAGCTCGGCCTGCAGGGCCTGAGTCCCATGCTGCTGGGCGCGCTGCGCTTTACGGCGGCATCGCTGCCCTTTTTGTTGTTCGTACCGCGTCCGGCCTTGCCCTGGCGCTTTGTGGTGGGCTACGGGATGGCGCAGGGGCTGGGGCAGTTCGGCTTTCTGTTTCTGGGGCTGCAGCTGGGCATGACGGCGGGTATGGCGTCGGTGGTGATGCAGACCCAGGCGTTCTTCACTTTGCTGCTGGCCGCGCCATTGCTGGGGGAGCGCGCCAAGCCCTGGCAGTGGGGGGGCTTGTTGCTGGCGTTCGGCGGCTTGATGACCATCGGCCTCGCGCATGGCGAGGGGCCGGGCCAGATGACGCTGGCGGGGTTTGTGCTCACCCTCGGCGCCGCATTCATGTGGGCGGTGTCCAATCTGGTGGCGCGCCGCGCGGCACAGGCCGGGGCGTATGCGCCGTTTCCGTTCATCGTGTGGAGCAGTGTGGTGCCTATTGGGCCGTTCTTTGCGCTGGCGTTGTGGAGCGAGGGCTCCACCGCCGTGTGGGCACAGCTGCAGTCTTTGAGTGGCACGGGGCTCTTGGCCGTGGCCTACCTGGCCTTCTTGGCCACGCTGCTGGCCTACACGCTGTGGACGCAGCTGCTGCAACGCCATGCGGCAGGGCGGGTCACGCCGTTTTCGCTGCTGGTGCCGGTGGTGGGGCTGTGGGCGGCTTATGCCTTTCTGGGTGAAACCCCGGCGCCTCTGCAGTGGTTGGGCGCAGCCGCAGTGCTCTGCGGGCTGGTGGTGAACCAGGTGGGAGGCTTGTGGTGGGCCCGGCGTGCTGCAGCCTCCTAGAATGTTCGCTTTCCGCATCGAGGAGACAGGGTGGCTGAGAGCGTGTTTTTGTGGGTGAAGGGGTTGCGGTTTGCGTACCCGGAGTGTGCGGTGCTGGACAACCTGTCGCTGGCCTGGCCCCCGGGCCTGGCTCTGGTGCGGGGTGATGAAAGCACCGGCAAGACCACGTTACTGCGTCTGCTGGCTGGCGAGCTGACGGCGCAGGCTGGCAGCATCATGCTGCAAGGGGTGGACCTGAACCAGGCCGCCAAGGCCTCGGCACCACGGGTCTTCTGGGCGGACCCGCGATCCAGCGAGTGGGACCCGCTCACTGCCAGGGGTTGGCTCGACAGCCTGCCCGCACGCTACCCCCAATGGGATGGGGCAGCCCTGGTGGAGCACATCGACGGGTTCAGCCTGCACGAGCATCTGGACAAGCCTTTCTACGCCCTGTCCACCGGCAGCAAGCGCAAGGTGCTCATGGCAGGGGCCTTGGCCTCGAATGCACCGCTGACCTTGATCGACGAGCCTGTGGGCGGGCTGGACAAGCCCTCCATTCGCTATCTGGCGCAGGCCCTGGCATCCCAAGCGGCCAGACCAGACCGCCTGACCGTGGTGGCGCATTACGAAGCCCTGCCCGATGTGCCCTGGGGCTCGGTGCTGGATCTGTAAGAACCTGTTCTAAGGCGTTGTGAGGAGGTAGAGGGCGCCCTGGGGGCATGTGCCCTGTGGTCGGCCGTGTAGGCAGGGTCTGCCGTAGACTGCGGTGCTGACCGTTCCCCCTCACACACGCCTCACCCTGCAAGGACTGTCCCATGGATGCGCTGCTATTTGTTCCGGTTGCCATCGCCATCTCGCTCACCCCGGGGCCCAACAACTTCTGTGGCCTCAACAACGGCATCCGCGTAGGCGTGGGCCCCGCGATGATCGCCACGGTGGGCCGGGCAGCGGCGTTCGCGATCTTTCTGACGGTGTCTGCGGTGGGGCTGGGGGCGATGCTGCTGGCGTCCGAAGCGGCGTTCACTGCGGTGAAGTGGGTGGGTGCTGCCTACCTGTTCTGGCTGGGCTGGAAGGCCTGGCACAGCCGCGAGTTCAGCGGCCTGGCGCTGGAGGATGCACCTGGCAGTGGCCAGGCATCGGGTCAACCGGCACAGTTCCATCTGCGTGCTCTCATTGCGCAGGAGTTTTTGCTGGGCATCACCAACCCCAAGGCGATCATCCTGTTCGCGGCGATCTTTCCGCAGTTCATCGACCCCGCGCAGCCTGCAGCGCGCCAGTTTCTGGTGCTGGGCTCCATCTATCTGGGCAGCGAATTCGTCTCGACGGCCGTGTACGCCAGCTTCGGGCGCCAGATCCGCCGCTTCATCCGCACCTCGCGCGGTGTGGCCCGCCTGAACAAGGCCACCGGCGGTTTCTTCATGGGTGCTGGCGGCCTTCTGCTGGCCACCAACCGCTGATTGCTGCCCCCTGGCGGGGCTGAGCCGATGCATCGGTAAACCCCGCCCAAAGCGCGCGTAAATCCCCGGTAAAGGGTACCCGCCGGGCGGCAGCCCCGGGGGGTGCGCTGGCTACCATACCCGTTCGCTCATTCCTCGTTGCGCCCCACCATGCCCCTGAACCGTTCGTTGACCCGTCCACAGAGGCCCGCAAGATTGCAGTCTGGCAAGCTGCGCTGGATCTCCGCGTTGTTACTGGCCTCCGTGGCGCTGGCTGCGGTGGGAGGTGGTGCCTGGTGGTGGAAACAGCGCCAGGATGCAGCGGCCGCGGCCAGCGCTGGCGGTGCCGCCACGGGGCCCAACGCGGCGCGCAAGCCCGGCAGTGGGCCCGGGCGCTTTGGCGGCGGCAACGTACAGCCCGTGTCGGTAGGCACCGTACAGCGGGGTGATGTGCGGGTGGTGGTGAGCGCCATCGGCACCATGAGCGCCCGCGCCACCGCCGTGGTGCGCGCCAAGGTCGGCGGCGAGCTGACGTCGGTGCGTTTCAAGGAGGGTGACGAGGTGCGTGCAGGCCAGGTGCTGGCCGAGATCGATGCGCGAAGCTACCAGGCGGCGCTGTCGCAGGCACAGGGCACGCTGCAGCGTGACCAGGCGCTGCTCAAGAATGCGCAGCTCGACCTCAAGCGTTATCAGGATCTGCTGGCGCGCGACTCCATCGCCAGCCAGCAGGTGGACACCCAGGCCGCACTGGTGCGGCAGCTGGAAGGCACCGTGGCCTCGGACCAGGCGCAGGTGGATGCCGCGCGCCTGCAGCTGAGCTACACCCAGGTCACCGCACCATTTGCCGGCCGCCTGGGCTTGCGCCAGGCGGACCGGGGCAACGTGGTGGGGCCGAGCGACGCGAACGGCATCGTCACCATCAACCAGGTGCGGCCCATCGATGCAGCGTTCTCCGTGCCCGAGGCGCACCTGCCCCAGATGCGTCGCCGCATGGCCGCAGGCGAAGAGCTGAGCGTGGAGCTGTGGGACCGCGACAGCCGCCGCCAGCTGGCCAAGGGCCGTGTGGTGGCACTGGACAACGCCATCGACAGCGCCACCGGCACCATCAAGGTGAAGGCCGCTTTTGCGAATGAAGACGGCGCCCTGTACCCCAACCAGTTCGTCAACGTGCGCCTGCAGGTCAACCTGCTCCAGGGCGTGCTGACCGTACCGGCCACGGCCGTGCAGAACAACTATGTCTACCTGGTGCAGGAAGACAGCACCGTGACCCAGCGCCGCATCCGCGTGGGCGTGACCGATGGCGACCGTGTGAGCGTCGAAGGCGAGCTGCGCGAGGGCGAGCAGGTGGTCACGGACGGCATCGACCGCCTGCGCGAAGGCGCCAAGGTCGCGGTCATCGATGCCGGTGCCGTCACCCGCGCCGACCAGGCGGCCCAGGACCAGGCCGCGCAGCGCCGCGCCTTCATGGCATCCCTGCCCCCCGATGTGCGTGAAAAGCTGCAGAAGATGAGCCCCGATGAGCGCCGCGCCTTCTTGCGCGAGCGGCGAGCGCAGATGGGCGCGAGCGGCGCAGCGGCTCCAGCATCGGCGGCGTCTGCTGCAGCCCCTTCGGCGTCGGGTGTGGGTGCTCCCGCCGCTGCCCCGGCGTCTGCCCCGCAGGCCTCTGCAGCGCCACAACAGCAGCGCAGCGAAGCACCACCCAGAGCAGCTGCACCGCAAGCATCCCCAGGCGCTGCACCGCCCGCTGCCCCCGCAGCGCCTGCAGCGCCTGCAGACCGTAGCTCCGAACCCCCAAGGGGCATCCCTCCGCAGGTGAAGGCACTGCTGGACCAGATGCCCGCCGACGAGCGCGCCCGCGTGATGGCAATGCCGCAGGAGGAGCGCCGCGCCTACGTCCGCGAGCGGCTGCAACAGCAGCCGCCGTCCCAGGGTGGCGCAGCCAGCCCGGCGCGCTGAGCGCAGCGGCACCCCGGTTTCTCCCCTGCCTGTCTTGCCAGCGCACCCGCCGCCATGAACCTGTCGCGCCTTTTCATCCTGCGCCCCATCGCCACCGCGCTGCTGATGGTGGCGATCCTGATCGCGGGGCTGATGGCCTACCGGCTGCTGCCCACCTCGGCCCTGCCCGAGGTGGACTACCCCACCATCCAGGTCACCACGCTGTACCCGGGCGCCAGCCCGGACGTGATGACCTCCAACGTCACGGCCCCGCTGGAGCGGCAGTTCGGCCAGATGCCGGGGCTGTCGCAGATGTCGTCCACCAGCTCGGGCGGGGCTTCGGTGATCACGCTGCGTTTTGCGCTCGACATGGCGCTGGACGTGGCCGAGCAGCAGGTGCAGGCGGCCATCAACGCGGGCAGCAACCTGCTGCCCAGCGACCTGCCCATGCCGCCGCTGTACAGCAAGGTCAACCCGGCCGATGCGCCCATCCTCACGCTGGCCATCACCTCGCCCTCGCTGCCCGTGATCCGCGTGAACGACCTGGTGGAAAACCGCCTGGCACCCAAGCTCTCGCAGGTGCAGGGCGTGGGCCTGGTGGCGATTGCGGGCGGTCGCCGCCCGGCTGTGCGCATCCAGGCCAACCCCACGGCATTGGCGCAGCTGGGCCTCACGCTGGAGGACGTGCGCACCTCCATCGCAGCCGCCAACGTCAAACAGGCGAAGGGCGGCTTTGACGGCCCGGCCCGTGCCTCAACCATCGATGCCAACGACCAGCTGCAGTCGGCGGCTGAATATCGCGACCTCATCATTGCCTTCAAGAATGGCGCCCCCGTGCGCCTGAAGGACGTCGCCGAAACGGTGGACGATGCCGAGAACACCCGCCTCGCCGCCTGGGCGGGCACGGCAGACACCGGGGCCAAGCCCGGCGTGATCCTCAACATCCGCCGCCAGCCCGGCGCCAACGTGATCGACACGGTGGACCGCATCAAGGCCCTGCTGCCGCAGCTGCAAAGCACCTTGCCCGCGTCGCTGGATGTGCAGGTGCTGACGGACCGCACGGTGACGGTGCGTGCCTCGGTGCGCGACATGCAGGTGGAGCTGGGCCTGGCTGTGCTGCTGGTGGTGGCGGTGATCTTTGTCTTCCTGCGCAGCCCCTCGGCCACGCTGATCCCGAGCGTGGCTGTGCCGCTGTCGCTCATCGGCACCTGTGGCGTGATGTACCTCGCGGGGTTTTCCATCAACAACCTCACGCTGATGGCGCTGACCATCTCCACCGGCTTTGTGGTGGACGATGCCATCGTGATGATCGAGAACATTGCCCGCTATGTGGAAGAGGGCGAGGCACCCCTCGCGGCTGCGCTCAAGGGCTCGCAGCAGATCGGCTTCACCATCATCTCGCTCACCATCTCGCTGATCGCCGTGCTGATCCCGCTGCTGTTCATGGGCGATGTGGTGGGCCGGCTGTTCCACGAGTTCGCGATCACGCTGGCCGTGTCCATCCTGATCTCGGCCGTGGTGTCGCTCACGCTCACGCCGATGCTGTGCGCGCGCCTGCTGCGCCACACGCCCGAGGAGAGCCATGGCCGCCTTTACCGCGCCACGGGACATTTTTTTGATCGCACCATCGCAGGCTATGGCCGCATGCTGGGCTGGGTGCTGAACCACCGGGGCACCACCTGGCTGGTGTTTGCGGCCACGCTGGCGCTCACCGTGGTGCTGTATCTGTTCATCCCCAAGGGCTTCTTTCCGGTGCAGGACACTGGCACGCTGCAAGCCACTACCGAGGCGGACCAGTCGATCTCGTTTGCCGGCATGGCCGAGCGCCAGCAGGTCGTGGCCGAACGGCTGCTGCAAGACCCCGCCGTGCGCAGCGTCTCGTCGTTCATCGGCGTCGATGGCGCCAACACCACGCTCAACACCGGCCGCCTGCTGATCGACCTGCAGCCGCATGCACAGCGCGACAAGGCCGGTGTGGTGCAGCAGCGCCTGGCCGAGCGCGTGCAGAACCTGCCGGGCATCCGCCTGTTCATCCAGCCCGTGCAGGACCTGACCATTGAAGACCGGGTGGCGCGCACGCAGTACCAGTGGCTGCTGTCATCGCCCGACATGCAGCAGCTCACCACCAGCACCACCGAGCTGCTGCGCCGCCTGCGCGCCTTGCCCGAGCTGACGGATGTGGCCAGCGACCTGCAGGACCAGGGCCGCCAGGCCTATGTGCAGATCGACCGCGCCCAGGCCAGCCGGTTGGGGGTGACGGTGGCGGGCATCGATGCCGCGCTTTACAACGCCTTTGGCCAGCGGCTGATCTCGACTATCTTCACGCAGTCCAACCAGTACCGCGTGGTGCTGGAGGTGGCGCCACAGTTCAAGGTGGGGCCCGAGGCGTTGCAGAGCATCTATGTGCCGTCGAGCGCTGGTGCGCCGGTGCCACTGTCATCGGTGGCGCGCATTGAGGAGCGCAACATGCCGCTGGTGGTCAACCACGTGGGCCAGTTGCCCGCCGCCACCATTTCGTTCAACACCGCGCCGGGGGTGTCGCTGGGCAACGCTGTGGCGGCCATCGAGCGCGAGAAGGCCGCCGTGCAGGCCGAGGGGCAGTTACCGCTGTCGGTGGAGACGAGCTTTCAGGGGGCGGCGCTGGCGTTCCAGGCGTCGCTATCGAACACGCTGCTGCTGATTCTGGCGGCGGTGGTCACCATGTACATCGTGCTGGGCGTGCTGTATGAGAGCACGGTGCACCCGGTCACGATTCTGTCGACGCTGCCCTCGGCAGGGGTGGGGGCCTTGCTGGCGTTGATGGCAGCGCGGCTGGACCTGGACATCATTGCCATCATCGGCATCGTGCTGCTGATCGGCATCGTGAAGAAGAACGCGATCATGATGATCGACTTTGCGCTGGAGGCGCAGCGGGACGAAGGCCTGAGTGCGCGCGATGCGATTTATCAGGCGTGTCTGCTGCGGTTCCGGCCCATCTTGATGACGACGTTGGCGGCCTTGCTGGGTGCCTTGCCGATGATGCTGGGGACGGGGGTGGGCAGCGAGCTGCGGCATCCGCTGGGGGTGACGATGGTGGGCGGGCTGATCCTGAGTCAGTTGCTCACGCTGTTTACGACCCCGGTGATTTACCTCACTTTTGAGGGGTGGGCGCAGCGGTGGCGTGGGCGTTCCGAGGTTGTGAATGCCTGAAGCGTTGCTGTTTTTGAATGGCGTGCTTAGTTTGAGCGCGGGAGCCGGGCGACGCCCGGCCTCCGCCGCCAACAAAGGCACATCGTGCGCTACGTTATCGATAGCAAAAAAACCAATAGACACTAGCGCAGTCAGCCAAAAACACCCAAAAATCACCCGGAGAGCCCTCCCATGAGCCTCTCCACCCCCTTCATCCATCGCCCCATCGGCACCATGCTCCTCACCCTGGGCCTGGCCCTGGCGGGTGCGGTGTCGTTCTTCCTGCTGCCCGTGGCGCCGCTGCCGCAGGTGGACTACCCCACCATCTCGGTCAGCGCCAGCCTGCCCGGTGCCAGCCCCGACACCATGGCCGCCACCGTCGCCACGCCGCTGGAGCGGTCGCTGGGCGCCATCGCGGGTGTCACCGAGATCACCTCGCGCTCCATTCTGGGCAGCACCTCCATCACGCTGCAGTTCGACCTGGACCGCAACGTGGACAGCGCAGCGCGCGATGTGCAGGCCGCCATCAACGCCGCGCGCACGCTGCTGCCCACGGGCATGCCCAGCAACCCGACCTACCGCAAGGTCAACCCGGCCGACTCGCCCATCATGATCCTGGCGCTCACGTCGGACCTGCTCACACGCGGGCAGATGTACGACGCGGCCTCTACCGTGCTGGCGCAAAAGCTCTCGCAGGTCGAGGGTGTGGGCCAGGCCACGGTCAGCGGCGGCGCGCTGCCTGCCGTGCGTGTGGAGCTGGACCCGGTGCGGCTCGCATCCAATGGCATCTCGCTGGAGCAGGTGCGCAGCGCCATCGTCAGCACCAACGCCAACCGCCCGCTGGGCGCGGTGGAGCGGGAAGACCACTACTGGCAGGTGGCCACCAACGACCAGGCCCGTGTGGCGGCCGACTACGCGCCCCTGGTGCTGCGCTGGAAGAACGGGCAGGCCGTGCGCCTGCAGGACGTGGCCGACGTGGTGGACTCGGTGCAGGACGTGCGCAACTTCGGCGTGGCCAATGGCAAGCCGGCGGTGCTGCTGCAGGTGTACAAGCAGCCCGGCGCCAACATCCTTGAAGCCGTAGAGCGCGTGCGCTCGCTGCTGCCCGCGCTGCAGGCCTCCATCCCGGCGGCCATCGACATCGAGGTGGTGTCCGACCGCACACCCACGCTGCGGGCTTCCGTCAAGGAGGTGGAGCGCGCGCTGCTGATTGCCGTGGCGCTGGTGGTGCTGGTGGTGTTCTTGTTCTTGCGCAACGGGCGTGCCACGCTGATCCCCAGCGTGGCGGTGCCGGTGTCGCTGGCAGGCACGTTTGGCGTGATGTACCTGGCGGGCTACACGCTCGACAACCTCTCGCTGATGGCGCTCACGGTGGCAACCGGCTTTGTGGTGGACGATGCCATCGTGGTGCTGGAGAACATCATGCGCCACATGGAGCGGGGCAAGACCGCGCTAAGGGCGTCGCTCGACGGCGCGCGTGAGATCGGCTTCACCGTGGTGTCCATGAGCATCTCGCTGATTGCGGTGTTTGTTCCCATCCTGTTCATGGGCGGCATCGTGGGGCGGTTTTTCCGCGAGTTTGCCATCGTCATGTCCTCGGCCATCCTGGTGTCGATGGTGGTGTCGCTCACCACCACGCCCATGATGTGTGCCGCGCTGCTCAAGCCCCACAGCCCGGCAACGGCGCGGCGCAGGGGCTGGGCTGCGGCCTTCAGCCATCGGATCGGTCGCTGGGTGGATCGTATGCAGGTGCGGGGCATGCGCCTGTACCGCCGCAGTCTGGCCTGGTGCCTGCGCCACCAGCCCGTGGCCCTGCTGGCGCTGGTGTGTGTGGTGGGGCTCAACGTGTACCTCTACACCGCCATCGACAAGGGCTTCATGCCCGAGCAGGACACCGGGCGCATCTCGGGCTTCATCCGGGCCGACCAGGCCACGTCCTACCAGGCCATGGAGCAGCGGCTGCAGCGTTTCCTGTCCATCGTGCAGGCCGACCCGGCCGTGGAGCATGTGACCGGCTTCACGGGGGGCTGGCAGCGCAATGCGGCGCAGATGTTCATGACCCTCAAGCGTGGGCCCGGGCAGGAGAGTTCGGAGGCCGTGATAACGCGGCTGCGCGAGCAACTCAAGAACGAGCCGGGCGCGCGCCTGTTCATGGTGCCGCAGCGTGACATCCGCATTGGCGGGCGGCAGAGCGGTGCCTCGTTCGACTACACCCTGCAGGCCGACGACATTGGCGACCTGCGCACCTGGGAGCCACGCATCCGCCAGGTGCTGAGCCAGCTGCCCGAGCTGGAGGACGTGAACAGCGACGTGCAGGACTTTGGCCTGCAGACCTCGCTGGTCATCGACCGCGATGCCGTGACCCGGATGGGCCTGACCATGGCGCAGATCGACGCCACACTCAACAACGCCTTCGGCCAGCGCCAGGTGGGCGTGATCTACAACCCGCTCAACCAGTACCGCGTGGTCATGGAGGCCGCGCCGCGCTACCTGCAGAACCCCGAGACGCTGCGCGGATTTTTCTTCGTCAACAGCCAGGGCCAGCAGATTCCGCTCACAGCGTTTGCGCGCATCACCACCACCAATACGCCGCTGTCGGTCAACCACGACCGGGGCACACCCGCCAGCAGCATCAGCTTCAGCCTGGCGCCGGGGGTATCGCTGTCGCAGGCCACCGAGGCGGTGAACAATGCGGTGGCCGAGCTGGGCGTGCCAGTGTCGGTGCGTGGCTCGTTCAGCGGCACGGCGGGGGCGTTCCAGGACGCGCTGGCGGGCCAGCCGCTGCTGATCCTGGCAGCAATCATCACCATCTACCTGGTGCTGGGCATGTTGTACGAGAGCCTGGTGCACCCCATCACCATCCTGTCCACGCTGCCGTCTGCGGGCGTGGGGGCGTTGCTGGCGCTCATGTTGTTCAAGACCGAGTTCTCGCTCATCGCGCTCATTGGCGTGATCCTGCTGATCGGCATCGTGAAGAAGAACGCGATCATGATGATCGACTTTGCCCTCACGCGGCAACGCCAGCAGGGCGAGCATGGGCGGGCGCCCGTCACCGCAGCGCAGGCCATCTACCGCGCATGCAACCTGCGGCTGCGCCCCATTTTGATGACCACCGTGGCCGCCATCTTTGGGGCCCTGCCACTGGCACTGGGGCGGGGTGATGGTGCCGAGCTGCGCCAGCCGCTGGGCATTGCGATTGTGGGCGGCCTGCTGGTAAGCCAGTGGCTCACGCTCTACACCACGCCGGTGGTGTATGTGGCGCTCGACCGGCTGCGTGCGCGCGTGCTGCGTGCCGTGCAGCGGCGCCGCAAGCCGGCGGGCGCCATGCCCGTAGCCCCGGTGGTATTGCAAGGAAACGACGGATGACCTCTTTCACTTTTTCACGCCAGGTCACCTGGCCTGCGGCGCAGGTCAGCCGGGCTGCCATGCCTGCGTTGCTGGCCAGCGGCCTGTGGCTGGCAGGCTGCGCGCAGACGCCGCCGTACGAGCGGCCCACCATGGACATTCCGGCCGCTTACAAAGAGCAGACCGCCGCCCAGGCCCAGGGCATCTGGAAGCCCGCGCAGCCGCAGGCCTCCGTCGCCTTGCCAGAGACCTGGTGGACGGTTTACGGCGACGCCGTGCTGGACCGCCTGCAGCAGCAGGCCGAGGCCCACAGCCCCACCCTGGCGCAGAGCGCTGCCCGCCTGCGTGCGGCCCAGGCGGCTGTGACCAGCAGTGGCGCGGCCGCCTTGCCCACCGTGGGGGCCAATGCCAGCAGCAGCCGCGCGCGCAGCGGCACGCAGCTGAGCAATCAGGGGGATGGCAGCAGCACCGCGCGCATCAGCACCAGCCATTCGCTGGGCCTCACCGCCAGCTGGGAGCTGGACCTGTGGGGGCGCGTCTCCGCCGGGGTGAGTGCCGCGCAGGCGAGCGCCCAGGCCAGTGCCGACGACCTGGCTGCTGCGCGCCTGTCGCTGCAGGCGGCTGTGGCGCAGACATATTTTTCACTGCGCGCGGCCGAAGCCCAGGCGGCGCTGCTGGGCGAGACGCTCAAGGCCTACGACCGCAGCTGGGAGCTGACGCGCAACCGCCAGGCGGCCGGTGTGGCCTCCAGCGCCGATGTGGCGCAGGCCGAGGCGCAGTACAAATCCACCCAGGTGCAGCTGCTGGAGGCGCAAACCACGCGCAGCCAGCTGGAGCACGCGCTGGCGGCGCTGCTGGGGCAGGCGCCTGCCGCCTTTGCGCTGGAGCCCACCGCCGCGCTGCCCGCACCGGCAGACGTGCCCCAGGCCTTGCCGTCCGACCTGCTCCAGCGCCGCCCCGATATTGCCGCTGCAGAACGCCGCGTGGCCGCGGCCAACGCGCAGATCGGCGTGGCGCGTGCGGCGTATTTCCCCACGCTCACGCTGTCGGCAGCGGGGGGCTTCAGGGGATCGCCCCTGGCCGACCTGTTCAGCGCGCCCAACCTGTTCTGGTCGCTGGGGCCTGCGCTGGCGGCGTCGATTTTTGATGGCGGCGCGCGCAGTGCCGCCGTAGAGACGGCCCGCGCCAACCACGCGCAGGTCACGGCCGCCTACCGCCAGACGGTGCTGACCGCGCTGCAGGAGGTGGAGGACAACCTCACGG
Source organism: Acidovorax sp. Root568 (assembly GCF_001427445.1). Taxonomy (NCBI): domain Bacteria; kingdom Pseudomonadati; phylum Pseudomonadota; class Betaproteobacteria; order Burkholderiales; family Comamonadaceae; genus Acidovorax; species Acidovorax sp. Root568. Next base: position 24,151 of record NZ_LMGP01000020.1, on the reverse strand, counting down.
CCGCCGCTGCGCTGGCGCAGGAGGAACAACTGCAGCGCGAGGCCACCGCCGCTGCGCAGCGTGCGCTGGACGTGGTGGAGAACCAGTACCGTGCGGGCACCGTGGGTTACCTGAATGTGCTCGCGGCCCAGACCACCGTGCTGTCGTCACAGCGCAGCCTGATCGACGTGAAGAGCCGCCGCCTGACGGCAGTGAATGCGCTGCTGAAGAATGTGGCCGGGCGCTGGGAGGCGCTGCCGCCCGCTTGAACTGAGGGCGCAGCTACATCGCCTTGAACAGGTGCGCGTAGAGGCGGCTCACCGGCAGCCGCTCGGGCCGCCCGCGCAGGCTGATGTGCTGCTTGCCCGCCTCGTCGCGCGTGACGGTGGCAATGGCCGTGGCGCGCACCAGGGTGCTGCGGTGCACCTGCCAGAACTCCTGCGGGTCGAGCTGCTCGATCAGCTCCTTGAGCGCAGTGCGGATCAGGTATTCACGCTCGGCCGTGAGCACGCGCACGTACTTGTCGGCCGCCTCGAAGTACACAACGTCCGCCACCGGCACCATGTGGATCTGCGTGCCGTGGCTGGCCTGGATCACGTTCAGCCGCGTTGCGGCGGTGGGAGGCGCGGCGGCGGGTGCAGTGCCCACGCCGGGCGCGCCCAGCAGCGCGCGCAGCTGGGCCATGGTGGCTTCGAGTTCGGGTGAGGACAACGCTGTCGAAGGTGCAGAGGGTGGCGCACCGGTTGCTGCAGCGGCTGAGGCACGCTGGCCCAGCAGGCCCTGCACCTTGGCCACGGTGCGCGCCAGCCGATCGACCTGGATGGGTTTGAGCAGGTAGTCCACCGCCTGCGCTTCAAACGCCTGCACGGCGTACTGGTCGTAGGCCGTGGCAAACACCAGCGCCGGAAAGGGCAGGTCATCCGGCCATGCGTCGGCCAGTTCGGCGGCCGCCTCGATGCCGCTCTGGCCGGGCATGCGGATGTCGAAGAACAGCACATCGGGCCGCACGTCCAGCGCCTGCCGCACCGCCGAGCGGCCGTCGCCCACCAGGGCCACCACTTGCAGCTCTGGCCATGCGCGGGCCAGGTCTTGCTGCAGGGCAGCGGCCAGCAGCGGTTCGTCTTCGGCAATCAGGGCACGCGGGGCTCGGTCTGTCATGTTGTGGCGGCAGATTTCAAGGGAAACGTGACGGTAGCGCTAGTGCCATTTGGCTCTATTGCTATCAATTCAAGAGCGCCTGCAGCACCGTGCAGCGTGGCCAGACGCTCGCGCACCTGGGCCAGGCCAAAGCTCTGGCCGGGGCCTGGGACGGGCAGGGTGGCGGGCAGGCCCGCCCCGGTGTCTTGCACCTCGATGACCAGCAACAGGCCTTGGGGGCTTGCCTGGGTGCTGGCACGCACGGTGATGTGGCCGCCTTCCACCTGGGGCTCCAGCCCGTGGCGGATGGCGTTTTCCACCAGCGGCTGCAGCAGCAGCGGTGGCACGGGCACGTCGCGCAGCGTGTCGGGCAGGTCCAGTGTGTAGGCCATGCGTGGGCCCATGCGCACGGCCATCAGCTCCAGATAGTCGCGCAGGCGCTCAAACTCCAGCGCCAGCGGGTGCTGGGTGCTGCGCGATGCGCTGAGCGTGGCGCGCAGGTAGGCAATCATGCGGTCCAGCATGTGCTGCGCCCGGGCCGGGTCGGTGCCGATGAGCACGCGCAGGTTGGCCAGGGTGTTGAACAGCATGTGGGGTTCCAGCTGGGTCTCCAGCAGCTTCAGGCGCGATTCGCTGGCGTGCATGCGCGCCTCGGCCATCTTGCTCTCCAAGTAGGCCGACTTGTTGACGGCGTAGAAGTAGAACGTGCCCACCAGCCCCGCAATGGCCGTGATGAGGATGGACGTGCGCTGGTCTGCACCGGAGATCAACGCCCCCGGCGGATAGAAGTGAAAGTAGTGCACGCACAGCGCGTCGGCCAGCAAGGTGCCCGCCAGGTAACCCACGACGATGCCCACCAGGACCAGCGCAATGCCCTGCCAGCCGTGTGGCCAGCCCGTTTCGGCGGCGGAGGGTATCAACTCCCGCCCCAGGTCGATGATGGCCCAGGTGAAGGTGCCGATCAGCACCGAATACACCACGGGCGGCCCATAGGGCTTGTCGGGCATGAACGTGCACTGGATGGTGGCCACGACCAGTGTGAAGGCCACCACCTGCAGGTAGTGCCGCAGCTTGCTGACCCCGTTGAACTCGTGGCGCAGCTTCATGGCCGGTCTTGGCGGCGCTGCAGGGCCTCGCGCTCGCGCTGCACCATGCGCTCGCGCAGGCCGCTGCCGGAGCCCAGCAGAAACACCGACACCCCATGCAGCACCAGCCCCAGCCCCCAGCCCAGCAGCGGGTACACCGACCACGGGCGTGTGCCAAACGCATAGCGCGACATGGCAAAGATGAGGGCGTTGACCAGCACGAAGGCCATTGCATGCAGGTACCAGCCCAGCTTGGCGTTGGCGCGGCGGCGGGCGAGTTGGTCGAGGTCTTCGGGTGTCATGGGCATGGAGCTTTGCATTCTAGGCGGCTCAATGGGCGCAGCAACGCGTCCGCATGGGTACTGTCATGGGCGTTTCGAGGGCATCACCGGCTGCAGCGGCTGCAGGTGCTTGGCAAAGAATGCCACGGTGCTTGCGTCCACCTGCGGCAGCACGCTGCGGTCAAAGCCGGGCGGGTCGCCCAGCAGTGCGCGGGTCAGGTCGTTCATGCGGTCGAGGGGCGGCATGGGCGACAGCATGATGCCGTGGCTGCCGTCCTGCAGGTCGGCAAGGTGGGTGCAGCGGTCCTGGCACGCGGCCAGCACGGCGCTGCTGTGAAAGCGTGGGATCTGGTTGACGTCTTTGCCCGCAGTGATGAGCCCCAGCGCGATGCGTGGGGTGGCCAGGCTGCCCATGTCGAAGTCGGCTGCAAACGGCACCACGGCCACCGTGGCCGCCACGCGCGGGTCGGTGTGTGCATGCAGCGTCTCGTCGCCAAAGCTGTGGCGGATGATGGTGATGGCCACGGCCTTCTTGATGCTGTCCAGCCAGTTGCCGTGCAGGCGGGTGGTGAAGCCGACGCAGGACGAAAAATCCTCCGCCAGATGGGCCTCGCAGTGCTGCTTGAAGCGGGCGGGAGACCATTGCCCCCCGGCAAACACCAGGGCGGTGTGGCCCCCGGCCGAACCACCGAACACGCCCACCTTGTCCAGCGCCAGCAGCGGCGCCAGGCGCGCATCCTGTGCGACGGCATCTACTGCGCGGGAGACCTCGGCGGGGCGGCGCTTCCAGCTCTCCGGGCCGGGGGTGGAGTGGTCTTTGTAGTTGTCGCCCGCATGCTCGGGCAGAGCCACCACGAACCCGGCCTGCACCAGCGCACGGGCCAGGTCGGTGTGCACCCAGGGGCTGCCGCCCGAGCCGTGCGACACCACCACCAGACGGCCGTTGCCCGCCACAGGTGTGCCCTGCCAGGCCAGCTGCAGCGCAAAAGGGCCGCGCTGCACGGGCTGGTCGGCCTCTTGTGCCGGATAGAACACCGTGACGGGGCCGTCGCCCTGTTGCCCGGGCAACTCTGCGAGACCCACGCCTGCATGGGCGGGGCTGGCTGTGATGACGGCTGCGGCCAGCAAGGCCAGGCACCAGGCCATCCAGGTTTTTGTCATGGCCGTGTTTTTGTTGGGATGAGTCATCATCAGCCGATCAGCGGGGGTTTTGCGCAGCAGCCAGTCGGTCGCGTTCCGCCTGCACCATGCGCTCGTGCAGGTCGCTGCCACCCGCAAGAACGAACACCACCACGCCATGGATGGCCAGGCCGATGCCCCAGCCCAGCGCCGGGAACACCGCCCAGTGCCGCCCGCTGCCCACGGACAGTGCGACCAGCAGCAGGTTGACGAGCAGGTACACGCTGGCATGGATGTACCAGCCCATTTTGGCCCCGGCACGGCGGCGTGCCAGACGTTCGAGGGGATCGGTGGTGAAGGTGTGGTGGCGCATGGGGGGGCTCCTGTGCTGAGGGATCGTTACGGGGGGCTCAGGCGGTGGCGGGTGATGTGGCCAAGGGGGCGCTGCGTTGCACCAGCTTCCACAGCCGCAGCGCGCGGGCCGCGAACAGGCCGTTGAACACGCCATACAGCGCAGCGATCTGCAATGCAAAGCCGCTGTCACGGGCCAGGGCGGGTTGCAGGGCCAGTTCCACCCCCACGAGGTATTTGGTGAGAAAGATGCCCAGGATCAGGGCCAGCGGCATGGCGCTGCCGGGAATGTAGAAGCAGCGCGACTTGCTTTCGTACAGCGTGCCCTGGGGCGCCGCTGGTTGCAGCCACAGCGCCACGCCGGCAATCAGCACGGCGGCGGCCAGCCAGGCGCCCACCGGCAGCAGGGCCTGGCCCGCAGCGCCAAAGGCCGAGGCGATGCCGTACACCGACAGGCCGGTCATCGCCACCGGCATGACCATGGCCCGCACCAGACTCACGTTGCGGGCCAGCAGCTGGCTGCCGCCCAGCCAGAGCAGACCGGCCAGCAGGGCCCAGACCCAGTAGGGCGTGTTTTCGATGATGCGACCCAGCATGTGGGGTTGTTGGACAAGGAGGTTGAGCAGCATGGTGGTCGTCCTGTTGTAAACAATGAATGGAGGGGTGGGGTCAGATCAGTCCGAGTGCGGACCAGACCGTGTGGCCCAGAAAACGGTCGGGCAGCAGCGTGAAGCCGCCAGCCACCACACAGGCGCCGATGTAGGTGCGTTGCATCATCTTGCGGTGGCCGACGATGTTGCGGCGGGCGAGGAACACAAAGGCCATGGCCAACATGCCCAGGGTGACGGGGATCAGCAGGTGAATCAGTCCGAAGCTGCCCCAGCGCGGGCCGGGGCCGCCGGTGATGAAGAGGGCCGACACGGCAGTGGCAACCATCAGCGTGACCCAGGCGTAGCCGGCCGCGCGGTGCAGGCGGGGGCGCTGCGTGGCCCCTTGGCGGGCCCACAGGGCAATGGGGCCGATGGCAACGGCCGCCAGCGCGGCGGCAAGATGGATGGCGATGACGGGGGTGATTTGCATGGCGGGGCTCCTGGCGGGTTCGATGGAACGAACTGTGCCGATGCCCTTCCCGGGGCGCCACAGCCCTGCGACGAAATGCAGCCCACCGGGCGTGAAATGCCGCCACGCGGAGTGAGTGGTGGGCGGATTGGGCCGCCAGAAGCAACGCGGCGTGCCTTTTGCCAGGGGGCTGGAGCCCACGGCGGATAATCCCGCACCTATTTGCAAGGAGTGCGCGTGGACGTTGTATTGCTGGTCAAGGCCGCCATCATGGGGGTCGTCGAGGGGTTGACGGAGTTTTTGCCCATCTCTTCCACTGGGCACCTGATCCTGGCCGGGTCACTGCTGGGGTTTGACGATGCCAAGGCCAAGGTGTTTGACATTGCCATCCAGACGGGCGCCATTTTTGCGGTGATCCTGGTGTACTGGGCCAAGATCCGCTCCACGCTGGTCGCCTTGCCCACCGAGCGCCAGGCCCAGCGGTTTGCGCTCAACGTGTTCATCGCCTTCGTGCCTGCCGTGGTGCTGGGGCTGCTGTTTGGCAAGGCCATCAAGGCACACCTGTTCACACCGGTGGTCGTGGCCAGCACCTTCATCATTGGTGGCTTCATCATCCTGTGGGCCGAGCGGCGGCCGCCCTCGGCCACCCGCATCCACAGCGTGGACGCAATGACGCCGCTCGATGCCATCAAGGTCGGCCTCGTGCAGTGCCTGGCCATGATTCCTGGCACCAGCCGCAGCGGCGCGACCATCATCGGAGGCATGCTGCTGGGCCTGTCGCGCCAGGCGGCGACGGACTTTTCGTTCTTCCTGGCCATCCCCACGTTGATTGGCGCCGGGGTATACAGCCTGTACAAAGAGCGCGCGCTACTGTCGGCGGCCGACATTCCGCTGTTTGCCACGGGGCTGGTGTTCTCCTTCCTCAGCGCGTGGCTGTGTGTGCGCTGGTTGTTGCGTTACATCAGCAGTCACAGTTTTGTGCCGTTTGCCTACTACCGCATCGTGTTCGGCGTCATCGTTCTGGTGACCGCGTGGACCGGCTGGGTGCAGTGGGCCGACTGATAATCGGGCCATGCGTTTCATTACCGGTCGGGTCTCCTTTCCCTTGATTTCCTTGCGGGCGCTGGCGCTCGCCGGCTTGTCGGTCAGCCCCTGGGTGGGCGCCCAGGGCTTGCCAGAGGCGGCCAGCACCGAAACCACGGTGTCCGACAAGGCAGAGAGCCAGCAGGCTGCGGCTCCCAAATTCAACTACGCGATCGGCGCCATCGTGGGCAGCAGCCCCGACTACGCCGGGGGCGATGGCCGCAAGAACAGCCTGCGGCCCGCCTGGGCCATCGAGTACGGCCGGTTTCGCCTGAGCACTTCGCGCGGCAGCGCCTTCATGGGCCACGGCCTGGGGCCCCGCGAGTCCGGCGCCAGCGCCACGCTGGCGCAAAGCGACCGCTTCAGCCTGAGTGCAGCCTTGCGCATTGACAAGGGCCGTGACGGGTCGGATGCCCCCATCCTGGTGGGGTTGCCGTCAGTGCGGTCCACCCTGCGGGCAAGGATCAGCGCGGGCTATGCCCTCACCGACCGCTGGGCCGTGGGGGCCGGGGTTTCGCAAGACATCCTGGGCCGCGATGGTGGCGCGCAATGGTCTACCAGCATTGGCTACACCTGGCCCGTGACGGAGCAGACCAAGGTCAGCTTCGGGGCGGGCGCGAGTTTTGGGGACCGCACCTACGTGCGGGGGCATTTTGGGGTGCCGGCCGGTGGCAGCAGCCCCTTGCCTGCGTTCGAGCCACGCGGCGGGCTGTACAGCGTAGATGCCGGGGTGGAGGTCATGACGGCGCTCAACCGGCACTGGGTGGTGCTGGGCGCGGCCCGCGTGTCGCAGCTGCAGGGCGATGCGCGCCGCAGCCCGTTGACCGTGCAGCCGGTGGGCTATTCGGTCTCCGTGGGGCTGGCCTACCGGTGCTGCCGCTAGGCGCATCCGCTGTAGCAAGGGTTCAACGGGAGCGGTTGTGCCTGGCGAAAGTGCTAAGCTGCCGCTCACAGACAGTTACGCCCAGGCGGCCGCACCCCGTGCCATCACCCTGTCGTGGTGTGTGAAGCTGCCCCTCCGCTGATCCTTTCCCCCACTGGGGTATTGCCGCATGACGCCAGAAGCGCCCGAGTTGTCCTCGCACCCGGAGACCGCCCGCCAAAAGGTGTGGTCCAAGGCGGACCTGCTTGATGTAATCACTCGCAGCGCAGGCGCCACCATGGCTGTGATCGACCGCAGCCTGTCGATGATCTATGTGAACGACGAATACGCGCGCTGGTTCGGCACGGTGCCGGAGGAACTGGTCGGCAAGACACTGGTGGAGGTCTATGGCGAGCAGGACTGCGCCCGGTTCATGCCGTTTGTGAACCGCGTGCTCAGCGGCGAGCGGGTGCAGTACGAGCGCATGCTGCGCACGCCCTACGGCTTTGACGAGTGGCGCACCATCTGCCTGACGCCCTGGCACAACCCGCAAGGCGCGATTGACGGTTTCATCACCACGGCGCTGGACGTGCACGAGCTGCAGGTCACCATGAATGCGCTGCGCGCGGCCAACCAGCGCCTGTCCTCCCACATGGAGAACAGCCCCCTGGCCGTGGTGGAGATGGACCACCAGCTGCAGCTGCTGCATTGCTCGCAACGCGCGGTGCAGCTGCTGGGATGGCTGCATGTGGCGGGACTTGAGGGGCGGCTGCTGACGGACCTGCTGGCCCCAGCCTCGATGGACGACAGCCTGCAGCAGGCGCTGCATCGGCTGCAGTCCGGCCAGGAGTCCCAGAACCGCGCCGAAACCTGTTTTGTGCGCAGCGATGGCACAGAGGTGCACTGCGAGTGGTTCAACTCTGCCCTGACCGACGCCGACGGCCAGGTGACCTCAATCATGGCGCTGGTTCAGGATGTTTCCGCCAAGATCCAGATCGCGCGGCAGCAGCACTACCTGGCCAACCACGACTCACTGACCGGGCTGCTCAACCGGGCCGCGTTCCAGGGGCGGTTGGAGCAGTCGCTGCTGCATGCGCGGCACACCGAGGGGTCGGTGGCGCTGTTGTTCATTGACCTGGACGGTTTCAAGCACGTGAATGACGCCGAAGGCCACCGCGCGGGCGACGAGGTGCTGCGCATCGTGGCCCAGCGCATCGCCAGCACGGTGCGCGCGGGCGACACCATGGCGCGGCTGGGCGGTGATGAGTTTCTGGTGATGCTGGACCACGAGGTGACGCGTGAGGTCACCGATACCATCGGCCACCGCATCATCGACGCCCTGCAGCAGGGCATGACGGTGGACGGGCGCGAGCTGCGCATTGGCGCCAGCATTGGTGTGGCGGTGTACCCTCCGCTGGAGGGAGACATCGACGCGCTGATGAACCGTGCCGACCAGGCCATGTACGCTGCCAAACGGGCGGGTAAGGGCCGTCTGCATTACGCGTTGACGGCCTGAGCCCTTTTCCTCCCTCTGCGCCCCCGCAGAGCAGGGGCACGGCATCACGGCAGCCGGATGCTTTGCTGGAAGTGGAAGAAGTTGCCGGGGTCGTAGGCCGCCTTGATCCGCTGAAGCTGCGGGTAGGCCGGGCCCCAGTAGGCGGAGGCAAAGTCGGCCAGCCGCGCATCCGGGTAGTTCTGGTACACGTGGCCGTTCAGGAAGGGCCGCACGAGCTGCATGAAGCCGTCGAGCCAGGCTTCCATCTGGGCGCGCTCCGCCGGGTTGCGCCAGAACACATCCACCACCAGGTCGGCGTCGACATTGCGATGCACAAAGGCGCTGTCGGCCACTGGGTAGCGGTTGATGGCGCCGCCATAGGGCTCCAGATAGGCCAGCGACCAGGGGTTGGGCGACGTCTTGAAGTAGTCGATGATGCGCTGCCAGTCGGCGGGCGAGAGCCGGGTGTTGATGTATCCGCTGGCCTTGGTTTCGGCGATCCCGTCCGGCAGGTTGTCGGGCAGGGTGTAGGGGTGGTCTTCCAGCCACACGTTCATGTCGGGATAGGTGCCGGTCTTGTCCACCAGCAGCTGCGCGCTGGGGATGGCCATCAGCGGTGCAATGGCTGCCAGCCCGTCCTCGCGGCTGCCGCAGAACATGCCCTGCACCATGTACACCGGCACACCGTTCTGGAAGCCCAGGTTCATCATGTAGCCCAATGCGTCGGGCGCACCGGTCTTCATGTAGCCGGCCTGCATCAGCGTGAGCACCTGGGCCGCGTGCACGGCGTCCCAGCTGATGGCCCAGGCCCAGACCTGGTCCAGCCGCTGCATGCGGTAGGTCACCTGCAGCACCACGCCAAAGTTGCCGCCCGTGCCGCCGCGCAGGGCCCAGTAAAGGTCGGAATGCTCCTGCGCGCTGGCGGTGACGATGGTGCCATCGGCCAGCGCCACACGGAAGGAATCGACCAGGTCACTCTGGATGCCGAACGCGCGCGATGTGTAGCCGTAGCCGCCACCTTGTACAAAGCCCCCCACGCACACGCTGCCACAGGCGCCCGTGGGCACGTGCCAGCCGGTGTGGTTCATGGCGCCGTTAAAGTGGTCAAAGTCGGTGCCTGGCAGCACGTGCACGCGTTCGCGTGCAGGGTCCAGCACCACGCCCTGCAAGTCGCTCAGGTCCACCACCATGCCGCTGTTGACCGAGTAGCCCGCAGTGCTGTGACCGCCGCAGCGCACGGCCACCCACACCCCATAGGTGCGGGCTACGGCCAGGCACTCCAGCACATCGTTCTCGCAGGCGCAAAAGACGATGATCTCCGGATACGACTGGAAGGCTGGGTTTGACTCCTGCCGCGCTGCGTTGTAGTCGGGGCTGGAGGGCAGCACGATGCGCCCTACGATGCGCGCCTCCAGAGCAGCCACCGCCTCCCATGTGAGCACCGGCGTGCTGGCCTGCGCAGTGCTCGACGCCGGCTGTTTTGCCGCTAAAGATAAAAAGTGTGCGACGCGTGCGTCTTTGGCAAGGCGGGCCGAACTTTTGCGATGGGCCATGGCGAGCGATCCTTCAGGAAGTTGCGAAGCCCCGGGTGTACCGGAGCAGGAGCGCTTTGACCAGAGGGAAATGGCAGGCGTGTCTTTCAGCCCGCTGCTGGGCAGCCACCTCTGGATCGTGAAAACGATCTCAGGACGAGGACAGCGCGAGGTCGCCCGTGTTGCGCCGCAGGCAGAACTTGCCGCCCTGTTTGCCGCTGTACATGGCGGCATCGGCCAGCTTGAGCAGGCCAATGGCGTCGGTGCTGTCGTGCGGCGCGATGGCATACCCAATGGTCAGACCGATCTCCACCTGCACGTTGTTCAGCGAAAACGGTGAGCGGAATGCATCCAGCAGCTTGTGGCCCAGCTCTTGCGCCTGCTGCAGGCTGTGCAGCTGTCCAGCCATCACCACGAACTCGTCGCCACCCAGGCGAGCCACCAGGTCACTTTGGCGCACATGGCCTTGCAGGCGCCGGGTCACGGCCACGAGCAGCTCGTCGCCCACGTCGTGGCCATGCTGATCGTTGACGGGCTTGAATCCGTCGAGGTCCATCACGTACACGGCCAGCATTTTTTCTGCGCTACAGCGCGACAGGGCCGATGCGAGCGAGATATTGAGCCCGCGCCGGTTGGGCAGGCCGGTGAGCGGATCGGTGTGGGCGAGTGAGCGCATCACGTCGCGCTCGCGGTTGGCGTCCAGCGCCTCCAACCGCAGCGCCTTGGTGCGCAAGCCCAGCACACGCATGAACAGCAGCATGTCCAGCGTGGCGCCAAACTGGAACGAGTGCAAGGTCCAGAAGTTCACCGGCACCCAACCCTGGATCACGCCAATGACCGTGGCGGTGGCCAAAAAATACAACAGCCAGGCGAGCAGCAGGGTGGAGCCCACCGGGTCGCCCAGCCTTGCGCGGCGCACCGCCCCCGGAATGCCCATGAGCGCTGGCACCAGCCCCAGGATGCTGACGATGCCTGTCACTGCTCGGGTGCTGAGCAGGTCCAGTGCATACAGCGCCGCCAGCACCACGCACAGCACCGCGCCGCCACGCATGCTGCGCAGCAGCCAGCTGCGGGGTCTGTCACCCGCCAAGGCCTGGCTGATGAAGAGAAAGGAGCCGCAGGTGGCCGTGAGCGCAGCCAGACTGGCTGCATGCAACTCCACCCACGGCATATCGCGCCACAGGTACTGCGTGCCCAGGCCGAACAGGTGCAGCGAAAACAGCAGGCTCCCCGCAATGAGCAGTGCGTACTGGATGAACAGCACGTCGCGCAGATTGAGCCACTGCGCCAGGCTGTAGATCAGCAGGCACAGCGCCAGCCCCGTGAGAATGCCTTGCAGCATCTGCTCGTTCAGAGCCTTGCTGTGCCAGGTGGTGGGCTTGTTCAGTGTGATGGGCAGCACCATTGCACCCCGGGTCTCCACGCGCAGCAGCAGGTCGTAGGTGTGTCCGGGCAACATGGCCAGGGGCAGTGCATGGGTGCGGCTGCGCAGCGGGCGCTGGGTGTAAGGCTGCAGGCTGCCCAGCGTGGCCTGCTGGGTCACATGGCCGTCTGCAGCCAGGTACACCTCGATGCGTTGCAGAACGGGATAGTCGATGTCCAGCACCCACAGGCCGCTGGATGAAACGGGCACGGTGACCGGGATGCGCACCCACACCGGCTCGGCCCGCACGCCCAGGGTACCGCTGGTGCCGGGTGGGGCCTGAAAGCGTGACAACTCCGCAAGGACATCATTCACGAGCAGGGTGCCGGAGGGGTCTGGCAGCACAGTGACGGCGGGCCAGGCCTCGATGGAAAGCAGGTCATCCCGCAGTTCGAGAGGGGCTGCCCGCGCACTGGTCGGTAGGGCTGCCAGCAGAAGACACAGTGCCGACAGCAGGCAGGCCACTCGCCACCAGCTAGCAAGAACCGGGCGATGCACAAACCCACTCAAGCGCGTGTACGTCATGAGGCCAGCGCCAGTTCGCCCGGGTTGCGGCGGATGCAGTGTTTGCCACTCTCCTTGCCTGCATACATGGCTGCATCCGCGAGCCGGACCAGGTGCTGTGCATCGTCACTGTCCAGCGGTGCCAGCGCGTAGCCGATGGTCAGGCCCACCTGGATGGAGAGGTGGCTCAGCCGGAATGGCTTTTCAAATGCATGCAGCAAGGCCCGCCCCAGTTCCTGGGCTTGTTCGGGGGTGGCCAGTTCGCGCGCCATGACAATGAATTCGTCCCCGCCCAGCCTTGCCACCAGGTCGGTGTGCTGTCGCACATTGGCCTCCAGCCGGTGGCCCACCGCCACCAGCAGGTCGTCGCCCACATCGTGGCCGTAGGTGTCGTTGACCGGTTTGAAACCGTCCAGGTCCATCAGGTAGAGCGCTACCAGCCGTTGGGGGCTGGCCTGCGCCAGCGCCGATTGCAGCGCCATTTGCATGCCGCGGCGGTTGCACAGCCCGGTCAGTGAGTCGGTGTAGGCCAGCGAGCGCATGGTGTCGCGCTCGCGCAGCGCTTCAGAGGCCGCGTGGCGCAAGGCGGCAGAGCGTTGACCCAGCACCCGCAGGAACAGCAGCATGTCAGCCGCTGCGCCGAGCTGGAAGGAGTGCAGCGTCCAGAAATTGACCGGCAGCAGGCCTTGCACCAGGCACACCATGGTCACGGCCGCCGTGAAGTACGCAACCCAGGCCGCGAGCAACGTGGTGCTGACGGAGTCCCCCCGGCGTGCCCGCGCTACGGCGATGGGCAGGCTGATGAGAGAGGGTAGGGGGCCCAGGACGCTGATGATGGCGGTGGTGGTCCGGGTGTTGATCAGATCGACCAGGAAGGCCACGAGCAGCACCAGGCTCAGCGCTGCCCCCGCCTGCATCACCCTCAGGAACCGGCTGTGTGGCATGTGGCCCATCAGCGCATGGCCCATGAACAGGAACGAGCCCGCAATGGCCAGCAGCCCCGCCGCCCCAGCTGCGTGGACTTCGATCCAGAGCCGGTCGCTCCAGAGGAATTGGGTGCCAACGCCGAAGAACTGCAGCGAGAACCCGGCACTGCCCACCACCAGCATGCAGTAGTAGAGAAACAGCTTTTCGCGCTGGCTGACCCACTGGGTGAAGCTGTAGACCACCAGGCACAGGGCCAGCCCGGCCAGCACGCCCTGGAACATCTGCTCCCGCAGCGACCGGTGCACCAGGTAGGGCGCCTTGCTCAGGGTGATGGGCACGATCATCGCGCCCGAGGTCTGCACGCGGATCAGCAGTTCATAGGGAGTGTCGGCTGCCAGGTCCAGCGTCATCGCTGGGGTGCGGCCCCGCAGCGGGCGCTCGGAATAGGGGCGCAGGTTGCCCAGCGCGGCGTGTTGAGTCAGACGGCCTTGCTGGGTCAGGTAGATGTCGACTTCGTTGAGCACCGCAAAATCGATGTTCACGATCCATTCATTGCCCGACGCCACGCGCGACATCAGCGGCACGCGCAGCCAGATGGCCTCCTTGCGCACACCCAGGCTGCCGCCACGGCTGGGGGGCTCTGCAAAGTCAGGCAAGCGTTCCAGTGCGTCTTGCACGCCCCATTGCAAAGATGGGTCGGCCAGCAACGTGGCCACCGACCACACGTTCACCGGGCGGGCATCGGCTGGCAGCACGAGCGGGCCGGGTTCAGCGGCCCGCGCAGTGGGCAGGGCCAGTACCTGCCACATTGCCAGCACCAGCAGCCACAGCAGGGGGTGCCAGGGTGTCGGCCGACTGGGGAGCAGTGCGTTGCGATGCATCGTCGTCATGCCAGTGCTGCCGTGGCGGGGATGCGCCGCACCGAGTGCTTGCCGCCTTGTTTGCCCGCGTACATCGCGGCGTCTGCATGCCGCAGCAAGCCCTGCGGGTCGTCACTGTCGAGGGGGGCCAGCGCGTACCCGATGGTCAGGCCCACCTGGATGCGCAGATGGCTCAGCGTAAAAGGGTGCTCAAAGGCCCGCAGGAGCGAGCGGCCCAGGTCCTCCGCCTGCTCGGGCGTGGCCAGGTCGCGGGCCATGATGATGAATTCGTCACCGCCGAGCCGGGCGACCAGGTCGGTCTGGTGCCGCACATTGGCCAGGAGGCGGTGGCCCACGGCCACCAGCAGGTCGTCGCCCACATCGTGGCCGTGCGCGTCGTTGACGGGCTTGAATCCATCCAGGTCCATCAAGTAGACCGCGACCAGCCGCTGCGGGGAACAATGGGCCAGCGCAGCGTGCAAAGCATGCTGCAGGCCGCGCCGGTTGCTCAGGCCGGTGAGTGGATCGGTGTTGGCCAGTGACTGCATCAGATCCCGCTCGCGCATGGCCTCCTGGGCCTGTGCCTGGGCCGCGCGGGCGCGCAAGCCCATCACGCGGAAGAACAGCAGCATGTCCAGCGTGGCGCCAATCTGGAACGAGTGGAGTGTCCAGAAATTGGCAGGAATCCAGCCTTGCACCAGGCACACCATCGTTCCGGCGGCCACGCCAAAGGCGATCCACGCCACCAGCAGGGTGGCGCCAATGGGGTGCTTGTCCCGCACTCGCGCCATGGCGGCAGGCAGGCTGATGAGCGAGGGGAGGGCCCCCGCCAGACTCATGAAGGCAATGGCAAGGGGCACGGTCAACCAGCCCACCACCAAGGCGATACAGACCGCTGCGGTGACTGCCGCGCCCAACCGCATGGTGCGCGCATACCGGCTGCCAGGGGTGTCGCCGGCCAGCGTGTGGCCCAGGAACAGAAACGATCCCGCCAGCGCCATCAGCCCTGCTGCCGGACCCGAATACCGGTCCATCCACGGGTTATCGGGCCAGAGATACTGCGGGCCGACGCCAAAGAACTGCAGCGAAAAGCCCGCACTGCCCAGAACCACCAACGCATAAAAGCCGAACATGCGATCACGCTGCGTGACCCACTGGATCAGGCTGTACGCGAAGAGGCAGAAGGCCAGCCCGTTGAGCAGGCCCTGCAGCATCTGCTCGCGCAGGGCCTGGCGCAGGTGAATGGGCATTTCGCTGACCGTGATGGGCAGAATCAGCGGGCCGGTGGCCTGGACCCGTATCAGCAGGTCGTAACGTTGCCCCGGCTGCAGGTCGAAGGCCATCGCAGGCGTGCGGCCAGCCAGCTGCGCTGGGTCGGACTGGCGTGCTCGGGCCTGCTGAAGCAGCTCGCCACCCCGGGCCAGGTACAAATCGGCCCTGAGCGAGCTGTAGCCAATGTTGACCACCCACGGGGTGCGCAGCGCCTCGGGCGCAACCAGGGGGATATGCAGCCACATGGCCGCCTTGTGTACGCCCAGCGAGTTGTTGCTCCGTGCTGGAGCCTTGAACTCGTCCAGGCGGTCCAGCATGTCCTGTACCGAGAGCTCGTAGGTGGGGTCGGCTTTGAGGGTGATGGCTTCCCAGGCATCCACCTGCGGTCTGTCCTGTGTGAGCACCAAGGGTGCGCCCGCCTGTGCGCTCCGGGGCAAGACTGCAGTTACCAGTACCAGCAGACACAGCACCCACGTTGCCACGCCGCAACGCGCGCGCCAAAAGCGGGCCAGTATCGGGAGGTTGCGCGGCAGCGGTTGCATTGGCGTGGTGGCTACGGCGATGTGGCTTGCTGTGCCTGGCCTGTCTGGCCCGCCTGCGCGGGCTTCGCCTTGCCAGCCAGGCCTCGGCTCCAGCTGCCAGAGGTGGTCAGCCGATCCTCGATGCGGTTGAGCCAGCCCGGGGCATGGGGGTCGTCGCTCCAGCTGTGCACCACGGTGTCCACCTGGTTGAGCAGTTCGGTGGGCAGTTGCAGCGGGCGCGTCTGGCTCATCAGCACCCGGCTCATGAAGTGGTAGCCCAGCGCCCGCGTGAGCATGCGCACGATCGAAAAACGCGGCAGCAGCAAACCAACCACCGCATCGATGGCGCGGGCCAGCAGCAGAACGCACCAGAACAGCAAGGCCGACAGCCGGGGCACGGGCTGGTTCAACCCCAGGTCCTCGGCGGTTTCTCGCCCGCACAGGTAGCGGGTCATGAGCTGCGGGAAGGGCTTGACGATGCGCCAGGGCAGCGCGTTGGCCATGGTCTGCATCAGGGCCTGCCCCAGGGCCGGGCGCGGGTCGGGCGTGACCGGCTCTGCGCGGCCACGGGCCTGCATCAGTGTCATCAGTGCATCGCCCTGCGCCATCGTTTCCACCATCAGGGAGCGGTCGATGCCAAGCACGTGACCCACCACATTCCAGGCGTGCAGGTAGGCTTCTTCGTCGCCGGGCGGCAGACCGAGACCCAGCCGACGCATGCTGCGCAGGAACACGTAGCCAAAGGTCAGCAGCGTGTAGGCCAGCTCCTCCTGGTTGCAGGGCAGACCTTTGGCGGCCAAGTTCCAGCCACGTGCATACAGGGTCTGGTACATGACGGACCTGCCGCCACCAGCGGGGGCTGCGCGTGGCACGATCAGGCCGTCTCCGCCAGTCTTCCATTGCGCGATGGCATGTTCGGGGCTGCCGTGCAGGATGAGATTGCGCACCGTGGCGTGGATCAACCGCACCTTGAGCACCTGTGCCACACCGGCACCCCGCGGGCTGAGGCCTCCGTGCAGCATCACCGGGAAGATCATGGCCGCCGTGGAACGGATGCGGTATTCGGTGTTCTGTTCCAGCTGGCCGGTCGTGTGCAACACGCTCGACAGGTCCGGGACCACGTAACACTCGGGCAGGCTGGCACAGAACAGCAGGATGCAAGACAGCGCACCGTGGTCCATGAAGAGTTTTTCGGCGCGCTCGATCTTGCGGGCATCGGCCCAGGGCGGCAGCACCTGCGCCGCCTGCACATAGTCGTTGAGCGCCTTGGCCATCTCGGCGGTCACATAGCCTTTGGCGGCCTTGTCACCATCCCCCACCTGCACCGGGCCTTCGGTTGCCTGCCAGGTGGCCAGCGTCGCGTTGTCGGTCCACTGGCTGAACAGCAGGTTCACCGTGTTGATGTGCGCCCATTGCGGAGCGGCGGCGGCGACGTCGCCGGGGGGCCAGGGCCCAAGGATCCTGGCAATCGTAGCGTCTGCCAGAAGGTCGGCGTGGTGCTGCATGGGTGCCAGATCGGCAGCTGGCAGCAGAGGGTTGTGGGGCTTGCTGGTCATGCCGCGACCTTACCCGGTGCGCGCCAGCGTTGGAAGCCCGCCAGCGCGCAGAGCAGCGGAATCCCCATGGCAAAGGCTGCAATGGTCCGGATTTCTACCGGGCTGCCCAGAATCATCTGGAACACCATGCCAGCCGCGTAGATGGTCAGCGGCACCATGGCGTGGCGCCGCAGGAAGGGGCTGGCGGGTTGCAAGGGGAGCTGGCGCGCCGACATGCGAAAGCTGAAGATGATCACAAAGGCCACGAACACCCAGCCGAAGAAGCCCTGCACGGTTTCGCCAAACCAGGCCCCATCGGTCTTGGCCATGATCCACGCCTTGAGGGTGTACACGAAGTAGGGGTCTGCGCCCAGGTCGAACGCGGTCACGATCATGGCAGCCAGAAATGACAGCATGGCGGCATTGCCCAGGCCGGGAGCCCCGTCCACCGCCGATTGCCAGACGATGAGGTTGCTGATCACATAGCCCGCATACGTCAGTGCAAACCACATCATCGGAATGACCAGTGGCACGTCCAGCAGACGGGGGCCCAGCACATCGGTGTAGGTGTAGTGCCCGAAGAACCAGCCCCGGCTGGAGCCCATCTGTTCGGCAAACCAGCCCAGGCTGACCGCGATCAACACAAACTGCAGGGCAGCGCGGGTGCCCAGCAGATGCGCTGCACTGGTCCAGCAGCAGGCAAACATCAGCACCGAGGCGATGACGATGGCGATGGTGGTGTCATTGTGGGTGCGCACCGCTGTTGCGATGACAAAGGCGGCCAGCAAGGCAAAGCTGAGCGCGGGTAGGCGCCCGGCCGTCGGGGGCTGTGCAGACATGTCGGGTGTATCACGCTGTAACAATTTCGCCAGTGTAGGGGATTGGCGCGGCGTGTGTGTCCCCTGTTTGCCCTGATCCGGGGGCGGTGTGGGGCGTTTTTTCGCGCCCTGCGATCCGAATTTGGTGGTAAAGCGGAACGCAGGCGACCCTGCGCGGGGATCTGCCAGTACGACTTAAGTCTGGCGGGGCGTGAGCATGGCCAGGTTGAGCAGCGCTGCCTCAATGGCTGCTGCAGTGGCCACGGGCTGCTCCATGGGAAACAGGTGGCTGCCGTCCAGCATCATGGTGCGGCCCTCGGTGACACGCAGCGTCATAGCCATGCCGACCTGCTTCATCTCTTCGGAATCGCGCCCGCCGATGAAGGCGGCCGGGCACTGCAGCGGGTGCTTGCTCAGCAGGCGGCCCAGGTTGTGCGGCAGGGTGTTGTAGATGGCGGTTTCCACCGCGCGGTCAAAGCCCAGCACCCGCTTGCCGTCCTGGTCTTGCAGGCCGTGGGTGATGTAATCGTGCAACACCTCGGGGTGCCAGCGTGCAAAAGCCTTCTTCTTGCGAAAGTGCTCCAGCGCCTCTTCGTTGCTGGCCCAGCTGAACCGCCGCTGGCGGCTCACCCGGCCCGGCGATATCGAACCCACCACCTGGGTGCGCTTGGCCACGCTGACCACGTTGGCCTTCCAGCCGCCAATGAGGGGCGAGTCGATCAGCAGTACGCCGCGCACCAGTTCGGGGTTGCGGGCGGCGGCCATCACGCTCAAAAAGCCGCCCAGCGAATGTCCCACCAGAAACACCGGCTGGCCCAGGCGCTGCACCTGCACCGTTGCAAAGTCGGCTAGCTGCTGCACCAGGTGTGGCCAGTTGCTGGTCACCGGGTACTGCGGGTCGTGGCCATAGCGTTCGACCGCGCTGACTTCAAAACCCCGGGTCTTGAGGTGCTTGAACAGCACGCGGTAGGTGCTGGCCGGAAAGCTGTTGGCGTGCGAGAAAACGATGGGGAGCATGGAGGGCATGGCGGGGTGGCGGGGCCGTGGTGCAGGCGCGCACGCGGCCGGGTGCCGTGGGGTGCGCTGGCCTGCAGGGCGTCAGATCAGCCGGTCGGTATGGTTGGTGATCTTCTTGAGTGGCTTGCTGCGCGCCGGGCTGACCATGATCGGCACCTCGGTAGCGCCGCCGGTCCAGGCGGGGTCTTCGATGCTGTCGAACACCTGGCGCAGCTTTTGTCCCCAGCTGTCGTGCAGCATCCGAAAGTACGGGTTGTTCTCGTCGATGCAGATAACCTTGTCGGTGGCAAAGCGGTCCACCTCGTACACCACCAGGTCCAGCGGCAGGCCCACCGACAGGTTGGACTTGAGCGTGCTGTCCATCGACACCAGTGCGCACTTGGCAGCCTCGTCCAGCGGGGTCTCGGGCGTGAGCACGCGGTCGAGCACGGGTTTGCCGTATTTGGATTCGCCAACCTGGAAGTATGGTGTTTCGGACGTGGCCTCGATGAAGTTGCCTGCCGAGTACACCTGGAACAGGCGCATGCCCTCGCCCTTGATCTGGCCGCCAAACACCATGGACACATTGAAGTCCACGCCCGAGCGCTTGAGGGCTGCGCCGTCGCGCTCGTGCACGTGGCGCACAGCGGCGCCCAGCACGCGGGCGGCATCGAACATGCTTTTGGCATTCCAGATGGTGATGGCTTCGCCCGACTCGCCGTCCTTGATCTGCTCGGTCTGCAAGATCTCTCGCACCGATTGCGAGATGGACAGGTTGCCCGCCGACAGCAGCACCATGAAGCGGTCACCCGCCTTCTCGTAGACCATCATCTTGCGAAATGAGCTGATCTGGTCCAGGCCGGCATTGGTGCGGGAATCGGACAGGAAAACCAGCCCGGCGTTGAGTTTGATGGCGACGCAGTACGTCATGGAGCAATGGGGGTTGTTGTTTGGAGGTAACCCGCGAGTTTAGTCGCCTGTGGCATGGGCGGCCTGTGTGCCCTGCAGGCGGCCCCCAGTTGTTGCGGGGTGTGGATACTCAAAAATGATAGCGGCCAGGGCATATGGCACTAGCGCCTGATGCCCCTGGGACTCAAAAATGCGCTGGCGGTGTGCCCTGAGCCCGGTCAGCAGCCTGCAGCGCAGCCGGGGTGGGCGTCGCTTCAGCCTGCCATCTTCTTGAGCTGGTACAGCGCATCCAGCGCTTCGCGCGGGCTCAGGGCGTCGGGGTTGATGCCGGCCAGCGCGGCCTCGAGAGGGCTGGCGCCCGCGCTCTCGGGCACCTCGGGCGCGGCGAACAGGTCCACTTGCAACTCATCCTCACCCGCGCGCTCTTCGAGCGCTGCCAGCGCATGGCGGGCGTGGTGCAGCACCGGCGACGGCATGCCGGCCAGCTTGGCTACCTGGATGCCGTAGCTGCGACTGGCCGGGCCGGGCTGGATCTCGTGCAGGAACACGATGTCGGTGCCGGACTCGGTGGCGCTCACATGCATGTTGATCGCGTGGCGCGCTTTTGCTGGCAGCTCGGTCAGCTCGAAATAGTGCGTGGCAAACAGCGTGAAGGCGCGGGTCTTGTCGTGCAGGTGGGTGGCAATACCGCTGGCCAGCGCCAGGCCGTCGAACGTGCTGGTGCCCCTGCCGATCTCGTCCATCAGCACCAGGCTGTGGGGCGTGGCGGCGTGCAATATTTGCGCAGCCTCGGTCATCTCCAGCATGAAGGTGGACTGCGCGTTGGCCAGGTCATCCGCCGCGCCAATGCGGGTGTGGATGGCGTCGATGGGCCCCAGGCGGCAGCTCGCGGCGGGCACATGGCTGCCCATGCTGGCGAGCAGCACGATGAGCGCGACCTGGCGCATGTAGGTCGATTTACCGCCCATGTTGGGGCCGGTGATGATCTGCATGCGCGTGTTGGCGTTCAGGCGCGTGTGGTTGGCGATGAAGCTGCCGCTGGATGTCTCGGCCAGTCGCGCCTCCACCACCGGGTGGCGGCCGCCCTCGATCTCGATGCAGGGCTCGGGCACGAACTGCGGCGCGCACCAGTGGAGGGTGAGCGAGCGTTCGGCCAGCGTGCACAGCACATCCAGCGTGGCCAGGGCCTGGGCCAGGCGGGTCAGCTGCGGGATGTGGGGTTGCAGCTGGTCCAGGATCTGCTCGTACAGCCATTTCTCGCGGGCCAGGGCGCGCTCGTTGGCCGACAGGGCCTTGTCTTCAAACGCCTTGAGTTCGGGTGTGATGAAGCGCTCGGCGTTCTTCAGCGTCTGGCGGCGGCGGTAGTCATCAGGCACCTTCTCGACATGGCTGCTGGTGACCTCGATGTAGAAGCCGTGCACCTTGTTGAACTGCACGCGCAGGTTGGGGATGCCGGTGCGCGCCTTTTCGCGCGTTTCCAGGTCCAGCAGGAAGGCGTCGCAGTTGGTCTGGATGGCGCGCAGCTCGTCCAGCTCGGTGTCGAAGCCGTTGGCGATCACGCCGCCGTCGCGCACCAGGGCGGCGGGCTCTTCGGCAATCGCGGTCTGCAGCAATGCCATGCAACCCTCGGGTGGTTGCAGGTGGCTGAAAATCTGCATCAAAAATGGCTCTGGTGCCCTTCCGTTCAGCGCAAGCAGCTCTGATTTTTGTAGCGTTTTGCCCAGCGCGACCAGCTCGCGCGCGCGCACCTGGCGCAGCGCAATGCGGGCGGTGATGCGTTCCACATCACTCACGCCTTTGAGTTCGCCGCGCAGCGTGGACCAGGGGCCCGCACCGCCGCCTGCACCGCCCGCGCCACGCAAGGCCGTGGTGGCCGAGAGGCGCTGGCGTGCCTCGGCGCGGTCGCGGCGCGGCTCCAGCAGCCAGGTCTTGAGCAGTCGGCTGCCCATGCCGGTCATGCAGGTGTCGAGCAGCGAGAACAGCGTGGGTGCATCGTCACCACGCAGGGTCTTGACCAGCTCCAGGTTGCGGCGCGTGGTGGCGGGCAAGTCGATGAGGTCGTCGTTGCGCTGCACCTGCACGCTGTGTACGTGGGTGAGGGTGCGGCCCTGCGTGTGCTCGGCGTAGGTCAGCAGTCCGGCGGCGGCGGCGTGGGCCTCGCCCAATTCGTGTGCACCCCAGGCCTGGAGGCTGGCCGCGCCCAGGTTTTCGAGTAGCTTGCGCTCGCCCAGGGCACTGTCGAACTGCCAGTCGGGCCGCAGGCTCATGGGGCAGGTGAAGGCGCCGCCTTGGCGCAGCACCTGCAGTTGTTGTTCAAAGCGCTCGGTCACGCCTGCGCTGTAGATCAGTTCGCTGGGCGCCACGCGGGCCAGCCAGGCGCCCAGTTCGTCGTGCGCACATTCGGCCAGGTACACGCGGCCCTGCGTCACGCTCAGCCACGCCAAGCCACAGCGCGCGCGGGGCGCCTGGTGCACGGCCATCAGCATCGATTCGGATTTGTCGGACAGCAGTTCGGTGTCGGTCAGCGTGCCGGGTGTGACCACGCGCACCACCTTGCGCTCCACCGGGCCCTTGTTGGCGCCCACTTCGCCCACCTGCTCGGCAATCGCCACCGACTCGCCCATCTTGATCAGGCGCGCCAGATAGTTCTCCAGAGCGTGGAAGGGCACACCGGCCATCACCACCGGCTGGCCGCCCGACTGGCCGCGCTGTGTGAGCGTGATGTCGAGCAGGCGCGCGGCCTTCTCGGCGTCCTGCCAGAAGACCTCGTAGAAGTCGCCCATGCGGTAGAACAGAAGCGTCTCGGGGTACCCGGCCTTGAGGGCCAGGTACTGCTGCATCATGGGTGTGTGGTGTTCGAGCGTGTCGGACATGCAGGGGGTGGCAGGAATGAGGCGTGGACTGTAGCAGTTCGATCATCGGGTTTCCCCCTGGGCAATTCCACTGCGTTCTGCCAAGATGTTACGTTTTGACATACTCTTGGCTGTATGCTGGCAGCTTGACCCTGAACGGAGCCACTCTCCGTCGAGAGTTGGTGTTTCAACCCCAGGATTCAGAGGCTTCAGAGCGACCGTGATTTCGTCCGAACTGTTGATCGACCTCCTCGCCCCTACCGGGGAAGGCGTCATCGAGCCCATGGCGCAGGCGCGCCTTCAAGCGCTGGTGGACGCGGTGCCGGTGGCGCTCATGGAGTTTCGTCTGCAAGACGGCCGCCTGCTGCTGCTGGCCGCCAACGCTGCGGCACGGCGCATGCCAGGGCTGGGAGCGGTACGGCATCCGGGCGTGGATGCGTCCGAGGTGTTTGACCTGCTGGCCAACACGCCGCTGCTGGACCAGTTGCTCGGCGTGGTGCGCGTGGGGGCTCCGCTGGAGTGCCGCCAGGTGGTGCGCGAGCCCGGTCGGCTGTTGCTGGCCTGGGACTTGTCGGCCCGCCGCGTGACCAATGACTGCATTGTGGTCACGGTGCGCGATGCCTCTGAAGCCGAAAATCTGCGGGTATCACTGGCCGCATCCGAGCGTGCGCTGGAAGAAGTGCGGCGCGAGTTGCGCGAGCAGACCGACGTGTTCAACACCATGGAGAGTCTGGCGCGCACCGGCCACTGGCGGCGCATTGAAGACCCGGGCGAAACGGTGCTGCTCTGGTCGCCAGGGCTGTGCGACATCGCCGGGTTTGAGCAGCAGGAATGGGTGGACCCCGAGCGCGCGGTGAGTGGCATCTTGCCGGAAGACCGGCACGTGTTCGACAAGATCCGAGAACGGGGATCTGGCCTGGATGTGGAGTACCGCTGGCGACGACCAGATGGCGAAGTGCGCTGGATGCGCTCGCGGGTTCAACGCACGCTGCCGCGCGACGGTGTGCAGGTCGTCATGGGGGTGGTGCAGGATGTAACGGACGAGCACCGCGCTGCGGAGCAATTGCGCGAACAACTCTTGTTCATTCAGCGCATTGCCAGCCGCATCCCCGGCTTCATCTACGAATACCGGCTGCATACCGATGGTGGCACCAGCGTGCAGTACATCAGCGATGCCGTGCGCGAATTCATGGGCGTGGAACCGCACGAGGTCACGGCCGACCATGGCGTGCTCATGCACCGCGTGGTGCCCGAAGACCTGCCGCTGGTGCAGCGCTCGGCCATGATGTCGGTGCGCAAGCTGGTGCCCTGGCAGTGCGAATACCGTGTGCGGATGAATGACGGGAGCGTGCGCTGGCACATGACCAACGCCATTCCACACCGCGAGGCCGATGGCTCGGTGGTGTCCCATGGCTTCACCATGGACATCACCGATCGCAAGCTGGCAGAACAGGAGATCGAACGCCTGGCGTTCTACGACGCGCTCACGGGCCTGCCCAACCGCCGCCTGCTGCTGGACCGCCTGCAACGCTCCATCGCCGCCTGCCAGCG
>NZ_LMGP01000019.1:0-266157 GCF_001427445.1 Acidovorax sp. Root568 | reverse complement strand
CCTAAGCACCACCACAAACCACCCCATCAACCCCAACACTTTTGCGCTCAGGTCTCAGTAGCGAAGCCCTCGACTATAGCACGGTTTACAACAGGCAGCCGAGAAAACCCGTGGATTTGCCCGTCCCAGCCCCGCTCATGCGATTAGAGATTCAGTCCCGCATGCCCGCCACCGCTGCCTCCAGGGCATCCAGGAACAGGAAAGCCCCGCTCTTTCTGGCGGTCTCCATGGGCGTTGCGTCAACAGCCATCTCGCGAACGTCGCGTAAGCTGCTGTGACTACAACCCGTACCAGTCGCTTTTTCATCGACACCAACCATGACGGATTACACCAAGGCGGCATTGGATCTTGCCCATGAGGCTCTCTACAGGACATCGCCCAACCCCCGCGTGGGCTGCGTGCTCGTCGACCACGACGGCACCATCATTGGCCAGGGGTCCACCCAGCGCGCGGGGGGGCCACATGCGGAGGTGATGGCTCTACGCGACGCAGAGCAGAGGGGCTATTCCCCTCAAGGTGCTACCGCCTACGTCACGCTAGAACCTTGCTCACACCACGGACGTACGGGTCCTTGCTGCGATGCACTCATTAAGGCAGGTATCGCCAAGGTCGTCGCATCGATTGCCGACCCCAACCCCGCAGTGGCGGGCAATGGGTTTGCGCGCCTGCGTGCGGCGGGGGTAGCTGTAGAGGTAGGGCAACGGGCGGAAGCATCCAGGGAGCTGAACCTGGGATTTTTCAGTCGGATGATTCGAAAAACGCCCTGGGTCCGCATGAAAGCAGCTGCATCGCTCGACGGTGTGACCGCCTTGCCCAATGGAGCAAGCCAATGGATCACCGGTCCCGCCGCTCGTACCGACGGACATGCATGGCGCGCAAGGGCTTGCGCGGTGTTGACCGGCATCGGGACCGTACTCGCAGATAACCCACGACTGGATGTGCGGGATGTACCCACCGATCGGCAACCCTCACTCGTTTTGGTAGATAGCGAGCTAGCTGTTCCTCTGGATGCCTTGCTTTTCGCAGCGAACCGGTCGGTCTATATCTATACAGCCTTTGCACACGAGAAAAAACGCAGCGCGCTCGAATCCCTTGGCGCCACCGTGATCACAATGCCGAATAGTGCCGGCAAGGTGGACTTACCCGCGATGGTGCAAGACCTCGGGCGCAGGGAGATCAATGAACTGCACGTGGAAGCAGGTTACAAGCTCAATGGCTCGCTGCTGAGCAAAGGACTGGTCGATGAACTACTGGTCTATCTCGCCCCCAAGCTGATGGGCGAGGGCATGGGATTGGCCCAGATAGCTCCCTTGGCGACACTTGCCGAGGCACATGCCCTCAGCTTCCATACGGTAGACAGGATCGGGGAAGACCTGCGCGTCCTTGCACGCTTGCAGGGGCGCGACAGGTTCTGAAGAAGTCGCTGCGTAACTGATCGCGGAATTTTCCGCCAATCAAAGTTACGCCCGACCGGCTGTCCCTCAATCATGTGACTGGCGCAAAAGTCCCGCCAGAGCGCGACACGGATAATCCCGCTCTATGGCACTTATCACCTTACTGGACGCCCAACTCGCATTTGGGCATGTTGCACTGCTGGATCACGCCGGCTTTTCCCTGGAGACCGCTGAGCGGGTTGGCCTGATTGGCCGCAATGGCGCGGGAAAGTCTTCCCTACTCAAAATCCTGGGAGGACTTGCCAAGCCGGACGATGGCTCTTTGCAAGTTCAGCAGGGGGTACGCATTGCCTTCGTCGCACAGGAGCCAACGTTAGACCCCGATGCCACCATTTTCAAGGCAGCCTCCGAAGGCCTGCAACGCGTGATCGCTATCCGCGATCAATACCTCTCGGGGGCGGATGGACTGGATCTGGATGCATTGCAATCGGAGATCGAGGCCTACGACGCCTGGAACTGGGAGCAGCGTGTAGAAGAAACCCTGCAGAGGTTGCATCTCGACCCGGAAGCCGTGGTCGGAGCACTCTCTGGCGGCACCAAAAAACGCGTGGCGCTGGCGCAGGCGCTGGTGGCACGCCCTGACGTGTTGCTGCTGGACGAACCCACCAACCACCTGGATCTGGACTCCATCGAGTGGCTGGAAGACCTGCTGCTGGACTTTCCGGGCAGCGTCGTGACCATCACCCACGACCGGTCGTTCCTTGACCGTGTGGCCACCCGCATCGTGGAGCTGGACCGCGGTCAATTGCGCTCCTACCCCGGTAACTTTGCTCAATACCAGATTCAGAAAGAAGAGCAGTTGGCGCAGGAGGCAGTGATCGCCGCCAAGGCCGACAAGCTCCTGGCACAAGAAGAAATCTGGATTCGGCGTGGTGTGGAAGCGCGCCGCACCCGCAGCCAGAGCCGTATCAGCCGCTTGGAACAGTTACGCGCCCGGCGGGAGGCCCGCCGTGAGGTCGTTGGCAGTGTGCGCATGGATGTCGCCACCGGAAGCTCCAACGGCTACCAGGGCAAGATCGTGGCGGAACTGCAAGGAGTGAGCAAAGCCTTCGGCGACAAAACCATCGTTCACAATTTTTCCGGGACGATACTGCGCGGGGACAAAGTGGGCCTGATCGGCCCGAACGGCGCCGGTAAAACCACGCTGCTGAAGATGATCTTGGGCGAACTGCAGGCCGACAAGGGCACCATCCGGCAGGGAGCGAACCTGCAAGTAGCCTACTTTGACCAGATGCGCCACGCCGTCAACCTCGACGCCACATTGGAAGACTTCATCAGCCCTGGCAGCGAATGGATCGAGATCGGCAATCAGCGCAAACACGTCAAGAGCTATCTGAGCGATTTTCTGTTCTCCCCCGCGCGCGCGCACTCCCCAGTGCGGTCGCTGTCCGGCGGGGAACGCAACCGCCTGCTGCTTGCCCGGCTGTTCGCTCGACCGGCCAATGTCCTGGTGCTGGATGAGCCCACGAACGACCTAGACATTGACACCTTAGATCTGCTGGAGGAATTGCTCGAAAACTACGAAGGCACGGTGTTCCTGGTCAGCCATGACCGCACCTTTCTCGACAACGTGGTGACCAGCACCCTCGCTTTTGAAGGCAACGGCCTGTGGCGCGAGTACGAAGGCGGCGTCCAAGACTGGTTGCTCCAATCCAAGCGCAGTCGGTCACTGCAAGCAGCTGCTGCAACGTCCTCCAAACCACCCACACCGGAAGTTTCCAACCAAAGCACGCCGGAGCGCACATTAAATAAGCCTGCACAGCTATCAAAAAAGAAGCTGAGTTACAAAGAGCAGCGCGAACTGGATCAACTGCCTGGTCTGATCAGTGCGCTAGAGACGGAACAGAAATCCCTTCAAGACGCACTTTCCGACGGCTCACTCTTTGGTACTGACCCCACACGCGCGGCAGCCCTGACAAGCCGAGCAGCCGCCATCGACGAGGAGCTGATGACCGCGTTGGAGCGCTGGACAGCACTCTCTGAATAGGCGCCAAACCGGTTCATGGCGCGAGGCTCTGGCGGGGACACACATGGTGAAGGCCCGCCGCCAGGGCTCGGTAATCGCCCTTAAATCCGGTGGTGCAGGCGGTCCGTTGTTCCGCGCAACCGGGCAATCAAGGCAGGAGCAATCTGCCCCAGCGGCAGCACCTCGTCGGCGGCACCGTGGGCAATGGCTTCCCGCGGCATGCCAAACACGATGCAGGTCGCCTCATCCTGCACATAGTTGTAGCTGCCGGCGTCTTTCATCTCCCGCATGGCAACAGCCCCATCGTTGCCCATGCCCGTGAGCATGATGCCAAACGCGTTGCGCCCCACCACCGCTGCTGCGGACTTGAAGAGTACCTCGACCGAGGGCTTGTGGCGATTGACCGGAGGGCCATCGTCCACCACCGCTACATAGTTGGCGCCACTGCGCGCCACATGGAACTGTGTGCCGCCCGGTGCGATGTAGGCATGGCCGGGCAGAATGCGCTCGCCATTCACCGCCTCCTTGACGGTGATCTGGCACAACCCGTTCAAACGGGCCGCAAAACTGGTAGTAAACCCGGGAGGCATGTGCTGGGTGATCACGATCGCTGGCGAATCCGCAGGCATCTGGACCAGCACCTCCTTGATGGCTTCGGTACCACCGGTGGACGCCCCAATGCAGATGAGCTTTTCGGTGGAAAGGCGCCCCAACAGGCCCGCTGCGGGTACGGCGTGGGGCACAGGAGTGCCCCCCACAACACTGGAGGCTGGGCCTGCATCACGCACAGGGGCGCGGCGCACTTGCGCCACGGCAGCAACGCGGATCTTGTCCACAATCTGCGCCGCCAAATCGTTGAGCCCGCTGGCCAGCCCCACACGCGGTTTCGCCACAAAGTCGACGGCGCCCAACTCCAGGGCCTTCATGGTGACCTCCGCGCCACGCTCGGTCAGCGTGGAGATCATCACTACCGGAGTCGGCCGCAGACGCATCAAGCGCCCCAGAAAATCAATGCCGTCCATGCGTGGCATTTCAACGTCCAGGGTGATGACATCCGGATCCAATTCGCGAATCATCTCGCGCGCCACCAAAGGGTCGTTGGCCGTGCCAATGCACTCCATGTCCCGCTGGCGGTTGATGATCTCTGACAGCAGACTACGGACAAGCGCCGAATCGTCCACCACGATCACCCGGATTTTCCTGCTCATTAACTCAAACCTTTATCAAAACAGATCCACAGAACCACCCGACGTGGTCTTGGCAACAGTGGCCGCGTTGCCACGAACCTCCTGGGCCACGAGGGCTTCGGGATGGGCATGCGCCAACCGTTTCACCATCGCTTTGCCGGTCACTGGAAAGAAAACCACCTTGCGCGGATAGATGTCGAGCACGTCCTCGGAGACGATCGGAATGCGCTCAGTGTGCAAATAGTTCAACACAAAATTCGTGTTGCGCTCACCCACATTCATGGTGGTGAAGTTGTGCATCACCTGGGCCCCTCCAAAAATCTTGGCCTGCATGGTTTCACGGCGTGCACCGAGCTTGAGCATTTCATTGATCAACAGCTCCATCGCGTAGGAACCATAACGCCCGGATGCGTCCGCCAGATCGCCGTCCGGCAGCATGAAATGGTTCATTCCTCCCACACGTGCGCGGCTGTCCCACAGGCAGGCAGCGATGCACGAGCCGAGCACGGTCATGATGACCATGTTCTCATCCGACACGAAATACTCACCAGGCAGCACCTTCACCGCGTTGTGCTGGAAGTGGTGATCAAGGTAAAAAAACGAGGCCTCTCCTGGCTTGCGGCTGCGGGCCTTGAGCTCCTGCAGCGACGACTCGCGCGCGGGCCCGTTGCCAGAGCTGTAGATATCGGCGCTCAGCGGCGCAATACGCGGAGCGCGGCGCCTTTCGGAACTGCCGGGCACAGCAGCAGCATTGGAAGGGGATGAACCTGTTTGAATGTTGGTCATGGGTGCAATGTGCAGGACAACATGGACAGGTCAGCGGCGCTCATACACCGTCTTGCCACGCAGGGTGAACAGGTCTTTGGACTCGCTGAAGTTCTCTGCGTGCCCCACAAACAACATGCCACCCGGTTTGAGCACACGGTGGATTCTTTCCAGCACGCGCCGCTGTGTAGGGGCATCAAAGTAAATCATCACATTACGGCAGAAAACCACGTCAAAGGGCTCCTTGAATGGCCAATCGTCGCGGATGAGATTCACACTCATGAAGTCGATGGCGCGCCGCAACTCCGGCTTGGCGCGGACCATGCCCGCGTTCCCGCCTTTGCCTTTGAGAAAGAATTTCTGCAAGCGCTCAGGGCTCAAGCCCTTCACACCGTCGAGCCGGTACACGCCCTGCGCCGCGGTGGCCAGCACGCGCGAATCAATGTCGCTGGCTGTCAGTTTGAAAGATGCGTTGGCGCCGAGCGCCTCCAACGCGGTGATCACGATGGAGTAAGGCTCTTCGCCCGTGGAGGCAGCATTGCACCAGACCCGCCAGTTGGCGGATGGCTTGGAGCGCAGGTGCGACGCGAAAATCTCGAAATGATGCTGCTCGCGAAAGAATGCCGTGAGGTTGGTGGTCAGCGCATTCACGAACTCCTGCCACTCCGGCCCGTCATGGTTCTCCAGCCAGCTCAGGTAGTCGTGAAAGCTGGTGTGCCCCGTGTCGCGCAGCCGCCGCGACAGGCGGCTGTACACCATGGCGTGTTTGCCATCATGCAAGCTGATGCCAGCGCGCTGATAGATCAGCGCCTGCACACGGGCAAAGTCTGCATTGGTCCAGACAAATTCTCGCCCCTGGGCCAGAGGGCCAGAGGGCGCTGCGGCTGCGGCTGCGGCATACGCAGGATCTACCCGGGCTGGGCCTGACCGGACTGACGCCGAAGCACTGGTGGTTTGGGCCATATTGATCGTCCGAGGGGAAGTCCTGTTCGCTCCAAAAGGTCTGTGAGCACAGCTCACAGCCTGACATGCGCCTGCGCCACCACTGGCTGCTGACTGCTGACTGCTACGCCTTATTCGTTGGCGGTCACCAGGCCCATGTCCACGCTGGACATGAGCTTTTCAATATCCAGCAAGATCAGCATGCGCTCGCCCACGGACCCCAAGCCCAAGATGCAGCTGTTGTCGATCGCACTCTCGATATCAGGTGCCGAACGGATGCTCTCTGGTGTCAACTCCATCACATCGCTCACCGAATCCACCACAATGCCCACCACACGGTTGCGCAGGTTGAGGATGATGACCACTGTGAAACTGTTGTAGTCCGCCTGCGCACAGTTGAACTTGATGCGCATGTCCACGATGGGAACAATCGTGCCGCGCAAATTGACCACGCCCTTGATGAAGTCTGGCGCGTTCGCAATGCGGGTGGGAGGTTCGTAGCCCCGGATTTCCTGCACCTTCAGGATGTCGATGCCGTACTCTTCCTGGTCGAGGCGGAACGTCAGATATTCACGAGCACCCGTTGGTGCAGCGTCTGCAGTTTTACCGATCACACTCATGGTGCATTCTCCTTTCATGGCGGCGCAGCGCCCCCAGGGGCGCCCGCACCTGTATCTAGTGGCGCGCCCGACGCACCAAGCCACCCGTGTCCAAAATCAAGGCCACGGTGCCGTCACCCAAAATGGTGGCGCCCGACACATTGGGCACCTTGCGATAGTTCGATTCCAGATTCTTGACGACCACCTGATGCTGGCCGAGCAACTCATCCACCAGCAAGGCCACACGGCTTCCGTCAGCCTCGACCACCACCATGATGTTGCTGGATTTGTTGAGGTCAAAGCGCGGAACCTGGAAGATCTTCTCCAGCGCGATGACAGGCATGTATTCGTCGCGCACCTTGACCAGCTGCGAGCCTTGCGCCACGGTGCTGACATCGTCCGCATTGACCTGGAACGATTCCACCACCGACGACAGGGGAAGGATGTAAACCTCTTCGCCCACCCCCACCGACATGCCATCCATGATGGCGAGCGTCAGCGGTAGGCGAACGGACACCTTCATGCCGTAGCCCTCTGCAGAATCGATCTCTACCGAGCCGTTGAGCGCTGCGATATTGCGTTTGACCACGTCCATGCCGACCCCACGGCCTGACACATCGGTCACCTCATCGGCCGTGGAGAAGCCTGGAGCAAAAATCAGCTGCCAGACATCGGCATCGCTCATCTGATCGGACACCTCGATGCCGCGCTCCTGGGCCTTGCTGAGGATCTTCTCGCGCGACAGGCCACGACCATCGTCACGCACCTCGATCACGATCGACCCACCTTGGTGCGACGCCGACAAGGTGATGGTGCCGTGCTCGGATTTGCCCTTGGCAAGACGATCGGCAGGCATTTCAATACCGTGGTCGCAGCTGTTACGCACCAAGTGGGTCAGCGGGTCGGTGATCTTTTCGACCAAGCCCTTGTCCAGTTCGGTGGCTTCACCCAGGGTCACCAGCTCCACCTTCTTGCCCAGCTTGTTCGCCAGATCGCGCAGCATGCGCGGGAAGCGGCTGAAAACGATGGACATTGGAATCATGCGGATCGACATCACCGACTCTTGGAGGTCGCGCGTGTTGCGATCCAGATCTGCCAACCCGGCCAGCAATTGCTGATAGGCCCCAGCATCAAGGCCCCGGCTGTTCTGCGCCAACATGGCCTGCGTAATCACCAACTCACCCACCAGGTTGATCAGTTGATCGACCTTCTTCACATCCACGCGGATGGTGGTGGACTCCATCTGTGCTTGCATCGCCACCTTGGGCTCGGCGCTCGCCTTGGGCGCAGCTTTGGGAGCTTGCGCGACAGGCGCATGGGCAGCCGCCGCAGCTTCACCATGGGGAGCTCCGGGTGCGCCGTTGAAGAATCCATAAGGCGCTTCGCCCCCGGAGGTATCCACGGCAACCACAGGCTC
The DNA here is from genome assembly GCF_001427445.1 of Acidovorax sp. Root568. Classification (NCBI taxonomy): domain Bacteria; kingdom Pseudomonadati; phylum Pseudomonadota; class Betaproteobacteria; order Burkholderiales; family Comamonadaceae; genus Acidovorax; species Acidovorax sp. Root568. Next base: position 257,827 of record NZ_LMGP01000019.1, on the reverse strand, counting down.
GTCGTCTGCATCTGCGGCGGCAGCGTCACCAGAAGCGGCAGCATCACGAATCAGCACCTGGTCCTTGGAAACATGGAACGCAAACAGGTCCAGCAGATCATCGTTGGTGGACGTCGTTTCCACCGCAAAGACCCGCGTATTGGCCTGGCTGCCCGGGACATCGCGGATCGCCCCCAAACCGGGAATGTCTCGGAACAATTCTTTGATCGCGTCGGCCTGCTCGGGGCGGTCCAGTGGCCCGATCTGGATTTCCAGCTGTCGTGCCTGCCCTGGCACAACAGGCGCAGAAACCTTGGGCGCAGGAGCCGGAGCTACTGCCACCGGCGCGGGTGCAGGAGGAGGCGGCGCTGCGACCACAGGTGCAGCATCGCCGGGCACCAAGCCTGCCGCCAGGTCGCTGATTCGGCGAACCAGGGAGGTGGTGGAAACCGCCTCACCTTGTCCACCCGCCTGATGCCGTGCCAGCAGGCTGCGCGAAGCATCCGCAGACTCCAGGAGAACGTCCACCATCTGAGGGATGGGCTGCAGCTCATGGCGGCGCAGACGATCGAGCAGGGACTCCATCTGATGGGTCAGCTCGGCCACGTCAGAAAACCCGAAGGTGGCAGAACCTCCCTTGATCGAGTGAGCGCAGCGGAAGATGCCGTTGAGCTCTTCGTCGTTGGCACTGCTCAGGTCCAGATTCAGGAGCATCTGCTCCATCTGGTCGAGGTTCTCACCCGCTTCCTCGAAAAAGATCTGATAGAACTGGCTGAGGTCGAAGTCAGCGCCTGCACCTGATCCTTCTTGGTAGGTTTCCGCCATGGTGGGCTCCTGTGTACTAAATGATCTCAGTCAACCCGGCTCAGCGGATCACTTTCTGGATGACTTCGATCAGGCGATTCGGATCAAAAGGTTTTACCAGCCATCCCGTGGCACCCGCTGTGCGGCCCGCCTGCTTCATCTGATCGCTCGACTCTGTCGTCAGGATCAGGATGGGAATGGTCTTGAATTTGGGATGCTCGCGCAGTTTGCGGGTCAGGCCAATGCCATCAAGACGTGGCATGTTCTGGTCTGCCAGCACCAGGTCAATGTTGTGCGTCTCAGCCTTTTCGAGGGCATCTTGCCCATCCACTGCCTCCACGACGTGATAGCCGGCACCAGTGAGGGTGAACGACACCATTTTGCGCATGGAAGGTGAATCATCAACGGCAAGGATCGATTGCATGTATGGCTCCAACTGACTTGAATATATAAGGTAACCAGTGATGTGAACGTCAAAACAGGTCCACAGAACCTGCATCCATCTCGCTTTGGGTGACAGGGTTCGGCCTGTCGGGCGCCATCTCCGCAAAGGGCGCTGCATCTTCACCTTCTTCATGCCCCATGGCTTCCGAGGCCAGCCGAAAGGCACAGCCCTGCAGCACCTTGGTGGTGTGCCATATCAGTTGGGAGGCCATGTCCTGGAACTGCAGCTCAGTCACTGCGCTGCGCAACGCCGTGCGCGCGGCCACCAACTCCGGGGAGTCCGCCACTACAGCATCTGTCAACATGGCGTTTGCCTCTCCAAACCGTTCCAGCAGGTTGTCGGTGGCGTGGTTCAGCAAGCCTTCCAGGCGGTGCAAGTCGTGCATCACGACCAACAAAGAGTCCTGCAGCTCTGCCGCCACCATGACGGGAACCTGGACAGCAGGTCCTCCAGGCGTTGTTAGCGTAGATTGCATCGTTTCTCCATCGCAGCACGTAGCAGCAAAACACGCAAATACACAGGACTACGATACTTGCATCAGTAACCAGCCAAGGCCCCCGAGCAAACCGGAGCATCCGCGCCCATTGGACGCTGACGCACAAACCATCCCAACCGGACAAACACCCTTGTTTGTTCCAATTTGTATCCTATGATAGCGCTCCTATGGGCCCTGCAACACCAGACCAGACCCTTGAAATCCTCCATCTTGAAGATTCACCGGCCGATCACGAATTGGCAGCGCGTGCGTTGCGTCGATCAGGGCTCCGTTGCCACCTCCAGCGAGTTGACACCCTTTCTGAATTCCAAAGACTGACGGACACCGGCCGCTTTGACATCATCCTGGCAGATTACCGCCTGCCAGGCTTCACCGCATTGGATGCCTGGGCCCATGTGGCGCAAAAACCGCATCACCCACCTTTTGTGCTGCTTTCAGGTGCCATTGGCGAGCCCGCAGCGGTTGACGCGATGCGGCTCGGGGTAGCGGACTATCTGCTCAAAGACGATATCCAGCGCCTCCCGCATGTAATTGCCCGCACCCTGGAAGTGCACGAAGCACGCAACGCGCGCGAGCAGGCTATTGCCGAGCTGGCCACGTCGCAACGCCGCTTGGCCGAGTTGGCCGAGCATCTGCAGACCTCCATCGAACATGAGCGGGCCGCCATCGCTCGCGAGATCCACGACGACATTGGTGGCGCACTGACCGCAGTACGCTTTGACGTAGCCTGGATAGGGCGCCACAGTACCGATCCTGCCATGCAAGAGCATGCCACCTCTGCGGTGGACATGCTGCAACACGCGATTGGCGCCAGCCAGCGCATCATGATGAACCTGCGCCCACCCATCCTGGAACAAGGGCTGGTGGCGGCTGTCCAGTGGCTGGCCACGGGCTTTGAGCGCAGGACGGGCATCACCACAAGGATGCAGAGCAGCAGCGAAACCATCGATATACCCACCGACATTCAATTGGTGGCATACCGTACTGCCCAAGAAGCATTGACCAATATCTCCAAGCACGCGCAGCCCAGCAAGGTGGACATTGAACTGTCTGACAAGGAAGGGGTACTGACCCTGGAGGTCGCGGACAATGGCCGTGGCATGGATTCCACAGTTCGCGACAAACCAAAAGCCTTCGGCCTCAAGGGCCTTCAAGAGCGTGCACGCACCGTAGGGGGATGGCTGGACATCAGCAGTCGGCCGGGCAAGGGCACGTCGGTCATTCTGTCCGTCCCGTTACCATCTCCTCCCACATCCGCTCGAGGAGATGCCCAGTGATCCATGTCGTCTTGTGCGACGACCATGCCGTATTGCGGCGCGGCATTCGCGACACACTCGCCGAAGCACCGGACATTCAGGTGACCGGCGAAGCAGGCGGGTATTCTGAGCTGCGTGAAGTTCTGCGCACGGCTGCCTGTGATGTGCTGCTACTGGACCTGAACATGCCCGGACGCAGCGGCCTGGAAGTACTGGCCAGCCTGCGCGAGACCCACTCGACCATCCGGGTGCTGGTGGTTTCGATGTACCCCGAGGATCAATACGCGCTGCGCTGCCTCAAGGCGGGAGCCCAAGGCTACGCCAACAAGGCCGGCGATCCGGTGGAGCTGATTGCGGCAGTGCGCACGGTGATGCAGGGGCGCAAGTACCTCACTGCCGAAGTGGCCCAGATGCTTGCGGACAGCCTGGCTCAACCCACGCCGGAGGTGCCCCATGCGGCGCTCTCCGAACGAGAGCTGCAAACCCTGGTCAAGATTGCATCGGGCCGGCGCCTGTCTGACATTGCCGACGAATTGATGCTGAGTCCCAAAACCGTGAGTGTGTACCGCTCACGGGTTCTCGAAAAATTGAAGCTTTCGAACAATGCTGAGCTCACCGTTTACGCCATCCGCAATCAACTGGTGTAAGTGACGGCCCTACCTGCCAACAGAGAACAGATCCACGGCTTGTTGCATCAACGCCAACACCGGTTGCTCCAGCATCGGCAACGTTGCTGCTATGCCCAGCATCCCCACCGTGAGCGTGACCGGGAAACCCACTGCATAGATATTCATTTGCGGCGCCACACGCGAGATGATGCCCATGGTCAGGTTGACGAAGAGCAGCAGCGCAATCATGGGCATGGCAATCCAGAGCGCACTGGAAAAGAGCGAAGCACCCAACTCATACAACCGCATCTGTCCCAACGCCTGCAGAAAATTTCCATCGACTGGAAAGCGGTCAAAACTTTTGACCACGGCCATCAATATCAACAAATGGCCATTGATGACAATGAAGAGCAGCATGGACATGTGGCCAAAAAACCGGGCCACGGCGCTGATCTGACCGTTGGACGTGGGGTCAAAGAACGATGCAAAGTTGAGCCCCATCTGCAGGCCAATGATTTCACCAGCCAGCTCAACGGCTGTGAACACCAGGCGAACCGAAAAGCCGATCGCCAGCCCCACAGCCACCTGCTGCGCCACCGTGCCCAGCGCCTCACGGCCGTTCACGCTGATGACAGGCTGCTCGCCCAGAACACCTTGCGCACACAAAGCCACAAGGAAAGCGAGACCGATTTTTACGCGCATGGGCACGACCCGCATGGAGAACACTGGGGCCACGGAAAACAATGCCAGCACGCGCAAAAAGGGCCACAGAATGGGAGACAGCCACGCCATGATCTGAGCTTCGGAGAAGGTGATCACGCCCCTCCTCCACCGGCGAGGCCTGGGTGCATTGACGGCCAAGGCACGGCCGCCCCCAGTGCTCGTCGCTGACTCCAGCAGCCCAGCATTGTCCTGAGGCCGCCAAGTGCCCAGATTGGCATGTGCTATCCAATCATCGACGGGATCGATTCGATTGTCCGGCGGATGAAGTCCACCAGGGTACTGAGCATCCAAGGCCCAGCAATCGCAAAAACGACCATGGCCGCAATCAGCTTGGGCACAAACGCCAGCGTTGCTTCATGGATCTGCGTGACAGCCTGAAAAATACTGACCAACAAGCCCACCGCCATGACCACCCCCAGCACTGGCATGGAAATCATCAGCAGCAGGGTGAGGGCGTCACGCCCAATGGTCAGCACCATTTGTGAAGTCATGGCGGAATCCTCTAGGTGACGAAGCTGGCGGCCAATGAGCCGATCAGCAGGTTCCAGCCGTCTGCCAGCACAAACAGCATCAGCTTGAACGGCAATGCCACCAACACCGGGGACAACATCATCATGCCCAGGGACATGAGGATGCTGGACACCACCATGTCGATGACAAGAAACGGGATGAAAATCATGAACCCGATCTGAAACGCCGATTTGAGCTCGCTGGTCACAAAGGCCGGCACCAGCACACGGATGGGCGCCGTCTCAGCCGTCACTTTGGGATCAAGACGTGCCAGCCTGGAAAACAGCGCAAAGTCAGATTGCCGCGTCTGCTTGAGCATGAAGCTGCGCATCGGCGCCTCTGCCCTGTCCAGCGCCTGTTCGAAGCTGATGGTGTTGTTGGTATAGGGAACGTAAGCGTCCTGGTACACACGGTCCAGCGTCGGGCCCATGACAAAAAAGGTCAGGAACAGTGACAGCCCGATGATGACCTGATTGGGAGGAGCCGACTGCGTCCCCAAGGCCTGACGCAGCAAGGACAGCACAATCACAATCCGTGTAAAGCCCGTCATCATCAGCAGCACAGCGGGCAAAAAAGACAACGCCGTGAAAAACAGCAGTGTCTGAATGGGTACCGAGTAGCTGGCGCCAGATGGCCCACTGCCAACAACCAGTGGCAATGCGCCCGGACTTTGAGCCCAAGCGGAGCCATGCGCTACCACGCTGGCAACAGCAACGGCCCAAGGCAAAGCACGCCCAGCTGTTCGCGCTACGCGCCTTGGGAGCAAGGATGCGAGCTCAGACATGCGCGGACTTTCCAGAATCAGCGGACGCAGCTCGCATCTCGTGAGCAAACGATGGTTCTGTCGGGAGTGAAACGTTCACGGCGTCCCCAGCCCCCTTGGCCGCCACTGGTAGCACGTGGAGGCAACTGACCTGTTGAGCGGTGACGCCCAGCACCAGCCAAGTACGCGCATGTTCAGGGCCGACTTCCACCGTCACTACCCGCTGTTGAGGGCCGACGGCCACTGCAGACACCACGCGTGACGCCACCCCGGCAGCCAGCGTCCCGGAGGACTGGCGCTGCTGCAGCCGGCGCACAGCCCAGGGAAGCAAAGCCATGGCGCCCACAAAAAGCACCACGACCAGCAGCGTCTGGGTCATGCTCCCACTATCCACGGCTCACCCGCCGCAAACGTTCTGACGGCGTGACCACATCGGTCAGGCGGATACCAAACTTGTCATTGACCACCACCACTTCGCCTTGGGCGATAAGGTAGCCATTGACCAGCACGTCCATGGGCTCGCCTGCCAGTGCATCCAGCTCCACCACCGAACCTTGTGCCAGTTGAAGGATGTACTTGATGGGCACTTTGGTGCGCCCCAACTCCACCGACAGCTGCACCGGAATGTCCAGCACCATGTTGATGTCGTTGACGGTATCACCGCCCGCAGCACCGGAAAATGGTCGCACGGGCTCGCCGGAAAGTGGCCCTCCCTGCTCTGCGTCCGCCGGTTTTTCGTCCGTCCGCTTCTGCTCTTCGAGCGCCTCGGCCCAACCCGCAAACGGATCGTCCGCGCCTGCGTCCTTGTTATCTTCTTCAGTTGCCATTTTTCTCTCCCAGCCAACTCATGTCCGAAGTGCGCAGGCACTCTTCAATGCGGATGGCGTACTTGGAATTGTGGGTTCCATACTGGCATTCAAAAATAGGAACCCCTCCGATCGATGCACGGATACGGGGCTCGCGGTCCAGTTCGATGAAGTCACCCGGCTTCATGGCCAGCAGTTGCTCTACGGTGGCATCGGCCTTCGCCAGCTCCGCCACCAGCGTAACCTCTGCGGATTGGATTTCACGCTTGAGCACATTCACCCAGCGGCGGTCCACCTCAATGGAATCGCCCTGCGTGGACGAATACAGTACATCGCGGATCGGCTCCAGCGTTGCATAAGGCATGCATATATGGATGGCGCCCGACAGGTCGCCAATTTCCAGCTGAAAGGCCGTGGACACCACGATCTCGCTGGGCGTAGCAATGTTGGCGAACTGGGGTTGCATTTCCGAGCGCTGGTATTCCAGCTCCAGCGGATAGATCCCCTGCCACGCCTTCTTGTACTCCGCGCAGATCACATCTACGAGCCGGTTGATGACACGCTGCTCGGTAGGCGAAAAATCACGCCCCTCAATGCGGGTCTGGAACTTACCGACCCCACCATAGAGGGTGTCAATGATGCCGAAGACCAGCGAAGGCTCACAGACGATGAGTCCGCTGCCTCGCAGGGGGCGGATCGCCACGATGTTGAAGTTCGTCGGCACCGCCAGCTCTCGCAGGAAAGCACTGTAGCGTTGCACCGACACCGTCCCCACCGAAATTTCAGGACTGCGGCGGATGAAGTTGAAGAGTCCGATGCGAAAGTTGCGTGCAAACCGCTCGTTGACGATTTCCATCGTCGGCATGCGGCCACGGACGATGCGCTCCTGGCTGGAGATGTCGTAATTGCGTACCGACCCCGCCTCAGCCACTTCCTCAACGGACTTCTGGCTCTCGCCAGTGACCCCTTCCAGAAGGGCATCAACCTCTTCCTGCGAAAGAAATGAATCACTCATGGCTGGTCCTTACCCGGCTGGCTCATTGGATGATGAAGCTCGAAAAGAGCACCTTGCGCACAGGATTGCGCTCTGTGCGCTTGCGCGCGGCGGGGCGTTCCTCTGCATCTCCGTCCTGCTCAGCGGCAGCAGCTGCCTTTGCACGCTCACGCTCTGACGGCACCGAGTAGCCCAGAGGGCGCGAGACCTCGCGCAAGACGTCAGTAGCGAGCTTTTCCTTGCCCTCGCGCTGCAGCAGCTCCGTGGACGTGCGTTGCGACACCAGCATCAGGATTCCACTGCGGATCGACGGCAGGTACTGCTTGACCTGTTCTGCAGTCTTTGCATCCTCCAGCTCCAACGTAATGCCGATCTGGGCAAAGCGATCACCGCCAGGATCAGCCAGATTGACCACCATGTTTTCCAGGGGCAGGAAGGTGGGGGCTACCTTGGGCGCCTCCTTGTGAGCCGCAGGTGCACCGCCGCCCTCTTCGTCCTCAGCTGCATGCGACCGACTGGAGATGAACCATGCTGCTGCGCCCCCTCCAATCACCAGCACAGCCACCACCACGCCGATGATGATCAACAGCATCTTCTTGCTTTTGGCGGGTGCGGCTGCTGCGGGAGTATTGGCTGACACAATGGAATTCCTTGCGGTAGGGAACAGGCAGAACAGACGCTATCAAAGTGCAAGCACAACCTGTTAGCCCATTATGGGTCGGGGGTGTAACCAATAATAGCCAGAATAAAAGCCCAAAACCATGGCATTCACCGCGCTCGCCTGCACTGCGGAGATGGGAGCAGAACTACCGACCGCCCACATCACCCCGCAGAATCAGACGAAGACGTCCACGGCCCGGTCTGTCGCCCCACCACCGCGCGCCAGCGAGGCTGTGCCAGCAGGCACGGCAGATACCACCTGCGCCTGGCGTGCCCCGTCGCGAGGTCGCTGCTGCCCCGCCTCGCCACCACCGGCACTGTCGCGTGCCGATGTGCCCACCGACATGCCAGACAACACCAAACCCTCACTGCGCAACAGATCACTCAACTGCGCCATGCTCTGGTCCAGCAGCTCCCGCGTCTGCTGCTGGTCGCTGCGGAACGACACGTGCGCTTCGTTGCCCGACAAAGACACAGACACCTCCACCGGCTGACCATCACGCTGCAGCGTCAACTCCGCGTTCTGGGTCTTCTGGTTCACCCAGTAGGCCACCTGCTCGGCCACCTGCTCTTCTGCACCCAAAGCGTTGGGGTCTGCAAAGACCGTTGCATCGGTGAAGTTGCCAGACTCAACAGCCCCTCCCCCTGACGCACCTTCATACCAGGCGCCGCCAGCCCCAGCGCCATCGCCATTGGAACGCCCGCCAGCCGATGACTCTGAAGCATGTAACGCCCCAGCAGAAGCCAGCAGACCGTCGGCGAGAGGCACTGCCGCCTCCGTACCCGCGGCAGGATTTGACTGTGCAAGCCTTGACCGATCGAAGGTAACGTCAGCACTCACGCCTGCGGAAGCCCGCTCTCCGGCGGAGGCGACCAGTGTGGCGGAGAAACCATGCACGGCGTTGGAACGCGCAGCAGAGTCCCCCAGCGTGGGTGAGCCCATGGGTGCATCGACCGCACCCATGCCACTGCCTCGTTGAGCGCTAGCGCTCTGCATACGCGAAAAGTTACGTCCGAAGCCGGTCAAAGCCCCTTGCGAAGACCCCTCTTTGAAATCAGCGGACGCATCCAGCTTCGCCGTCTCGGCAACCAAACCTTGAGGGATGCCTCCCAGCAACATGTCGTTGAGCGCAGTTCCCTGGGAAACCATAGACCCTTGCGCACCTGACTGCCCCACTGCTGCGATACCCCCGAAACCCGGGTTGGAGGACTGGGAGGCTCCCAAGGCAGTCTGTCCGTTGAACGTTCCAAGCTCATTCCGGCTTTGTGTTGGAGCAAACAGGCCTTGCCATGCGGCCACGTCTGCCGCAGACACTGACGCTGCATCAGTGCCGTTGTCCACTGACGATAAAAGAGTATCACCCAGCGCCCCCTCCTCTGCCCCGCCCCCCAACGCCGCCAGCAAAGCCAAAAAACCACCCCCAGCCGCAGGATCGCTAGCGTCTGCGGCAGCAGGCTGGGCCGATGACTTGGCACGAGTCGTGTGGGCGGGCTGGGTGCCCTGCGAGGAGGCTACTTTGGTCGGTTCCATGTTCAATTCTCCTGGCCCGCGTTGCGATACTGCAGCGCGGCGCGTTCATCGGTCTGTTTTTGGTCTCTGCGCTGTTGCTGCAGAGCGAGGTCGTTGCGTCGCTTGTCTACCACCTTGCGCAGACTGGCCAAACGCAGCTCCGCATCTAACAGAGCACGCTGGGCAGCTTGCACCCGCGCAGATTGGTCACCCACCACGCTGGTCTGGATGCTGGCGGCATGACCCAGCCTGTCCATGAAGTGGTAGTGGTGGTACATCACTTCGGGCTGCATGGCCGTATCTGCCTTCATGCCCCAGCGTGACTCGGTTTCACGGGCGTAGTCTTCCAGCTGATCGAGCTGGGCACGCGCTGCCTGCTCGGCAGCCAGCGTGTCCTGCAGCACCTTGCGGGCATCGTCCCGCTTGCGAGAGGCCACTTCGACTGCGACAGAGAGGGCGTTGAGGTTGGACATGATGGCTTCCCTTGTCCGCCGTCAATGGTCCAGCACCGCCGCCATGGCGGCTACGCTGTGGTCCATGGAGGCCGCCTCGTACATGTCCTGCTGCAGAAAACCCGCCATCTGTGGCTGCAAGCGGATAGCCTCGTCCAATGCCGGGTCGGAGCCGCTCATATAGGCCCCCACCTGCACCAGATCCCGACTCTTCTGGTAGCGCGAATACACCGCACGAAACCGTCGCGCCAGGTCAAAATGCCCGCGAGACACCACGTTGTGCATCACCCGCGATGCCGATTGCTCAATGTCGATGGCCGGAAAATGCCCGGTCTCAGCCAGGGCACGCGACAACACAATGTGCCCATCCAGAATGGCACGGGCAGCATCCGCGATCGGGTCCTGCTGGTCATCACCTTCCGATAGCACCGTATAAAACGCCGTGATCGAGCCGACGCCATGCAGGCCGTTGCCGCTGCGCTCGACCAGCTGCGGCAGCTTTGCAAAACAGGACGGCGGATACCCTTTGGTTGCTGGCGGCTCGCCGATGGCCAGGGCAATTTCCCGCTGCGCCATTGCATAGCGGGTCAGTGAATCCATGAGCAGCAGCACATGCTGCCCTTTGTCGCGAAAATGCTCCGCCACCGCAGTCGCGTAGGCCGCCCCCTGCATGCGCAACAACGGAGGCGCGTCGGCAGGTGCAGCCACCACCACGGACCGTGCGCGGCCTTCCTCGCCCAGGATGTCTTCCACAAACTCCTTGACTTCGCGCCCCCGCTCCCCAATGAGCCCCACCACAATCACATCGGCCTGGGTGTAGCGTGCCATCATGCCCAGCAGCACACTCTTGCCCACCCCGGAGCCTGCAAACAGCCCCAGACGCTGGCCCCGCCCCACGGTCAGCAAGGCATTGATGGCGCGCACGCCAGTATCCAAGGGCTCACGCACCGGGTCCCGATCCATGGCATTGATCTGCCGCCGCCCCATGGGCTCCGACACGACATCCTGCACCGGTCCACCATGGTCGAGGGGCAGGCCTTGCGCATCCACCACGCGGCCCAACAAGCCGTCGCCCATGGGCAAACGAAGCACCCCGGCGCGTTGTACGGGCCGTGGAGGCTCGCCCAAGCGAGGCATGGGGATATATGGCGCAGCCGGCACCACACTGGCGCCACTGGACAGCCCATGGATATCGCCCGCAGGCATTAAAAACGCACGGTCGGCAGAAAACCCGACGACCTCAGCCAACACCGGCGCGTGCCCTGGCATTTGCACCATGCACTGCGACCCCACAGGCACACGGATCCCCACCGCCTCCAGCACCAGTCCCGTCAGTCGGGTCAGCGTACCCCGCGTCTCCAACGGTGCGCCTTCAGCCACACGCTCGCGCGCGTCGTCCATGAAGCGGGTCCAGGCAGAGTCAAGGTCGACGGTCATCGCCATCCCCAAGCGTCTCGTCGTCCCAGGGTGACTGCAGCCCCAGCGACGCAATGGCACGCTGCCACCGTTTGTCGAGGCTGCCATCAACGACCGTGCCCGCCGACTCCACCATGCAGCCGCCAGCAGGCACAGCGGCATCCGCCATCCACTGCACGCCAGGCGCATTGATCTCTTCGCGCAGAGGCTGGGCCATGGCCTCCATATCCTCCGGATTGAGCCGGACGGTGGCTGGCCGCCCTTCAGTGACCAGCATGCCCACGGCCTCCCGCACCACCGGCAACAAGGCATTGGGATTGACCGACAGTTCCTGACGCACCACCTGGCGCGCGATGTCACACGCCAGCTCCAGCACCTGCTGCGCCATGTGCTGCTGCATGTCGATCAGGCTGGCTTCCAGTGTCTGCAGCACGCTTTGCATGCGCTGTGCCGCCTCTTGTCCCTGCTGGGCAATGTATTCATCCATGCGGCGCTGCCACTCGAGCGCCGTCTGCGCCTGCCCTTGGGCAAAGCCCTCTGCATATGCATCGTCGCAAGCCTGCTGGACAAGCGCCTGCTGTGCCGCTTCATCCAGCTCGGCGGGCAGCTCCGCCACAGGTTCCGGCTCGGGCTCTGGCTCGACCAGATCGGAGCCGTCTACGGCGGCAAACTTCCACTGCTTGAAGTCGCCGACTTCCTCGCTGGGAATGAACCGCGAATAGGACCGCTGGTTAGACGAAGGCATCATCACCACCGCCTCCGATCACGATCTGGCCTTCGTCAGACAGGCGACGCACCGTCTTGAGGATTTCCTTCTGCTGCGCCTCGACCTCGGACAGCCGCATCGGGCCGCGCGATTCGAGGTCTTCACGCAGCGCGTCGGCTGCACGCGAAGACATGTTGGAGAGGAATTTTTCGCGCAGTTCGGGCACTGCGCCCTTGAGAGCCACGATGAGGGTTTCGGATGCCACTTCCTTGAGTACCGTTTGAATGGCCTTGTCGTCCAGCTTGAGAACATCCTCGAACACGAACATCTTGTCCATGATCTTCTGCGCCAGGTCAGGGTCGTACCCCCGGATGGATTCGAGCACTACGGCGTCCATGTTGCCGCCCAGCAAGTTGATGATTTCTGCGGCAGCCTTGACACCGCCCAGCGAACTCTTGCGGATCTTGTCTCCGCCCGCCAGCACCTTGAAAAGCACTTCGTTCAGGTCCTTGAGGGCTGTCGGCTGGATACCTTCGAGCGTGGCCACACGCAACAGAATTTCGCTACGCTGGCGATCCGTCAGGTGCATCAGGATGCCCGAGGCCTGGTCGCTGTCCAGATGTACCAGGATGGCAGCAACGATCTGCGGGTGCTCGTTACGCAGCAGTTCAGCCACTGACAGCGGATCCATCCACTTGAGACTCTCAATGCCCGAGACATCTCCGCCCTGCAAGATCCGGTCGATCAGCAGTCCCGCCTTGTCATCGCCGAGCGCGCGCTTGAGCACAGCGCGCACGTAATTGCCGGTGTCGGATACCAACAGGCTTTGCGCTGCGGCCGCGTTGGAGAATTTGTTGATGACCTCGTCCACCTTTTCGCGCGACACCGAGCGCATGCGCGCGATGGTCTCGCCCAGCTTCTGCACCTCTTTGGGCGAGAAATGCTTGAACACCTCGGCCGCCTCTTCCTCGCCGAGGGACATCAGCATGATGGCGGCATCGTGGAGTCCTTGGTCGTCCATGGTCGTGGTCCGTGCAATCGGTAGCGGTAGCGGCGACTAAACGGGCTCGCCGTTCAGCCAGGTCTTGAGAATATTGGCGACCGCGACCGGATTCTCCTTGGCCAGCGTCCGCGCATCTTCCAGGCGCAGCTGCTCGGGGGTCGCGGGCAACACTTCGTCCTTGCGGGCGGGCGCTGCCAATGCCGGGCGCTCAGGTGTTTCTGCCTCCAGCGCGTCCAGCTGTCCACCTGCCACCGGCTTGGCGGCACCGGCCTTGGCCGGCGCTGGGCCCTTGAGCGCAGGACGCACCAGACCCATCAGCACCAGGGCAGCAAACAGAACCGCACCTACCGGCCAGGCAAAGGTCTTGGCCAGATCAACCACCTCAGGCTGCTTCCAAAGCGGGGTGTCTGTGGTGGGCACCGCAGTCACCTGGAACGGCGTATTCATCAGATTCACCGAATCACCGCGTTCGCGGTTGAAGCCAATGGTTTCACGCACCAGCGCCGTCATCTGCTCGATCTGCTCGGGCGTCAGCGCCTTGGTCACGGTCTTGCCCTTGTCCTCGGCCGACTGGTAGTTGACCACCACCGCAGCACTCAGCCGCTTGACTGCGCCTGTACTGCCACGGACCACTTTCACCGTCTTGTCCACTTCATAGTTGGTGGTGGACTCGCGCTTGTTGGACTGTTCCTCAGTGCCCTGTTGGCCGCCCGCGTTGGGCGCAGGGTTGGCGCCATTGATGGGCGCTGCAGACGGAGCGGGAGGCTGATTGGCAACCGCACCGGGCACACCCGTGGCGGTCTTCGTCGCGCTGCCACGGCTTTCCAGCACCTGCTGGCTGCGGACGGCGCTGGAGTCTGGCGTCTGGTTGGGGCGGAATTGCTCGGAGGTGGACTCGGTCTGGGAGAAGTCCACCTCAGCCGTCACCTGTGCCTTGACGTTGTCACGGCCGACCACGGGCTCCAGAATGTCCATGATGCGGCGCGAATACTGCTGCTCCAGCTGCTGCACATACAAGAGCTGCTGGGCATTAATTTCAGCACCGGCCGTGCTGTCGGGCGATTGGGACAACAGCTTGCCCGTGTCATCCAGCACACTCACGGCCGACGGCGCCAGTTCCGGCACGCTGGAAGCCACCAGATGCACGATGCCCGCGAGTTGGGCACGGTCCAGAATGCGGCCGGGGTGGAGGCTCACCAGTACCGAGGCCGACGGCTTTTGCTGCTCACGGAAAAATCCGTTCTGGTTGGGCAAGGCCAGGTGCACACGGGCACTTTGCACGGACGACAAAGCCTGTATGGACCGGGTGAGCTCCCCCTCCAGCCCGCGCTGGAAGTTCAGGCGCTCCTGAAACTGCGTCATCCCGAATTTGTTGGACTCCATCAGCTCAAAACCTGCGACGGAGCCCTTGGGCAGGCCCTGCGTGGCCAGTCGCAGACGCACGTCATGCACGCGCTCCGCTGGGATCAGGATGGCGCCGCCACCCTCGGAATACTTGTAGGGCACATTCATTTGGGACAGCTGTGCCACCACGGCCCCGCCATCCTTGTCGCCCAGGTTGGAAAACAGTACCCGGTAGTCGGGTTGGCGCCCCATCACGACGGCCGCAACGGCAGCAGCCACCAGCAGGGCCACGCCCGCACCCAGCCGCATGCGCTGCGCCCGGTCGAGGGCGGACAGCCGCTGGAGCCAGTTGGGACTGGCCGGCGTCGGGAGCGGATTGAGAGGGACTTCAGCAACAGCAGACATCTTGCTTTCCATTAAAGCAGGCCCTGCAACAGACCTAGCGTGGGGTCGATTATTCGGTCACGCCCCCAAAATGTTCGCTGGATAAGCCGTCCGTTTGGCCATCTATTCAGAGCGATGCATCCTGGGCCGGTAGCTAGGATACGCAGCATACCGCCATTCCCCTACGGATACCGCCATGGACCTTCGCATCTCCAGCTCAACCGCCCCGCTGACGGGCGCTGGCGTCGCGCGCCGTGTTGCAGCGCCGCAAACCACGGGCAATGAAGTCGGCTTCTCCGGCGCGCTCAAGGGCGCATTGCAGTCAGTGAGTGCCGCGCAGAACAAATCTTCCGAGATGCAAAAGGAGGTGCAAATGGAAAACCCCTCCGTGAGTCTGGAAGAGACCATGGTGGCTATCCAGAAGGCGCAAATCGGCTTTCAAGCCACACTGCACGTGCGCAATCGCATGGTGCAGGCGTACACCGACATCATGAACATGCAGGTGTGAGCTGCTGGCGAAGTATGAAGGCCCCGTTCTCAACGGGGCAGCCGTGTGGCACTGCGCTGTGCCAACACAAGAAACTATAATTTTGATAGCAGCAAAGACATGCTGGACTAGCGCCTCAGGCACATTTAGTGCATCTTTTTGACCCAGAGACGCTTGGCGGTCGAAGTAGCGACAGGTTCAGCACCGCGCACTTTGGCATCCCACTGGACGGCACCCCCCTCACCCGGGTGCTCCGCTAATCCGGCAATCCCAGCCCTAACAAGCAACCATCTTTGACCGCTAGGCCGCTGCCGCACACAGCAGCCCCGGGCGTGCTGCGCGGCCAGCACTCAGTGCATCATCTGGGGCTGCCCCTCGAACAGATGCTCAAACTGCGCGAGCCAAGGCTCTGCCAGGCAGCGGATCTGCGCATCGTTGCGCAAGATGCGCTGCATGATGCGGGTCTTTTCACGGCGGTGCTCAGGCAGCAATTCGTGCTCTTGCGACTTGAAGCGCAGTTGCTCGATCAGCACTGCACAGGCGCCTTCATAGCGCACCACACCATCCCAGTCCTTGAGCTTGGCCGCCTCCAGCATCTTGGCGCTGCTGTCCTCAATCGCCTTGTAATAGTCAATCAGCATGTGAGACATGGTCAGGTCTCCACCAGCACGGGCTGGCCCGAGGCGGGCGTTTCGGAGGCACCGACACCCGATTTCTTGATTTCATTCCACCCAGTTGCCACGGGCTCGATCAGGCGCATGACTTCTTGCATCATGGCGTCGTCGTTACGGGCATTGGCCAGAGTAAGGCGATGGATGCAGTAGTCATAAAGCGCACCCAGGTTCTCCGCCAGTTCACCGCCATCCACCTTGTCGAGCGAGGTGCTCAACCCCTCTTCCAGAATTCGGATGGCCTTGGAAATGGCATTGACCTTGCCGAGCACATCACCGCGCGCCATGGCGCCGCGTGCAGTGGCAATGGAGTTGAGAACACCTTCATACAGCAGGCTGACCAGCTGGTGCTGGTCGATCGTGTGCATGCTGGTCTCTACGTTGATGCGCTGGTAAGCGTTGGCTGCACGGGGGCTGTAGGCGCTGAACATGCTGACAATCCTTCCGAGGTATTACTTAAGTTATCGGCGTGCGCCAAGAAAACTGAAGCCTCTGTTTATTCAGCCCGTCGATTTATTCCAGGCCGCCACCTGCTGCGAGATATAGGCGTTCAGGCCATTCAGGCTGCTCAACTGGCTGTCCAGCGCGTTATAGCGCCGCGTGATGCGTTTTTCAAATGCGTCAACCTTTTCGTTCACGCGTGTTTGGTCCTGAGAATTGCGCTTGAGACTCAGCTGCAGGGTGTCATCCTTGGATTTGAAGAAACCATCGTTGGCCAGCAGATTGGTGGTCAGCGCCTTCAGTTGCACCGCAATGCCATCGGCCGATCCGCCTCCAGTGTTGCGGAACAGGTTCTTCACGTCGTCAGGCTTCTCAGCCAGGGCCTTGTTCAGCTTGGTGGAGTCCACGGCCAGATTCCCGCCCAGCTGCTGCGTGATACCGACATCTGCCAAACGCTGGAAGGCCCCGCCGCCCGTCGAGATCGACTGGATCGCGTTGCGCAGAGAGTTCTGCAGCGCCACAGCGGTCGAATCCCCTTGCAAAAGCCCCGCCGAACCGGTCTTTGCGTCGTATTTGGTCGCATCTTGCAGCAACTCGTTGATGGCGTTGTAGGCCTTCACGAATCCATCAATGTTGGACTGGATGGCGGAGTTGTCCTTGCTCACCGTGATATCAATGGGAGCCGTCGTCACTTGCTCGGCCTTGAAAGTTACACCCGAAATCGTGGACGCAAACGTATTGGTGGCAGAAGACACCGCGATCCCGTTGACCGTGGCCTTGGCATTGGCGGCTGCCTGTGTGACCGTGGTGCCATTGACGAGGCGGGACAAACCCGTGGCGTCGGTGTTGCCGGCACTCTGGGGATCCGTATCACCACCCTCCATCACGCTCAGTCGAAATCCGAATTCCTCACCAGTGCTCTTGCTGCGCAGCAGCAAACGCTCGCCCGAGGCGTCGCTGAGAATCGACGCAGTGACCCCTGCATTGGCGCCATTGATCTTGCTGGCCACATCCGACAGTTTGTCGCTGGCGCTGATGGTGATTTCCACGGGCTGGCCACTGCCAGGCGTGAACGATGCGGGCGCGACACTCCATTGGCCCAATTCAAGGCGCAGCGTACCCGCCCCGAGCGCACCACCTACGGGCAGCAAAGCGGCCGACGCCGTGGCCTGTGCCTTGGCAAGGCTTTGGACTTCCACACTGAACGTTGTGGGCAGCGTGCCCCCAACGGCTGTGGCGGAAACATATTTGGAGTCGGATGACGTGGTGGCCACACCATTCCACCCGGTCACGCTGGTCAGCTTGCCAGCGGCGTCCTGTAGCGTGGAGACCAGCGACTTGATCTGCCCAAAGGCGGAAATCTTGGTATTGACCGTGGCCGCTTGCAGCTTGAGCGTGTCCAGGGGCTTTTTTTCCAGAGCGACGAGCTGGGAGATGATGTTTTTGACATCAAGTCCATTCGTGCCGACACCTGGGGATGAAATGGTTGCCATACAAACCTCCTGAACTGGTCCAACGGAAATTATGGCGCCGAACGGCGATCAAGAACGTCCGTAAACACGCCAGGAAACCCGTCTTATCCAGCGGTCCTGGCACCCGCTGTCCCAAAAAGCCAAAGGGCGGCGACAGAAATCTGCCGCCGCCTGGGCCACTTCAGGGCGCTGCAACGCCCTGACTGCCATGCCCTCTGCCTATTAACGCAGCAGGGCCAACACACCTTGTGGCAGCTGGTTGGCCTGAGCCACCATCGCCGTACCGGCCTGTTGCAGGATCTGAGCGCGCGACAGGTTGGCGGTTTCTGCGGCGAAGTCGGCGTCCAGGATACGCGAACGCGAGGAGGACAGGTTTTCCGACGTCACTTGCAGGTTGCTGATCGACGTTTCAAAGCGCGACTGCAGGGCACCGAGCTTGGCACGCTCGCCGTTGATGAAGGCCAGGGCAGAGTCCACGGTCTTGAGCGCATTGGTCGCGTTGCTGAACGTGGTCACGTCCAGGTTGGCCACAGCCTGCAACGCAGATCCACCGTCATCCAGTTGGGTCGCGCTAGTAGAGTCCACAGCGAACGACTTTTCCGAATCCAGGACGATGTAGCCGCCCGTATTCACCATTTCTGCGGCAGAGTTGGCAGTCAGCGTCTGGGCCGTACCGTTGCTGGCGCCTGCCGCATCGTAGCCGGTGACGGTCACATTGGCAGCATTGGCATTGGCGGTGTCACCCACCACGATGTCGTTGCCGGTAGCGTTGGTCAGAATCACTTGCGTGCCGTCCGAGCTCAGAGCAGCGTTGATACCGGTCTTGGCAGACTGGTCATTGATGGCAGACACCGCAGCCGACAGGCGGTCAGTACCCGTGGCAGAAGTCAGCGTGAAAGACACGGTGACGGCGGCAGCAGACCCGACATTGTCGCCCTGCAAGGTCAGCGAATACGAACCAGCCGAGGCCATGCCACCCAAACGCACTTCGGTGCGGGCGGTTGCCGTCACACCGGTGGTGGCCTTCATACCATTGATCTGATCGGCTGTTGCCTTGGCCGTCGCGTTCGACCCTGCCGCAATGCTGTTAGTACCCAGGTAGCCGCTGATGGCAATGGTGCCAGCAGCTACGCCGTTGGAAGTCGCGCCCGCTGCCACAGTGGCCTGCGCACCGATGCCCGAGCCGTTAGATGCCACGTTTTGGTTGTTGCCGTACACCGTCGTGCGCAGGTTGCCCGTGGCCGCCACGATGGTCTGGTTGGCGTTGGCGCCCACTTGGAACTGTTGCGTACCAAAGGTGCCGTCGATCAGCTTCTGGCCGTTGAATTCAGTGGTTTGCGAGATGCGGTCCAGCTCGGACACCAGCTGACCCACTTCGGCCTGCAGGGCTTGGCGGTCACCGGCGCTGTTGGAAGCGTTGGCCGATTGCACGGCCAGCTCACGCACCCGCTGCAGGATGTCGCCGGAAGCCTTCAATGCACCTTCAGCGGTTTGCGCCAGGGAGATACCGTCATTGGCATTGCGAACCGCCTGGTTCAGGCCACGGATCTGGCTGGTGAAACGCTCGGAAATCGCCAAACCGGCTGCGTCGTCCTTGGCGCTGTTGATGCGCAGGCCCGACGACAAGCGCTGGATGGACGTGTTCAGCGAGGTCTGGCTCATGCCCAGGTTGCGCTGTGCGGTGAGCGAGCTGATGTTGGTATTGATGGTGGAAGCCATTGCAAATCTCCAGAAAGAACTGACTGAATATGGCGTTGCCGCCAGCCGGGGCGCCAGCACCACGCTGGCTTCCTGGGTTCGCCAGTGCTCTTTAGCCTCTGGTGAACGGCGGGCCGCTTACGGTCCGTTGTAAGTGTTTTCGGGTCACCGCCGGAAAACTTGAGGGTCAAACGCGCAAGTTGTACGACTTTTTTGCCGCTTATCTCCCCAACGCCAAAAAGCGGCATCTCCACAATTCATCCATCGTTCCCTCATTGACAGCCGGACGGGTGCGCTTGAACCGGCAAACAGATCCGTCTTGCGACGTTAAGGAGTTTCGCCATGGCAGCAACCATCAATACCAACATCAGCTCGCTCACCGCGCAGCGAAATTTGGGCACCAGCCAGATGTCGCTCAACTCAGCCATCCAGCGCTTGTCGTCGGGCCTGCGCATCAACAGCGCCAAGGACGACGCAGCCGGTTTGGCGATTTCCGAGCGTTTCACCAGCCAGATTCGTGGCCTGAACCAGGCGGTTCGCAATGCGAACGACGGAATTTCGCTGGCCCAGGTAGCAGAAGGTGCGATGGGCTCCGCCGGCAACATCCTGCAGCGGGTGCGCGAACTGGCCGTGCAATCGGCCAACGCATCCAACAGCGCCGGCGACCGTCAGGCCCTGCAGCAGGAAGTCGGCCAGTTGGTGGCAGAACTGGACCGGATTTCGCAAACCACCGAGTTCAACGGCCAGAAATTGCTGGACGGCACCTTTGGTACGCAACAGTTCCAGGTGGGCGCCAATGCCAACCAGACCATCGTCGCAGCGACGGCCAACCTGCGCACCAACGTGTACGGCAACAACCAGAACATCGCCTCCAACGGCTCTGGTATTGGTGCACAGGCCCCTGCGACTGGCGCCACATCCAACGGCGTGACAGGGGGCTCGGTCTCCATCAGCGGCTACCTGGGCACAGGCACCATGACGGTAAATTCGAATGCCACCGCCAAAGCCACCGCCGATCAGATCAATTCCCTGCAGGCCACTACGGGCGTGACGGCAACCGCCCGCACCGAAGTACGCCTGGGAGGCATGGCCTCGGCCGGGTCCTATTCGCTGACGCTGGAAGGCGACAACGTAGGCGCATCCCGCACGATCTCGTTCACCTTGACATCCGCCACCGGCACAGACCGCCTGTCGCCTGCCGTATCGGCGATCAATGAACAGTCTGCAAAAACCGGCATCAACGCCTCGCTGAGCTCGGACGGCACCCAGATCATCCTGACCAACGCCACCGGCAACAACATCGTGGTGGGAGATACCACCAATGCCAATGCAGCCGCCGTGAGCGTGACCGGCTACGACGCGGCAGGCGCCAGCAACGGCACTGCACAGACCTTGGCAGCCGATGCCACGATCGACAACGTTGCCACCGGCGGCTACATCACACTCGACTCTGAGAAATCGTTTGCCTTGACCTCTGCCAGCAACCAGCTGGACAACGGTGGATCGTCACTGCACACCGTGGCCAACCTGGACGTGACCACCTTCACCAGCGCCACCGATGCGCTCAAGACCGTGGACTCGGCCCTGGCCTTCATCAATGGCGAACGCGCCAAGCTCGGCGCCTTGCAGTCGCGCTTTGAAACCAGCATTTCCAGCCTGCAGATCACATCGGAAAACCTCTCTGCCTCGCGCTCGCGCATCCAGGATGCCGACTTCGCGGCAGAAACCGCCAACTTGTCGCGGGCTCAGATCCTGCAACAGGCCGGCACGGCGATGGTGGCTCAAGCCAACCAGATCCCACAAGGCGTGCTGTCGCTGCTCAAGTAATTGACCCAGCCCACACGCCGCGCAGTGGAATTGCAACGCAACGACAAGGGGCCCCGATGGGCCCCTTTTCACATGGCACACTGTGCGGCGCCCCCCGCTTCTTAGCTTGTAGATCGGCAGCCACGTGCAATCCAAAAACACCGCCCAGGACGATCCCCGCCTCCATGCGGCCCTCGCAGCCGCAGACTGGCCCACGCTGACTCGGTTGTGCCGCCAAATTCTGCGCAAGAATGGCCGCCACCTGGGCGCCAACCGCCTGCTGGGCTTCTCGCTCCACAAGCAGCGCGAGTTCGACGCAGCCCTCAAGGCCTACAAGCAAGCCTATGCGTACTGGCCAGGCGATGCCGAGCTGCTCATCAACTACGCCAACATCCTGATTGAGCAAGCACGCAACTACGACGCACTTCCGCATCTCGAAAAGGTCTGCGAGCTGCGCCCCCAGCAAGCCGTTGCATGGATCAAACTCGCCGAGTGTTGCTATCTGATCAATTTGCACAGCAAGGGATTTGATGCGAGCCAGAAAGCCCTCGCGCTGGCTGACTCCATGCCGCTGACAGTCGGTGCCCTGATGCAAAGCGCCATTCACCGCCGCGAGCTGGGCCAGGTGCGCGAGGCTGTACAGGATTGCGAGAAAGCCATCGCGCTCAGCCCCGGCGACCCTGGAAACTACACCAACAGGCTGCTTTTCATGCTGGCGAACCCGCAGGTGAACGCTGCGCAGCTGTCTGCAGCCGCCCGCCAGTTTGGCAGCGTCTTTGAGCCCCCACTGCGCCCCAACTGGCCCAGCTTTTTGGCCCATCGCGGCTCGCCCTGGCGCCGCCTGAAGATTGGGTTTCTGTCACCAGACTTCCGCATGCACGCCGTCATGTACTCGGTGGAGGGGCTGCTGGCCCAGCTGGACCGGCGGCAATTCGAGGTGTATGCGTTCTACCTCTTCCCAAAAGGCGACCATGTTACAGAACGGGTGGAATGCCATGTTGACCACTTCGTGCGCCTGGCTGGCTTCAGCCCCGAGCATCAGGCCGATGCCATCCGCGCCCAAGGCATAGACATCCTGGTCGACTTGGCGGGCCACACGGGCAACAACGGCCTGCTCATCCTGGCGCACAAGGCTGCACCAGTGCAGGTGTCGTGGCTGGGGTTCCCGGCCACCACCGGGCTCACCGCCGTGGACTACAAGTTCACGGACGAAATCACCGACCCGCCAGGCGTCGATGACCAGTACACGGAACAGTTGTACCGGTTGCCTACGCTGTTCGCCTGTTACCGGCCCATGAGCCGCAATCCCCTGTGGCGTTACCAGCCCCGCTATCAGGTGCGCCCCTCGCCCGCGATAGATAACGGGTTCATCACCTTCGGCTCCTGCAACAACCTGGGCAAGCTGACGGATGAAGTGCTGGCACTGTGGGGGCGTGTCCTGGAAGCCGTGCCTCATTCACGCTTGCTGATCGAGGGCAAGAATTTCGATCGCCCCGAGTTCGCGCAGGCCTACCGCGATCGCTGCGAGGGACTGGGGCTCCCGCCTTCGCGGCTGGAGCTGGTGCCGCTCAACCAAGACAACCAATACCTGACCTACCACCGCATCGATATTGCGCTGGACCCATTTCCACTCACCGGCGGCACGACCACCTTCGATGTGTTGTGGATGGCGGTCCCCATCGTCTCCATGATGGGCGAAAGTTTCAAGAGCCGCATGGGCGTCGGCATGCTCAGCTACCTGGGGCGAAAGGAGTGGCTGGCAGAGAGCCCGGACGACTATGTGCGCATTGCTGCGGGCCTGGCAGCAGATACCCAGGCGCTCAATGCGCTTCGGCTCAACCTGCGTAGCGAAGTGGAAAACTCTGCGCTCATGCGCGAAGACCTCTACTGCCGGCACTTTGGCGAAGGCCTGCGGGTGATGTGGCTGAAATGGTTGGCTCAAATGGAGCATCCCGACGATCCTCAGGCGCAGGAGCAGGCCATGCAGAGCTGGTTACCGCAGTTCCCGCAAGAGTGGGAGCAACCCCCAGTCCTGGGCGTCGGCTTGAAACCCGGCCAGCGGGTCAGCTTGCACGCAGCCCACCAAAGCCTGCAGAACCTGGTTGAAAAAGCACGGACCTCCTCTCCGCCCCGGCGAATCGGCGAATCAGCCCCCTTGATCACGGATCGCCACTGGATTGCCGTGACCGAGCTGGCCGAAAAAGTGCTCAACGCCGTACCACACGATCCCGTCGCTCTGGCGTGCCTTGCCGAAGTGGAGCATGCACACGGGCACACCGAATTCGCGGTGACTTACCTTCAATATGCGACGCAAGCCATGGGGATGGACATCCCGGGCTCCTGATGCTGCGTGTCAGATCCGGAAAATGTCGAGCAGCGCATTGCGCCGGGTGGGCTTGAAAACCACCCTGCCGGCGTCGCCACGGTAAATGGTGCACTGCCCGGGTGAGTGGGTGTTGACCAGGCTGACCCCTTGAGACAACACCGTGCCGTCGCCCACCTGACAGTCCCCAATGATGGCGGTGCCCGCGTACATGATGACGCCCTCTCCAAGCACGGGTGCAACCCCATGGTTCTTGCCGACGGTGGAATTCTGGTAGATCACCAGATAGTTGCCGTAGCTTGCCTTGGCGAAGACGATCCCGACGGAATGTCCGATGAAGAAAACCGGCGGCATCTCAATTTCGTAAAAGAGGTCGATACCGTTCAAGGCCTTGTTCAGCAAGAACAGGCGTGTGGGAGTTTCCGTACTGGCCGTGTGGCGCCAGATGGTATTGGCCAGAAAGTACAGAAAACTGCAGTACTGCGTGGAATGCAGCGGATCAAAGCAGTCCTGCCGCCAGGGCCGGACGGCATTGATACACCCGTGCAGGCGAGCAAGTGCTTCGTCCAGGCACGCATCAATGTCCATGCGGGGATCGAAATCGTCTGGCAGTGTGTAGTGCAGTTGCTGCACCACGTAGCGCAGCAACCGATCACGGTCCATTCGCAAAATTTCCATGCCCAGCCTCCTTCAACGACCTCAGGGCCTGTTCAGGCCCGGGGTAAGTGCAGTTGCATGTACACCAAGCTGGCAGGGGCCCCTACTGCATGAGGGTCCTCCTTCCAGTCCACCCCGCCAGGGACTGTGCTGGCCACGATGGGCACTCGCTGGTACTCCTGAAAACCCACCTTGCGGTAAAAGTCGACCGCCGGATTGTCCGATCGCACCCGCACGGCCAGCGTCTGCAGCCCGAGAGCATCGCGCGCCCAGTGCATCAGCGCCAGCAACGAGGCCTTCATCAACCCCGGAGGGGATGAACCTCCACTGACAATGGCATCGGCCTCGCCATAACCACGCTGCCAATCAATGAAGCCCAGGCCCACGTGCCCCACACGCTCGCCGTCCAAGGTTTCCACCATGAACAACATCTTGCCGGAGTTCTCGTGAACCGCTCCAGCCAGCCAGGCGGCGGTGCGCTCAGGGGTGGATACAAACTCGGTCAGGAAAGATTTGACATGGCGGTTTCGCCACTCCGTCAAAAGCCGCACATCAACAGCATCGGTGTGTCCAGGCACGGTGGCTATGGGTCGAACGACCGCTGCCAGCGGCTGCCCCACCGGCAACAACAGGCCAGGCTCGCCAGCACGGGCCGTCTGTTTGATGGCAGCAAAAAGCTGCTGCCCAGGGGTGGATGCACTCATGGCGGCCTCTTCAGAGTTGGGCAAAGTAGCGGCGCACCTGCGCAGCCACGGTGTCCACGCTTTCCAGGGGCATGCGCGAGTGCAGCGGCAGCGAGAGAATGCCCTTGCCCACGCTGTCGGTCACCGACAGGTCCCCTGCCCTGCAGTCCTTCCAGAGCGAGAACCAATGCCCCGGCTGCCAGTGGATGCCGGTGTCCACACCGTTCTCCTTGAGGAAGTCTCGCAGTGCATCGCGGTGCTCTGCCGGCACCCGTATGTAGTACAGAAACGGGTTGACTTCGGCAAAATCGGTACGGGGAGTGCGCACCTGCGCAATGCCTTGCAGCTTTTCGTTGTAGCGGCGCGATGCTGCCTGCCGGCTCGACTTGATCACATCGAGCTTGCCCAGCTGCGCCAATCCGATCGCGGCGTGCATGTTGAGCATGTGGTAGCGAAATCCCACCCGCTCGACATCAAAAGTCCAGGCACGCTTGTTCTGGTACATCACCTCCGCAGGCTGCTGCATGCCCAGCAGCCGCAGCTCGTGCACACGACGCAACTCCTCTTCCGTACGCACAACAATCGTGCCGCCATCGAGACAGGTCACTGTTTTCACCGGGTCATGGCTGAAAACGCAGATGTCGGAAAAGCTGCCGACCATCCGCCCTTTGTAGCTGGAACCAAATGAATGCGCCGCGTCATGGATTACGCGCAGCTTGTGGCGCTCTGCGAACGCGGCAATGTCTTCATGGTTGCTGATGATGCAGTCGTAGTCCATCACGATGATGGCCTTGGTGCGTGGGCCCACCAAGGACTCGGCCTTGACAAGGTCCAGCTCGAGCGTGTCGTCGTTGCAGTCGCAGAACACGATGTCCGCCCCCACCCAGGTGATGGCCTGGTAGTCGGCCGAGCAGTTGAATGCCGACACGATCACCTCGTCCCCCGGTCCCACGCCCGCGAGCAGCAGCGCGATGTGCAAGCCTGCCGTGCCGGTGCTCACCGCTGCCACATGGCGGTCCGGGGCCTGCAGGATCTCTTTCACCTTTTTCTCGAACCCCGACACATAGCTGCCCATACCGAGCCATCCCAGCTCCAGCGACTCTCGGCTGGCATCGATTTCTTCTTGTTCGATCAAGGGCTTGAACATTGGGATCATGGTGGTCTCCTTCGGTTGTGTACGGTTCAAATGGGCGTAGCGCTAGGTATTCGGCTACCAGACTTCTAGGCGAGGAATGGCCGTGACAAACTGGCCTCCCCATTCACGTATTTCGCTCAGCTGCAAGCTGATTTCGCTCCGCAGATTCCACGGCAGGATGAAGATACGTTGAGGCTTGTGGGCGAGCAGGTGCGCCTCGCTCACCACGGGGATGTGGCTGCCCGGCAGGAATTGGCCTTGCTTGGCGGGGTTCTTGTCCACCACGTAGGGCAGCAGGTCGGGCCGCACGCCCGCAAAGTTGAGCAAGGTGTTGCCCTTGGCCGCAGCGCCATAGGCACCCACGGTGATGCCTTCGGCCTGGCATTGAAGTAAAAATGTCAGCAGCTCGCGCTTGACCCGTATGGCCTGGGTCTGAAAATCGCAATAGAAACCTGCCCCCAGCATGCCGGCTGCAGCCTCGGTGGCCAGCAGTTGCTGCACGCGGGCGGCGCCTTCGGGCGTGGCCTGGGGGTGGCCCACGGTGTCGGCACGGGCGGCAAACACGCGCAGGCTGCCGCCGTGGGTGGGCAGTTCCTGCACATCGATCACCACCAGGCCGTTGGCCACAAAGATGCGCTGAACCGCCGTGAGCGACAGGTACGAATAGTGCTCGTGGTACGCCGTATCGAACTGACAACCCTCCACCATGCGCAGCAGGTGCGGAAACTCGAAGGTGGCCACGCCGTGGGGCTTGAGCAGCCGCGTGAAGCCGCCCACAAAGTCGTTGATGTCGGGCACATGGGCCAGCACGTTGTTGGCGGCGATCAGGTCGGCCTGGCGGTCGGCGGCGGCCAGCTCTTCGGCCAGCGCCACGCCGAAGAAGCGCTCGACCACCTCGATGCCTTTGGCGCGGGCTGCTGCCGCCGTGCTGGCCGTGGGCTCCACACCGTAGCAGGGCATGCCCGCCGCCTGCACGTATTGCAGCAGGTAGCCGTCGTTCGATGCGACCTCGACCACCCGGCTGGCGGCGGTGAGCGCCAGGCGTTCGCGCATTGCCTCCACGTACGCATTGGCGTGGGCCAGCCAAGACGATGAGAACGAGCTGAAGTACGCGTAGTCGTCGGTGAACAGCGCCTCGCGCCCGGCGTGGTCTTCTGTCTGTACCAGCCAGCAGGTCTCACACACCAAGAGGCGCAGGGGGAACCAGGTCTCGGGCGCGCGCAGGGCGGCCTCGCGCAGGTAGGCGTTGGACGGGGGCGCGCAGCCCAAGTCCAGGAACGTGAGTTGCAGCGGGCTGCCGCAGTGTCGGCACTTCACAGGCGCACTCCTTCGAATTCTTCGGTCATCCCGGGCTGGCCTGCGTCGCGGGGCGACATTTGCCCCACCGGCAGCGGCCAGGCAATGGCCAGGCGCGGGTCGAGCGGGTGCAGCCCCGCCTCGGCGGCGGGTGCAAAGGCTGCAGAGTGGCAATACAGCAGCTCGGCATGGTCGGTCAGCGCCTGGAAGCCGTGGGCAAAACCGGGCGGGATGAGCAGCGCGTTGCCGTTGTCTGCGGATAAATGCTCGGCATGCCAGTGCAGAAAGGTCGGCGAGCCCTGGCGCAAGTCCACAGCCACGTCCCAGACCTCGCCACGCAGGCAGGTCACAAGTTTCATTTCGGCGTGCGGCGGTTTTTGGTAGTGCATGCCACGCACGGTGCCTTGGAGGGCTGTATAGCTCTGGTTGACTTGGGCGATCGGGCCCGCCCAGCCCGCGCCCGCCAGTTCATCGGCGCAGAACAGGCGCGCAAAAAAGCCGCGCTCGTCCACCAACGGCTGGCGTTGCACACGGAACAACCCCGCCAGGGGCAGCTGCGCCAGGGCCAGGCGGCTCATGGGCGGGCCTCCCACGCGTCGATGTCGGCCAGGCACAGCGCGCGCGCATCGGCGCCGCCATGGTGCTGTCGGTACCAGTTCATGGTGCGGGCCACGGCGGTGTTCAGCGCCCAATGCGGGGCGACGCCCAGCACCTGGCGGGCGTGGGCAGTCTCCAGTGCAAGCCAGCCGGCTTCGTGGGGGCCATCACTCTCATTTTCATAGCTTGTTGCGCCGGAAGGATATGCGCTGGAGGCTAATTCGATGACATTTTTGACCGTAGCGGCCTCGTGCGGCAGCGGGCCAAAGTTGTAGGAACCAGCCAGTGCGGGCGATTCCCACAAGCATTGGGCCAGGCGCAGGTAGGCGGCCAGCGGCTCCAGCACATGCTGCCAGGGGCGCGTGGCCTGGGGGCGGCGGATGTGCAAGGTGGCACCCTTCTCCCAGGCGCGCACGGCGTCGGGCAGCAGGCGGTCTTGCGCCCAGTCGCCGCCGCCAATCACGTTGCCCGCGCGGGCGGTGGCCACGGCGATGCCCTGTGCGGCCAGGAAGGAATCGCGGTAGCTGGCGGTGACCAGCTCGGTGGCGGCCTTGCTGGCGCTATAGGGGTCGTGCCCGCCCAGGGGGTCGTCCTCGCGGTAGGGGTAGGCCCATTCGCGGTTGCGGTAGACCTTGTCGGTGGTGACCACCACAGCCACGCGCACGCCCTCCAGCCCACGCAGCGCGTCCAGCACATGCGCCGTGCCCATGACGTTGGTGGCAAAGGTGTCGAGTGGCGCTGCATAGCCGGGCCGCACCAGCGCCTGCGCGGCCAGGTGCAGCACCACATCGGGCCGGGCGGCGTGCACGCGCAGGGCCAGCGCCGGGGCGTTGCGGATGTCGCAAAAATGTCTCTCCATGCCCGGGCCGCCCTGCCCCAACTGGGCCAGGCTGAACAGGTTAGGCTCGCTAGCAGGGGGCAACGCCACGCCGGTCACCTGCGCGCCCAGGCGTTGCAGCCACAGGGCCAGCCACGCGCCCTTAAAGCCGGTGTGGCCGGTGAGCAACACGCGCTTGCCGCGCCAGAAGTCGGGATCAGGGCGCATCGTGGTTTACCAGCACTTCCAGGGGGCGCGGCCCGATTGCCACAGGTCTTCGAGCAGATTCTTCTCGCGCAGCGTGTCCATGGGCTGCCAGAAGCCGGTGTGCTCAAAGGCGCGCAGCTGGCCGCTGGTGGCCAGGCGGGCCATGGGCTCCAGCTCCCAGCTGGTGGCGTCGCCGTCGATGAGGTCGATCACCTCGGGCTGCAGCACAAAAAAGCCGCCATTGATCCAGCCACCGTCGCCCCGCGGTTTTTCCTCGAACCCCGCCACGGTGTCGCCATCACGCACCAGGGCGCCATAACGGCCCGGGGGCTGCACGGCCGTCACCGTGGCCTGGCGGCCATGGGCGCGGTGGAAGGCAAACTGGGCCGTCATGTCGAGGTCGGCCACGCCATCGCCATAGGTAAAGCAGAAGGGCTCGCCTGCAGGCAAGTATTCCTGCGCCCGGCGCAAGCGCCCGCCGGTCATGGTGCTTTCGCCGGTGTCCACCAGCGTCACCCGCCAAGGCTCGGCATGGCGGTGATGCACTTCCATGCGGTTGTTGGCCATGTCAAACGTCACGTCGGACATGTGCAGGAAGTAGTTGGCGAAGTACTCCTTGATGACGTAGCCGCGGTAGCCCAGGCAGATGATGAAGTCATTGACGCCGTGGGCAGAGTACATCTTCATGATGTGCCAGAGGATGGGCCGCCCACCGATCTCGATCATGGGCTTGGGCCGCAGGTGCGACTCCTCCGAAATGCGGGTACCAAGCCCGCCTGCCAGCAGTACAGCTTTCATGCCCGCAGCATAGTGCAGGCCCTCACGGCCAAAAAGGTTCAGTCACAGCAGAAACACCGTCCAAATGAGGCGTTTGCATGCGATGTGGGCGCACGGATGGCGGACACGCTGCGCGAGGGCTCACTCCGATCAATATCAAATTGATAGCATCACAGGCAATAAATATCGGCGCATCGCCACGCTTTGACAAAAACCTGGGTATGCACAGCCCCCCGGGAGGCCGCCCAGACCCCTTGCTGGGCACGCGAAGGCCATCGGAACACTCGCATCCCCGCGCGCAAGACCACCAACGTCCCATCGGTGCCAGCGGCCAGCGGCCATTCGCCCGAGAAGCAGCCTGTTGACCGCTCTCTTGGGGCATTTCGCGTTCTGCAATCCGATACATTTGCAGTAACCTTCGGTCAATCCGTGGACTGCAGCCCTCCCCAGCGCAGTCGTGCCCCTGCCGCCGCCCTAAACGTCTAAAGCATGTTTGTCATCATCGGTTACGTCGTCTGCCTCGGCTGCATCTTCGGTGTGTACATCGTGCACGGGGGCAATATCAGCGTGATTCTCAAGGCACTGCCGTTTGAGATCATCACCATTTTGGGCGGCGCACTGGGGGCGTTTGTGGTGAATAACCAGCCCAAGGTGATCAAGGCCACCTTGGCCGCACTGCCGATGGCGCTCAAGGGTTCCAAATACACCAAAGAGCGCTACATGGAGCTGATGGCGATGCTCTATGACATCCTGCAAAAGGCCCGCAAAGAGGGGTTGATGGCCATTGAGAAGGATGTGGAAACACCCCACGAGTCCGAGATCTTCAAGAAATACCCCACGGTGGGCAGCGACCACCACGTGATCGAGTTCACCACCGACTACCTGCGCATGATGGTGTCGGGCAACCTGAATTCCCATGAGATCGAAGCGCTCATGGACAGCGAGATCGACACCCACCACCAGGAAGCACACGCCCCGGTGGCTGCCTTGGCGCGCCTTGCAGGCGCCCTGCCCGCCTTCGGGATCGTGGCCGCCGTGCTGGGGGTGGTGAACACCATGGGCTCGGTGGGCCAGCCGCCCTCCGTGCTGGGCGGCATGATCGGCTCGGCGCTGGTGGGCACGTTCCTGGGCATCTTGCTGGCCTACGGCGTGGTCGAGCCCCTGGGTGGACTCGTCGAGCAAAAGACCGAGGACGCCGCCAAGGAACTGCAGTGCATCAAGTCCACCCTGCTCGCCAGCATGCAGGGCTACAACCCGGCCACCGCCATTGAGTTTGGCCGCAAGGTGCTGTTCTCCAACGTACGCCCCAGCTTCTCGGAGCTGGAAGGACACGTGAAGGGCAAGAAGTAGCCGCCGCGAATGCGGTAGCCGCGCCGTAACGCCCCACCACCATGGCAGAAAAAAAGCTCCAGCCCATCATCATCAAGCGCGTCAAGAAAGGCGGCCACGCGGTGCATGGTGGCGCCTGGAAGATCGCTTATGCCGACTTCGTGACGGCGATGATGGCGTTCTTCTTGCTGATGTGGCTTTTGGGCTCCACGGCCAAAGGTGAGCTGCAGGGTATTGCGGCATATTTCGCTTCGCCGCTCAAAGTGGCGATGACCGGAGGCGACGGTGCAGGCAACAGCTCCAGCGTCATCCCCGGTGGCGGCAACGATCTGGCCAAGGTGCATGGCCAGGTGCGCCGCTCCGATGTGGAAGAAGCCAAGCAGCGCCGCATGAGCATCGATGCCGCGCGGGCAGAACGGGCCAAGCAGGACCAGGAGCGCATCAAGGCCCTGGAGGCCAAGATCGATGCGCTGATCACCGAGAACCCGCGCCTGAATGAGTACAAGTCGCAGATCCGCATCGACATCACACCCGACGGGCTGCAGATCCAGATCATCGACGACCAGAACCGCCCCATGTTCGACAGCGGTAGCGCGTTGGTAAAACCCTACATGCGCGACATCCTGCGCGAAATTGGCGCAGCCCTCGGTGGCGTTGAAAACCGCATTAGCCTTGCAGGCCACACCGACGCCGTACCTTATGGCAACAGCGAAAAGGGGTACAGCAACTGGGAGCTATCGGCAGATCGCGCCAACGCCTCGCGACGGGAACTGGTCTCTGCGGGCATGCCAGACGCTAAACTGGGCCGCGTGGTGGGCTTGGCCGCCAGTGATCTGCTGGACCCCAAGAACCCACGCTCCCCCTCCAACCGGCGCATCACCATCACGGTGTTGACCCGGGAGGCCGAAGAACGGCTCATGGGCAAAGGGATTCCTGAAATCACGTCCACAGAACTGTTGACGGAAAAGCGGGAAAATCCCCCCCCAAGCAGGTAACAGTTACGACTTGTCACCAAACCTGCCACCCATGACAATGCTTACAGTAAATCTCGACTGAAAGGGTCCCAAGTGACCACAGCCCTTCGTTTTTTGATCGTTGACGACTTCTCCACCATGCGACGCATCGTTCGCAACCTGCTCAAGGAGAGCGGGTTTGCAGACGCCGACGAGGCCGAGGATGGTGTCGCCGCACTCAACAAGCTGCGCAACAGCAAGTTCGACTTTGTGGTGACCGACATCAACATGCCCAACATGAACGGCTTCCAGCTGCTGGCCGAGATCAAGAAGGACGACAAGCTCAAACACCTACCCGTCCTGATGGTGACCGCCGAAGCCCGCAAGGAAGACATCGTTGCCGCCGCCCAGGGAGGCGCTGCGGGTTACATCGTCAAACCCTTCACCAAGGCAACTCTGGAAGAGAAAGTGACCTTGATTCTGAAGAAGATGGGGTTATGACACCATGGACGACACACCGGACAACAGCCAGCCTGCCGATGTTCATCACAAGATTGGCCTGCTGACACGTCAGCTTCACGATTCACTCAACGAGCTGGGTTATGCCGACAAGCTGCGCGGCTCCATGGGCGAGCTGCCCGACGCGCAGAGCCGACTTTCCTATATCGCCCGCCTGACGGGAGAAGCGGCCGAGAAGGTGCTCAACCGCGTCGAACAGGCCAAGGCCCAGCACGACTACATTGCGGCGGAAACGCGCCGGGTCGTAAACTCGCTGGTGGCGGACCCGGTGGCGGCTGTGGCCAAAGGCGAGATCTTCAACTTTCTGACCGACGTGGAGCGCGTGACCAAGGAAGCCGACACGCACCTCACCGAAATCATGATGGCGCAGGATTTTCACGACCTCACCGGCCAGGTGATTGCGCGCGTGGTTAACCTGGCAGCCACCATTGAAGAGCAGCTGGTGCAACTGCTCATCCAGACGGCTCCGCCCAGCGCCCAGGTGCCCGCCGAGCCCGTCCGCGCAGCGCATCTTCAGGGCCCGGTGGTGGACCCGGAGAACACCCCCGACGTGGTCACCGACCAGTCCCAGGTGGACGACCTGCTGGCCAGTCTGGGCTTCTGACGCTCCGCTTCCAGTCCGGCAGCCCTACAGCGCTAGTGCAATATGGCCTGATTGCTATCATTTTTGAAAAGAATGACAGCAATCCACAGCGTGGGTCAGACACAGAGCCGCCGCTAGACACACCCCAGGCACCACCGAAAAGAGGGGGCTGCAGCCCCCTTATCAGCCTTTAGATTTCCAGGTCGCTCACGACAATGGCATGACACCAGCCGTCATGCCACCATGGAATCCAGCCAAGAAAAAAGCCTCCCCGCGTCAGAACGCAAGCTGCAAAAAGCGCGCGAAGACGGCCAAGGGGCACGCTCGCGCGACTTGTCGCACCTGGCCATCCTGGGTGCGGGCGCCGCATGCATGCTGCTGCTAGCCCCACAGCTGATGGACCGCATGCAGTGGGCCATGAGCCAGCAGCTGGCGTTCAATGCGGCCACGGTGATGGCGCCAGGCACCATGCTCTCGCGGCTGCAGGACATGGTCATCGTGGGCTTGGTGGCCAGCACGGTGTTTGCCACCCTCACCAGCGCCGCGGGGCTGATTAGCGCCATCGGGGCGGGCGGCTGGATTCTCAGTGCCAAGCCCATCACACCGCAGTTCAACCGACTCAACCCGATCTCCGGACTGGCCAACCTGTTTTCCAAGCAGCAGATGGCCAACGTGGCCAAGATGGTGCTGATGACCGCCATCCTGACCTACGTGGCCTGGAAGTTCCTGGGCAACAGCCTCGAAACGGTCGCCATGCTGGTGCTGCAGCCCTCGCCGCTGGCCATTCGCCAGATTGCAGACTGGCTGACTTCGGGCATGAGCCTGTTGCTGCTGGTCGTGTTTCTGGCAGCTTTGGTGGATGTGCCTTTGCAGGCGTTCTTCTTCAAGGAACGACTGAAGATGTCGCACGAGGAAGTCAAGCAGGAGCACAAGGAGTCTGACGGCAACCCCCACACCAAGGGCCGCATCCGCCAGAAGCAGCGCGAGATCGCCGACCGGGCCAGCGTAGGCGCCGTCCCCAAGGCCGACTTTGTGGTGATGAACCCCACCCACTACGCCGTGGCCCTCAAATACGACGAGAAGACCATGAGTGCGCCTCAGGTCATCTCGCGCGGCACCGACCTCATCGCCATGAAGATCCGCGACGTGGCCAAGGAGCACAACGTGCCCGTGCTGCAGTCGCCCATGCTGGCCCGTGCGCTGTATGCCCATGCCGAGCTGGACCAGGCCATCCCCGCGACGCTCTACACCGCCGTTGCCCAGGTGCTGGCCTATGTGTACCGCCTCAAGGCGGCCCTGCGTGGCGAAGGCCGCATGCCCGACAGCCTGGTGGAGCCTTTCGTGCCGCCTGAACTCGATCCGCTGAACCGCACCACGGTGCAAGGTGCTGCCGTATGAACACCTCCGTAAAGTCTTTGCAGCAATGGGCTGGCACCAATGCCAGCGCCCTGCAGGGCCTGTCGGCACCACTGCTGGTGGTGGCGATTCTGGCGCTGATGGTGCTGCCCATCCCCCCGTGGCTGCTGGATGCATTTTTCACGCTCAACATCGCCGTCGCGCTGATGGTGATGATGGTGGCGGCGTACATGCTGCGTCCGCTGGACTTCGCGGCATTCCCTTCGGTGCTGCTGCTGACCACACTGATGCGCCTGTCGCTGAACGTGGCCTCTACGCGCGTGGTGCTGCTCGAAGGCCACCAGGGCCCTGGCGCAGCGGGTGCTGTGATCGAGGCCTTCGGCCACTTCCTGATCGGCGGCAACTTCGCCGTCGGCCTGATCGTTTTTGCGATCCTCGTGGTGATCAACTTCGTGGTGATCACCAAGGGCGCCGAGCGCATTGCCGAAGTGTCGGCGCGCTTCACCCTGGACGCCATGCCCGGCAAGCAGATGGCGGTGGATGCCGACCTGAATGCCGGCCTGATCGACGAAAAAGAAGCCAAGCGTCGCCGTGCCGAAGTGGCGGAAGAAGCCAACTTCTTCGGCTCCATGGACGGCGCGTCCAAGTTCGTGCGCGGCGACGCCGTGGCGGGCATCCTGATCCTGCTCATCAACATCATTGGCGGCTTCGCCATTGGTGTGTTGCAACACGACCTGTCGGCCAAGCAGGCCGCAGACAGCTACATCCTGCTGGCCATCGGCGATGCGCTGGTGGCACAGATTCCCGGCCTGCTGATTTCGGTGGCGGCCGCCATGGTGATCTCGCGCGTGGGCAAGGACCACGACATGGGCCGCCAGATCGTTCAGCAGCTGTTCATGTCGCCCCGCGTGCTGGGCGTGACGGCAGGCATCCTGATCCTGCTGGGTTTGATCCCCGGCATGCCGCATGTGGTGTTCCTGACCATGGGCAGCCTGCTGGGCTACGGCGCCTGGGTGATGTATGAGCGCCAGAAGGTTCCCCCGGTGGTCGAAGCCCCACCGCCGCCCGCCACCGATGGCGAAGCCACCTGGGACGACTTGCAGCCCGTGGACCTGCTGGGCCTGGAACTGGGATACCGCCTCATCAGCCTGGTGGACAAGAGCCGCCAGGGCGACCTGCTCACCCGCATCAAGGGCGTGCGCCGCAAGTTTGCACAGGAAGTCGGCTTCCTGCCCCCTGCCGTGCACGTACGTGACAACCTCGAACTCAAGCCCAGCGGCTACCGCATCACGCTGCGCGGCGTGGTGGTGGGCGAGGGCGAAGCCTTCCCTGGCATGTTCCTGGCCATCAACCCCGGCGGCATCACCACGCCGCTGATCGGCACGGCCACCACCGACCCTGCCTTTGGCCTGCCAGCACACTGGATCGACGATCGGCAAAAGGAAGCCGCACAAATGGCCGGTTTTACCGTCGTTGATTCCGAAACCGTGATGGCCACCCATTTGTCACACTTGATGCAAGTGCAAGCCGCCAAGCTCCTCAGTCGCACGGAAACGCAGCAACTGGTGGAACACGTGGCCAAGCTGGCCCCCAAGCTCATCGAAGAAGTGGTTCCGAAAATGGTCTCCATCGCAACGTTCCAGAAAGTCCTCCAGCTGCTGCTGGAAGAGTCTGTGCACATCCGCGATATCCGCACCATCATCGAAACGCTGGCCGAGCATGCTGGTGGCGTCTCGGACCCCGTCGAGCTGGCCCGCCGCGTGCGCATTGCGCTCTCGCCCGCCATCGTCCAGCAGATCTACGGCCCCACCCGCGAGCTCAACGTCATTGCCATCGAGCCCGGCCTGGAGCGCCTGCTGGTGCAAGCCCTGGGCAACACGGCAGGCCCCGCACTCGACCCCGGCGTGGCCGACATCCTCACACAAAAGGCCGCCGAAGTGGCCCTCAAGCAGGAAGAGATGGGCCTGCCCGCCTGCCTGCTGGTTCCCGACCAGATCCGCAATGCCATCTCCCGCCTGGTGCGCCGCGTAGCGCCCCGCCTGCAGGTGCTGGCACACAGTGAAATTCCAGAGACCCACACCATCCGTATTGGGCCGATCCTTAAAGGTGCATCAGCATGAACATCAAACGCTTTACCGCCCCCACCTCCCGGGAGGCTCTGGCCAAGGCGCGCATGGCCTTTGGCGACGGCACGCTGATTCTGTCCAACCGCCCCACGGCCAACGGCGTGGAAGTGGTGGCCACGGCCGAGGACACGCTGTCGGCTCTGGACGGTGGTGCGCCCACCGCTTCGTCCAATCCGCCCCTGCTGGCGCCCAGCACTGCGCGCAGCACCCCACAGCGCGCCAGCCAATCGGCAGCAGCGTCGGGCCTGGGCCGCAACCCGGTCGAGGAAGACACCGAACAGCTGGCCATGAGCACGCTGTCGTTCCAGGACTATGTGCGCGAACGCATGCTGCGCCGTCGCCACGAGGCACTGAATGGTCCCTCGGAACCCCAGACACTGTCTGAACGCAGCCGCGACCAGGAACCGGAACGTGAACGCATGCCCGCGCCCTCGGTGGCACGCCACAACCCGCTGCGCACCATCCCGATGGACATGCCGCCCGAGCCACCGCGCCGTCGACAGGAAGCTCCCAGCGCCCACCTGATCCAGTCGAACAACCAGCAGAGCGTGATGAACGAGCTGCACGCGATGAAAGAGCTGATCGAAGACCGCTTCAACACGCTGGCCTGGCTGGGGCAGGCGCGCCAGAACCCGATCCAGTCCAACCTGATGCTGAAGATGATCCGTGCTGGATACTCCCCATCGCTGGCCCGCGCCGTGCTCGAACGCATGCCCGAAGACCTGTCGGCGGGCGAATCGGTGCGCTGGCTGATGGAGGTGCTGGAACGCAACCTTAAGACCGACCAGACCGATCCCCCCCTTTATGAACAGGGCGGCATCTTCGCCATGGTGGGCTCTACGGGTGTGGGCAAGACCACCACCACCGCCAAGCTGGCTGCCATGTGCGCCCGCATCCACGGCCCCGGCAGTGTGGGGCTGATCACACTGGACACCTACCGTGTGGGCGCGCACGAACAACTGCGCACTTACGGGCGCATGCTGGGCATCGTGGCCCACTTGGCGCACGACCGTGCCGCGCTGCAAGACCTGCTGGGCCTGCTCAGCGGCAAGAAAATGGTGTTGATCGACACCACCGGCGTGGCCCCCAGGGACCCCCGCAAGCGCGACATGCTGGATGTGCTGGACCTGCCCCATGTGAACCGCCTGCTCGTGCTCAACGCCGGCTGCCATGGCGACACGCTGGATGACGTGCTGACCGCCTTCAAAACCGACGGCTCGCAACAGGCCATCCTGTCCAAGGTGGACGAGGCCGTGAAGCTGGGCCCCGCCATCGACGCACTGATCCGCCACCAGATGGTGCTGCGCGGCGTGACCAACGGCCAGCGCGTGCCCGAGGACTGGGAGCGTGCCAACGCCCACCAGCTCATCAGCGCCTCCATGCGGTCGCCTGCGAAGTCGGCTTTCGACCCCAAGGCCACGGACCTGAACTTCTTCTTCTCGCACTCTCCTGACACCGTGACGGAGGGGGGGCTGGTCGATGCTTGATCTGGGTTTTCACCAGGCGGCCAGCCTGCACAGCCTCACCCCGCAGGCAGAGCTGCGGCTGCTGGCAGTCGCCAGCCAGGGCAACACGGCGAGCGGCCTGGAAACGCTATGGCAGATCTGCGCCAGCCTGCAGCGGCTGGGCTATCCGGTGGTGGTGCTCGACGGCACGGCGCAGGAGTCCGACGACAGCCCCGGGCTGCTGCACCTGCTGCAACATGCCACGTGGAATGACGGCGCCAGCCTGAACCTGGGCGCCACCGCATCCTCGCTCGCCGTGATTCCAGCGGCCAAGGGGCTGCAGCACCTGAGCCGCAAGGCCAGCGACAGCACACGCTCGCCCATGGAAAGCTTGCTGCCCTGCTTCAGGACTTACGGCCTCATGGTGATTCACGCACCAGCCTCCACCCTGGGGCCCCTGCTCACCCACACGGCCACGGTGCCGCTGGTGGTCATGGGCAGTGGCGCAGCGGGCGTGATGACCAGCTACAAGAGCCTCAAGCAGATTGCGCTACACACTGGCTTGCCCTGCATGGTGGCCGCTTTGCTGCACGGCAACACCGCCGCCGAACGCCGCAAGGCCCAGTCCCAGCTGATGACCTTGCAGGCATGTGCCGAGCGCCATCTGGGCGGCCCGATACGAACCACCACCATTGCCACGCAGAACCCCCAGGAGCTTCAGCGCCTGGCCTTGCAACTGCTGGAAAATGCGGGCACTATGAACGGAGCGCTGGCTGCGCTGACACCCAGCAACTTGACAGGCATGCCTGCGCATTTTGTCCGGAGCCACTGACCAGAGCCTGTGATGCACCTCTACGTACGCACGTTGACCCGAAACGCTCCCCACGGTCTGGCAAGTTGCTGGCCCCGGGCGGCGGAAAAAGATCGGGTGATGGCCCCCCCAAGCGGCTCCAGAACAAGATCGCATACCCGCCCTACCAGTGCATAACACCCTCTCTATGTACACCGCCAAAGGCCAGCTTGATCGCGATGCCATGATCCGCCAGCACGTACCGCTGGTCCGGAGGATTGCGCACCACATGATCGCCAAGCTGCCTCCCAATGTCGAGCTGGATGACTTGATCCAGGTCGGCATGATGGGGCTGGCCGAAGCCCTGTCGCGCTACGAAGTGGCACAGGGCGTGCAGTTTGAAACCTTTGCCACCCAGCGCATCCGGGGCGCCATGCTCGACGAGCTGCGCGAGGGCGACTGGATGAGCCGCAGCTCGCGCAAGAGCCAGAAAGACATTGAACACGCTGTGCACCGGCTGGAGCAAAAGCTGGGACGCAGCCCGCTGGAGTCCGAAATAGCCAGCGAAATGGGCATGAGCCTGGCGGACTACCAGAATCTGCTGGGCAAGGTCCGGGGCACCCAGCTGGTGTACCTCGAAGACATGACGCATGGCAACGATGACGAGGATGGGTTTCTGGACCGCCACGTTGCCGACAGTGCGGCTGACCCGGTGGAGCTGCTGCGTGATCAACGGCTCAAGACGTCACTGGTCAACGCCATCAAGACCCTGCCGGAGCGCGAGCAGCACATCATGGGCATGTACTACGAACATGACATGAACCTCAAGGAAATTGCCGCCGTGCTGGGCGTTACCGAGTCGCGCGTGTGCCAGCTGCACAGCCAGTCCATTGCCCGGCTGCGGGCCAAGATGCGCGCGCACTGAGCCCCCCCACCGGCGAACACCAGGCGCCGCACAGGTCGTTGCGCAAGTCGTTGCACAGGGCCAGAGGGTTACAGGCCGCCGCTTTTCGCGACCGGGCCCACAACCCCTTCAGAACAATGGATGCCGCTCAGCCTGCAGAGCGGTAGATGCGTGCCACACCCGGCGCGGCTCCGCGCGCCCCCAGGCCATCGCCATAGGTAGCCGCCGCATTGGGGGGCAACAGGCCGGCGGCTTGGCGGTCCGTGCTGGCAGCAAGCCGGGCCAGGCTTTCACGGTGCAGGATCAGCATGCTGCGGATCGCATCCGCGCGCTTTTGCAGCGACGCCGGCAAGGGCAACCCCCGCGCGGCCGCCTGCTCCAGCGCACGCGAAAAATCGGCCGCTGCATCGCGCAAGGCCGTGCTGTTTTTTTCCAGGGAGGTGGGGTCGGCCGCGAGCAGTGCGGCAGAGATTTGTTCGATCAGCTGCTCAACAGCCGAGAGAGATTCTTCCAGAGACATGGCGCATTGTGCGATGGATTGCGCCCGGTAGCAAAACGCCGGTCAACCCCGCGAGCGGGACAGGATCTCCTGGGCGTTGGACAACAGCTTGTCGGCAATGGCTTCGGCGTCGACCGAGAATTCGCCCTTTTCGATGGCAGCGCGCACTGCCTTGACCTTACCCGCGTCAAAATCTGCCGTGCTGCGGGTGGCAGGGCTGAGCGCCCGGGCCGCGGTGGACACAGTGACAGGCACACCGGCGGATGACGCCATCAGTGCGTCCTTCGTGGCTCCTTCAGCAGCGCTGGCTGGGGCCTTGGCTTGCTTGGCAAGCCCCGTCGGCGGCAACCCGCCCGGCAGTTCCGGTGTTTGACCTATCTTCATCGCTCTCTCCACCACCCCGTTGGATGTGGGGCATCAGTAGCAATGTTTTCGACCCATTTGGCCCGGACTTTAGCCATTTATTACCGGGGCGTCATCACAGAGTGACATCCACTGTCCCAGAATCATTCACAGTTCCACTTACGATTCGACCATTCTCCATGCGCACGCGCACAGTCTGCCCGGCAGAGCCTGCGGTCAACGCCTGGCCCGCAGAGCTGACCGCATAGCCTGGCCCCTGGGCCACCACTTTCACCTGGGCACCGGCCTTGAACAGCAAGGGGGCACGCACCATGGCCTGGCGCACCGCCTGCCCCGCCACCAGTTGGCGGGCCGCGGTCTGCCCTACCCACAGGTCGGGATTGGCCATGACGGGAGAGGAATCGGCCGCCCAGTCCACTTCGGCCTCTGTGGCGTCATTGGCCGTCAACACGGCACCGGGCGCCACATTGTTGATCAACACCCAGGCCGGGCCAAACGCCTTGATGGTGACGGGCAAAAACACGTTCCATGCGGTGGCTCCCTCCACGCAGCGCAGCCCCAGACGGGTCCGACCCCACAGGCGGGCACCTACGGGCAGATAGGGTTCAACGCGCGCACAGGGCGCCAGCCGAAGGCGCGAGTCCAGTGAGCCAACACTCACTT
This sequence comes from Acidovorax sp. Root568, assembly GCF_001427445.1. Lineage (NCBI taxonomy): Bacteria > Pseudomonadati > Pseudomonadota > Betaproteobacteria > Burkholderiales > Comamonadaceae > Acidovorax > Acidovorax sp. Root568. The sequence goes on along the minus strand of NZ_LMGP01000019.1, from coordinate 216,371 downwards.
CCATACGCAGTGGCAGCGCGGAGGACGGGTTGCGGGCCAACGCATCGTCCAGCCAGCGCTGGGTAAGCGGCCCCAGGTCCGCCACGGGGTCTGCCGCCGACTGGGCGTGCGCAACACCATGGGGGCCCAGCGCAGCCACAGCCAATACACCCATCAGGCAGAACGTACGCACCAAGGCGCCGGCACGCACAGCCAGCGACTGCCGGGTTACGCCGCACAGCGCGGCGTCGGTGTTGGGGGCAGAGAAAAGGAAGTGGGCGGTCATAGGGGCCTCCTGGGCATCGGCTGGCCAGGCTGCCCGCGCACGGGGTGCTACGGAAGGCAGGGGCCATTTCACCCCTGGAACTATAGGCAGATGACCCGGACGCAAAACCCGGAACTGCGCATCCATTTGCCACTTCTTCGCGCTTTAGAAAAAGGGCGCGGTTTCCATAATCGAGCCACGCCAAAAGCCCCCCGGGGATGGCGACTTTGCAACCGACGGTGTGAGGCACACATGCTTGACAAGATGACCAACCAGCTGAATTTTCACGGCAACGCCCTGGTGCTGCGCGGGGAACGTCAGCGCGCCATCGCCAGCAACATTGCCAACGCCGACACCCCTGGCTATGTGGCACGCGACTTCAAGTTTGGCGACGCGCTGCGCGAGGCCACGGGCATGACTTCTTCCGCCACAGGCACTGCCGGCGCAGCGGTCACGCGGCTGGCAACCGGAGGTTCGTACGGAACTGCGGGCACGACCGATCCGCACCATATTCCGCTGCCCACCGTGAATTCCAGCACCAGCATCGACCGGCAAGGCGCCCTGGGCTATGCGGTGCAAACACAACCGAGCCTGGACAACAACTCGGTGGACTTGGACCGCGAGCGTGCCAACTTCGTGGACAACGCCGTGCGCTATGAAGCCACGCTGCGGTTCATCAACGGCAACGCCAAGACCATGCTCAGCGCCATCCAGGGCCAATAACCAGCCAGCCCCGCAGCGCAGAAAGCGAGCCACCCCATGTCCATGTTTTCGATTTTCAACGTATCGGGCAGCGCCATCAGTGCGCAGTCGCAGCGGCTCAACGTGGTGGCTAGCAACCTGGCCAATGTGGACGCCGTGGCAGGCCCCGATGGTCAGGCCTACAAGGCACGCCAGGTGGTGTTCCAGACAGCGCCCATGGGGGCCGACAGCTCTGCGGGCGTCAAGGTCAGCGGTGTCAGCGAAAGCAATGTGCCGGGCCGCCGCGTGCACGACCCCAGCCACCCGTCGGCCGACGAGCAGGGGTATGTGACGCACTCCAACGTCAACGCGGTTGAGGAGATGGTCAACATGATCTCTGCCTCGCGCTCGTACCAGAACAACGTCGAGGTCATGAACACGGCCAAGTCGCTGCTCCTCAAAACCCTGCAGATGGGCCAGTAAGGCAAGAGCCTGCTCCAAGAAGGACACTACCATGATTCTCAGTGCAACCAACGCCCCCACGGTGACGGACTCGTCCAGCACCAAGGCCAACGCGTCCACCGACCCGGCTGCCGCGCAAGACCGCTTTTTGAAACTGCTGGTTGCGCAGCTGAACAACCAGGACCCGATGAACCCCCTGGACAACGCCCAGATGACTTCGCAGATCGCGCAGATCAACACGGTGACCGGCATCCAGCAACTGAACCAGACCATGCAGAGCATGGCTTCGCAGTTCAACTCGCTGCAGGTCATGCAGGGCACAGCCCTGGTGGGCCGCAATGTGCTGACCGAGGGCTCCAGCCTGGCGGTGGCGGACAAGACCGGCAAGGGCGGCTTCGAGCTGGGCTCGGCCGCCACCAACGTGAAGATCGAGGTCACGACCGCAGGCGGGCAGGTGGTGGACACCATCGACCTGGGTGCCAAGGCGGCGGGCCGCCACACCTTCGACTGGGACGCCAGCCAGTACACCGGCTCCACCGATGGGCTGCAGTTCCGCGTGACGGCCGTCAATGGCTCCACCAAGCTGGACTCCACCGCACTGAACCTTGCCAAGGTGACGGCCGCAGGTGCCGAGGACGGACAGCTGGTGCTGAGCCTGTCCAACGGCAAAACCATCAACTACAGCCAGATCAAGGCCTTGGTGTAACACCAGCCTGCTTCGTATCGCGTCAACAGGAGAACACCATGAGTTTTCAGCAAGGCCTGTCCGGCTTGAACGCCGCCAGCAAGAACCTCGATGTCATCGGGCACAACATTGCCAACTCCAACACCGTCGGGTTCAAGGCCTCGCGGGCCGAGTTTGCCGAGATGGTGGCATCTGCCATCGGCTCGGCAGGGGGCTCCAATGCAGGCATCGGCGTGGAAGTGGGCGCCGTGGCGCAGCAATTCACCCAGGGCAACCTGACCATCACCGGCAACAGCCTGGACGTGGCCATCAACGGCAATGGGTTCTTCACCCTCACGCTGCCCGATGGCACCGCCGCCTACACCCGCTCCGGCAACTTCAAGCTGGACAAGGAAGGCAACATGATCACCAACGACAACGCGTCGGTGATGGGCTACCCGGTGGACCCGGTCACGGGTCTGCGCACCGGCACCGACCCCATCCCCATGGTGTTCCCGACCGCCGAGCCGATTCCCGCCAAGCAGACCACCACGATCACGGCGGCCTTCAACCTGGACGCCCGCGCCACCGACGCGGCGGGCAACCCCGCAGCCACGCCCCCCATCCCGGCCACGCCGCGCGCCACCTATGGCACGTCGATCAACGTGTTCGACAGCCAGGGCGTGGCCAAACCGGTGAGCCTGTACTTTCAGAAAACCGCCACCGCCAACACCTGGGACGTATACGACGCCCTGGACGACCCCACCGCTGTGCCGCCCGTGGTGGCCACGCCCATCGGCCAGATCACGTTCGACAACAACGGAGCCATCACCGGCCCGGTGGCCACGCCACCCGCCACGGGCTTTTCGCTGCCGCTCACCATCAACCCCACGCCGCCCAACCCCAATAACCTGCCCACCTATACCGTGGACGTGAGCCTGGACAAGGTGACGCAGTTCGGCAAGAAGTTTGCGGTATCCAACCTGAGCCAGGACGGCTACACGTCGGGCGAGCTGACCGGCATCAACATCGAGAACAACGGGATGATCATGACCCGTTATTCCAACGGCGTGACGCGTGCCGAGGGCCAGCTGGCGCTGTCGAGCTTCCGCAATACGCAGGGTCTGGCCTCGGTGGGCAGCAACAACTGGGTGGCCACGTTCGAGTCGGGCCAGCCCGTCGTCGGCACCGCCACGGATGGCAGCTTTGGCTCGCTGCGCTCGGGCGCCCTGGAAGACTCCAACGTGGACCTCACGGCCGAGCTGGTGAACATGATGACTGCCCAGCGCGCCTACCAGGCGAATGCACAGACCATCAAGACGCAAGACCAGGTGATGTCCACCCTGGTGAACCTGCGCTGACCGGCTGAACCCCCACTGAACCCGCCCAGGACACCGGAGATCCCCCATGGACCGCATCATCTACACCTCGATGACAGGCGCCAACGCCGCCGCCCACCGGCAGGCGGTGCTGTCCAACAACCTCGCCAACGTGTCCACCGGCGGGTTCCGCGCCGAGATGTCCACCTTCCGCTCGGTGCCGCTGCAAGGCGACGGCGCCAAGACGCGCGTGTTCGCGCTGGAGGCCACCTCCGGCTACGTCAACACCCCTGGCCCCGTGCAGCGTACCGGCCGCAACCTCGACGCGATGGCCGCAGGCAATGCTTGGTTTGCGGTGCAGGGGCTGGATGGCACCGAGGCCTACACCCGTGCGGGCAGCTTTGAGGTGTCGGCCACCGGCCAGCTGCTCACTCCCACCGGCCTGCCCGTGTTGTCCGATGGCGGAGCGCCCATCGACGTGCCGCCCGGTGCCGATGTGTCGCTCGGGTCGGACGGTACCGTGACCTCCAAGATCCCGGGCCAGCCCGCCCAGGCCATTGGCCGCCTCAAGCTGGGCACACCCACACCGGAAGATCCGCTCAAGCGCGGCGACGACGGGCTGTTTCGCACCACGTCGGGCGACCCCATGCCCAACGACGCCAACGCGCGCATACTGTCGGGCGCGCTGGAGGGCTCGAACGTGAACCCTGTCGAATGCATGGTCGGAATGATCGCTGCATCGCGCCAGTTCGAGCAGCAGATGAAGCTGCTGCAGACCGCCGAAACCAACGACAAGACCGCCAGCCAGCTGCTGAGCATGAACGGCTGATGCCGCTGCCCACCACCGCACGCACCCGCCCTAAGGAAGCACCATGATCAACTCCCTCTGGATCGCCAAGACCGGCATGTCTGCCCAGCAGACCCAGCTCGACGTCATCTCGCACAACCTGGCCAACGTCTCCACCACGGGCTACAAGCGCAACAACGCGGTGTTCGAAGACCTGATCTACCAGAACCTGCGCCAGGTGGGTGCCAACACCACCGAACAAAACCAGCTGCCCACTGGCCTGCACCTGGGCCTGGGCGTGCGCACGGTGGCCACCAGCCGCAACTTCATGCAGGGCAGTCTGCAGGAGTCCAAGAACAACCTGGATGTCGCCATCAACGGCAACGGCTTCTTTGAAGTGACCATGCCCGATGGCACCGTGGGCTACACCCGCGACGGCTCCTTCCAGGTCGATGCCCAGGGCCGCATGGTCACGTCCAGCGGGCTGCCCGTGGTCAATGGCATCACCATTCCGGCCAACGCCACCAGCGTCAGCATCAGTGCCGAAGGCGCCGTGGCAGTCACCGTGCCGGGTAACACACAGCCGCAGACCGTGGGCAACCTGGCCATGGCCAGCTTCATCAACCCGGCCGGCCTGGAGCCCATCGGGCAGAACCTGTTCAAGGAATCCGCCGCCTCCGGCCAGCCCCAGCAGGGCACCCCCGGCACGAACGGCCTGGGCATCATCAAGCAGGGGTTTCTGGAAGCCTCCAACGTCAACGTGGTGGAAGAGCTGGTCACCATGATCCAGACCCAGCGCGCCTACGAGATGAATTCCAAGGCCATCCAGACCTCGGACCAGATGCTGGCCAAGCTCGCCCAGCTGTGACCGGAATTCCCCCCGCGCTTTTGCCCAGGACCTTCGCCATGCGCACTTTCACACGCCCTCTTCGCCTGCTGCAGGCACTTGGCTCGCTGCGCGCGGGCATCCCCGCGCTGGGTGCAGCACTGCTGTGCGCCGGCTGCGCCACCCTGTCGCCACCGCCGCCGGTGGACATCCTGCCCACCACCCCGCCCCCGCTCGCCGCTGCACCGCGCACCCCGCCCCCGGTGACGGGCGGACTGTTCCACAACGCCAGCTACCGGCCCGCGTTTGAAGACCGCCGCGCGCGCCTGGTGGGCGACAACGTGACCATCCAGATCGTGGAAAACGTGACGGCCAGCCAGAAGTCTTCGTCCACGGTGGACCGTGACTCCAAGGTCTCTGCGGGCGTGACCGCCCTGCCCTTCACCAGCACCAGCTTCACCGACAAGCTGGGCGTGGGCGCTTCGTCAGGCAACGCGTTCTCGGGCAAAGGCGGCACCGAAAGCGCCAACACCTTCACCGGCTCCATCACCGCCACGGTGGTGGATGTGCTGCCCAACGGCCACCTGGTCATCACTGGCGAAAAGCAGATCGGCGTGAACCAGAACGTGGATGTACTGCGCTTTTCGGGCACGGTGGACCCACGCGCGCTGCAACCCGGCAGCATCGTGAACTCGACCCAGGTCGCCAATGTGCGCGTCGAATCGCGCGGACGCGGCGCACAGAATGAAGCCCAGGCCATGGGCTGGCTGGGCCGGTTCTTCAACACCGTCACGCCGTTCTGACCGCACTGGGTGCACCGAAAGCGCCCAGGTCCCCAGTCCTTCCGGCATCCGACGGAGGGCTGGGCGCGTCCTTTTTTCACTACAAATTTGATAGCTATTGGCGCATATAGCACTAGCGCCTCTGGCCGTTTTTACTCAAAAACCACCGCCCAGAGCGCCCACGGGCCGTTTCTGCGCGCACCTTGCCGACGCAGCTTCAGACCCAGCCAATAAGCCGGTGATCCCGCTTCTTTTTGGGTTTTAGTTCCGGCCATGGCCTACCACAATGGATGCCATGAAAGCCTCGTCCCATTCCCTCTTGCCCCGCACCGCGCGCGTGCTGTGGCTGCTGCTGGCCCTGGTGGCCGCAGGGCTGACAACGCCTGCACAGGCCTTGCGCATCAAGGAAGTGGCGGCGGTGCAGGGTGTGCGCAGCAACCAGTTGACCGGCTACGGCCTGGTGGTAGGGCTGGACGGCACGGGCGACCAGACGACGCAGATGCCCTACACCACGCAGGCCATGTCCAATTACCTGCAGCAGATGGGCATCAGCCTGCCACCCGGCACGGCGTCGCAGCTGCAGCTCAAGAACGTGGCGGCGGTGATCGTCACGGCGCAACTGCCCGCCTTTGCCCAGCCGGGCCAGCAGATCGACGTGAACGTCTCGTCCATGGGCAATGCCAAGTCGCTCAAGGGCGGCACGCTCATCGTCACACCGCTGCGCGGCGCTGACGGCGAGATCTATGCACTGGCCCAGGGCAACATGGTGGTGGGCGGCGCTGGCGCGTCAGCCGGTGGCAGCAAGGTGCAGATCAACCACCTGAGCGCAGGCCGCATTCCGCTCGGGGCGCAGGTGGAACGGGCCGTGCCCACCCCGCTCAACGAAGGCGACACCATCAACCTGGGCCTGAACGCCTCGGACTTCCAGACCGCCCGCCGCGTGGCGCAGGTGATCAACGCCAAGCTGGGCAACGGCCTGGCCACCGCGCTGGACGGTCGCACGGTGCAGGTGCGCGCTCCCATCGACCCCGGCGCCCGCGTCGGCTTCATTGCCGACCTGGAAGAGTTGCCGCTCGAATCCTCCACGCCCTCAGCCAAGGTGGTCATCAACGCCCGCACGGGCTCGGTGGTGCTCAACCAGTCGGTCACGCTGGGGCCTTGTGCCATCGCCCACGGCAACCTGTCGATCACCATCAGCTCCACGCCCGTGGTCAGCCAGCCCAATGCGTTCTCGCAGGGGCAGACGGTGGTCACGCAAAAGAGCGACATCACCATCAACCAGGAACCGGGCAACGTGATCCAGATGCCCGCGTCGCCGCAGCTGGCCGACGTGGTCAAGGCCCTCAACACGCTGGGCGCCACCCCCGGCGACCTGCTGGCCATCCTGCAGGCCATCAAGGCCGCCGGCGCGCTGAACGCCGAGCTGGAGGTGATCTGACATGGCTCGCCCTGCTGCCGCCGCTGCGCGCACCATCCACCGGGAGCGACCATGGCCCTGACCCTGCCCTCGTCCAGCACCACCAGCCCCTCGAACGCGCTGGCCGTCGATATCCGCTCGCTCAACTCCCTCAAGTACGAAGCGGGCACCACCAACAGCGCACAGGTCACGCGCGAGGCAGCCAAGCAGTTTGAATCGCTGTTCATGCGCGAACTCATCAAGAGCATGCGCGACGCCACCATGAAGTCCGGCCTGATGGAGGGCGAGCAGGCCAACCTGGGCCAGGACATGCTGGACCAGCAGCTGTCTGTGAATATGTCAGGCCTGCAGGGCGGCCTGTCCGAAGCCATCGCCCGCCAGCTTTCGCGCCAGATGGGCGGTGCGGACACCAACTTCTCGGTGCCGTCCACGCTGAGCCTGCCGCAGGCACAAAACCGGTCTGCGACCTCCGCCACCACGTCTTCCGTCGATACCACCCTGCCCGTCCCCAAGGGCCGCGAAGGCTTTGTGCAGCACCTGAGCGGCACCGCCGAGCGCGTGGCGCAGGAAAGCGGCATTCCCGCCAGCTTCATGCTCGGCCAGGCTGGACACGAAACCGGCTGGGGCAAGAGCGAGATCAAGACCGCCAACGGTGGCAACTCGTTCAACCTGTTCGGCATCAAGGCGGGCAAAGGCTGGACCGGCAAGGTGGCCGAGATCACGACCACCGAATACATCAACGGCACACCGCGCAAGGTGGTGGCCAAGTTCCGCGCGTACGACTCGTACGAGGATTCCTTCCGCGACTACGCCAAGCTGATCACCGACAACCCGCGCTACGAAAAAGCCCAGGCCACCGCCAAGACGGGCTCTGCCGTGGCCTACGCGGCCGAGCTGCAAAAGGCCGGTTACGCCACGGACCCGGAGTACGCCAAGAAGCTCAGCGGCGCTATCAACAGCGCGCTGCGTGTACAGCGCGCCCAGGCGTGATGGACGAGAAGAACCGAGGTAAGCCATGAGTCTGCTCAACGTCGGCGCCCGCGCCCTGCTGGCCAACCAGGTGGCCCTGCAGACGGCAGGCCACAACATTGCCAATGTCAACACACCCGGCTATTCGCGCCAGACAGTGGTGCTGCAAACCGTCCAGGGCCAGTTCACGGGCGGTGGCTACATCGGCCAGGGCGTGGATGTGCAGACCATCTTGCGCAACCAGAGCGAGCTGCTCACGCGCCAGTCGGCCGCCGCCGGATCGACGCAGGCAGCCGACGCCATCCGCGCCCAGCGCCTGAGCCAGTTGCAGGAAGTGTTCAGCGGTGGCACCCAGGGCCTGGGCGCCGCCATCAACGACATGATGAACGCGTTCTCGGACGTGGTCAGCAGCCCCACCGACATCACGGCACGCACGGTGGTCCTTACGCGGCTGGACGAAACGGCCGCACGCATGCGCACCGCCAGCGACCGGATCAACGAGATCGAGTACACCGTCAAGGAACAGCTGCAGAGCAGCGTGACCGCCATCAACAGCCTGGCCACGCAGATGGCGGCCATCAACGAGCAGATTGCCCGTGCCACCGGCAACGGCCAGAGCCCCAACGACCTGCTGGACCAGCGCGACCAGATCATCCGCGACATCAACCAGTATGTGCAGACCACCCAGATCCCGGCGGATGACGGCACCGTGGGCCTGTTCGTGGCGGGCAGCCAGCCCCTGGTGCTGGGCAGCACGGCCGCCAGCCTGTCGATCGACGATGCAACGACCTTCCCGGGCAGCGGACAGTCCAAGCTGTTTTTCAACCGCCCCGGCGCCACCCCCGTGGAGCTGGACGAGAACGTGCTGGGCGGTGGCAGCGTCTCGGGCCTGCTGCGCTTTCAGAACACGGACCTGAGCGAAGGGCGCAATCTGCTGGGCCGCATGGCGCTGGCCATCGGCATGACGATGAACGATCAGCAGAACCTGGGCCTGACGCTCGATGGCGTGCCAGGCAAGGATCTGTTCGCGCTGCCCGCCAGCATGCCGGGCCACACCAACGGCGCAGGGGTGGGCACGGTGTCGTTCACCGGCCCCACACAGTTTGCTGCGTCCGACTATGAGATTCGCTTCACCACGGGCACGGCCGGGCAGGTGGTGCGCCTGTCCGACGGTCAATCAACCCCGTTCACCAGCGCTGCCAACCTGGCCACGCTGCAGATCGATGGGCTCAACTTCAACCTGACCACGCCCGGCAACCCTGGCGAGCGCATGCTGTTCAAGCCGTTCAGCACGGCTGCCAACAACATCCAGGCGCTGGTGTATTCGCCGCGCGACCTGGCAGCCGCCAACCCCATCAACGCCGCCATGGGCACGGCCAACGGCGGCACCATGCAGCTGGGCAGCCTCAAGGCCACGGGCCTGCCCAACCCGCCGGGGCTGGTGCTGCCGGCAAATGCCAACCCAGCAGCCATTCCGCCCATCCTGGGGGGTATCCAGTTGCAGTTCACCGCCGGGCCGCCCACGACCTACGACGTGCTCGACCGCGGGACCGCGCCACCCACCTCGCTGGCGACTGCGCAGCCCTACACCTCGGGCCAGCCCATCTCGATCAACGGCTGGCAGATCACGCTGCAGGGCACCCCCAAGACGGGCGACACCGTGGTGATCGGCAATGCACTGGACCCGCAGTACGGAGACGCCTACACCCGCAACGCAGGCAACGCGAATGCCCTGATGGGACTGCGTGACGTGAAAATGTTTGACGAGTCCACCCTCTCCGACGGCTACGCTGGCGCCATTGCCCAGGTGGGCACACGCACCCAGAGCGCCAAGTTTGCGGAGCAGCTGTCGTCCACCATCGCAGCCAACCTGGAGCGCGACCGCACGGCAGTGTCGGGGGTGAACCTGGACGAAGAGGCCGCCAAGCTGATCCAATACCAGCAGGCCTACCAGGCCTCCGCCAAGATGATCCAGATTGCGCAGAACATTTTTGATTCGCTGATCCAGGGCCTGGGCCGATGAATGCCGCCCCTGGCGTGAGGAGTTCGACATGAGCACAAACATCTACCGCGTCGGCACGGCCAACATGTATGACAACGCGCTGCGCAACCTGGGCGCGCGCCAGACCAGCCTGACCACGCTGCAAGAGAACCTGACGTCAGGCAAACGGGTGGTGCGCGCCAGCGACGACCCGGTGTCAGCAGCCCAGGCTGAGCGAGCCCTCAACCGCCTGTCGCGCATCCAGACCGAACAACGTGCGCTGGAGACCCAGCGCAATGCGATTGCACAGGGGGAATCCTCACTGGGCGACGCGGTGAATCTGATCCAGAACTTTCGGGAGCTAGTGGTCAGTGCGGGCGATGCCAGCATGACCCCGAACGACCGCGCCACGGTCGCCAACCAGCTGCAAGGCCTGCGCGAGCAACTGCTGGAAGTCGCCAACCGGAAAGACACCAACGGCATCCCCTTGCTGAGTGCATTGGGCAGCGCGCTGGCGCCGTTCCTGGGCCCCCTGAGCAGCTCCCCCGACTACAGTTTCCAGGGTTTACCGGGTCAGACGGCGAGCAACGGCGTGACGGTACCGGGGGCCCTCGACGGCGACTCTGCCTTCATGTTCGACCCCACCCGCGACAGTGTCTACACCGCCGGGGTCAGCAACATCCCTGTAGGCCGACAGCTCACCACCACGGCCATCACGCCCACCAACAAAGCTTTGGTGACGGGTGACAACTACACCGTCACCTTCAGCGCAGTGGGTCCAGGCGCCACCACGGGCACCAGCACAGCCACGTACACCATCACCAATACCACCACGGGTGCCGTCTCCGCCCCGGTGGTGGTGCCGGACTACCCGACCGACAAGCCGGTCACCATCTCCGTTCCAGGCATTCCGGGGCTTTCCTTCGATATCAAGGGCAACCCGGCCAACGGGGATACCGTCACCCTGCAGCCCAGCGCGAGCATGTTCAGCACCATGGACAGTGCCATCAATGGCATCCGCAACGCTCCCAACAACAACGGCGCCATCCAGGCCGTGGGGCAGGCACTGGCCAACATCGATATTGGACTGGAGCGCGTACACAACATGCGCAGTTACGCCGGCGAGCTGCTCAATCGCGCAGACCGCATCACCGGCGACCAGGACAAGCGCTCCATCCAGCTGGAAGGCGACCGTTCGCGGGCAGAGGATCTCGATATGATCAAGGGCATTTCCGACTTCCAGAACCAGCAGGTGGGTTATGAGGCTGCACTCAAGTCCTATGCGCAGGTTCAGAAGTTGTCGCTGTTCAACTTTATTGGCTAGGAGCCTGTGCGGCAGAGGGTGTTCGGGCGCAGAGCCCATCGCACGCTGTGCCAGCAGGCTTCAGCACCGGCTGGTGCACCGTGGCGACACCCATCCCGCGAGCGCTGGCTGGCCCTGTTTTTTTGCCTGAGAGCCCATGGTCCAATCCGTCCTAGGTAGCCTGATCCTGGGCTATCGCCCTTTGTGGAACCGCGCCCGCAAACTTGCAGGCATCCAGCTGTATGCCCACAACGAGGCCTCGGCAACCGTCGACGGCGGGCACCTGTTGCGCACGCTGCAGGAGCTGTGGTCGGCCAGCTCGCCGCCGCTGCTGATCTCGGCACAGACCCGCCAGCTGCTGTGCGACCTGCTCGAAAACGCGCCACGGGCTGCACCGTGGATCGAGGTGCGCGGCGAGTGGCTGTCGGACTCTGCCATCTATGACCGCGTGAAGGCCGCGCACCAGCGAGGGCTGCGCATGGTGTGGCGGGGCGACATGGACAAGCTGCCCGAGCCCGAGATTGCCCGCTGCTTCGACAACAGCCTGCTGACCCTGCGCCCGGAAGACGCCGTGGCTGCGCTGCAGGCCACGCCCCCACGCCCAGGCAGTGCCGCAGCCGCAGCAGCACCTGTTGCCAAACGCACCCCCAGCCCGGTGCTGGCCGGCCAGATGTATGAAAACATCGCCAGCCGGGCACTCATGGAGCACTGTCTGGACCAGGGCAACGCGATGGCGCTGGCTGGGTGGCCGACGGAGGATGTGCTCTACAGCCTGCGCCACCACCCGCAGCAGCCCTCGCACGCGGTGATCTTCAAACTCATGAAGGCCATCGACGACGAGCAGTCGCTGGAAACCTTTGAAGACATCATGGGCGAGGACCCGCTGCTCGCGTACCGCTTCATGGTCTATACCAACTCGGCCGCCCTGGGCCTGCGCACCGGAATTGATTCGCTGCGCCGGGGCCTGGTGATGATGGGCTACAGCTCCATCAAGCGCTGGCTGTCCGACCAGCTGCCCCATGCGAGCACCGAGGCCAACATGCAGCCGGTGCGCGAAGCCATGGTGATCCGCGCACAGCTCACCGCGCGGCTGCTGGACGCGGGCATCGAGAACGACCTGCGCCGCGAGATCTACCTGTGTGGCCTGCTCTCCCAGCTCGATGAGCTGCTGGGCGAGCCCCTGGGCACCATCCTCAAGCGCCTGCCCCTGTCCGAACGCATCTACGACGCCACCGTGTTGCGCACTGGCCCCTACACCGGCGGTCTGCAGATGGCCTGCGCACTGGAGACAGATGACGCCAGCGCCATCCGCCAGCTGTGCGAGACCTTCGAGATGGACCTGGAAGAGGTCAACCGCGCGCTGCTGCGGGTGTTGTCTGACCTGGAAGTGGAAAGAAAGTAGGCCCCTGCGCCGGTTTCGGTGGGCGACACCCCCATGCGATTGCGCGACTCCAGGGCAATGTCTGCGGCTCACCGCCCCTGCTCAGCCCGCACACGCTCAAAGATGCGCCAGAACGCCGCGTCCTGCGTCGTCGCAAAGTTGATGCGCATGAGCGTGCTGGGTTTGCGCTCTGCATGGAACAACGCACCGGGCGCCAGCAGATAGCCTTCGTCCAGCATGCGCTGCGACAGCGCATCGGTGTCCACCCCGGTCTCCACCCAGCCAAACAGGCCCACCGGCTCGGCCGCAAAGGTGCAGCCCGCCCCCAGGGCAAGCTTGACGCTGCGCGCGCGTGCGGCATCCAGCCGGGTACGGATGCGTTCGGCGTGGCGGCGCAGCTGGCCCTGCTCGATGCACAGTGCCAGGGCCTTCTCCAGCAGCGCAGGGGTGGTCAGCGTGGCCAGCAGCTTGGTGTCCAGCAATTGCTCCACCAGCGCAGGCGGCGCAGCCATGAAGCCAATGCGCCAGTTGGGCGCCAGGATCTTGGCAAAGCCGCTCACATAGATGGTGCGCTGCAGGCCATCCAGCGCCGTGAGGCGCGTGGCGTGCTCCGGCGCTATGTGGCTGTAGGTGTCGTCTTCCACCACATGGAAGTTGTGCTGGTTGGCCAACTGCAACACGCGGTGGGCACTGCCCGGCGTAAGGCAGTAGCCCGTGGGGTTGTGAAACACGCTCACGCTCACGTAGAGCTTGGGCTTGTGCACCTCGCAATAGCGCGCCATGACTTCCAGATCCGGGCCATCGGCGCGGCGCGGCACGGGCAGGATGTGCATGCCCAAAGCGGCCAGCCGCGCAAACTCCACCGCCCAGCCGGGCTCCTCCACCATGACCGGGTCGCCCGGGCGCAGCAGGGTGCGGCTCACGATGTCGAGCGCATGGGTGGCCCCCACGGTGGTGATGATGTTCTCAGGCACCGTGTGCACGTTGAGCGTGGACAGCTTTTTGGCCAACACGCGCCGCAGGCCTGCATCGCCCAGCGGCTCGCCATACTGCAGCGAAAACTCCTGCAGGGCGCGCGAGTTGGTGACCTTGCGCACGGCGGCGGGCATGAAGGTGGACTCCAGCCAGTCGGGCGGAAAGACCCCCATGCCGGGCTGGGGCTTGTCGCTGATCTTGTGGAACATGCCCCGGATCAGCGCCGTGGCGTTGACGGGCGACACCCCTGGACCCGCGCGGCCGGCGGCACGCGCCGCAAACCAGTGCGCCGTACTCCAGTTGGCGGCAGCACTTTCCAGAGCCAGGTCGTCGGGGAGCGCGCGCGCGTCAAGGTCGCCGTCGGCTGCCTCCACCGGTCGGCCACTTTCGCGGACAAAAAACCCCCGGTTCTTGCGCGCCTCCACCAGGCCCTGCGCCAGCAGCTGGTCATAGGCCGCCACCACGGTGGACGGGCTCACCCCGTGCTGCTGCGCGCACTGGCGCACGGACGGCAGGCGTGCACCCGGCGCCATCAGGCGGTTGCGGATGCGCTCGGCAAACCGGGTGGACAGTTGTTCGGTCAGCGACTGGGTGGACGATTTCATCAGCATGGAGGCATTCCGCTCGCTGCGCCACTAGGCGCCGGTGTGTATTGTTTTGCCGGGCAATACAGATTTGCAACTGCGCCGACTGTCTGTACTGGTTGTGTATTGGTAGCAAGATTACATTGAAGGCAGATCCCCGACAAGTCCCCCACCCCTTCCCGCACCCACCATGAGCGTCGCTGAACTCACCGCCCTGCTGTTGTTTTGCACCGCCATGAGCTTTTCGCCGGGGCCCAACACCACCTTGTCCACCGCGCTGGCCGCCAACCTCGGGCTCAAGCGCGCGCTGCGCTTTTGCTTTGCGGTGCCTGCGGGCTGGACGCTGCTCATGCTGGGCAGCGGGCTGGGCCTGGGTGCCCTCATCACTGGTGTGCCCGCCCTGCGCTGGGCGGTGACGCTGCTGGGCGTGGCCTACATGCTCTGGCTGGCTTTCAAGCTCAGCCGCGCAGGCCAGATGACCGCCATCGACACATCGCGCCTGAACGTGACGTTCTGGCAAGGCGTAGGCCTGCAGTTTGTCAACATCAAGGCCTGGATGCTGGCCCTCACGCTCAGCGCAGGCTGGGTGGTCAATGCCGCAGGGCAGCCCGCCGCCAACCCGGGTGAGCGCCTAGCCATCATTTGCGGCGTGATGATGGTGTTCGCCTTCACCAGCAACTTTGTCTATGCGCTGGTGGGCTCGCTGCTGCGCCAGTGGCTGGCGCAGGGCGCGCGGCTGCTGTGGTTCAACCGCGCGCTGGCACTCGTGCTGGTGCTCACTGCGTACTGGATGCTCACCCTATGAACCGCGCACAGGAAAAAGAAGCCCTGCTCTGGGGCCTGGTCGGCGTCACGCTGTTTGCGGCCACGCTGCCCATGACGCGGCTGGCAGTGGGCTCTACCGATGCACCCCAGCTGTCCCCCTGGTTCGTCACGTTCGGGCGTGCCGCCGTGGCGGGCTTGCTGTCGATTGGCTACCTGCTGTGGCAGCGCACGCAAGGGCGCCTGAACCTGCCGGTGCGGGCCGAGTGGCCACTGCTGGGCATCACGGCGTTTGGCGTGATTGTCGGCTTCCCGCTGTTCCTGGCGCTGGCACTGCGCCATGTGCCAAGCACCCATGGTGCGGTGGTCACAGCCCTGCTGCCGCTGTCCACCGCCCTGCTGGGTGCACTGTGGTACCGGCAGCGGCCCTCGGCAGGCTTCTGGGCCTGTGCAGTGCTGGGCAGCGGCCTGGTGCTGGGCTTCATGGTGTGGCGTGCGGGCGGCCTGTACCTGGGCGCAGCCAACATCTACCTGCTGATCGCCATGACCACAGGCGCCCTGGGCTACATCGGCGGCGCCCGCCTCACGCCCCGCCTGGGGGCCGAGCAGGTCATCTGCTGGGTGCTGGTGTGTTGCCTGCCACTCACCCTGCCCGTGGCCTGGTGGTTCGCTCCCGCCGTGCCCTCCAGCATTGGCGCGATGAGCTGGGCGGGCTTCCTGTACGTGGCCCTGTTCTCGATGTGGATCGGCTTCTTTGCGTGGTACCGCGCCCTGGCGCTGGGTGCCGTGCGGGTCAGCCAGATCCAGCTCATCCAGCCCTTTTTGAGCCTGCTGTTTGCAGTGCCCCTGCTGGGCGAACACCTGGATGCCGTCACCCTGGTGTTTGCAGTGGCCGTGATCGCCACCGTCTTCGTGGGCAAACGGATGCCCGTTCAACAACAAGGAGCCCCCGCATGAGTGCCATGGCCCCAGAACAGCGACTGCAACGGCTGGGCCTGGTGCTGCCCACCGTGTCCGCCCCGCGCGGCAACTTTGACGCCTATGTGCTGGACGGCAACACGCTGTACCTGTCGGGCAAGGGCTCGCCACTGCGCAACGACATGGTGGTGGTCCCCAAGGTGGGCCGCGAGATCAGTGCCGACGAGGCACGTCAGCACGCCCGCGAAGTGGGCCTGCAGCTGATCGCCACCATGCAGGCAGCACTCGGAGATCTCTCGCGCGTGCGCCGTGTGGTCAAGCTGCTGGGCATGGTGAATGCGACACCCGACTTCATGCAGCACACCGAGGTCATCAACGGCTGCTCCGACCTGCTGGTGGAAGTGTTTGGTGATGCAGGACGGCACGCACGCTCGGCCGTCGGTGTCGGCTCCTTGCCGCGTGGCTTTGCGGTGGAGATCGAGGCCGTGGTGTCGATCAAGGACTGAAAACCATGCATTTGCAGAACATTCCCTTTGCCACCACCGACTGGGCCAGCATTCCGCGCGAAGAAAAAAGCGCCGCAGCGGGCCAGGCCTTCTGGCGCACCCAGACATTTGGCGAGGCGCGCGTGCGCATGGTGGAGTACACGCCAGGCTACGTGTCCGACCACTGGTGCACCAAGGGCCATGTGCTCTTGTGCCTGAGCGGCGAGCTGCACACCGAGCTGGCCGACGGCCGCCAGTACACCTTGACACCCGGCATGAGTTACCAGGTGGCGGACAATGCAGAACCCCATCGGTCCACCTCCCCACAGGGCGCCACCCTGTTCATCGTGGACTGAGAAGGTGTGAACGCACCCGCCAGGGCTGCTGCACACCCATTTTTTGACGACAACTTTGCAACCGAAGCGGCCCAGGCGGCCACCCGCAGGAGACGAGAGTGAAACTGAACGACCTTCCCACCAACAGCACGTGGACCCTGGCACGCCGTGCCGAGCGCATGAACCCCTCGGTCATCCGCGAAATCCTGAAGGTCACCGAAAAGCCCGGCATCATCAGCCTGGCGGGCGGCCTGCCATCGCCCAAGACCTTCCCGGTCTCCGCGTTTGCTGCCGCTTCTGCCGCCGTGCTGGCCAACGACGGCCCCGGCGCCCTGCAGTACGCCGCCAGCGAAGGCTATGGCCCGCTGCGCCAGGCGATTGCCGACCTCCTGCCCTGGGACGTGGACGCTGACCAGATCCTCATCACCACCGGCTCGCAACAGGCGCTGGACCTGATCGCCAAGATCCTCATCGACACCGATAGCCGCGTTCTGGTGGAAACGCCCACCTACCTGGGCGCGCTGCAGGCCTTCACGCCCATGGAGCCCAACGTGGTGTCCGTGGCCAGCGATGATGAAGGCGTGCTGATCGACGACCTGCGCGCCAAGGTGGGCACGGGCGCGAACAAGGCACGTTTCCTGTACGTGCTGCCCAACTTCCAAAACCCCACCGGCCGCACCATGAGCGATGCGCGCCGCACCGAGCTGGTGGCCGCCGCCGCCGAGCTGAACCTGCCCCTGGTGGAAGACAACCCCTACGGCGACCTGTGGTTCGACGCACCGCCGCCGGCCCCGCTCACGGCCCGCAACCCCGACGGCTGCATCTACATGGGTTCGTTCTCCAAGGTGCTGGCCCCCGGCCTGCGCCTGGGCTACATCGTGGCGCCCAAGGCCGTGTACCCCAAGCTGCTGCAGGCCAAGCAGGCGGCCGACCTGCACACCCCCGGCTACAACCAGCGACTGGTGGCCGAAGTGATGAAGGACGGCTTCCTGGACCGCCATGTGCCCACCATCCGCGCGCTGTACAAGCAGCAGTGCGAGGCCATGCTGGCCGCACTCGACAAGGAAATGCAGGGCCTGGGCGTGCACTGGAACCGCCCCGACGGCGGCATGTTCCTGTGGGTGCGCCTGCCGGAAGGCATGAGCGCCATCGAGCTGCTGCCCAAGGCCGTGGAGCGCAATGTGGCCTTTGTGCCCGGGGCGGCCTTCTATGCCGACAACGCCGACCACCGCACCCTGCGGCTGTCGTTCGTGACCTCCACCGTCGAGCAGATCGCCACCGGCATCGCGGCGCTGGCGGCAGCCATCCGCGAGAGCAAGGGCTGATTCACCATGCTGAGGCTCTGGGGTCGCCTGTCGTCCATCAACGTGCGCAAGGTCGTGTGGGCCGTGCAGGAGCTGGGCCTGCCCTCGGTGCAGCGCACCGACGCGGGCGGCCAGTACGGCATCGTGCGCGAGGCGCGCTACCTGGGCCTCAACCCCAATGGCCTGGTGCCGCTGATTGAGGACGAGGACACGGGCGTGGTGCTATGGGAGTCCAACGCCATCGTGCGCTACCTGTGCGCCCGGCATTCGCTGGGCAACCTGTACCCCGAAGACCTTCCCTCGCGTTTTGTGGCCGAGCAGTGGATGGACTGGCAGCAGACCACGCTGAACCCGGCCGGGCGCGACGCCTTCATTCAGTGGATCCGCACGCCTGCGGCCCAGCGCAACGATGCGCTGATCGCCGCGTCGGTGGCGGTCACGGAGCCCCTGCTGGCCCTGCTGGACGCCCACCTGGCCCGCCAGCCCTTCATGGCGGGTGAGCGGTTCACGATGGCCGACATCCCGGTGGGTTGTGAGATCCACCGCTGGTGGGGCTTGCCGCAAGAACGCGCCGCACGCCCCCACCTGGAGCGGTGGTACAACACGGTCAGCACCCGCCCCGGCGCCCGCGGGGTACTGGACCAACCCCTTTCCTGACCGCGCCTCACCATGCACCAGCGCCCCTTCAAGCAGATCGACGTCTTCAGCGACCGCCCCGGCTACGGCAACCCTGTGGCCGTGGTGCTGGATGCCGACGGCCTGAGCGACAGTGACATGCGCCGCTTTGCGGCCTGGACCAACCTGTCGGAAACCACCTTTCTGATGCCGCCCACCGACGCCGGGCGCGCGGCCGGGGCCGACTACCGCCTGCGCATCTTCAGCCCCAATGGCGAGCTGCCTTTTGCGGGCCACCCCACGCTGGGCACCTGCCACGCCTGGCTGCAGGCAGGCCACCGCCCGCAGCAGGACGGCATGGTGATCCAGGAATGTGCGCTGGGCCTGGTCCGCATCGCACTGAGCGGCGACACCCTGGCGTTTGCCGCCCCCCCGCTCAAGCGCAGCGCCCCCAGCCCCGCGCTGGTGCCGCTGATTGCGAGCGCCCTGGGCCTGCGCCCGCAGCAGATTCTGGGTGCGCAGATGCTGGACAACGGCCCCGTGTGGCTGGGCCTGCTGCTCGACAGCGCCGACACGGTGCTGGGCCTGCACCCGGACCACGCCCGCCTGAAAGACCTGGGCCAGGACGTGGGCGTGATCCATGTGGGCCCTTCCGCCAGCAACACCGCCCAGCCCGGCGTGGTGGTGCGCGCCTTTGCCGCCCCCATGGGCAACCCTGAAGACCCGGTGACGGGCACTCTCAACGCGAGCCTGGCCGAATGGCTGATTGCCGATGGCCTGGCCCCCCGCAGCTACCTGGTGGCCCAGGGCGAATGCCTGGGCCGCGCGGGCCGCGTGCACATCCGCCAGGACGATGACCACCAGCTGTGGGTGGGCGGCCGAGCCGTCACCTGCATCGAAGGCACGGTGCTGCTATGAACCCGCGCCGCCCTGCCCCACGCCCCAGCGGCTGATTTCCCCCTCGGCCTCGCCAGGGCGCCGAGCCACAACCACCTGCTTGCACACCGGGCCACACCCCGGTGAGCCCCCCGGCGTGCCCGGCCCACCCCGCTTCACTGCCCGTTTGATTGACCAAGGACCTGACCACCATGCACCAACGCCCGTTCCAGCAAGTCGATGTATTCACCGCCACGCCCTACCGTGGCAACCCTCTGGCCGTGGTGCTGGACGGCTCCGGCCTCAGCACCGAAGCCATGCAGGACTTCACCAACTGGACCAACCTGTCCGAAGCCACCTTCCTGCTGCCCCCCACCCCGGAAGGCCGCGCCGCCGGGGCCGACTACCGCGTGCGCATCTTCTGCCCTGGGCGCGAACTGCCTTTTGCAGGCCACCCCACCCTGGGCAGCTGCCACGCTTGGCTCCAAGCCGGCGGACGGCCCCAGGTCGCGGGCCAGGTGGTGCAGGAATGTGGCGTGGGCCTGGTCACGCTGCGCCAGGATGGCGAGCGCCTGGCCTTTGCCGCGCCGCCCCTCATCCAAAGCGGCCCGCTGGCCGAAGATGACGTGGCGCTGATTGCCCGGGGCCTGGGCGTGGCGCGCAGCGACATCCTGCACCACGCCTGGTGCGACAACGGCCCCAACTGGCGCGGCGTGATGCTGCGCAGCAGCGAGCAGGTGCTGGCCCTGAAGCCTGACGCCAGCATCCTTGGCCAGCTGGACGTGGGCGTGGTCGGCCCGCGTGGCAAGGTGGGTGTCATTGGCAGCACCGACGCCGAGGGCATCGCCTTTGAAGTGCGCGCCTTCTTCCCCGGCAACAACGGCCTGGCCGAAGACCCCGTGACCGGCAGCCTCAACGCAGCGCTGGCGCAATGGCTCATCGGCGCCGGGCTGGCCCCCGCCCAATATGTGGCCGCCCAAGGCACCTGCCTGGGGCGCGCCGGGCGGGTGTACGTGCAACAGGACGGCGACACCATCTGGGTCGGCGGCAGCTCGGTCACCTGCATGGCCGGTGAGGTGCTGCTGTGACCGCCACCTCCACCCAGCAACCCGCCTGCGTGGACCACCTGGTCGTGCTGGCGGCCGACCTGGCCAGCGGTGTGGCCTGGTGCGAACGCACGCTGGGCGTCACTCCCACGGCGGGCGGCGAACACCCGCTGATGGGCACGCACAACCGCATCTTCAACGTCGCAAGCCCCACGCATCCGCGCGCTTACCTGGAGATCATTGCTATCAACCCAGGAGCATCCAAGGCAATATCCACTAGCGCAAGGCGCTGGTTTGACATGGATGACGCCAATTTGCAGGGCCAGGTGGCGCAACACGGCCCCCAGCTCATTCACTGGGTGGCGAGCGTGCCCGACGTGGAGGCCGCGTGCACCGCGTTGTCGGCGCTGGACATGGATCGCGGCGCCATCATCACCGCCAGCCGCCCCACGCCCCATGGCCTGCTGCAGTGGCAGATCACTGTGCGCGATGACGGATTGCGCCTGATGGACGGCTGCCTGCCCACGCTCATCCAGTGGGGCGCGGCGCACCCCTGCGACAGCCTGCCCGCCAGCGGCGTGCAGCTGGAGCAGCTTGCACTGCAGCACCCGCAAGCCGCCACATTGCAGGCCGCGTGCACCGCCGTGGGTGTCGCCGCCTCCGTCCTCGTCACGCCGGGCACCGCGCCGCGCCTCTCTGCCCAGCTCCGCACGCCACGGGGCCCCGTCACCCTCACCTCAGTCACCTCTCAGGAGTAAACCGCCATGCTGTTTTCGTTGCAGGAATTGCTGTTCTTCGCGCTCGCCGCGCTCGTGCTGGTGCTCACGCCGGGCCCCAACATGGTGTACTGCGTCTCGCGCAGCCTCACCCAGGGGCCACGCGCCGGGCTCATCTCGCTGACCGGTGTGGTGCTGGGTTTTGTCGTGCACCTGCTGGCGGCGGCGCTGGGCCTCACCGCGCTGCTGGCGGCCGTGCCGCTGGCGTTTGACGCCATCCGCTACGCCGGCGCCGCCTACCTGCTGTGGATGGCCTGGCAGGCCGTCAAACCCGGTGGCGCCGCGCCGTTTGAAGCGCGCAACCTGCCGCACGACAGCCCGCGCACACTGTTCCTCATGGGGTTCATGACCAACCTCTTGAACCCCAAGGTGGCCATGTTCTACCTGTCGTTCTTCCCCCAGTTTCTGCACCCCGAGCGCGGCCAATTGCTGCAGCAAAGCCTCACGCTGGGCGCGGTGCAGATCAGCACCAGCGCCGCCGTCAACGCCCTGCTGGTGCTGGGCGCCGCCCGCGTGGCGCTGTTCCTCAACCGCAATGCTGCATGGATGCGCGCCCAGCGCTATTTCATGGGCACCGTCTTGGGTCTGCTGGCCCTCAAACTGTTGACTGAAAAGAAAGCCGCCGCATGAACACCCGCCTCGACCCCACCGCCCTGCTGCCCACCTTGGCCGACATCGAAGCCGCTGCCGAGGTGGTGTACCGCGACTTCGCCGCCACGCCCCAGTACCACTGGGGCCTGCTCAGCCAGCGCCTGGGCACCGACTGCTGGCTCAAGCACGAGAACCACACGCCCGTGGGCGCGTTCAAGATCCGGGGCGGCCTGACCTACTTTGACCAGCTCGCCCAGCGCGGCGCGCTGCCTTCTGAGGTCATCAGCGCCACACGCGGCAACCACGGCCAGAGCATGGGCTGGGCCGCACGCCGCCACGGCGTGGCCTGCACCATCGTCGTGCCGCGTGGCAACTCGTTGGAGAAGAACGCCGCCATGCGCGCGCTGGGCGTCACGCTCATCGAACACGGCGACGACTTTCAGGAAGCGCGCGAACACGCCATCCAGCTCGCGGCCCAGCGCGGGGCCCACATGGTGCCCAGCTTCCACCCCGACCTGCTGCGGGGCGTTAGCACCTACTGGTGGGAATTTTTGCGCGCCGTGCCGCAGCTCGATGTGGTGTACGTGCCCATCGGCCAGGGCTCGGGCGCATGCTCGGCCATTGCGGCCAAGCTGGCGCTGCAGCACCCGGTGCGCGTGGTCGGCGTGGTCAGCAGCCACGCCACCACCTATGCCGATTCGCTGGCCGCAGGCCGCGTGGTGGAGGCACCGGTGACCACCCAGCTCGCCGACGGCATGGCCTGCCGCGTGGCCGACGCCGAGGCCTTGGCCGTGATGGCGCCACACATCGACCACATCGTGCAGGTGAGCGACGCCGAGGTGGCCGCCGCCATGCGTGCCCTGTTCACCGACACCCACAACGTGGCCGAAGGCGCAGGAGCGGCGGCGCTGGCGGCGGCGCTGCAGGAGCGCGACCAGCTACAGGGTTTGCACGTGGGCCTGGCGTTGACGGGCGGCAACGTGGATGCGCCCATGTTCGGCAGCGTTCTGGCGGGCTGAATCCCTTGCAGCTTCAACCGAAAAAGCTACACATTTAATAGCATCGGTCGCTTTTGCGACAAACGCCTGCGACGGGTTCTGATCACAATCCGCCGCATGGGAACCCTCTACCTCGTGCGCCACGGCCAGGCCTCGTTTGGCGCGGAAGATTACGACCAGCTCAGCGCTCTGGGCCGTCAGCAGGCGGTGCGCCTGGGCGAACACTGGCGCGCACGCAGCTTGGGGTTTGATGCCGTCATCACCGGCACGCTGCGCCGCCACACGCAAACGCTGGAAGGCATCGCCGAGGGCCTGCAGACCACCCCCGAGGTGCTGCAGTTGCCAGGCCTCAATGAATACGACAGCCATGCGCTCATCGCCGCCATCCACCCCCAGCCCCTGGGCCCGGCCGACACGCCAGAGCGCTACCGCGCGCACTTTCGCATCCTGTGCGACGCGCTGGCGCAGTGGATGGCAGGCGTCATCAGCCCCCAGGGCATGCCCAGCTGGAACGAGTTTTCGGCCGGTGTGCGCAGCGCGCTGGACCATGTGCGCCACCACCATGCGGGCCAGAACGTGCTGCTGGTGAGCAGCGGCGGCCCCATCTCGACCGCCGTGGGCGAGGTGCTGGGCACGGCGCCCGAGGTGACCATTGCGCTGAACATGCGCATCCGCAACAGCGCGGTGACGGAGTTCTCCATCTCGCCCAAGCGGTTGATGTTGCAGACCTTCAACACGCTGCCGCACCTGAACGAGCTGGAGCACGCGCAGTGGGTGACGCACGCCTGAGCACCGATATCTCGGTTTTCTGAGTCTTTCAGGCCGCTTGCGCTAATAGATCATGCGTCGGAAGCTATTAAAAATATAGCAAACCGGTTCACTGCAAGTGGGGGCCATCCGCCAGGGTAGACAGCGGCAGCGCCTGCAGCTCCTGCAGCAGCGCCACCAGTTGTTGCGCTGCAGCGTCCACCACCGCTTGTCCCTTGTCGGCCGTGGCTGCGGCCGCGTTACCCACGGCCCCCGCCGGGTGGTAGTCCTGCATCTGCCAGCCCAGTTTGGCGCTTTTGCCGTTGCCCAGGATGGCGTAGCGCTCCGACCGGTCCTGCGAGGTGGAGCGGAAGTTTTGCGCGTGCGCCATCTGCACGGTGGCGGGCGCGAGGTGCAGCATCATCGATGTCTCAATCTCGCCCGCATGGATGCCAAAGCGGTGCTCCTGGGCGCTGAACTGGCCCGCCACCGCATCGGGCAGCGGCAGGCTGAACCAGCTGGCGCTGTAGACGATGAGGTCGCAGCGCGTGCGCAGCTCGCGCGCCACGATGTCCATCACGCTCACCTGTCCGCCGTGGCCGTTGAACAGCAGCAGCTTTTGGATGCCCGCGCGGGCCACGCACTCGCCGATCTCGGTCCACAGCGCAATCACCGTGGCGGGCGACAGCGTGAGCGTGCCGGGAAAGCGGATGTGCTCCGGGCTCAGGCCCACGTTCTGTGGCGGCAGGAACAGCACGGGCAACTCGGCGGGCAGGTGCGGCAGCGCGGCATCGATCACACCCTGTAGCAGCGTCGCATCGACCGACAGGGGCAAGTGCGGCCCATGCTGCTCGACAGCCGCCACAGGCAGCACGGCCACCACCTGTTCAGCCCGCCCGCTGGCCTTTAGCGCCGCGAAATCACGGGTGGACAAGTCGGCCCAGAAGCGGGAGGGCAAGGGGGTCAAGGCAGCAGAAGTCATGCGTGCATGGTAGCGGCGCTGCCGGCCTCTGGGAAACGGCCACTGGCACCGCTAACATGCCACCATGACCCAAGACCTCTTCCGCCAAGACGCCTACCTGCGCGAATGCAGCGCCCACATCACCGCCGTCACCGACGCCGGCATCGTGCTGGACCAGACCGTGTTCTACCCCCTGGGCGGCGGCCAGGCCGGTGACAGCGGCGTGCTGGTGCTGGCAGACGGCACACAGATCACCATTGCCGACACCCGCAAGGGCAAGGACGCCGACGGCAACCCCACCAGCGACATCGTTCACATCCCCGCCCCCGGGCAGGAAGACCGCGTGGCGCAGCTCACGCCCGGCACCACCGTCACGGCCCGCATCGACTGGGAGCGCCGCCACCGCATGATGCGCCTGCACACCACCAGCCACCTGCTGTGCCATGTGGTGCCGCAGCTGGTCAACGGCTGCTCCATCACACCCGACTACGCGCGGCTGGACTTTGCGATGACCGACCCGCTGGACAAGGAGCAGCTGACCGCCGCCATCGCCACCCTGGTGGCTGCCGCGCACCCACTCACCGTGGCCTCGATCAGCGATGAAGAACTGGACGCGAACCCCGCGCTGGTCAAAAGCATGAGCGTGCAGCCCCCACGCGGCACCGGGCGTATCCGCACCATCTGCATCGGCGGCGAAGCCGACGCGCCACCGATCGACCTGCAGCCCTGTGGCGGAACGCATGTGGCCAATACGTCGGAAATCGGCGCCATCGTGGTGACCAAGATTGAAAAGAAAAGCGCCACCACCCGCAGGGTGGTGCTGGGCTTTGCCCAGTGAGCGAAGCGCAGAGCGCTTTTCTTTGGGGTGCACTCATTTGTGCGCAGCGCAAGTGAGCGCGCACCAAAAGACACGGTCCTGAGCCACCACCCGCCGGGTGGTGCCGGGCTTTGCCCTGTGAGTGCAGCCACGGGCGACCACACTCACTGTCAACAATGTTGAGCCACCACAGCCGCCCGTTGCATTGGCTTACGCAGGCAGGCTGACAACGGGGACAATAGCGCCCGCGCGCAGCACCCGCCCGGCCCTCGGGCGGCGGTGACCGGCTCAACGTTCCGGGGCTGCGGCGCCTACCCTTGCCTGCCGCCATGCCGATCTCCCTGCGCTCCGTCTCTTTTGCCTCTTTGCGCCAGCACCGCTGGTTCCGCCCCGCCATCCGCGCGCTGGCGGGTTTGATCGCCCTGTGGCTGGTCACCTGGCTCGCCATTCCGCCACTGGTCAAGGGCCCGCTGGAGCGCATCGCGTCCGAGCAACTGGGGCGCACCGTGACGGTGGGCGGCATCGACTTTGAGCCCTGGAGCCTGGAATTCGCGCTGCGTGACGTGACCGTGGCAGGTGCCAATGGTGCGCCCCCGCAGCTGACCATTGGCCGCATCTATGCCGATGGCGAGCTGCAATCCCTGCTGCGCCTGGCGCCGGTGGTGGACGCCTTCACCATCGAAAACCCGGTCCTGCGCATCACCCACCTGGGCGACGGCCGCTACGACGTGGACGACATCATTGCCAAGGTCACCGCGCCCAAGAGCGAGCCCGAGCCAGACACCGGCCCCACGCGCCTGGCGCTGTACAACCTGGCGCTCACCGGCGGCAGCATCGACTTCATCGACAACACCGTCAGCGAGACCCACGAGGTGCGTGCGCTGGCGCTGAAAGTTCCGTTCATCAGCACCCTGCCCTCGCAGCGCGAGGTGAAGGTGGAGCCCCACCTGGCGTTCACACTGGACGGCAGCCGGTTTGACTCCTCCGCCGAGGGCACGCCGTTTGCACAGACCGGCAAAGCCGACGCGCAGATCCGGCTGGATGGCCTGAACCTCGCACCCTACCTGGGCTACCTGCCGGCCAACCTGCCCGTCAAGGTGTTGGGTGCCACGCTGGATGCGGATGTGAAGGTGGCCTTTGAACAGCACCCGCGCATGGCCGTGAAGCTGACCGGCACCGTGCAGGCCAGCGGTGTGCGCATGGCCGACCGCCAGGGCGCCGACCTGCTGAGCTACGAGCGCCTGAAGATCGACATGGCCGATGTGCGCCCGCTGGACCAGGTGGTGCGCCTGCAGCATGTGGAGCTGACGGCGCCCGTGGTGACTGCCACCCGCGACGCCAGCGGTCAGATCAACCTGGCGCAACTGGCAACGCCCACCCCGCCAGCGCAGCCTTCCACGCCCGCCAAGGGCAAGCCCGCCACACCTGCGGCATCCGCCTCAGTTGACACTGCCGCTTCGCCACCGGCCCGCGCAGCATCCGCCCCAGCGTCCCCCGCCTCCACAGGCAAAGCCAAGGCCAAGACAGCCGCTCCCGCCTGGGCGGTGGAAGTCGCCACCGCCGCCGTGCGTGGGGGCACCCTGCGCTGGGCCGACGCCACCACGCGCCCCGCTGCCGCCCTGCAGGCCACCGACATCACGCTGGAGGCCGCCGACGTCGCCCTGCCCTTTGCCAAGGACAACGCCAAGCCCTTCAGCTTCAAAGGCGGGCTCAACCTGCAAGGCAGCACGCTCAGCTTCAACGGCGAAGCCACGGACCAGAAGGCCCAGGTCAATGCCACCCTGAACGCCCTGGCCCTGCAACTGGCGGCACCCTACCTGGCCCAGACGCTGGAGCCCACGGTGACCGGCCAGCTCAGCGGCGATGTGGGTGTGGCGTGGCAAGCGCCCACGCCACAGGCCGCACAGGCGGGCGCCACCGGCGTCACCCTCAAGGCAGGCCCCCTGGCGCTGGAGCAACTGGCCGTCAAGCAGGGCAAGACCACCTTGGCCAGCCTGGGCAAGCTCGACATTGCGGGCGCCGAGGTGCCCCTGGATGCGCGCACTGCCACGCTGGAGCGCCTGGCCATCAGCCAGCCGCAACTGGCGGTGGAACGGGGCGCCGACGGGCGCTGGATGTTCGAGCGCTGGCTGAAGGCAGCGCCCGGCAGCACCACGGCCCCGGCGGCAACGGCTGATGCAGCACCCGCCAGCACCAGCACCCCCTGGAAGCTGCGCGTGGCCGACTTCTCGCTGCAGGGCGGCACCGTCTCGCTGGCCGACAACGCCCAGCCGCGCCCCGTGGCGCTGGACGTGACGGCCCTGGGCATCACCGCCCGCAACCTGGCCAGCGACGGCAGCAAGCCCGAAGCCTTCACGCTCACCGCCCGCGCCGCCGCACCGGGCAAGGGCAGCAAGGCCGCGCCGGGCAAGCTCGACTACCAGGGCACGCTGGCCCTGCAGCCGCTGACCACCCAGGGCAAGCTCGACGCCACCCGCCTGCCGCTGCACGCACTGGACGGCTACCTGGCCAGCCAGCTGTCGGTAGAACTGCTGCGCGCCGATGTGGGCTACCGGGGCCAGGTGGCCCTGGCGCAGACCGACAAAGGAGTCAGCCTGCGTCTGAGCGGTGATGCCGTGGTGGAAGACCTGCAGGCCAACAGCACCGCCGCCTTCACCCCCAAGACCGAGGCCCAGGTGGGTGAGGAACTGCTGGCCTGGAAAAGCCTGAACCTGCGCGGCCTGGCCGTGGCCACCGCCCCCGGCACCGCGCCGCGCGTGGAGGTCAAGGAGACCAGCCTGGTGGACTTTTTTGCCCGGGTCACCATCAACGAGGCCGGCCGCATCAACCTGAGCGACATTGCCAAGACCCCGGCCGAGGCACGGGCGGCCAATGCGGCCAGCGCTGCGGCCAGCACGGCCGCCCCCACGGCATCAGCCCCCGCCTCAGCCGCCTCGGCAACGCCCACCGCCCCTGCCCCTGCGGCGGTAGCCCAGGCCGACCCGCTGGCCCCTGTGGTGGTCTTTGGCCCCGTGAGCCTGGTCAACGGCAAGGTGCTGTTTTCGGACTTTTTCATCAAGCCCAACTACTCGGCCGACCTGTCGGAGCTGACCGGCAAGCTCAGCGCGTTCTCGTCCGAAGCCTCGGGTGGCGAGCCCGTGCTGGCCGACCTGGAGCTGCGCGGCCGCGCCGAGGGCTCGGCATCGCTCGAAGTCACCGGCAAGCTCAACCCGCTGGCCAAACCGCTGGCCCTCGACATCGTAGGTAAGGTGCGCGACCTGGAGCTCCCCCCGCTCACGCCCTATTCCGTCAAATACGCGGGCCACGGCATCGAGCGCGGCAAGCTCAGCGTGGATGTGAACTACAAGGTGCTGCCCAACGGCCAGCTCACCGCCAGCAACCGGCTGGTGCTCAACCAGCTGACCTTTGGCGAGCCCGTGGAGGGCGCCCCCAACAGCCTGCCCGTGAAGCTGGCCGTGGCCCTGCTGGCCGACCGCCAGGGCGTGATCGACCTGGACCTGCCCATCAGCGGCTCGCTCAACGACCCGCAGTTCCGCATCGGCCCCGTGATCTTCAAGATCATCGTCAACCTCATCGGCAAGGCGCTGACCTCGCCCTTCAGCCTGCTGGCCAGCGCGTTTGGCGGTGGCGACGAGATGAGCAACGTGCCCTTTGCCCCCGGCAGCGCCACGCTCACGCCCGAGGCCGAGCAAAACCTGGGCAAGGTGGTCAAGGCACTGACCGACCGCCCCGCGCTCAAGATCACCGTGACCGGCATGGCCAGCCTGCAGGACGAGCGCGAAGGCCTGCAGCGCGAGCACCTGCGGCAACTGGTGCTGGCCGAAAAGCGCCGCGCCAGCCCCGGCGATACCGCCCCCGTATCGGCCGCCGAATACCCCGCCCTGCTCAAGGAGGTGTACCGCCGCGCCGACATGCCCAAGCCGCGCAACCTGGTCGGCCTGGCCAAGGACCTCACCGTGCCCGAGATGGAAGCCCTGCTGCTGGCCAACCAGCCCGCCACCGAGGCCATGGCCGCCGACCTGGCCACGCAGCGTGGCCAGGCGATCCGCGCGTACCTGGTGTCGCAAAAGCTGCCGGTGGAGCGGCTGTTTGTCGCGGCACCCAAAGCGGGCAAACAAGCAGAAAAGTGGACACCGCGTGCGGAATTGAGCCTGGCGACACAGTGAGCAACACCCCCTGAGTCGCCTACGGCGCCTTCCCCCTCTCTCGCTACGCGGGAGGGGGACGCCCCCAGCGCAAAGGCTGGATACGCCGCTTTCGCGGCGGGGCGGCCCTTGCGCGGGGGCCCTGGTACTGGCCGCGCCCGTTTCCACGGACATGGACGGCTCCAAGCACAATGGTGGATCGAGAATCGAAACGGCGGCAGCGCCGGAACCAATCCCGCCCCGCCCGCTCCCACACTGCACCATGCCTTCACGCCTGTTCCACCGCCTCGCAGCCACTCTCTTTTTTATAGCTGCCAGCGCTTTATGGACTAGCGCTAGCGCCCAATTGGGCACCAAAACCAGCGGACAGGGCACCAGCGTGGTCACCACGCCCTATGTGCGTGCCGAGCTGCTGGCCCATGCGCCCCAGGGCGTGGCGCCCGGCCAGCCGCTGTGGCTGGGCCTCTCGATCACCCACCAGCCCGAGTGGCACACCTACTGGAAGAACCCTGGCGACTCCGGCCTGCCCACCGACCTGGCCTGGACGCTGCCCGCCGGCCTGGACGCGGGCGAGATTGCCTGGCCCCTGCCCAAGAAGATCCCCATCGGCACGCTGGCCAACTATGGCTATGAAGGCACGGTGCTGCTGCCCGTGCCCGTCACCGTGGCCAGCACCTATGCCCCCGGCCCGCTGGCCAAGGATGCCACCATCAAGCTGCGCGCGTCGTGGCTGGTGTGCCGCAAGGAGTGCATTCCCGAAGAAGGCGAGTTCACGCTGCAGCTGCCCATCCAGAGCACCACGGCACTGAGCAGTGCTGCCTTTGAGGCGGCCGCCAAGGCCCATCCCCGCGCCGTGGTGGCAGGCACCAGCGGCATCGTGCCCGACAGCCAGGCGCAGATTGCGGACGGCAACCTGCTGAACGTCAGCGTGCAGGGCCTGCCCGTGGCGCTGCGTGGCAAGACACTGGACCTGTTCCCCGAAACCGCCGAGGTCATCGACAACGCGGCGAGCTGGAAGCAGAGCTGGAACGGCAGCGTGTGGACCGCACAGATCCCCCTGTCGGCCCAGCGCAGCGCCAGCCCCAGCCTGATGCCCGTGGTGCTGGCCGAGCAGGCGGCCCCGGGCCACGGCACCGGCCCCGACACCCGCACCGGCTACCGCGCCGAACTGAAGGTGCTGGGCACCTGGCCGCAGGGCGCATCGGTGGCCAGCGTGTCGCCCGCGCTGGAGGCCGCGCTCAAAGCCAATGCAGCGCAGGCTGGCGGCGCAGCAACGCCTGCCGCAGCCTCCGGCGCATCGTCCCTTACCCTCACTGCAGCGCTGCTGGGCGCCTTGCTCGGGGGCCTCATCCTCAACCTCATGCCCTGCGTGTTTCCGGTGCTGGCGATCAAGGTGGTGGGCTTCACACAGCATGCGCAAGACCGGCGCGCGCACCGCGTCAGCGGCATCGCCTACACAGCGGGCGTGGTGCTGTCGTTCATCGCCCTGGGCGCGCTCATGCTGGGCCTGCGCGCGGCGGGCGAGGCGGTGGGTTGGGGCTTTCAGCTGCAGTCGCCCGCCGTGGTGGCATCGCTGGCGGCGCTGTTCACGCTGATCGCGCTCAACCTGGCGGGCGTGTTCGAGTTCGGGCATTTCCTGCCCTCCTCGGTGGCCAGCCTGCAGGCGCGCCACCCGGTGGCCGACAGTTTTCTCACCGGCGTGCTGGCCGTGGCCGTGGCCTCGCCGTGCACGGCGCCGTTCATGGGCGCATCCCTGGGCCTGACCGCCACGCTGCCCGCACCGCAGGCGCTGGCCGTGTTTGCAGCACTGGGCCTGGGGCTGGCGCTGCCATACCTGGCGGCCAGCTTTGTGCCCGCCGTGGCGCGCGCCCTGCCGCGCCCCGGCGCGTGGATGGACACCTTCCGCAAGCTCATGGCCTTCCCCATGCTGGCCACCGTGGTCTGGCTGGTGTGGGTGCTGGGCCAGCAAAGCGGCATTGACGGCGCGGGTGCACTGCTGATCCTGCTGGTGGGCCTGTCGCTGGTGGTGTGGGCCCTGTCGCTGGCCGGGCGGGCGCGGGTGTGGATGGCCACGGTGTCCATCGCGGCCATGGCCTTGCTGGTCTGGTCTTTTGCGCCGCACATCACCAACGTGCCCACCACGCAAAGCGCTACCCAGGCTTCGTCGGCCACCGGCTGGCAGCCCTGGGCACCCGGCGCGGCCGAGCAGATCGTGGCCGGTGGCCGCCCCGTGTTTGTGGACTTCACCGCCGCCTGGTGCGTGACCTGCCAGTACAACAAGAAGACCACGCTGGCGGATACCAACGTGGTCGCCGACCTGCAAACCAAGAACGTGGCCCTGCTGCGCGCCGACTGGACGCGCCGCGACCCCGCCATCACGGCCGCCCTGGCGTCGCTGGGCCGCAGCGGTGTGCCGGTGTACGTGTTCTATCGCCCTGGCAAACCGCCGGTGGTGCTGACCGAGGTGCTCAGCGTGGACGAGGTGCGCGCCACCATCGCCCAGCTGTAGATCGCTGCCAGCCCACCTTTCCGCTTTCGACCACCCGCCAACCCTTCAGGAGACCCCGCCATGAAGCTGCTTCGCCGTACGTTGATTGCCACCGCCGCCCTGGTTGCCCTGGGCGCACAGGCCGCCGCCACCGTGGGCCAGCCCGCGCCCGACTTCATGCTCAAGGACACCAACGGAAAAACCGTGCGCCTGTCGGACTTCAAGGGCAAGCATGTGGTGCTGGAGTGGACCAACCCCGGCTGCCCCTTCGTGCGCAAACACTACGACAGCGGCAACATGCCCGCCACGCAGAAGGACGCCACCAGCCAAGGCGTGGTGTGGCTGTCCATCAACTCCACCGAAAAAGCCAGCAGCGACTACCTGGAGCCCGCCAAGCTGATGGCCTGGAAGCAGGAGCGCAAGGCCGTCCCCACCGCCGTGCTGATGGACGAGGAAGGCACCGCGGGCAAGAGCTACGGCGCCCGCACCACGCCACACCTGTATATCGTCAACCCACAGGGCCAGCTGATCTACGCGGGCGGCATCGACAGCATCCCCTCGGCCCGCCCGGCCGACATCGAAAAGGCCACCAACTACGTGAAGGTGGGGCTGGGCGAAGCGCTGGCGGGCAAGCCGATCTCGGCGGCGACGACGGCGCCGTATGGGTGCAGCATCAAGTACAAGTCGCCGGCCTGACCGGCTACGGTGACGCTGGTCCACGGTCCCGGGGCATGCGTACACTGTTTGCATGCTCCACACCCCCGACACCATCAGCACCCTGCGCCACCTGCTCACCGCCTGCCGCACCATTGCGGTGGTGGGCCTGTCGCCGCAGTGGCACCGCCCCAGCTACTTTGCCGCCAAGTACATGCAGGCGCATGGCTACCGCATCGTGCCGGTCAACCCGCTGGTGGCGCGCGAGGGCGGGCAGATTTTGGGCGAGGCGGCCTACGCCAGCGTGACCGATGCGGCGGCCGCGCTGGCGGCGCAGGGGCAGAAAATCGACATGGTGGACTGCTTTCGCAAGAGCGAGGACATCCCGCCACTGGCCGACGAAGCCGTCGCCATCGGCGCACAGTGCCTGTGGCTGCAGCTGGGCGTGTTCAACCAGGCCGCCGGCCTGCGCGCCGAGGCGGCGGGCCTGCAAGTCATTCAAAACCGCTGCGTGAAGATCGAACACGCGCGTCTGTTTGGCGGCCTGGGCTGGATGGGCGTGAACACGCGCGTGATCAGCGCCAAGCGCTTGCGGCAGCTGCCTTACTAGCAAATTGATAGCTGCCAGCGCATATTGCACTATCGCTTGCGGCCGATTCCATTCAAATTCCCTCACCCAAACCCCTGCGCAGCACTGCAGGCTGCGCCACCGCCATGACCGAGCCCACATCCCACGGTGCCGACCGACACTTCGGCTTTGGCACCCGCGCCATCCACGCTGGCGCGCAGCCCGACCCGGTGACCGGCGCGCGCGCCACGCCCATCCACCAGACGACCAGCTTTGTGTTCGACAACGCCGAACACGCGAGCAGCCTGTTCAACCTGCAGACCTTTGGCAACGTCTACAGCCGCATCAGCAACCCCACGGTGGCGGTGTTCGAAGAGCGCATCGCCAGCCTCGAAAACGGCCGCGCCGCGCTCGCCTGCGCCAGCGGCATGGCCGCGCAGATGGCGGCGCTGCTGGCCATCCTGAAAACCGGCGACCACATCGTGGCAGCCAGCACGCTCTACGGCGGCACCGTGGGGCAGCTGGGCGTGGGCTTTTCGCGTCTGGGTATTGAGACCACATTCGTGGACCCGGCCGACCCCGAGAACTTTGCGCGTGCGGTGCGGCCCAACACCCGTGCGTTCTATGGCGAGACCATCGGCAACCCGCTGGTCAACGTGCTCGACATCGCCGCCGTGGCCGAGGTGGCGCATGCGCAAGGCGTGCCGCTCATCATCGACAACACGGTGGCCAGCCCCTACCTGTGCAACCCCTTGCAACTGGGCGCCGACATCGTGGTGCACAGCGCCACCAAGTACATCGGCGGCCACGGCACCACCATGGGCGGCGTGGTGGTGGAAGGCGGCAAGTTCCCGTGGGACAACGGCAAATTCCCCGAGATGGTGGAGCCCAGCCGTGCGTACCACGGCGTGAAGTTCTACGAGACCTTCGGCGACTTCGGCTACACGATGAAGGCGCGCATGGAGGTCAACCGCACCTTTGGCGGCGTGCTCTCGCCCATGAACGCGTGGCAGCTGCTGCAAGGCGCCGAAACACTGCACCTGCGCATGCGCGAGCACTGCCGCAATGCGCTGGCCGTGGCGAAGTTTCTGCAGAGCCACCCGCAGGTGGCGTGGGTCAACTACCCCGGTCTGGCGGATTCGCCGTATTTCGATCTGGCGCAAAAGCAGTTCCGCGCGGTGGATGGCGCGCCAGGCGCCTCGGGCATCCTCACTTTTGGCGTGAAGGGCGGCGCAGCCGCCGGCGAGAAGTTCATCGACGCCTGCGAGTTTTTAAGCCACCTCGCCAACATCGGCGACGCGAAGACGCTGGTGATCCACCCTGCATCGACCACCCACCGCCAGCTGAACGAAGAGGAACTGGCCCGCGCGGGCGTGAGCGCGGACATGGTGCGGCTGTCGGTGGGGATTGAAACCCTGGACGACATCCTGTGGGACGTGGACCAGGCGCTGGGGCGCGCAGCGGGCTGATCGCCCTGCGGACTACACGGGGCTGACCGGCGCGCCCAGGCGCTGCGACAAGCTCCGCGCCGCCTCGCGCAGATGCTGCGCCGCCGGGCTGGCCGGCCCGGTCTGCAGCGTGGCGCTGGGGCCGATCACGGCGATGCACAGCACCAGCTGCCCAAACCCATCAAACACCGGCGTGGCCAGCGCGCTGATGCCGGGCAGGAGCTGGTCCGTCACCTCGCTGATCTGGTGCTGGCGCACAGCCTCCAGTTCGGCCGCAAATGCAGGCTCGTCCAGTGCTCCCGCAAACCCTTCGGCCGCTAGCGCAGCCGCAGCGCGCTCGCGCGGGCCGAAGGCCGCAAACACCTTGCCCGTGGCCGTGTGCCGCACCGAGGCCGTGGTGCCGTGGCGCATGGCCACATACACGGCGGTGGGGCCCTCTTCCACACGAATGATGGTGGGGCCGCTGTCGCCCCAGACCGAGGCCGACACGGTGTAGCCGATGCGCTGGGCCAGCGCGGGCAGCTCGGCAATGGCCAGGCGCACCGGGTCCACCTGCTGCAGGCTGATCAGGCCCAGCTGCATGGCCAAGGGGCCCAGGCCGTAGTGGCCGCTCACGGCGTCCTGCTCGATCAGGCCCAGCTTGCCAAAGCTCACCAGGTAGGGGTGGGCCTTGGCGGCCGTCATGTCCGCCGCGCGGGCCAGGTCCTTGAGCGCCATGCGCCGGCCCGTGCGCGCCAGCACCTTCAGCAGCTGGCCGCCCACCTCCACGCTCTGGATGCCGCGCGGGCTGCGGGGCGTGTCTTCGTCGTCGGCGGGGGGCAGGTCGGGGGTCGTTGTGGGCATGGGGCGATTGTCCACGCAGCGCAGCATCCATCCGCACCTCGGGTTTACACCTAAACAAATGCGTTAGACATGAACGAATTTCTTGCCTAACATCAACGCATTCCGTTTAGATAAACGCATTCACCATTAACAAATCACCACCATGAGCACCGTCAAAACCTTTGCCTCCGCCGCCGACCTCGAAGTGAAGAAGGTGAGCTTCGACAAGCTCTCCGACCACGCCTATGCCTACACGGCCGAGGGCGACCCCAACACCGGCATCATCATTGGCGACGACGCGGTGATGGTCATCGACACCCAGGCCACGCCCGTGATGGCGCAGGACGTGATCCGCCGCATCCGCGAGGTGACGGACAAGCCCATCCAATACGTGCTGCTCTCGCACTACCACGCAGTCCGAGTGCTCGGTGCCAGCGCTTACGGTGCCGAGCACATCATTGCCAGCGAGGACACGCGCGACCTGATCGTGGAGCGCGGCCAGTTCGACAAGGACAGCGAGATCGGCCGCTTTCCGCGCCTGTTCCAGAACGTGGAGAGCGTGCCGGACGGCCTGACCTGGCCGACCATGACCTTCAACAGGAAGATGACCTTGTGGCTGGGCAAGCTGGAGGTGCAGATCCTGCAACTGGGCCGGGGCCACACCAAGGGCGACACGGTGGCCTGGCTGCCGCAGGAAAAGATCCTGTTCAGCGGCGACCTGGTGGAGTTCGACGCCACGCCGTATGCGGGCGACGCGTATTTCCAGGACTGGCCGCAGACGCTGGACAACATTGCGGCGCTGAAGCCCGAGAAGCTGGTGCCCGGCCGGGGCGCAGCGCTGCAGACGCCCGAGCAGGTGCAGGCGGGCCTGGCGGGCACGCGCGCCTTCATCAGCGACCTGTACGAGAGCGTGAAGGCCAGTGCGGCCAAGGGCGAAGACCTGCGCAAGGTGTACGAGGCCACGTTTGCCCAACTGCAGCCCAAGTACGGCCACTGGGTCATCTTCAACCACTGCATGCCGTTTGACGTGACCCGGGCGTACGACGAGGCCACGCAATACCCCGACCCACGCATCTGGACCGCCGAGCGCGACATTCAAATGTGGAAAGCCCTGGAAGGCTGAACCGCCGAGGCTGGAGGAGACAAAAAATGAACCCCAGAGACATTCCCCGCGAGGCTTTTCACGCCAGTGGCGCCGAGGTGCAGGCCATCGACTTCGGCTACGTGCGCTCGCCCGACCAAGACCGCGCCACGCCCGCACAGCACCCCATCGTGGTCATCGGCGCGGGCCCTGTGGGCCTGTCGCTCGCCATTGACCTGGCCCAGCGCGGGCAGCGCGTGGTGGTGCTGGACAACGACCACAAGCTCTCCATTGGCTCACGCGCCATCTGCTTTGCCAAGCGCACGCTGGAGATCTGGGACCGCCTGGGCGTGGGCCAGCGCATGGTGGACAAGGGCGTGTCGTGGAACCTGGGCAAGGTGTTCCTCAAAGACGAACAGCTGTATGAATTCAATCTGCTGCCCGAAGAAGGCCACGAGCGCCCCGCCTTCATCAACCTGCAGCAGTACTACGCCGAGGCCTACCTGGTGGAGCGCGCGCTGCAGTTGCCGGGCATCGACATCCGCTGGCACAACAAGGTGACGGCCGTGCAAAGCCGCGCGGACGGCGCGCTGCTTTGCATCGACACGCCCGAAGGCGCCTACCAGATCGACGCGCAGTGGCTGGTGGCCTGCGACGGCGCGCGCTCGCCCACGCGGCAGATGCTGGGGCTGGAGAGCAAGGGGCGCATTTTTCAGGACCGCTTTCTGATCGCCGACGTGAAGCTGGCGGACGAGGCCAACTTTCCGACCGAGCGCTGGTTCTGGTTCGACCCGCCTTTTCATCCCAACCAGAGCGTCCTGCTGCACCGCCAGCCCGACAACGTGTGGCGCATCGACTTCCAGCTGGGCTGGGATGCCGACCCGGAAGAAGAGAAAAAGCCCGAGAACATCATCCCGCGCGTGAAGGCGCTGCTGGGTGCGGATGCACAGTTTGAGCTGGACTGGGCCAGCGTCTACACCTTTGCCTGCCTGCGCATGGACCAGTTCGTGCACGGCCGCATCGTCTTCGCGGGCGACAGCGCCCACGGCGTCTCGCCCTTTGGCGCCCGTGGCGCCAACAGCGGTGTGCAGGACGCCGAGAACCTGGCCTGGAAGCTGGACTGGGTGCTCAAGGGCCGGGCCAGCCCGGCGCTGGTGGCCACCTATGGCCCCGAGCGTGAATACGCTGCCGACGAGAACCTGTGCAACTCCACCCGCGCCACCGACTTCATCACGCCCAAGAGCGAAGTGAGCCGCCTGTTCCGCGATGCGGCACTGCACCTGGCACGCGAGCATGCATTTGCGCGCCGCATCGTCAACAGCGGGCGCCTGTCGGTGCCCGCCACGCTGCATGTGTCGCCTTTGAGCACGCCCGACACCGATGCGTTTGTGGGCACCCAGGTGCCCGGTGCCGTGCTGCTGGACGCACCCTTGACCAAACAGGGCCAGCCCACCTGGCTGCTGCGCGAGCTGGGGCCGGACTTCACGCTGCTGGTGTTTGGCCCCGCCCCCGGATGGACGCGTGACCTGCCCGATGTGAAGGTGCTGCAGATCGGCATCGACGTGATCGACCACCAGGCGCTGGCTGCCCAGCGGCTGGACGCGCTGCCGCGCACCGTGTACCTGGTGCGGCCCGACCAGCATGTGTGCGCGCGCTGGCGCACGCCCACCGAAGCTGCCGTGCGCAGCGCGCTGACCCGTGCCACGGCCGCCGCCGTCTGACCAGGAAGACGACAAGGAACATGCCCATGCTGAACACCCAACCGAACCTGCAGGCCTGCGACGACTTTTATGAAGCGCTGATCGCTGCGCACCAAGGCCTCTCTACCCCAGAGAGCCACGCCATGAACGCGCGCCTGGTGCTGCTGCTGGCCAACCACATCGGTGACCAGGCCACGCTGCAACACGCGCTGCAACTGGCGCGCGGCGATGCCGTGCCCACGGCAGACCAGCGGACCCACCAGGCCATCACACCCGTGGTGCCTACCCACGCCGTCGCGGCCTAGCCCGCACCCATGGCCCCCACAACCCCAACACCGCGAAGACGGTGCAGGGCCCGACTCGCCTTGAACTTTGACCACTACGGAGACAACACCACCATGCAGCGCAAACACTTCATCGCCACCCTCGCAGGCCTGGCCCTTGCCACCACACTGCCCCTGGCCAACGCCCAGGACACCAAACCACTCGAATGGGTGGTGGGCTATGCCGCTGGCGGCGGCTCGGACATCGTGGCCCGCACCATTGCCGAGTCGATGTCGGCCACGCTAGGCCGCCCCATCATCATCAACAACAAGCCCGGCGCGGGCACCAACATCGCCGCAGAGTACGCAGCGCGCAACAAGGACTACGGCAACCTGATGTTCTCGGCCGACTTCGCCACGCTGGCGGCCAATCCGTTTTTGTTCAGCAAGCTCAGCTACAACGCCGAAAAGGACTTCCAGCCCGTGGGCCTGCTGGTGCGTTTCCCCATGTTCCTGGTGGTGTCCAACAGCGTGCCGGCCAAGAACCTCAAGGAGTTCATGGCCTGGGCCAAGGGCCAGGCCGATGGCGTGAACTGGGCGTCGGCCGGGCCGGGCAGCCCGCACCACCTGGTGGGCGAGCTGTTCCGCGAGCAAAGCGGGCTCAAGCTCACCCATGTGCCTTATCGCGGCGCGGCTCCGGCCATCCAGGACGTGATTGGCGGCCAGGTGTCCGCGATGTGGATCGACAGCGCCACGGTGTACCCGTTCCTCGCGGGCAACAAGGTGCGCGCCATTGGTGTGGCCAGCCCGCAGCGGGTGACCACCATGCCCGATGTGCCCACGATTTCCGAGCAGGGCCTGCAGGGGTTTGAAGGTTTTGCGTGGCAAGGCCTGGTGGTGCCCACCGGCGCGCCGGCCGATGTGGTGGCGAACTTCAGCAAGGCACTGCAGACGGCACTGGCCGACACGCGCACCAAGGCCCGGCTGCAGGCCCTGGGTGTGGAGCCCATGCCCGGCACCGCCGCCCAGATGGGCGGCTTTGCGCGCACCGAGCGGGAGAAGTGGGGGCGAGTCATCACCAAGGTGGGCGTAAAACTCGACTAACCCCCCAAGCGGCTGCGCCCCATCCCCCTGCGGGGGAGCCCACGTTGCGGGCCGAATACGGGGCTCAGCGGCTGCGCGCCAGCCTGCGCTTGCGGTGCAAGGCGGGTGCGAGCCACAGCAGCTGCACCGTCACATAGCCCAGCACCGCCAGCAGCAGGCCCAGCGTGGGCAGGCCGATCAGCAGCGGCGTGCCCAGCGCCTGCATCCAGATGCCTAGGGCCTGCACCGTGAACTCCCCACCCGGCGCCACGCTGCTCCAGGCGGGCAGGGTCTGCGCGCCGGGCATCACCAGCGCCCCGAGGTAGAAGGCCATGACATACAGGGGCACCGTGGTGAGCGGGTTGGTATAGAAGGTGGCCACGCCCCCAGCCACCACGTTGCCGCGCAGCCAGGCGCACACCAGCAGCGTGCCCGGGATCTGCAGCGGCCCGGGGATCAGGCCGCAGAACATGCCAGCCGCCACCCCGCGCGCCAGCGGCTGGCGCTGAAAGCGGAACAGCGCGCGCTGCTCCAGCCAGGGCTGGAACTGCGCGAGCCAGCTGCGGTCCAGCAGTTGCCGGGCCCGGGGTTCCAGGGCCCGCAGCCAGCGGCGCAGGCGACACAGCGGCTGCATCATGCGACGAACGCTACCGCGGTGCCTGCGCCCCACAAGGTGGTGAGGCCCACCAGCAGGTTCACGTCGCGCGGCTCGTTCTCGGCGCGGTAGGCCATCGCAGTGGCTCCCACCAGGCCCAACAACATGCACAGCATCACCGATTCGATCAGATCCATGACTCAAGTCTCCGGGTTGGGCAGCGATCAGGCCTTGGGGGGCAGTGCGGGTGGGGCGCCCTTGGCCGCCTCGCCCGAATTGCGCAGCGACAGGAAGATCGA
Organism: Acidovorax sp. Root568; assembly: GCF_001427445.1. Taxonomy (NCBI): domain Bacteria; kingdom Pseudomonadati; phylum Pseudomonadota; class Betaproteobacteria; order Burkholderiales; family Comamonadaceae; genus Acidovorax; species Acidovorax sp. Root568. The sequence continues at coordinate 175,619 of NZ_LMGP01000019.1, read as the reverse complement.
CCCGGCGATCAGCGTGGCCGTGACCAGCAAGGCATAGCCAATCGGAATCTTCACAAAGTCGATGAGCAACATCTTGCCGCCGATGAAGACCAGGACCAGTGCCAGGCCGTAGGCCAGCAGGTGGAAACGGTCGGCCAGGTCTGCCAGCAGGAAGTACAGCGCACGCAGACCCAGGATGGCAAAGATGTTGGCCGTGAGCACGATGAACGGGTCGCTGGTGATCGCGAAGATGGCTGGGATGCTGTCCACCGCAAAGATGATGTCGGTCGTGCCGATCAGGATCAGCACCACGAACAGCGGGGTGTAGTGCTTGACGCCGTTGATCAGGGTCGAGAGCTTTTCGCCGTCGAACTGGTCGGTGATGCGGATGCGCTTTTTCAGGAACCTGAGCACCGGGTTGGTGGCGATGTCAGGCTCCTGCCCGGCGGCAAACCACATCTTCACGCCCGTGACGACCAGGAACGCACCGAACACATACAACAGCCAGTGGAAGGTGGCCAGCAGCCAGGCGCCTGCCAGGATGAGCAGCGTGCGCAGCACGATGGCGCCGATGATGCCGATGATGAGCGCGCGCTTTTGGTACTGCGGCGGCACGGCAAAGTAACTGAACAGCATCAGGAAGACGAAGATGTTGTCCACCGACAGGCTCTTCTCCACCAGGTAGCCGGTGATGAACTGCATGGACACCGTGTTGGCGATCTCGCGCCCCTGGCTGCTGTCCAGGTACCACCACAGGATGGCCACAAACACAAAGGCCAGCGAGAACCACAACAGGCTCCAGCGCGCGGCCTCGCCCATGGTGACCTTGTGCGCGCCCTGGCGCTCCATGACCAGCAGGTCCACGCCTATGGCGATGACCACGAAGACGGCAAATCCCGCCCACATCCACCACGTTCCGATTGTTTCCATCGAGTTTCTCCAAAGATGCCCTCACACGCCCAGGCACGCCGGACGCCCAAGCCCCGGACTGTAGGGGCTGGGGTACTTCTTTAAAACCTGTGATCACGGTAGTATTGGTTCGGTTTTTACGAACCAAACACTTTTTTAACGGCTCCACCGAAAAGAGATCATGAGCCAGAGCTTCAACTACCGCCATCTTTTCTACTTCTGGGTGGTGGCCAAGGAGGGCGGCATCGCCCGCGCCGCCGAGCGGCTGGACATGGCCGTGCAAACCATCAGCGCCCAGGTGCGCGAGCTGGAAAAATCGCTGGGCGTGAGCCTGCTGCGCACCGAGGGCCGCAACCTGGTGCTGACCGACGCAGGTGTGGCCGCGCTGCACGAGGCCGACCACATTTTTGCGCTGGGCGAATTGCTGCCGGTGCGCGTGCGCGAGGCCGCCAGCGGCCAGACGCTGCGGCTGAACCTGGGCATCTCCGACGGAATCGCCAAGCTGGCCGTGCACCGGCTGCTGACCCCCGTGCTGGACGAACCCCACCTGCGCCTGCTGTGCCATGAGGGCGAGTTCCAGCCCCTCTTGGGCGAGCTGGCGCTGCACAAGCTCGATGCCGTGCTGGCCGACCGCGCCGCGCCGCCCAACCCGGCCCTGCGCACCACCAGCCAGCTGCTGGGCACGAGCGCCATTGCCTGGTATGCGCCCCCGCTGTGGGCCGAGGCGGCGGCCAACAACTTCCCGCACAGCCTGGCTGTGGTGCCCGTGCTGCTGCCCACCGACCACGCCGCGATGCGCGCACGCATCGACCACTGGCTGGAGCGCGAGCGCATCCGCCCGCGCATTGCCGGGGAGTTTGAAGACAGCGCCCTCTTGAGCACCTTTGCCGCCACCGGCATGGGCGTGATGCCCGCGCCGGTCTCGCTGGGCGAGCACCTGGCCCAGACCCACGGGCTGGTGCAGGTGGGTACCGCACCCGACGTGCAGGAGCAGTTCCACCTGATCTACAGCGCCCGCAAGGTGATGCACCCGCTGCTCACGCGACTGCTGGAGGCAGGCCAGGGCGGAATGCTATTGAATTGATAGCCAACCGTACATATTCATCTATCGCTTGGGGCCAAAAATACTAAAACTTCAGCGCTGCGGCATGTCCTTGACCGAATACCCCAGGCTCACCGTGGCGTCGTCAGGAATGGCGGGCATGGACGCATTCCACGCCTCCCACGCGGCACGCATGGCCTGCAGACGTTCGGGCTCCACGGGCGCGCGGTTGGCGCGCTCGCGTTCGTCGTCGGCCAGGTTGAACAGGTAGTCGTTGCCATCCACGCGCAGGTACTTCCACACGCCCTGGCGCATGGCGCGCTGGCCCCGGTGGTTCATGCGCCAAAACAGCGGGGGTTCGTCCAGCACCGACGCATCGCGCAGCAGCGGCATCAACGAGCGGCCGTCCAGCGGGTAGTCCGCATGCGCTGCGGCCCCTGCGACATCGAGCATGGTGGCCGACCAGTCCATGGTCATACAGGTCTGCGCGCTCACGCCGCCGGGGCCGATCACTGCAGGCCAGTGGGCAATCCAGGGCACGCGGATGCCGCCTTCGGTCAGGTCCATCTTGCCGCCGACCAGCGGCCAGTTGTCCGAGAAGCGCTCGCCACCGTTGTCGCTGGTGAACACCACCAGCGTGTCGCGCGCAAGGCCCTTTGCCTCCAGCAGCGCCATGATGCTGCCGATGCCCTCGTCCATGTGGTGGATCATGCGGCGGTAGGTCTCGATGTTGCCGCCGTGCAGATGAAACAGGTTGCCCTTGACCTCCTGCGCCAGCGCCTCGTCATCACGCGTTTCCCAAGGCCAGTGGGGCGCGGTGTAGTGCAGGCTCAAGAAGAACGGCGTGCCCGCCTGCGCGCCCGGCGCCATGCGCTGCACATAGTCGAGCGCGTGGTCGGTGATGAGGTCGGTGAGGTAGCCGTCCTGCTGCTTCTCTCCCTCACCCAAGTACAGGTCGTGGGCGCCATTGGAGCTGCAGTGCGTGAAGTAGTCCACCCCGCCCGACATGGGGCCGAAGAACTCTTCGTAGCCCGAGCGCAGCGGCCCAAACGCAGGCGGGTAGCCCAGGTGCCACTTGCCCATCAGCGCGGTGCGATAACCCGATGCGCGCAGCAGCGACGGCAGCGTGGGGTGCTCGGGCGGCAGGCCCAGCGTGGTGCTGCCCCGGCTCTTGCTGTTGATGGGCTCCTCGGCTGCGCCGCGCAGGCGGTACTGGTAGCGCGCCGTCATCAGCGCAAAACGTGTGGGCGAGCAGACGGGCGAATTGGAATAGCCCTGCGTGAGCTTGAGGCCATTGGCCGCCAGCTGGTCGAGCACCGGCGACACCGGGCCAAACGCCGCATCGCGCCCACCGTAGCAGCCCAGGTCGGCATAGCCGAGGTCGTCGGCGACGATGAAGATGATGTTGGGGCGGGGTGGTAGGGTCATCTCGAAATCCAGTTTCACTCAACGTGGCGCGCAGTCTTCGCGACAGGCGCGGCCGAGGCGGGGGCGGCAAGCAAGGACCGCCCCGCAGCGAGGCCGCCGTCCCCCTCCGGGGGAAGCGGCGCAGCCGCTCAGGGGGGCTTCCTTGCTATGGTTTGAAGCCCGAGCGCTGCACGACCGGCGCCCATTGCGCGCGGTAGGCCTTGAGCATCGCTTCGGTCTGCGCCATGGTCGCCACCACGGGCTCCATCTTGGCAGTCTCGAACTTGCGCTGCGTGTCCGGGTCTTTCATCACCTCCACGATCAAACCGGACAAACGTTCGGCCTGGGCCTTGGGCATGCTCATCGGGGCAAAGAAGGTGTTCCAGCCAGTGGCGGCCAGGTCCATGCCGCTTTCCTTGAAGGTGGGAATCTTTGCATCGAGCGGGCTGCGCTTGGCGCTCGACACGGCCAGGATGCGGATCTTGCCGGCCTCGTGCTGGGGCAGCAGGCTGTCAAACGTGTCGAACGCCACGGGCACCTGGCCGCCCAGCAGGTCGTTGAGCAGCGGCGCCGAGCCCCGGTAGCCCACCACCTCGGCGCGCACCTTGGCGGCGTCGCCCACCATCAGGCCAAAAAAGTGCGGCAGGCTGCCCGTGGCAGGCACGCCGAAGTTGGCCTTGTCGGGGTTGGCGCGCAGCCACGCCATGAGGTGCGGCAGTTCCTTGACCGGCACGGCACTGCCCACGGCCACGCCAAATTCATAGCTGTTGACATGGCTCACGGGGCGGAAGTCGCGCTCCGGGTCGTAGCCCGCATCGGGGAACACCAGGGGTGCCACCAGCATCACGGCGGGGTTGGCCAGCAGCAGCGTGGGCTGGTTGGCGGGCGCGGCTTTGACAGCCTGGGCCGACAGGCGGCCGCCCGCGCCGGTCTTGTTCTCTACGATTACGGGCGTACCGAGCTTGCTGCCCAGCTTGTCGGCCACGATGCGGGCCACGCGGTCGGTGGCGCCGCCGGGGGCGTAGCCCACCACGATGCGCAGCGGGGTGTCCTGGGCCTGACACAAAGAGGCAGCAAGTGCCAGCGTGGTGGCGACTAAGGATTCAACGAGTTTCCACATGGAAGGGCTCCGGTGCGAGATTCAAAAAATGCCTCGATGGGCACGATCAGATGAGTGGATCCACTGTAGGAGGCACACAATCAATTGATCTAAACAATTCTCGCCCGGAAATACCCTGATGCCCGATATAAATCCGGTCCCCGTTCGCTCAACCCTCACCGGCGACGGCCTGATCCATCCAACGACAGCCCATGACCTGCTGATGTATCGCCTCCACCGCCTGCTCGCCGTGGCGGGCAGCCTGGTAGTAAGGCTGTGCGAGGGGGGTTACGGCATCACCCGTCGGGAATGGGGGTTGCTCATGGTGCTCGCGCAACAGCCAGGTCTGCCGCCCGCAGCACTCGCCGAACACTTGGGACTGGACCGCGCTCGAACATCGCGCGCCATCACCTCATTGCTGAACAAACAACTTATCACTCGCAGCACCATGCCTGGGGACCGGCGCCACGCCATGTTGTTTCTGACACCTGCAGGACTGTCGCTCCACGACGAACTATTCCCGCAAATCAGGGCACTGAACCAGGATCTACTGTCTCAGCTGACACCCGGAGCGGTACGAGCGCTGGATCAGGCACTGGCCGCCATGCAACAGCAAGCGGAGGCTCTGGTCGCAACGCGCACCGATCTCCCAAGAACTTACCGGCTCAGAGGCGGCCGACAGCAACTTTCGCGTGGCGGTCAAGACTCCACGTGAACTCGCCGCCCAACACCAGGCTCGTGCCTCATGGCCACCCCTCACTTTTCGGTAGTCGAGTACACCTCAAGTAGACGATCCAAATCGGACCGTAGCATTCCATTGGGGTCAATTGCGGCGTCCTTGGGCGAAGACCGCACGCCCGAGGCAATCACACCCGAGGTCACATCGGTGATGGATATCTGGACTTGGTAAAGGTTGCTGTTGTTCGCGTATTCCTTGGTGGACGCACAAACGGGTTCACCAGGGTCTGCGAAATAAATCACTGCTGCATCTGTGGCACGCTTGGGCGTACGCAGGTAGCTGGCGTACAACGAAGCCGGCACCGGGGCTTTTTCTGAGCCATTGACGTAATAAGACTCCTCCCAGTCATCGTTTTGCACCACGAGGTTGTATTTGAGCGAGCTGACTTTCAACATGGGATCGCGACCATTGCCAATCGACTCCGCAAATACGTAAAGAATCTTTGTCCCCCGATACAGCACACCGTCAGTGCCAACGATGGTGCAAGCAACAGCATCCAAGTTGGTTGCGGAGTGCACGCCACCAGAGCTGATGTTCTTCAAATCAGCTTGTGCGACGCCAGCAGCCAGCAAAAAACTGCCAACAATCAAGCATTTTTTCAACATACCCTCTCCTCTCCTTTAAAAAACTGGTGTGCCATTGTGCGTACCGTTCTCCACATCCACTCGAGGGCGAAGCCGTACATGGCGTTACGTATGCAGCGAAAAATAACAGAACAGATACAAATGTCTACCCAAATCTGTGTATTTCGCCTTATGCCCTGCGGCCTTGTGTGGGGTTGTCCAGCGCCTTAGCCTGCGAAACGCACATTGAGACAGTCTGCGCGACGTCCTTCACAATGCTCCGGATTGAGGCACTCCTGATTGCGCCTCCTTGAAGTACGTCAATACCTCCAAAGCCCATGCCATCTCCCTCGACATCGTTGTGGAGCCCCTTGCGCCAACCCGCGTTCAGGGGCCTGTGGATTTGCGGCGGCATCTTTTTTGTGGGCAGTGGCATGCAGAGCATGGCGGCGGCCTGGCTCATGGTGGAACTCACGGGTTCGTCGTTCCTGGCTGCTCTGGTGCAGACGGCGGTGTTCATGCCCATGTTTTTGCTGGCACTCCCTGCCGGCGTGCTGGCGGACACCACCGACCGGCGCCGGTTGATATCGGGCGCACTGCTGGCGCAGGCCGGGGCGTGCGCCTTGCTCACGCTGCTGACGCTGGGGGGCTGGAGTGGCCCGGCGTCGGTGCTGCTTCTGGTGTTCATCTGCGGCTGCTGCACGGCAGTGCTCACACCCGCTTGGAACTCGTCGGTCATCGACCCCGTACCACGCGACGAATGGCCCCAGGCCATCACCGCCGTGAGCATTGCCTACAACGCCGCGCGCGCTGTGGGGCCCACGATGGCGGGCCTGGTGTTTGCGCAGCTGGGCGCGGGCTGGGTCTTTGCCGTCACGGTGACCACCACGCTGGTGATGTGGGAGTCCATCCGCCGCTGGCCGCCCAAGGCGCACCCGCCCTCCAAGCTGCCCGCCGAACGCCTGTGGGGCGGCACCCTGAGCGGCCTGCGCTTTGCCTGGCACTCGCGCATGATCCTCGCGCAACTCGTGCGCGTGATGGCCTTCAGCGCAGCGGGCTCGGCCCTGTGGGCGCTGCTGCCGGTGATTGCGCAGCGCCAGCTCGGCACAGGTGCACAGGGTTTTGGTCTGCTCATGGGCTGCCTGGGCACGGGCGCCGTGGCGGTCGGCCTGGTGCTGGGGCGGCTGCGCGCGCGTTTTGGGCTCGAGGCCATCGTCGGCGCCGGTGGTGTGGTGTTTGCGGTGGCCATGCTGGTGGCGGCGCTGACGCACATCGCCTGGGTGGTCTACATCGCCATGCTGTTCGCGGGCGCTGCCTGGATGTCGGCCATGTCCACCTTCAACACCGCCACCCAAGCCAGCGCCCCGCAGTGGGTGCGCTCGCGCGCCGTGGCCATGCACATGGTGGCGGCGCTGGGCGCGTTTGCGATGGGCTCGGCTTTCTGGGGCGCGTCCTCGGACCTGATCGGACTCATGCCCACTCTGTGTGTGGCCGCCGCGCTGATGGGCGCGGGCCTGCTGCTGGCCCGCCCCATGCCGCTGCGCATGGGCGCGCTGCACGAGGTGACCCAGGCCACGCCCTGGGACGAACTCTTCATCGAGGCCGAGCCCCTGCCCGAAGCGGGGCCCGTGGCCGTGGAAGTGGGCTACCGCATCGCCCCCGGCACCGATACCGCCTTCCTCGACACCATCAGCCGCATGAAGGCCCCACGCCGCCGCGATGGCGCCACCTTCTGGCGCATCTACAAGGACCTGGGCGAGCCGTCGCGCTATGTCGAGCGCTTCATCGTCGAGTCCTGGGCCGACTACTTGCACCAGCGCGCCCGCGCCACCATGGCCGACCAGGCGCTGGAGACCGAGGTGCGGGCGTTCTTGGCGCCGGGCGAGGTGGTTCGCATGTCTCACTACATCGCAGAGCGATAAACGCCCTTGAGCCGATCCACCGTGGTTCCGGCTTGATGCGCGTCAATTTTCGCAGCCGGATCGGGTACCGACACCCGCGGTCTGCCTGCGACAATCGCACCATGACCTTCGCCCCCCTTGCCAACGACACCTTCCTGCGTGCCTGCCGCCGCCAGGCCACCGACTACACGCCCTTGTGGCTCATGCGCCAGGCGGGGCGCTATCTGCCGGAGTACAAGGCCACGCGCGCCCAGGCGGGCAGCTTCATGGGCCTGGCTACCAATGTCCAGTACGCCACCGAAGTGACCTTGCAGCCGCTGGAGCGTTTCCCACTCGACGCCGCCATCCTGTTCAGTGACATCCTGACCGTGCCCGACGCCATGGGCCTGGGCCTGTCCTTTGCCGAGGGTGAAGGCCCGCGCCTTGCCAAGGTGGTGCGCGACGAAGCGGCCGTGGCCGAGCTGGCCGTGCCCGACATGGACAAGCTGCGCTACGTGTTCGACGCCGTCACCAGCATCCGCAAGGCGCTCAATGGGCGTGTTCCTTTGATCGGCTTCTCGGGCAGCCCCTGGACACTGGCCTGCTACATGGTCGAGGGCAAGGGATCGGACGACTACCGCCTGGTCAAGAGCCTGATGTACGCCCGCCCCGACCTGATGCACCGCATCCTGGCCATCAATGCCGACAGCGTGGCCGCATACCTCAACGCCCAGATCGACGCGGGCGCACAGGCTGTGATGATTTTTGACAGCTGGGGCGGCGTGCTGGCCGACGGTGCCTTCCAGGAGTTCAGCCTGGCTTACACCAAGCGCGTGCTGGCACAGCTCAAGCGCACCGGCGTGGATGGCACCGATGTGCCGCGCATCGTCTTCACCAAAGGCGGCGGCATCTGGCTGGAGGACATGAAGGACATCGACTGCGAGGTGCTGGGCCTGGACTGGACGGCCAACCTGGGCAAGGCACGCGCCATCGTCGGCGGCCAGGTGGGCGGCCCCGGCAAGGCGCTGCAGGGCAACATCGACCCCAACGTGCTGTTTGCGCCGCCCGCGCAGATCGTCACCCAGGTGCATGCCGTGCTCGACAGCTTTGGCAAGCCCCACACCGACCGCAACACCACCGGCCCCACGCATATCTTCAACCTGGGCCACGGCATCAGCCAGTTCACCCCGCCCGAGCATGTGGCGGCATTGGTGGAGGCTGTGCACAGCCACTCGCGCGCGCAGCGCCAGGGCTGACACCCCGGGCGAGCCATCCAAACCGCCCGGCACACCGCCCAGGGACCAGGTGATGGCAATGGAACAGCCCGTACCGCCGCCAGCGGAGCCACCCACCGGCCCGCAGGCGCTGCCCGCCTCGGCCCTGCAAGCCCCACCCGGCGCGCTCGCGGACTGCGTGCGCGCCTTTTTCTGGCGCGACCTGGGCCGCCAGCCGCCCAACACCCCGACGGACACGCGCGTGCCGCCCAGCCCCTACCCCGGCATCATCTGGCTCACGCGGGGCACGGCCCAGCTCGTGGAATGTGCGGGCGCGACCGCCGCAGCGGCCATGCCGGCCATGCCGGCCATGCCGGCCATCACACTCTCGGGCGCCCACCGCCATCCGTACCACTCGGTCTCCTCGCACGATGGCGATTCGTTCTGCCTGGCGTTCCAGCCCGGCGCGCTCGGGCTGCTGACCGGGCAGGACCTGGCGCCGCTGACCGACCGGGTCACGGACGCAACGACCTGGCTGCCCGCAGCCTGGCACCCTTTCCTCGCGGCCGTCCACGCGGCGCGCGACCATGGGGTGCGCCAGGCGCTGTGCGTGGACTTCCTCACCCCACGCTGGGCGGCCGTGGCCGACCGGCATGCTGCCTGGTTGCAGGTGTTGCACCAGGCTTGGCAGCGCGGCGCACGCCAGGCCCTGGCCTCTGCGCTGGACTGGACGCCCCGGCACCTGCAGCGCCGCACCCGGCAGCTGGCGGGCCTGCGGCCTGGCGAGATCGAACGCATGCTGCGCGCCGAACATGCCCTGCTGGCCATGCGCGACGGCAACGCCGGTGCCCTCGATGCCGCGCTGCGCCATGGCTACGCCGACCAGGCGCATTTCAGCCGCGAGGCGCGCGCCCTGTTCGAAAAGCCCCCCGCAGCGCTGAAGGCCCACACCCGGCGGCCGGGCGACGATGCGGACTGGCTGCTGCGGCGCAGTTGAAGCCACCGCCCGCTGGGGACTGCTGATTACCGCTGGATCACCTGGGGCCGCTTGATCTTGGCCTGCAGCTGTAGGATGCCGTAGAGCAGCGCCTCGGCCGTGGGCGGGCAGCCGGGCACATACACATCCACGGGCACGATGCGGTCACAACCCCGCACCACCGAGTAGCTGTAGTGGTAGTAGCCACCGCCGTTGGCGCATGAGCCCATGGAGATCACGTAGCGCGGCTCGGGCATCTGGTCGTAGACCTTGCGGATGGCGGGCGCCATCTTGTTGGTCAGGGTGCCGGCGACGATCATCAGGTCGCTATGGCGGGGGCTGGAGCGCGGGATGATGCCAAACCGGTCCAGGTCGTAGCGCGCCATGGCGGCATGCATCATCTCGACCGCGCAGCACGCCAGCCCGAAGGTCATGAACCACAGGCTGTCGGTGCGTGCCGCCTGCACCACCTCGTCCAGCCGGGCCAGCACAAAACCGTCGCGCTCCATGGTGGGCGCATCTGCCATGGGGGAAGAAGAGTAAGTAGCCATGGCGGCATCGTCGCCACAAGTCGCCGCGCCGTCTTGAAGCAAAGCGACATGGACCGCTGTGACACCAAGAACGCCAGACACTCCAGGCCCTGCGACAATCCCCGGGCATTTCGCAGCAGATCCGGCGTCCCCGCCAGCGCACTTATGCACAAAGTTGGAGCATCCTCGTACCCAGCGCGACTTCGTACGGCAACTTGCAAACAAACCTCGCCACGACGCTAAGTGCTTGATTTATATGGCGTTAAATCCCCTGCTTTTTTGACAGGCAATCCAGCCAAAGCACGAATTGACAAGGACTTGCGGAGCAAACCCAAGGGATATCAACAAAGTTATCCACAGAAATTCTGAATTTCTTACAAATCCCCTGTCAAATCAATCACTTGCAGCCCAAATCGAAGAAATGCATGAACATCTGATGACGGCACTAGCACAAAAAGGGGGCAACCTGTCCTCTTGACGAAGTCCTGCTGTCCGACTTATGCACACAAAACGTGATGCATCGCAACATGGAGACGCTGAATCGGCTTAGCACAAAAATCCGGGGCAAATTTCTTCAGATGATTGATTCATAACGATTTTTTTGGAGTGCTGTATTTCCGGGCAATCTGTTCGCAGCCAGCATTCATGCGGCTTGGGCGGGGGTCGGGACAGGATGTCAACAAAGTTATCCACAGAAATCCGGGATTACTCACACACCCACGGCAAATCAAGCACTTAGCCGCCAAAGCTCCAGATCACATCCACAACGCGCACTAAGCCTATTTCTCCTCCATAGCTCGTGTCTATGTCCCTCTCCCTCGTCCACGTTGCCCTGCAGACGCCATCGCACAGCGGAGTCGGCGACCTTCTGAGCTACGCCAGTGAGCGCCCGCTCTCACCGGGTACGCTGGTGCGTGTGCCCTTGGGCACGCGCGAGGTGCTGGGCGTGGTGTGGGACGCCGACGAAGCCCCCGGTGAGCTGCCCGATGGCGCCACGCTGCGTCCCATTGCAGGTGTGCTGGAGGGCGTGGCGCCCCTGGATGCGTCCTGGCGCCGTCTGGTGGGGTTTGCAGCACGCTACTACCAGCGCGCCTTAGGCGAGGTGGCCCTGGCGGCCCTGCCCCCGCAACTGCGCGACCTGCGCCCCGAGCAGTTGGCACGGCGGCTGCGGCGCCCGGCCAAGGGCGCAGGAGATACCTCACGCACTATTGAAAACATAGCACTCAGCGCAGAACAAGAAAGCGCCAGGGCCCGAATTTCCTCAGAAAAAGGGCCTTTCCTGCTGTTTGGCAGCACCGGCAGTGGCAAGACCGAGGTGTATCTGCGTTGCGTGCAAGAGATGCTGGAGGCCGACCCCACCGCCCAGGCGCTGGTCATGGTGCCCGAGATCAACCTCACGCCCCAGCTGGAAGAGCGCTTTGCAGGCCGCTTCGCTCCGCGCTTCGGCCCCGGTGCCGTGGCGTCGCTGCACAGCGGCATGACCAACCCGCAACGCCTGGCCAGCTGGCTGGCCGCGCACAGCGGCAGCGCGCGCATCGTGCTGGGCACACGCATGGCGGTGTTCGCCAGCCTGCCCGGCCTGAAGCTCATCGTGGTGGATGAAGAGCACGACCCCAGCTACAAGCAGCAGGAGGGCGCGCGCTATTCCGCGCGCGACCTGGCCATCTGGCGCGGGCGCGAGCAGGGCGCTAAGGTGATCCTGGGCTCCGCCACGCCGTCGCTGGAGAGCTGGTACGCCAGCCGTCCGGCCACGGCCGAAGACCCAGAAGGTGGCCGCTACGTGCGGCTGCACATGCCCAGCCGCATTGGCGCCGGTGCCCTGGCCCGTGTGCGCCGGGTGGACATGAACCAGCAGCCCCGCCGCACCGTGTTCAGCGCGCCGCTGCTACAGGCCATTACCGAACGCGTGGCGCGTGGCGAGCAGAGCATGATCTTGCTGAACCGCCGGGGCTACGCGCCCGTGCTGCACTGCGTGGACTGCGGCTGGAAGAGCGACTGCCCGCACTGCAGCGCGCACCAGGTGTTCCACAAGACCGACCGCACCCTGCGCTGCCACCACTGCGGCCACACGGTGCGCGTGCCGTTTCACTGCCCGACCTGCGGCAGCCCCGACATCCACCCCATGGGCAAGGGCACCGAGCAGCTGGAGGAGCAGCTCGGCACGCTGCTGCGGGAGGTGCTGCGGCCCGACCGCACGCCCGCCCGCATCGCCCGCATCGACGCCGACACCACCAAGGCCAAGGGCGCGCTGGAGGCCCAGCTGGCGCAGGTGCATTCCGGCGAGGTCGATGTGCTGGTGGGCACGCAGATGATTGCCAAGGGGCACGACTTTCGGCGCATCACGCTGGTGGCTGCGGTGCAGCCCGACGGCGCACTGTTCAGCAGCGACTTCCGCGCCGCCGAGCGGCTGTTTGCACTGCTGATGCAGGCAGCGGGCCGCGCCGGGCGCGACGCCGCCTACATGGCCGCCCAAGCGGTGCATGGCACGCAGCCCGAGATGTGGGTGCAGAGTTTTCACCCCCAGCACGCCGTGTTCGAGGCACTGCGCAAGCACGACTACGAAGCTTTTGCCGCCCAACAGCTCAAGGAGCGCGAAGAGGCCGCCATGCCCCCGTTCTCGTACCAGGCGCTGGTGCGGGCTGATGCGCGCACGCAGGAGGTGGCGCAGGGCTTTCTGACTGCGGCCACCGCCGCCGCCCACGCCGCGCAGTTGCCGGGTTTGCCCGATGGCACGGTGATCCTGTTCCCGCCTGTGCCGCTCACGATCCAGCGCGTCGCCAATGTGGAGCGCGCCCAGATGCTGATGGAAAGCAGCAGCCGCGCCACCCTGCAGCGCTTTCTGGCGGCATGGCAGCCGATATTGCAAGCCACGCGCAGCCAGCCGGAGCACAAGGGGCTGATCCGCTGGCTGGTGGATGTGGACCCGCTGGCGATCTGACCTACGTCAGCCTGGCAAACCGTCGTTGTACACCTTGACATAGCAGATACCGTTGGGCTGAAGCACGAGACCCACGGTACATTCCGGCGTAAAGCCTGTAGGTGGGAGCAATGTCAACCCGGTGATCACACTGACTCCCGTCACCCGCTGCGGGCGATCTGTCAGATTCTGAGCGGTGTAGATGTGGAAAAAATCCCCGAAGAACAGCTCCGTGCTGTGAGGAATGTTGGCAACACCGCCTGGCGGCTGATCCAGTGCGATCTCTACGGGCGCCGGCTCTGCAACCGCAGGACGATTCCAGAAGGCCGCAGACAAGGCTCCACAAGCTACAAGACCCGAAGCCCACATCTTCAGCACCCGCCGGTTCTGCGCGCGCATCGCGTAAAGGGCCACGGCAGCCAATACAACCGCCATTCCGATCAGGGCCCACTCGGACATCGTTGGCACATTCGAGGCCGCAAAGGGTGCATAGGAGACACTCCCCATGGATTGGGCTGCTGCCCCCTGTGCCACCAGCAATCCCAGGACCATCGCAGCAACAGACCTTGCACCCAACAAAACTCGCGTCATTCTGAATTCCCTCAATGTAAATCCACAATTGTTACAAGGGTTTATTGGCTCAGCAAGCAAGTTATTGCCATACGCGCACGCCATCATTTGCAAATTGCTTTCGTCCACAGGAGACAACCATGACCCCCGATCACTTCACCGAACTTCTCGCCCAGGAAGGTTTCGCTGAGCCCGTCCTTGTCGAGCGTGAAGCCAATGGATCCTGGGACGAGCACACCCATCCTTTCGAGGCCAAGGCACTCATTCTTTCGGGGGAAATCCGCATCTGCACCGCGAACGGGTCAGAGCACACCTTCCGCAAGGGCGACGTGTTTCATCTGAAGGCCCACGAACCTCACTCGGAGTTCTACGGACCGACCGGCGTGTGCTATCTGGCGGGCCGTAAGGTCGGCATCTGAGCGCTTTGCCACAGTGGGGCTGGCCCCTCAGACGCCTGCACCGAGCGGGCTACCGCTAAAAACTTGCGTTCAACGGGCCTAACCTCAATACTGCGGCCTTCACACGGCACTCGGTGGCGCCTGCATGCAATCCCGAGGGCCTTCCGTTGTAGCAAGGAGGTTGCTTCTCGCCTTGCGTCGCTCCTTATTGAGAAAGCCCAAGCCATGACAGCAACAATTGTTCGTGCACTCATTCTGTTGTCTCTTATGGCGGTGGGCGTCTCTGCAAGCGCCCAGAACCTCCTTGCCAATGGCAATTTTGAATCGGGGCTGGCAGGCTGGAATACATGGGCGGCGCCGCCCGGCTTCTGGGACGGGGCCTGGATACACAGCAACGACTGCGATATCTGGGTCCCAACCGTGTGTCCTTTCGGTAGTGGCGGTACGTCCCATTCCCAGAAGAAGGGTAGCGGTGCTGGCAATGCACACGGGGGCCTTTTCCAAACTCTCGCTGTTACCCCGGGTCGTGTGTACAGACTTCGGGGGGTGTGGTCTGGGGGCGTGACCGGTAACGCGGCTGGCAACGCCAGCTGGTGGGAAGTTGTGGCTTACAACGGCGCTGTGGGGGCGGCAACCATCGACGCAGCTCCCGGTCCCATGGATGTGTTGATAGCCCGTCGCGAGGTATCAAATCTTGCGCTCAATGGCGTCTTTCAGTTTCAGTGGGAACCTTTTAGTGGCACTTTCACAGCCTCGTCTAACCAAGTAACCATTGCACTGAAGACTGGCAGCTTTTTCACCCTCGATGCAGCTGGCTACCACGATGACCTTGTGCTTGAGGAGGTGACGGCAGTCCCTGTCAACGCCTCCTGGGCTTTGATGACTCTCGCACTCGCTTTGTTCGCTACCGCCATGTGGCGGTACCGCAGCCACATGGCCCGCAAGTAGACTCCCTACTGATTTGAGGCAAAGACCCGGCTGGAGACTCCACAAGTCAGCCCCATACGTTGCGAGCCACTCCCCCTTATGCTGTCAGGTCAGCAGCGCCACTGCGGCGGAGAAGCTCAAGAACGCCAGCGCAGTGGACACCAAGATGATGCGCGCCACCCGCCCGTTGTTGGCGCCGAATTTCTCGGCCAGCAGCGACACGTTGCTGGCGCTGGGCAGCGCCGCCAGCAGCACCATCACCGTGAGCGCAAAGGGCGTGAGCGGTACCCCCATCGCCATGGCCGCCGTGCCTGCGCCCCACACCAGCAGCGGGTGCACCAGCAACTTGGCCAGCGCCACCGGCACGTAGTCCCGTGCAGGGACCTGCTCGTGCTGGTTCATCTGCGAGCGGGCGAGCACTGCGCCGATGGTGAACAGCGCAACGGGCGAGGCCGCGTCGGCCAGCATGGCGATGGTCTTGTCCACCGGGCCCGGCAACTTGAACTGCAGCGCCGACGCCAGCGCGCCCAGCGCAATCGACCAGGGCATGGGGTTGGTGGCCATGCCCCTGAAAGCGCTTTTCAGCGCCACGCCCACGCCGTGGGTGCCCGCCCCATCCAGGCGCGAGAGCGCAATACACAGTGAACTGGTGATGACCATGTCCACCACGATGGTGACGATGGCAGCGCCCGCGCTCTGGGCACCCAAGAGGGCCACCAGCAGCGGCACACCCATGAAGCCCGTGTTCGGGAAGGCTGCGACGAGCGCACCAAAGGCCGCGTCGTTCCAGCCGATGCGCGCGTTGCGCGTAAGCGCCACCGTGGCGCCCACCATGACCAGCGCACACAGCACATACACGCCCGCCACGGCCGGGTCCAGCAGTTGGTGGATGGGTGTGCTGGCGCCAAAGCGGTACAACATGCACGGCAGCGCAAAGTACAGCACGAAGGCGTTGAGACCTGGAATGGCGGGCTGCGGCAGCACGCCGCGCCGTGCGGCGAGGTAGCCACAGAGCACGAGCGCAAAGAAGGGGAAGGTGACGAGCAGGACGGACAGCACAGCCCGATTGTCCTTGTTGCGCCAGCAGCCAGGGTCTGCGGCGCCCGGGGTGGTCAGCGCAAAGTCAGGTGGGTGGGCTCGCGGGTGGCGAGCGCAGGCACCCGTTTTTTGTTATTGCTTGCGCTGAATGATGAGGTTGCGCTTGGCATCCTCCGGGTACGCAAAGGTGATCGCGCCGTTCTTGACCATGCCCATGACCAGCATGTTGCGCGTGATCGCGTCCTTGTCCTGCGCGCTGAAGGGCTTGTCGTAGGTGGTGACCACGCCGTAGTAGGTCTTCATCTTGCCCTCCAGCGATTCCTTGATGGCCTTGCCGTTCAGGTTGCCGTCGCGGATGCCGAGGAAGGAATACATCAACAGATAGGTGGCGTCGTAGGCGTTGGCTGCCGCCATGGGCACGGCCACCTTGCCTTGGTACTTGCGGGTGTAGCTCGACAGGAACGATGCCCGGCGCTCGTTGCTGGGCTCGGCGATGAAGGTCTGCACCATGAGCGCACCCTCGGCCGCATCTTTGGCGCCTTCGAGGAAAAACGGGAAGGACAGCGGCCAAGGCCCCACCTGCGGCACCTTCCAGCCCAGCGCCTTCTTGCCGTTGGCAATGGTGGCGTTCTCCGGCCCCACGGTGTAGCTGTAGACCACGTTGGCGCCCGCGTTGCGGGCCGCAGTCAGCTCGGCCGTGAGGTCCTTCACCCCCAGGTCAAAACGCGCCACGTGCACGGGCTTGAGGTTCTTGGCCGCCAGCGCGGCCACCACGTCGTTGTAGCCGCCTTCGCCATAGCCGGTCTTGTCGGCAAAGATGGCGACCTTGTCCCAGCCACGTTTGACGATGTCGTCCACCAGGAAAGGCGCCTGGATCGCGTCGCGCGCCTGCACGCGGAAGATGTAGCTGTCGGGCGCGGGATATTTGGCCGTCACGGCCGTGCCTGTGGCGCAGGGCACGATGAGCGGGCTTTTGGCGTCCTGGAACAGGTCGATGGCCTTGAGCGCCACGCCGGTGTTGCAAAAGCCAATGGTGGCGACCACTTTCTCATTGAGCAGTTCCTGCGACACCTTGCGGCCTTGATCGGGGTCGGCCCTGTCGTCCTTGATGACCAGCTCCAGCGGGCGGCCCAGGTAGCCACCCACGGCATTGATCTCGTCCACCGCCAGCTTGATGCCATTGAGCATGGGCACGCCAAAGTCGGCCGACGGCCCCGTGAACGGCCCCACCACGCCGATGCGCGCGGGGGCGTTGCCCCCCACCTGCGCATGCGCCACCCGTGGCAGCAACGCCGCACCCGCCAGCACACCGGCAGCCGCCAGGGCGGACCAGGCGGTCCATGCAGGCAGTGGCAACCGACGGCGGCCCGCCCGGGGCGCGGCGGCAGTCAGAGCGATGGAAGGCGGGGTGGCAGGGTTCATGGCGATGCTCGGTTCACAACACTCCCCTCCCGACAAAGGGAAGGACTCGCCAACCAGTATCAAATTGTGAAAACAAAGCCCCTAGCGGGGTTTCCCGGAGCACAGGGCCCGCGCGCGGGTCCGGCAGCGGCCCCGTCAGCAGCCTGTCAGGCGATGGTCGCGCATGGGGCGGCGGCCGATACCCTCGCGCCGCAGCCGCCGGGGGCGCGCCGGTATCATTGCGCCCTTGCGCGGCACACCCCTCGGTTTGCACCCCGCGCCCGTGGCGCCCACCGCCCCGCGCCCTGCCCGGTTTCCGCCCTCCGCCCCTTCCTGCCCTCACCCTCTCCATGTCTGCCGGTCTCAATCTCGCCCAGCTCCAGGCTGTCCACTACACCGACGGGGCCTGTCTCGTGCTGGCAGGCGCGGGCTCGGGCAAGACACGGGTGATCACGATGAAGATCGCCCACATGATCGAAAAGGGCATGGACCCCAAACGCATCGCGGCCATCACCTTCACCAACAAAGCCGCCGCCGAGATGCGCGAGCGCGCCAAGGGCCTCATCGGCCGGCGCGCCAAGGATGTGCTGGTGTGCACCTTCCACGCGCTGGGCGTGCGCATGGTGCGCGAGGACGGCCATGTGCTGGGCCTGAAGCCCCAGTTCAGCATCCTCGATGCCGATGACGTGACGGGCATCCTGAAAGAAGCCTCGGGTGGCACCACCGACATGGCCACGGCGCGCCAGTGGCAGTGGGTGATCAGCAAGTGGAAGAACATGGGCCTGACCTCCGAACAGGCCCTGGCCCAGGCGGCGGACGACAACGAACGCATCATCGCCACGCTGATGGCCCGGTATGAAGAGCGCCTGGCGGCCTACCAGAGCGTGGACTTTGACGACCTGATCGGCATGCCGCTGCGGCTGCTGCGCGACTTCCCGGAGGTGCGGGCCAAGTGGCAGGCGGCCCTGGGCCATGTGCTGGTGGACGAGTACCAGGACACCAACGCCACGCAGTACGAGCTGCTCAAGCTGCTGGTGGGCGAAAAGGGACATTTCACCGCTGTGGGCGACGACGACCAGTCCATCTACGGCTGGCGCGGCGCCACGCTGGACAACCTCAAGAAGTTGCCGGTGGACTACCCCCACCTCAAGGTCATCAAGCTGGAGCAGAACTACCGCTCCACCAGCGCCATCCTGCGTGCGGCCAACAACGTGATCGGGCCCAACCCCAAGCTGTTTCCCAAGACGCTGTTCAGCGAACTGGGCGAGGGCGAGCCGGTGCGTGTGGTCGATGCCGACAACGAGGAGCACGAAGCCGAGCGCGCCGTGGCCCGCATCCAGAGCCTGCGCGCGGCCAGCAACCCGCCGCCGGACTGGAAGAGCTTCGCCATCCTGTACCGCGCCAACCACCAGGCCAAGCCGTTCGAGAAGGCACTGCGCAAGGCCAACATTCCCTACAAGGTCTCGGGCGGCACGAGCTTCTTTGACCGCGCCGAAATCAAGGACCTGTGCGCCTGGTTTCGGCTGTGGATCAACAACGACGACGACCCGGCGTTTTTGCGCGCCATCACCACGCCCAAGCGTGGCATCGGCCACACCACGCTGGCATCGCTAGGGGCCTTCGCCACCCAGCACAAGCAAAGCATGTTCGGCGCGCTATTCAACGGCATGCTGCCTGCCGCTGTGCCCAAGCGCGCCATGGATGGCCTGCACGAGTTTGGCCGCTACATCAATTACCTGGAGTACAGCGCCCGCCGCACCCATGGCGCCGAAGAGGCCCGCGCCTTTCTGAACGAATGGCTCAAGGAAATTGGCTACGAGCAGCACCTGTACGACAACGAAGACAGCGAAAAAGTGGCGGCCGCCCGCTGGAGCAACGTGATGGAGTTCTGCGACTGGATGGCCCAGCGCGCGGGCGGGCAGATCGACGATACGGCCGGTGCCGTGGTGGCCAAGGAGACCAAGAGCCTGCTGGAGGTGTCGCAGACCATTGCGCTGCTATCCACCATCAGCGAGCGCGAGCAGGAACAGGACATGGTCACGCTCTCCACCCTGCACGCCAGCAAGGGGCTGGAGTGGCCGCATGTGGTGCTGGTGGGCGTGACCGAGGGCATGCTGCCCTTCAAACTGGACGACGACGAAGGCCGCCAGCAGAAGGTGACCGACGACGTGCTGCAGCGCCTGCAGGAGGAGCGCCGCCTGATGTACGTGGGCATCACCCGCGCCCAGCGCACCCTGGCCGTGAGCTGGACCAAGCGCCGCAAAAAAGGGCGCGAAATGGTGGCCGCACAACCGAGCCGCTTCATCGCCGAAATGGGCCTGGACAAGACCACCGCCCGCGAAGACCCGCGCGAAAAGCTCAAGGCCCTGCGCGCCGAGTTTGCGGCCAAGGCCCAGGCCACCACGGCGGCCAACGCGGCTGCGGCCGCCAACCCGGCGCCCACTGCTTGAGAGGGCGTACGCACATGGCACAACACCCCGCCACCGATACCACCCCACGCCCCGCCCTGCCCCGTGGCCGCAGCGCCTGGGGCATTGCTGCGCTTTTGATAGCTATCAGCGCTTGTCCTACAAGCGCCATCAGCCAAAAAGGCCCACAATCCACGGCGGCATGCCCAGCGGCGGCAGAGATGGATCACCAACACCTACAGGGCCAGTGGCGCGCCGAGCTGCAGGCCCCTGCGCCGGGAGATAAGCCCACCACGGCCACGCTGCAACTGGGCCCGCACCCCGAGCTGGCACAGAGCGTGCGTGGCACCGTGGTGCGCAGCGGCACCACGGCCCAGGTCAGTGGTGACGTCGACGGCGGCGACCTGACCCTGGAAGAATCGATCAACGGCACCAACATCAGCGCCACCTGGACAGGCCAGGTGGTCGATGGAAGTTGCGGCAAGGAAATACGCGGAACATGGAACAACGCCCACCCCACCCCCACCACGCCGTCAGCACCGTTTGTGCTGCGCAAACAGGCGGCCTGGCAATGAGCGCCGTTGCGCGGGGTACCCCCGCGTCCCGTCTGCACCGCCCGCTGGCCTTGCTGCTCGCAGCCCTGGCCCCGGCCGGCGCGGCCTTTGCGCAATCAGCACCTGCCGCATCCGCCGGGACCGACGCGGCCCTGCGCCGCTGCACCGCCCTGTCCAGCGACAACCAGGCGCGCCTGGCCTGCTTTGACGCCTGGGCGGCCGAACAGGCCCAGGCCGCTCCTGCAGGAGCGCAGTCCTGGCAAGCCCCTGCTGCTTCGGCGTCGGCCAGTGCCAGCGGCGCAAGCTCTTCGTCGGCCGTGCCCCCGCCGGTGGACGCCACGCTGCCTGCCACCCGCATCATCGACGTGGCGCGCACCGAAGGCTGCCGCGACCCGCAGTACAGCGATCTCTCCCGCTTCTGGGAGCTGGAAACGGGCACGGACTGCGGCACATTCAGCTTCCGGGGCTACCGCCCGATCACGGTGTCGGTGGTGGCGTCGAGCAGCGTGAACCGCCAGCCCGCGTCGGATGCCGACGGCAACTCGGCCACCGACTCGACCCCGTACCGTCGCACCGAAAACCGCATCCAGCTGTCCGTGCGTACCAAGATTGCGCAGGGCCTGCTGACCCAGGGCCACCCCACGCTCAAGGACTCGCTCTGGTTTGGCTACACGCAGCAGTCGTACTGGCAACTGTTCACCCCCGAGATCTCGCGCCCCTTCCGCGCCACCGACCACGAGCCCGAGCTGATGTACGTGTACCCCACCACTGCACAACTGCCGTTTGGCTGGAAGTGGCGCTACAGCGGCATCGGCCTGGTGCACCAGTCCAACGGCCAGAGCAAGCCGCTGTCGCGCAGCTGGAACCGCGCCTACCTGATGACCGGCATCGAACTGGACAACCGCTTCAGCGTGAACGCCCGCATCTGGAAGCGCATCCCCGAAAGCGCGGGAAGCGACGACAACCCGGGCATCAGCGACTACATCGGCCGGGGCGAGTTGTCGCTGCTGTGGAACGTGAACAAGGACAACACCCTGGGCGCCACCGTGCGCCACACGCTGGCCAGCAGCGACCGGGGCTCGGTGCGTGTGGAATGGCTGCAGGCCCTGGGCACCGGCCTGTTCGGCAGCAAGAGCAACCTGCGCCTGCACACCTCGTTGTTCAGCGGCTACGGCGACAGCATGATCGACTACAACCGCAAGCGCACTGTGTTCAGTGTGGGGTTGAGTCTGGTGGATTTCTAGCAGAGACACCCCCTGAGGCGCTGCGCGCCTTCCCCCCGCTCTCACATCGCTACGCGATGTGAGAGCGGGGGGACGCAGCCCGCGCTGCGGGGCGGCCCTGGCTTGGCTGCCCGCGCCTGGGGCCGCGCAGTTGCATACGCCTTGGACGAAGCACCAGCCAGCAGTAGCCCAAAGCGGGGCGAAGGCCCTCACAACTCGTTACGACATCGTCCTCAAGTTTCTCCGGATGGCGCCGACGCGCGGCCACAATGGCACGCGCACAGAAACCGGCGTGGCCCCCTGTGAGAGGCGCTCAATAAGAGCCCCTTTCCCACCGTTTTACCTGCCATTGCCTGCCGCGTGCCCCTCGACAATGCCGACAAAGAGGAACACACCCATGGACATGCAATACCAGCTCAAGGCAGGCAGCTATTACCTGTATGACATGCGCGAGGCGCCCAGCGCCGTCACGGGTGAACGCCGCTTCAAGCTCAAGACCGACACGGTGGCCATTGCGTTCGATGTGCACACGGGCGAGGTGCACCAGCACGGCAGCCCCACGCGCATCCAGTCCTGGGCCAACAACACGCGCCGCCGCCTGCGCGCTGCCGGTGCACAGGACGTGGCCAACGACATCGTGGTGGTGTCAGGCCCGCTGCCCGTGGACGAGCTCAACAAATGCCTGTGGGTGCGCGGCTATGTGCGCCGCATGTTCTCGCGCCTGGCCACCCTGCCCCATGGCAAGCTGCAGCGGCCCTCGGAACCGTTTCGCAAGGCGGCCTGATCCGGGCAACCTCTCCCACACATTCCGATCAGGGCCGCGCACAGCGGCCCTTTTCCTTTGTCCTGTCTTTTTCTATCAGGGCGGGCGCCAAAGGGGTCAGGCTTCGGCGTCCTCGACCGCGTCGCTGTCCACCCCCTCCAGCACCTCGGCATGCTTGACGATGGTCACCGGCACCGGACTGGCATGGGCCACCTCCTGCGACACCGACCCGAGCAGCGCGCTGGTGATGGCGCCCTGCCCCTTGGCACCGATGATGACCATGTCACAGCCCGAGCGCTCGATCATGTCCACCAGCGTGTGCGCCACATCGCCCACGCCCACATCGGTTTCGTAGGCCACCCCGGCGGCATCGAGCAGCGCGCGCGCTGGCGCCATCAAATGCTGGCCCGCCTCCAGGCTGGCGGCGGCGATCAGGTCGGGGTCGCGGGTGGTCACCAGTTCGTACAGCGTGGCGGGCTCCTGCACGTTGGCCAGCACCATCGTGGCCTGGAGCCCCTGGCGCACCAGCGCCAGCGCGTGGTGCACGCCATCCAGGGAGAGTTCGGAGCCGTCCACGGCGATGAGGATCTTGAGCATGGGGTTCTCCTTGAGTGAGTACAGACCAGTGTAGCGACGCCATCGGCCAGCGCCAGTCCAATCCCTTGCGGCAGGTCAGCCCGGCCCGTCTGGGACAATGCGCCCCATCATGCTGCAGTTCGACCTCCTCAAAACCGACCCCTCCAGCCACGCACGCCGTGGCCAGCTCACGCTCAACCACGGTGTGGTGCAGACCCCCATCTTCATGCCCGTGGGCACCTATGGCACCGTCAAGGGCGTCATGCCGCGCAGCCTGCACGACATGGGCGCGCAGATCATTTTGGGCAACACCTTCCACCTGTGGATGCGCCCGGGCCTCGACGTGATGCAGAGCTTTGGCGGCCTGCACGGCTTTGAGAAGTGGGACAAGCCCATCCTCACCGACTCCGGAGGTTTCCAGGTCTGGAGCCTGGGCGCCATGCGCAAGATCACCGAAGAGGGCGTGACCTTTGCCAGCCCCGTGAATGGCGACAAGCTCTTCATGTCGCCCGAGGTGAGCATGCAGATCCAGACCACGCTCAACTCCGACATCGTGATGCAGCTCGACGAGTGCACGCCGTACGAGACCAAGGGCCACAAGACCACCGAGGCCGAGGCGCGCAAAAGCATGGAAATGAGCCTGCGCTGGGCAAAACGCAGCCAGGACGAATTCCACCGCCTGAACAACCCGAACGCCCTCTTTGGCATCGTGCAGGGCGGCATGTTCAAGAACCTGCGCCAGGAGTCTCTGGAGCGCCTGGTGGAGATGGACTTCCCCGGCTACGCCGTGGGCGGCGTGAGCGTGGGCGAGCCCAAGGACGAGATGCTGGACATCATGGCCCACACGCCCCACCGCCTGCCCGCACACAAGCCCCGCTACCTGATGGGCGTGGGCACGCCCGAGGACCTGGTGCAGGGCGTGGCCGACGGTGTGGACATGTTCGACTGCGTGATGCCCACCCGCAACGCACGCAACGGCACGATGTTCACGCGCTTTGGCGACCTGAAGATCCGCAACGCCCGCCACAAGGCCGACCACAAGCCCATGGACACCAGCTGCACCTGCTACGCCTGCGCCGGCAGCTCGGGCGTGTCGTGGGACAACGGCGGGCGCGAAGGCTTCTCACGTGCCTACCTGCACCACCTGGACCGCTGCGGCGAGATGCTGGGCCCCATGCTTACCACTGTGCACAACCTGCACTACTACCTGAACCTGATGCGCGAGGTGCGCGAGTCGCTGGAGGCCGGCACCTTCGCCCAGTTCCGCGCACAGTTCAAGGCCAACCGGGCGCGCGGCGTGTGAGCTGCGGAGATGCCTCCCGCCAGATTGCTATGTTTTACATAGCGCCTCAGGCATGATCCACTAGCGCATCGGGCCAAAATCATTCCAAAACTCCTGCGTCACCTGCTGCACTGGCATCTGCGGGCCCTCACTGGCCTTGGCAGCGGCCTGCTGGCGCTGCTGATCCTGTTCGAGGAATGGGGCTGGGAGCCTCTGCAGCGCCTGCTGGCGCGCATCGGCCGCTGGCCGGGGCTGCGCTGGGTCGAAGGCTGGGTGCGCTCCCTGCCGCCCTGGGCTGCGGTGGCCTTGTTTGCGTTGCCTACGGCCTTGCTGCTGCCGATCAAGCTGCTGGCGCTCTGGGCCATCGGGCGCGGGCATGTGGTGCTGGGCATGCTGGTGATCGTGTTGGCCAAGGTGGTGGGCACGGCGGTGGTGGCGCGGCTGTTCACCCTCACGCAGCCTGCGCTCATGCAATTGCGCTGGTTTGCCTGGACCCACGCGCACTGGATGCAGCTCAAGCATGCCGTCCTGGAACGTGCCCGCGCCTCGTGGGCCTGGCGCGTGGCGCGGGTGATCCAGCGGCAGTGGAAGAAGCGGTGGCGCCAGCGCTGAGGACCAGCCCCCCCCGGCATCCACCCTGCGCCGCGCTGGCATCTGTCACCTGTCACTTCTTTCGGCCACCATACGGGGGACAGAGACCACCCGATCTGATCCGCTCCAACAACTGCCATCACACGACCGCCACGCAGCGCCATGGGTTTACAGCTTGACCTCCCCACCGTCCTCCTGCTCTACAAGACCGCCCTGGTCGCCGGCGCGCTGAGCATCTTCCATGTCAGCCGGCATTCCTGCCGTCCGCAAGGGCTCCGGCCGCTGTCGGCGGCCTACCTGCTTCTGGCCGTCGGCGCCGAGCTGGCGGGCCAGGGCGAGTACCAGGTGCTACCCCAGTGGCTGTGGACGCACACCAGCCTGCTGCTGGGCACGCTGGGCTACATGCTGGTCTGGGCCAGCGTGCGGACCCTGAGCGGGCGCCGGCGGGTTTCGTTGCCTCTGCTGGCGGCGGTGCCGGGCGGCTGGCTGGCGCTGGGCATCGCCACGCAATTTCCGCTCGACAACCTGCTGCGCGCGGGCGCCTTCCACCTGACGGCCGCGCTGGCACTGGCGGCGGCGGCCCACGAGGTCTGGCGCGACCGCCACACCGAGCCCCTGCCCTCGCGCGGGTTGCTGGCCGGGCTTTTACTAATTAGTGCCGGCCTGTTTGCACTGCAGCTGTTTCTCATCGCCACGCACGCCACCAGCCCGCTGGGGTTTGCCCGTGCGTTCTACGCGCAGATGTTCTGCCACTTCGGCGTAGCGCTCATGGTGTCGTCCCTGTCCAACGAGCGGGCCGAGGTGCGGCTGCAAAAGGTGGCCCAGACGGACACGCTCACCGGCATCGGCAACCGCCGCTGGCTCATGTCCATGCTGCCGGCGCAGCTGCCAGTGGGTAGCGCCATCGCGCAGCTGGACCTGGACCACTTCAAGCACATCAACGACCGCTTTGGCCATGCGGCGGGCGACCGCGTGCTGCGGGCAGCGGCCGAGGCCCTGGGCGGCGAGTTGCGGGGGTCGGACCTGCTAGCCCGCTGGGGCGGTGAAGAGTTTCTGGTGTACCTGCCCGACGCAACGGCAGAGCATGCGGCGGCCGTGGCCCAGCGCCTGTGCAGCGCGGTGCAGAACATCCGCCTCACAGAAGCGGGGGAGGGCATCCCCGTGACCGTGAGCATCGGCATGGTCTGCGTGACCTCTGGCGGCGGCAACTGGGCCGAATGGCTGGGCGCCGCCGACCAGGCGCTGTACGACGCCAAACACGCAGGCCGCAACCGCGTGGTGGTGGCCGCAGGGCGCCGGGCCTGATCCCGGCCTGCCGCACAATCCCGCCCCATGCCTACCGCCCTCCAAGCCCCCTTGAATGAAGCGCTGGAACTGGCCTTCAACCTGGCCCCCGTCGGCATGTGCGTGACGCGCGAGCGCTGCATCGAGATCTGCAACGACGCCTTTGCCCGCATGTTTGGCTACGAACAGGCCGAGCTGCTGGGCCAGCCGCTGGCGCCGCTGTATCCGTCGCTGGACGAATTCACCCACACCGGCAACCTGGGCCTGCCCGCCATGATGGACACCGGCAGCTACAGCGACGAGCGAGTGATGCGCCGCCGGGACGGCACTCTGTTCTGGTGCCATGTGGTGGGCCGCGCGCTGGACCGCGCCCAACCGTTTGCGCGCGCGGTGTGGATGTTTGAAGACATCTCGCACCGCCGGGTGGTCAGCACCCCGCTCACGGTGCGCGAGCGCGAGGTGGCGCAGCACATCGTCACCGGTGCCACCAGCAAGCAGATTGCCCGCCACCTCCACATCAGCCACCGCACGGTGGAGGCCCACCGGGGGCGGATCATGCGCAAGCTGGGGGCCACCAGCACGGGCGAATTGGTGGCCCTGCTGTTGGGCATGCCCTGACACCGGGGACAATCGGGGCCCGCACGCCTTCGCTGCCGACATGCCGCCCACCCTGCCCCGCCTCTTTGCCCCCGCCCGGACCGTTCCCCCGCCCGTGGCCTGGGCCGCCCTGGCGCTGCTGATCTTCACCGCCTGCCTGGTGGGCATCTTTGCGCGTCCCATCGGCTTTCTGTCGGCGTTCTGGCCTGCCAATGCACTGCTGCTGGGGCTGCTGGTGCGCTACCCCCACCTGGCACGGCCACCCGCCTGGGTGGCGGCCGCAGTGGGCTATGTAGCGGCCGACCTGGCTACCGGCAGTGCCTGGGGCATGGCCCTGTGGCTCAACGCCGCCAACCTGCTGGGCGCCACCGCCGGCTGGCTGGTGCTGCGGGGGCTGGACGAGCCCATCCTGCGGCTGCAGCGCACGGTGGCGGCGCTGTACCTGCTGCTGGCAGCGCTGGTTGCCAGCGCAGTGGGTGCGCTGGCAGGCTGCGGCGCGGCACCGGTGTATTTCGACTCCCCGTGGACGGACCTGCTGTCCCTGTGGTTCAGCACCGAGCTGATGAACTACATGCTCATCGTGCCCGTGGTGCTGGCCGCTCCGCGCGCGGCAGACCCGCCCTCGCACACCCCGGACACGCCGCTGTTCTGGCGTGTTGCGCCCGTCAGTTCGCTGGTGCTGGCCGAGGGCATCCGCACGCTCATCGGCGGGCCCGGCATGCTGGCTTTTGTGGTGCCAGGGCTGCTGTGGTGTGCGCTGAGCTACAGCGCCTTCACCTCCAGCCTGCTGTCGCTGGTGGTGTGCCTGTGGACCATGGCGGGCGTGGCCACCGGTGTGCTCAACTTCACGCCGGCCCATGCGGGCGATGTGTTCTCGTTGCGCGTGGGCGTCACGCTCCTGGCCCTGGGGCCTCTGGCCGTGGCCTGCGCCAGCGCGGCACGCGCCGAGGCCCTGCGCCGCCTGCACCATGCCGTGCGCCACGACGACCTGACGGGCGTGCTGGCACGCCGCGCGCTGCTCAAACAGGGCGATCGTCTGCTGGAGCGCTACCAGCGCGAATCCACCGGGCTGGCGGTGATGATGGTAGACGTGGACCACTTCAAGCAGGTCAACGACCAGCACGGACACGGCGCGGGCGACCGGCTTCTGGTCAGCATTGCCCAGACCATGCTGCGCGCGCTGCGCGCCGACGACGTGCTGGGTCGCATGGGGGGCGAAGAGTTTGCCGCCGTGCTGCCCGGCGTGTCCCCCACCGAGGCCCAGGCCATTGCCGAACGGGTGCGCAGCGCCGTGGAACGGCAGGCGCTGGACGCGACGCAGGGCGGCCCCCAGCGGGCCACCGTCAGCATCGGCCTGGTGCACAGCGCCACTCTGGGTGCGGATGCCGACATGGACACCTTGCTGCTGGCCGCCGACACGGCCCTGTACCGCGCAAAGGCCGAGGGGCGCAACCGGGTGATGGTGGGCTAGGTCAGCGTTGTCGGCGCCGCTCTGCGGCCCGCCTCACTCCTGCGCCAGTTTCACGCCCGCCCCGGTGCCGCAGGCATGGCAGAACCGTGCAAACGCGCTCTTGCGGGTGCTGCAGTGGCCGCAGTGGTCGAACAGGCCGATGCCGCAGTGCGGACAAAAATCGATCTTCTCGTTTTTCAGGTCCACGGGCCGCTCGCAGCCGGGGCACACGCTCTTGGCCAAGCGGGCCAGAGCCACGTCGTAGCTCAGTTCCTTGCGGCGCTCCTGGTCGGGCAAGGCCTCGGCCAGCTTCTGGCGCTCCAGATAGCGGTTGAGCGCCTGGATCGCATAGCGCCCCACCACAGCCGTCACGGCAATGCCCACCACGTAGCGCACGTAACCGCCGTAGCTCGGCAGGTAGGGCACTAGCTCCACAAAGAAGGCAAACAGCGCAAAGAAGATGAAGCCCCACACAAACGGCCAGTAGGTACTCTTGCGCTTCTTGACGAACAGCCAGCCGGCTGCGGCCAACAGCGGCAGCGTGAGGGCCAGGCGGTACAGGAACACGCGCAGCTCGACCTTGCGGCGCTCGGCCCCGAGCTTCACGTAGCCGTCGGACTCCATCTGATTGAGCTGCTCCTGCCGGGCGGCCGCCGCCTGGCGGGCATCAAGGGCGGCCTGCTGCTGCGTCTCCACCGCCTGCTGGGCCTTGCGCTCCACCAGCTTGAGGGCGTCGAGCGCCTGGGTGCGTGCGATCACCTCGGGGTCCTGGTCGGCCCGCTGCGTGGCGCTGCGCGTGGACAGCCAGTTGTTGAAGCTCTCTCGCTCGGCCTGCACCTCACTGCGCACCTTGCTGCGCTGCAGCTGGGCCTGCTCCAGCGCGGTCTGCGCGTCCTGTTCGGCCTGGCGCGCCGTTTTGACCTCGGCACGCAGCTTGTCGGCTGCGGCTTTGTCCAGAAAGTCGTCCACGCGCAGCGGGGTTTCGACCTTGGGTAGGTCGCCCACGATGGTGCCGCCCAGCCCGATGAGAAAGCTGGCAAACACCAGCGCCACCAGCCACAGGCCACGACGGAACCATTTTTCGGACAGTCTCAGGGACTTGCTCATGTTCTTCTCCTCGGTGGCGCCGGGCGCCGGGGTTGGGTGCACCCTGCAGCGCACCGGAAAATGCTCTTCTTTTTATAGCTACTAGCGCATGTATTGATTGCGCTTTCTGGCGTTTTGATTCAATTTTTGATGGTCAGCACCACCGGTGCGGCCGCCAGCTGGGTGCGCTGCATCCAGGCCAGCACCGAGTCAACGGTCACGGTCTCGATGCGGTCCGAGAACCGCTTTTCGTTCGGATGGTCGTCAAACGCAATATTGGCCGACCCCACCCGCCCGCCCATGCGCGTGAGCGGGCCCAGCCTGAGCGTGGTGGGCTCGTAGCCCTTGAACTGCAGCCAGGCCTGTGCCTGGTCGCGCGAGCGCACGGTGCTGGGCTCCATGGCCATCGCCAGGGTCTCCAGCGCCCACTGGTTGGACTGCTGGTACTTGCGGCCCCACGCGTAGCTGACCATGCTGTAGGGCGGGTGCTGCAGCGCCTTGGTGCGGCCCTTGTCCTGCAACACGGCCAGCAGGCGCTGCTGCACCTCGGGCGTGGGCACGGCGTACACGGCCTCGTAGCGCCACAGGTCGTCCAGGAAGAATTCGCCCAGGCCCTGGCGGTACAGGTGCCCCACGGCCGTGCCACATTCGTTGAGCTTGTGCGCCACGCGCCAGGGGCCTTCGGCCGTCTTGTAGGCCCAGCCCATGTGCGAATAGCGCAGGCCGTATTTGGAGAGGTCCTGCCCTGCGCGGGCCAGCGCCACCACCTGAGCGCCCGACCTGGCATGTTCGGCATCCAGCGCGACCGAGGTCTGCTCGGCCAGCTTCATGCCGCGCTCGATCACCTGCGGGGGCACGGGCTTGCGGGATTCGCAGGAGCGGCCCGCCTGGGCCGGGGTGGTGGCCAGCAGCGCGGCACCGGCGAGGAACACCATGCCCACCACGGCAGGGATGCGCTGGGCGGGGCTGCGGCCAAGGTTCAGGGCTTTCAACATCGTGCCGCTCCTCAAAGACGCTCGTTGTGCAGCAGCGCACGGCCGATGGCGTTGGGCACAAAGGCAATCGCCTCGCCCGCTGCCGACAGGATCACGCCCGTGCCGATCACGCTGCAGGTCACCACCGTGCCCACCGCATAGGCTGAGCCCGCAACGCCGCGCCCCACCACCTCCACACTCACCTGGGCGCCGTCCGAGGCACGCTCCAGCAGGTACACCGTGCCCACGGCCGAGGCCTCCACCGCCCGCACCGTCAGCACCGCGCCACCCACAGACAACGCGGCAGGCACTGCTACCACGGCGCCCGCAGCAGCGGAAGCCACAGACGCCGTGCCCACCACCGAGGCCACCGACAACAGCGACAGCGCGGCAGAGGCCTCGCTTTGGGCCCGGGCCGGCGCAGCAGCCACCAGGGCCGCACACACCACCCCAGCGGCCAGCAGAGCGCGGGGCAGGCGAGCGGTAGAGCCCCACGAAGAAAACATGGCATTCATCATCATTCACTCCTCAAGGTACGGCCCACCCCCACACCCAAAGTGCGAGAGAGACCGGGTCAAAAGACCAGACAGAAATTCATCCACAACGGCGGCTGGTTGCCGCCTGTGCACACCGGGTGCAATCAGCTCGCGCTGCTGTTCTGGGCAGCGGCCTGGGCGGCTTCGCGGCGGCCTTGCAGGCGGGCGTCCATCAGATCAGCCTCGTGGCGATCGCGCAGCATCTTGGCCAGCGTGAAGGCGGTGGTGATGAGGTAAAGCCAGCTCACGCCCAGAAACGCCTTGTAGGTCACGTTAATGTCCATGCTCATCAGGCCCCAACCCGTGAGGCCCATGGCCACCGCAAAGCCGCCCCACACCACCAGCTTCCACATAGGGGTGTCGCCACCGCCACGGCGCGAAGCGCTTTCGTTGTCCCGCACAAACTTGGCCAACACAAACGCGGCCGAGAGGCAGAACACGTAGCCCATCACCATGAAGGCCTGCTCCAGTTGCTCGCCAGGCAGCCATGCCAGGCCCACGGCACACAGGAAAACCGCGATGCCGAACGAGACCCACACCTGCAACTGCCAGGCCTTGGTGTCACGCTGAACAACGATGGGAGAAGAAGACATTGCAGTGGTGCCCCGGGGGGCGTTGGTTGAACACGGAGCGAATGGTGCCCAGACGTAACTTGCGTGTCTGCATTGAACCGTAACAGTGGCTACCCGCAGGCTATCCGGTATCGTTTTACGGTACTTTTTCTCAGAAAATTCGGTGCAAGCCGTTGTTCAGGCCCTACGCGGCCCTCGCCACGCACCTGCGCGACAGAGGCAGCAGGCACGGCCACAGAGAATGGCGGCCTCTCCGGGCAAGGCAACTTCTGCCTGCCCCCAGACCTTGTACTTCTGACGAACGGAGCCCCCACCATGACCAAACCTTTTGACCTCGTCGTCCACGGCGCCACCGGCTTCACCGGCCGCCTGGTGGTCGAATACCTGCTGCAACGCTACCCCGCTGGCAGCGGCCTGCGCTGGGCCATGGGGGGCCGCAATGCCGACAAACTCGCCGCCGTGCGCGACGAAGTGGGCGCCCCCGCCGACACCCCACTGGTCGTGACCGACACCAGCGACCCCGCCAGCCTGCAGGCGCTGATGGACGCCACGCGCCTGGTGCTGACCACCGTAGGCCCCTACCAGCTGTATGGCAACGAACTGGTGGCCGCCTGCGCCAAGGCCGGGGTGGACTATGTGGACCTGTGCGGCGAGCCCGCCTGGATGCGCCAGATGATCGACGCGCATGAAGCCGCCGCCAAAGCCAGCGGCGCGCGCATCGTGTTCTCGTGCGGGTTCGACTCCATCCCGTTCGACCTGGGCGTGTTCCTGCTGCAAAAGGAATTCCGCCATCGTTTCGGCCACCCCGCCCCGCGCGTGCGCGGCCGGGTGCGCAAGATGAAGGGCACCTTCTCGGGCGGCACCGCGGCCAGCCTCAAGGCCACTATGGCTGCAGCCGCCAGTCAGCCCGGCGTGCTGGACCTGCTGAAAAACCCCTTCTCGCTCACCCCCGGGTTTGAAGGCCCGCGCCAGCCTTCGGGCAACAAGCCCATGGTGGACGAGGCTTTGGGCGATGGCGTCTGGGTGGCCCCGTTCGTGATGGCCGCCATCAACACGCGCAACGTGCACCGCTCCAACTTCCTGCTGCAGCACGCCTACGGCACCGACTTTGTCTATGACGAAATGCTCATCACCGGCCCCGGCGAAAAGGGCGAGGCCATCGCCAACGCGGTAGCCAGCGACAAGTCGCTGGGCTCGGACAAGGGCCCCAAGCCGGGCGAAGGCCCTTCGCGCGAGGAACGCGAGAACGGCTTCTACGATGTGCTGTTTTTGGGCACCGACGACGCAGGCCACACCCTGCGCGTGGGCGTGAAGGGCGACCGCGACCCGGGCTATGGGTCCACATCCAAGATGATCACCGAAGCGGCGGTGTGCCTGCTGCAGGATGCTTCCGAGACATCTGGCGGTATCTGGACCACAGCGCCCGCGCTGGGTGATAGGCTGATCGCGCGGCTGCAGGCCAATGCGGGGCTGAGCTTCGCAGTCGAGCCAGCGTAACGCCTTCGGAATTTCTCCATGGTCTGGTCTGTTTTCGTTCCACCCTGGTCCTGAAACGTCCGGCCACCGGGCCGCTCCATCCCCGAGAATGCAGGGCATGAACACTGCCCTGCGCCCCCGCGACCTCGCCCTGGCCCTGCTCGTCATCGTCGTCTGGGGCCTCAATTTCGCCGTCATCAAGGTGGGCGTGGCCGGTGTGCCGCCCCTGCTGCTGGGCGCGCTGCGCTATCTGCTCGCAGCCTTCCCCGCACTGCTGTTTGTCAAGCCGCCCAAGGTGCCGCTGAGGCTGTACCTGCTGTACGGCATGACCATGGCCGTGGGCCAGTTTGCTCTGCTGTTCACCGCCATCCACATCGGCATGCCCTCGGGCCTGGCATCGCTGGTGTTGCAGTCGCAGTCGTTCTTCACCCTGCTGCTGGCGGCGTGGTGGCTGCGCGAAAAATGGCATGGCAACCAGGTGGCAGGCCTCGCGCTGGCGGGCTGCGGGCTGGTGCTGATCGGCAGCGCGCATGGCGCCTCCATGCCCCTGGCAGGCTTTGCGCTGACCGTGGCGGCAGCCGCCATGTGGGGCTGCGGGAATATCGTCACGCGCGCTGTGGGGCGGTATGGGCCGATGAACCAGTTTGCCTTCATCGTCTGGTCCAGCGTAGTGGCGCCTCTGCCGTTTGTGGCGCTGTCGCTGTGGCTGGACGGGCCTGCCACGGTGTGGGCCGCCGTGCAGCATCTGTCCTTCCAGTCGATGGCCGCCGTGGCCTATATCGCGTGGATTTCGACGCTGCTGGGCTTCGGGCTGTGGACCTACCTCATGTCGCGCTACCCCGTGAACCGCGTGGCGCCGTTCACGCTGCTGGTGCCCGTGGTGGGCCTGACCACGGGCTGGGTGGCATTTGGCGAGCAGTTGCTGCCCGTGCACTTTGCAGGCGCCGGGCTCTTGATGGCGGGCTTGGTGGTCAACGTGTTTGGCGGCCCGGCCTGGGCGGCCATGATGGGACGGCTGCGCGGCGCCCAGTAAACGGTCGGTCGGACGCAGGCCGCTACATCGCCAGCGGCAATTCGGTGGTCGAGAGCACGTTGCGCAGCACCATGAACGAGCGGACCTGCCGCACCCCCGGCAGGTAGAGCAGCTGCTCGGCATGCAGGCGGTTGAAACTGTCGTTGTCGCGCGTGCGCACCAGCATGAAGTAGTCGAACTCGCCGGTGACCACATGGCATTCCATGCAGCCGGATACCTTGGCAGCCGCCTTTTCAAACTCGGCAAACGACTCGGGCGTGGAGCGGTCCAGCACCACCCCAATCATCACCAGCATGCCCGCACCCACCGCCTGGGGGTTGAGCAGCGCCACCACCTTATCGATGAGTCCCAGGCGCCTGAGGCGCTCCACCCTGCGCAGGCAGGCGGGAGGGCTCAGATGCACCTTCTCGGCCAGTGCCACGTTGGAGAGCGACGCATCACGCTGCAGCTGGCGCAGGATGGCTTTGTCGGTGCGGTCCAGCTCGGCCGAGACATCAGCCTGCGGCGCATTCTTGGGACGAACTTTTGTTGCGCTCATAGGTCACCCAGAGAAATATTTATCCCTCACATTCTGATCCATCAACCTGAAACACTGAAATTTTGGAAAATTTTGCAACCACTTGACGCGCGTGTTTTTCTACGATGAAGGCACTGCAAGCCCCCCGCTTGCGCCTTCTCTTCACCGACCGGAACACCGCCATGAACCTGCAGAAATTTGCCCGCCACCCGCTCACCTTCGGCCCCTCTCCCATCACGGCGCTGCCGCGCCTGTCGGCCCACCTCGGCGGCAAGGTGCACCTGTATGCCAAGCGCGAGGACTGCAACTCGGGTCTCGCCTTCGGCGGCAACAAGACGCGCAAGCTCGAATACCTGATCCCCGAGGCCATCGCAGGCGGCTACGACACGCTGGTCTCCATCGGCGGCATCCAGTCCAACCAGACGCGCCAGGTGGCCGCCGTGGCTGCACACCTGGGCATGAAGTGCGTGCTGGTGCAAGAGAACTGGGTGAACTACTCCGACGCGGTGTACGACCGCGTGGGCAACATCGAGATGAGCCGCATCATGGGCGCCGACGTACGCCTGGACGCAGCGGGCTTTGACATCGGCATTCGCCCCAGCTGGGAGCAGGCCATGGAAGACGTGAAGAAGGCTGGCGGCAAGCCCTTCCCCATCCCCGCAGGCTGCTCCGAGCACCCGTACGGTGGCCTGGGCTTTGTGGGCTTTGCCGAGGAGGTGCGCCAGCAAGAGAAGGAGCTGGGCTTCCAGTTCGACTACATCGTCGTGTGCTCGGTCACGGGCAGTACGCAGGCGGGCATGGTGGTGGGCTTTGCCGCCGATGGCCGTGCCCGCAAGGTGATCGGTATCGACGCCTCCGCCAAGCCCGAAAAGACCCATGCGCAGGTGCTGCGCATCGCGCAGAACACCGCCAAGCTGGTGGAGCTGGGCCAGGAGATCACGGCCGAGGACGTGGTCCTGGACACTCGCTACGGCGGCCCCGAGTACGGCCTGCCCAACGAGGGCACGCTCGAAGCCATCCGCCTGTGCGCCCGTCAGGAGGGCATGCTGACCGACCCGGTGTACGAGGGCAAGTCCATGCACGGAATGATCGACATGGTGCGCAAGGGCGAATTCCCCGAAGGCTCCCGCGTGCTGTACGCGCACCTGGGAGGGGTGCCGGCGTTGAACGCCTACAGCTTTCTTTTTCGCAACGGCTGATGCGTCCACGGAGCAGCAACGGCTGGCGCAGCTGGCCGGGCTGTCGTTGATCTGAGCGCCTGTTCGAAAGTGCCCTGGCCGCAAGGCCGGGCCCACCCGCTTCCCCGTCCCAAGGAGTCCCCATGAAGTGCTTGCAGCTTGTCAGTCGGCGTAGCGTGATCCTCGTGGCGGCAGCCGCCGCGGGGCTGGGACTCGGCACGTGGCGGCTCGCCCATGCCGACGGCTATCCCGCCAAGCCGGTGCAGTTGGTCGTGCCCTTTCCGCCGGGGGGCGCCGTGGACATCGTGGGCCGCACCATCAGCAAGAAGCTGGGCGACCGCCTGGGCCAGCCCATCGTGGTGGAGAACAAGGCGGGCGCGGGCACCGTGGTGGGCGCGGCGTATGTGGCCAATGCGCCTGCCGATGGCTACACGCTGCTGATCAGCTCCGGCTCCACCTTCACCGTAAACCCCGCGCTGAACGCCAAGCTGCCCTACGACCCCGTCAAAAGCTACGAGCCCGTCGGCCTCGTCGCCCGTGTGCCCCTGATTCTGCTGGCACACCGCGATGTGCCGGTCAACAACCTCCGGCAGCTGATCGCTGCCGTTCAGCGCACGCCCGACAAGTTCTCCTACGGCTCGTTTGGCAACGGAACCACGGGGCATTTCGCAGCCGAGCTGACCTGGTCGGCCGCGGGCATCAAGCTGATGCACGTGCCTTACCGGGGCAGCGCCCCCGCCATGGCCGACCTGATGGGCGGGCAGATCCCCTTCACCATCGACACCGTGGCGGCAGCGCTGCCACAGCTCAAGGCAGGCAAGATCAAGGCCATTGCCGTCACGGGCGCCACGCGGGCCACGCAGCTGCCCGACGTGCCTACCGTGGCAGAAAGTGGCTTCCCGGGGTTCTCGGCCGATTCCTGGCTGGCCGTGGTCGCGCCGCGCGGCCTGCCCGCCGAGGCGAAGGCCAAATTGCACAAGGCCCTGGCCGAGACCCTGGCGGACGCCGAAATCCGCAGCAAGCTCATCGCCGCAGGGCTGGAGCCGTCTTACGCCACGGGCGACGCCGTGCTGGCGCAGATCGAGGACGAGCTGCCACGCATGCGGGCGATTGCGCAACGGGCGCAAATTCGTGCGGAGTGAACGCAGCGCTCTTCCGGCGCCTCAGTCCCGCAGCCAGGTCAGCATGTGGGGATAGGCATCTGGACCGCCAGGCACCTGCTGCGCAGGCAGCAGGGTGAGCCCCGCAGCAGCCAGCCCCGAAGCCCCCAGGTACACCCCCAGCTCGAAAGCGGTGCGCAGCCCGGCGGACCGTCCGTGGTATCCGCCGTCGTGAAACAGCACCGCGGAATCCATCCCCAGGTGGCACAGCGCGGCCCACGCCCAGGCGGTGGCTTCGATCTCACCACCATGGGGCACTGCGGGCAGGTCCTGCAGTGCATCGTCCAGGGTGGGGCGCTGTGCGGCAGGCACCACCGCCAGGTGGCCAGCCTCGTGCAGCAGGTCACCGGGCCAGCGCAACCGCGCCCGGTCCACGCGCAGCCCGCCCCGCTCGATGCGGAGGCCAGGCAGAAAGCTGTCGTCTGGCACCTCGGCCTCGCAGACCGCAAGGCCGATGCTGCGCAGAAAATCCAGGATGCGATCTGTCAATCCACCGGGGTCCGCTGCCGGCACAGCCGCGATGGCAACGTCTGCCGTGCTCATGTCTGCAACAGGTCTGCCACCTGGCTGCGCAGCAGCGCGGGCTGCACGGCCTGAGATGCTACAGGACGGCCCACATTCAGCCCCACCCGGCTGTAGAACCCCCGGCGAAACGGCCGCACCATGGCGCCACCCTTTTCAATGCGGCTGAAGTACGAGCCCCACAGGTTGGTCAGCGCCATGGGGATCACCGGGGCCTCGACGCCCTCGGCCGTCGCCCGCTCGATGATCTTCATGATGCCGCCCTTGAACTCCTGCAACTGCCCGTCCTTGGTTATTCCACCTTCAGGAAAGATGGCCAGCAGGTCGCCTTCGCGCAACACCTGGGCCGCGCGGTCAAAGGCCGCTTCGTAGGTCTTCGGGTCTTCCTTGTAAGGCGCAATCGGGATGGCCTTGGCCAGGCGGAACAGCCAACCCAGCACGGGCACGCGGAAGATGCGGTGGTCCATGACAAAGTAGATGGGGCGCGGGCTGGCCGCCATGAGCAGCACCGCATCCACAAAGCTCACGTGGTTGCACGCCAGGATGGCCGCGCCGGTGGACGGCAGGTTCTCGTCGCCTTGCACCTTGAAGCGGTACACGAACCGCGAAGACACCCAGGCGACGAAGCGCAGCAGGTACTCGGGCACCAGCATGAAGATATAGAACGCCACCACGGCGTTGGCCAGGCCGGTGAACAGGAAAATCTGCGGCACCGTGAAACCCGCGCCCAGCAAAGCGCCTGCGATGAGCGAGCTGCCGATCATGAACAGCGCGTTCAGGATGTTGTTGGCCGCGATGATGCGCGCACGGTGCGTGGGCTGGCTGCGCATCTGGATCAGTGCATACATGGGCACGCTGTACAGGCCCGCAAACAGGCTGAGCAGCGCCAGGTCGAGCATCACGCGCCAGTGCGCGCCCTGGGCCATGAAGGCGGCCAGGCCCATGATCTCGGACGCCGGCAGGCTGCGCGACGCGAAGTACAGGTCGATGGAGAACACGCTCATGCCGATGGCGCCCAGCGGCACCAGGCCGATCTCGACATGGCGGCGCGAGAGCACCTCGCACAGCAGCGAGCCCACACCAATGCCGATGGAGAACACCACCAGCAGCAGCGACGCCACCTGCTCGTTGCCATGCAGCACGTTTTTGGCCAGGCTGGGGAACTGGCTCAGGAACACCGCGCCAAAGAACCACATCCAGCTGATGCCCAGCAGCGAGCGGAACACCACAATGTTCTCGTGCGCCAGCTTGAGGTTGCGCCAGGTTTCGGTGAAGGGATTCCAGTTGATGGTCAGGCCCGGATCGGTGGCCGGCACCGAGGGGATGAACTGCGCCACCGCGCGCCCGACCAGTGCAGCCACCACACAGGCCACGGCCACCGTGGTGTGGCCGATGCCCGGGATGGCCACCAGCAGTCCACCCGCCACATTGCCCAGCAGGATGGCCACAAACGTGCCCATCTCGACCATGCCGTTGCCGCCCGTCAGCTCACGCTCGTTGAGCACCTGGGGCATGTAGGCAAACTTGACCGGCCCGAACAGCGTGGAGTGCACGCCCATCAAGAAGGTGCACAGCAGCAGGATGGGGATATTGCCCGCGATGAAACCCACGGCCG
Organism: Acidovorax sp. Root568; assembly: GCF_001427445.1. NCBI lineage: Bacteria > Pseudomonadati > Pseudomonadota > Betaproteobacteria > Burkholderiales > Comamonadaceae > Acidovorax > Acidovorax sp. Root568. The sequence goes on along the minus strand of NZ_LMGP01000019.1, from coordinate 136,633 downwards.
CCACCAGCATGATGGCGATCTCCAGGTTCTTCACGAAGCGGATCATCTTCGTCTTGTCGTACTTGTCGGTCAGCTGGCCCGACGTGGCCGAGAACAGCAAGAACGGCAGGATAAAGAGCGCGCCGATCACCAGCCCCGCCATGGCCGGCGGCAGCCAGTCCACACTGAGCTGGTAGGTCACCATCACCGTGAAGGCGAACTTGAAAAGGTTGTCGTTGGCCGCCCCAGAGAACTGGGTCCAGAAAAATGGCGCAAACCGCCGCTGGCGCAGCAAGGCAAACTGGTTCGGGTCCTCGTGCGTGGGCGCGGGGGCCACGCTGGTGGAGGCGGTGTCGGGGCTCATGCGTTTCTCCTCGTTTCCGATGGGTTGGCTTGTTGGAATTTTCCGGACCTGCGCTTCATGCGCCGGATCTGCGGGCGACACCCACGGCGTGGGCGCCATTCTGCCCGGACGGCATGACCGCCGCGTCACTGTGGCGCAAAGCCACCAGCGACCCCAGTGCCGTCAGCACCGGCCAGGCCGCGCCCGCCGCCAGCACATGCTTGAGGCTGTGGCCTGACACCCATCCGCCCGTGGCCTCGAACACCGAGTGGTCTGCCGCCTCCAGCAGCTTGGCCAGGGCGTACAGCACCACCACCACGCCCAGGTGCAGCGCCAGGCCATCGACCCGGCGTGGAAGGCATGCCAGCACCAGCACCACCAGCAGACCGCCCAGTTGCACCACGGCCCAGGGCAACAGGTTGCCGGTGTGCACCCAGACCCACACGGCCATCGGCCCGGCCAGCAGCACGGTGCCAGCGGCGGCCACGCCCGCCCGCGCGCTCACCCGGCTGGCAGCCGCCAGACCCAGCAGCCCCGCAAAGGGCAGCACCATGCCCAGACGGTCCCACAGCAGGCCCGCGTCCTGCGGTTGCCAGTGGTACAGCGCCGAGCCTGCGGCAGTGCACAGCAGCCCGCCAAAGAACAGCGCTGCCAGCGCACGGGAGGTGGCGTCCAGCGCGCCCGGCGGCACACGGCGCAGCTCCCACCAACCCCATGCACCTGCCAAGGCAAAGGCCAGGTTGCTCAACACATCGAGCGCACAGGGAATGCCCCACAGCGTGCGCTGGTCGGCAAAGTCATGCTGGTGCTGACTGGCGGGCAGCCCCGGGCCAAACAGCGCCAGCGCGAGCAGCGTGGCCACGCCCAGCAGCAGGCCGGTTTCGGCACAGGACAGGCGCGGCAGCGTTGGCAGGCCGCGCAAACGAAGGGGAGTCACAGAAGCAATACGCATCACACACACCGTAGAAAGTGAACGATGCCGCGCAGTGTGGGCAGCGGCCGCATCGGCCGCCTCAAAAAGTCGCGCAAGGGGCTACCCACGCACCTGCGGGTATTGATAATCGATACCCAGGAGCCCCGCACCATGAGCACGACCGCCGACCTCGTCACCGCCCTGAAAAAAGAACTCAAGACCGCGCAGATGACCTACGCCGACCTGGCGCAGGCGCTGGGCATGGCCGAGTCCAGCGTCAAGCGCATGCTGGCCAAGGGCGACATGCCGCTGTCGCGCATCGACGCAATCTGCCGCGCGCTGGCGCTGGACTTTGCCGACCTGGCGCGGCGCGTGGCCGACGAGCAGCCCTTGCTGAAAGAGCTGACCCACGAGCAGGAAAAAGCCGTGGTGGCCGACAAGAAGCTGCTGCTGATGGCGATCTGTGTGCTGAGCCAGTGGACGCTGGAGCAGGTGACCGGCTACTACCGCCTGACGGACGCCGAAGGCATCAAGTACCTGGCGCAGCTGGACCGCATCGGCATCATCGAGCTGCGGCCGCTCAACCGCTACCGCCTCAAGCTGGCCAAGACCTTCCGCTGGCGCCCACATGGCCCGGTGATGAACTACTTCCGCGACCATGCGCTGCTGGACTACTTTGCGGGCGGCTTTGACGGACTGGGCGAAGGCGTGCTGCTGGTGCACGGCAACATCAGCCGCAGCCTGGCGCCCGCCTTCATGGAGCGCATGCAGCGCGTGGCGCAGGACTTTGCCCAGCAGCACCTGGCCGACCAGAAGCTGCCCGACCGCGAGCGCGAGGGCTACACCCTGCTGCTGGCCATGCGCAGCTGGGAGTTCGAGGCGTTTGCCAGCATGCGGCGGTAAGCCTGCCGTCGATTTCGCGGGCCCCTGCAAGCGGCAGCCGTCGCTGCCAGCCAACTTCTGCCCTTGGTTGAGCGCAGCGGCCGCCTCACAGGTGCGCGGACTGACTGCAGTGCCATGAACCAGCCTCCAATCACTATCTTTTTGATAGCTATCAGCGCATGAAATAACTGCGCCTGCGGCTAAAAATGCCTCAAAAACCCTCCTTGCGCCCGGCGAGAGGTGGCTTGACGCCACAAACAGAAATAACTATTCTTTAAATTGCAAATTCAATCAATTTAAGAGCAGTCAAATGAAAACCACCCGCCAGCAGCAGGACGCCACGCGCCGCCAGATCGTGGCCAGCGCGGTGGATCTCATGACCCGCCAGGGCTTTGACGGCACGACGATGAAAGACATCGCGCGTGCAGCAGGCATTGGCGACGCCACGATCTACAAATACTTCCCCACCAAGGACCGCATCGTGCTGGGCTACCTGGACGACGTGGCCCACCAGGCGCTGGCCGACACGCTGCAGACGCCGGGCTTTGCGGGCTACGGCCTGCAAGAAAAGCTGCAGCGCCTGACCGATGCCGTGCTGGAGCGCCTGCTGGCCGACCGCGAGTTCGTGGCCCAGGTGCGCGGCCTGGCCCGGCGCTCGCCGCTGTCGATGCTGGCCGAGCCGCTGGCAGCGCGCCAAAGCCTGCGCGATGCGGTGGCCAGCTTTCTGGAAGCCGCCGAGGCCAGCGGCGAGATCGAGCCCTGCGACTTCAAGGGCCTGGCGGGCAGCCTCTACACCGACTACCTGGCGGGTGTGGTGAGCTACTGGCTGGCGGACACCTCCGACGAATTTGCCGACACCACGCAGCTGGTGGACCTGTCGCTGGGCGTGCTGGTGCAGGCGCTGCGCGGCGGGCTGGTCAACCGCGTGCTGCAACTGGGCGGCTTTGTGCTGCGCAGCCAGATGGCCCGCATGGTGCAACACGGCAGCGGCCTGATGGGCATGCTGCACATGGCCCAGCAGGCCATGGCCAGCGCCCCCACGGCCCGGGCACCTGCTCCCATGGCAGCCGCCGCCGCAAGCCCGGCCACCACGCCTTCGCAGCCCCCTCGCACGCAGCGCAAGCCCCGCGCTGCCACGCCCCCCACCGAGGCACCGGCCGCCCAGCCCAAAGCCACGCCCCGCAAGAAAAAGAGCGCTCCATGAATGCGACCCCTGCCCTCGCCGCGCCCACCACCGCGCGCGCCACACAAGTGCCGCCCGGCACCGCCATCCACGCCACACTGCCGGGCGCAGATTTTTTTGATGCCTACGAGGTGGCCGACCGGCACCCCACACGCTCTGCCCTGCAGTCGTGGCTGGACGTGGCGGCCCGCACCCCGGCATGGACCCGCGCCCTCATGTTCGTGCGCAACAAGGCCGTGCGCCTGGTGGGGCTGAAGGACCTGGGCCAGCTGCACGATGACCATCCACCCGCCAGTGGCCGGCCTCTGCGCGACGCGCGCAGTTACCGCGTCGGCGACCGCGTCGGCATCTTCCGCATCCGGCATCTGAGCGACACCGAGGTGGTGATGGGCCAGGACGACAAACACCTGGACGTGCAGGTGTCCATCTGCAAACAGCCCGCCGCCCCTGGCGCCACGCCCCGCGTGGTGCTGAGCACGGTGGTGCACATCCACAACACACTCGGCCATGCCTACATGGCGGTGATCACGCCCATCCACCGTGTCATAGCGCGCGGCACGGCGCAGCGCCTGGCAGACCATGGCCAAAACTGAGGCGGAAGCACCCCGCACCGGCAAGCTGGCCCGCAGTGCCATCACGGGGCTGGCGGCAGCGCGTATCGGCATGGCCGAGCTCTCGCACCGCACACGCAAGCGCTCGGCCCAGGCGCAGACCGAGCACGAGGCAGCACTGGGCCGCATCCTGTTTGGTGCGCTGGGGCAACTGCGCGGCTCAGCGCTCAAGGTGTCACAGCTGCTCAGCATGCACCCGGGCCTGCTGCCCGACGGCGTGCGCAGCGAACTGGCTCGCGCCCACCACCAGGCCCCGCCGCTCAACCGAGCCCTGGTGGGCCGCGTATTCCGCCAGGCCTTCGGGCAGGAGCCAGAGGCGCTGTTCGACCACTTTGAACCCGCTGCATTTGCCGCCGCCAGCCTGGGCCAGGTGCACCGCGCACAGCTGGCCGGCCACGGCACGGTGGCTGTCAAGGTGCAGTACCCCGGCATTGCCGCCACCATTGCGAGCGACATGCAACTGATGCGCGCCGCGCTGCGCGCGCTGGCCCACACCGACATGCCTTTGCCTGCGGATGCCGTGCTGGACAGCGTGATGACCGAGATCGAGGCCACGCTGCTGCGCGAGGTGGACTACCTGCAGGAGGCCGAACAAATGCAGTGGTTCGCCCAGCACGCGGCCCGGCCGGGCGTGGTGATGGCGCAGCCCGTGCTCTCGCACACGCGGGCCCAGGTGCTCACGCAGCAATTTCTGCCCGGCCAGCCGCTGCAGGCCTGGCTGGCCACACAGCCATCGCAGGCGCTGCGTGACCAGGCTGGGCAGCACCTGTGGGACTGGTTCATGCACTGCATTTTTGTGCTGGGGCGGGTGCATGCCGACCCGCATCCGGGCAACTTTCTGTTCGCGCCCGATGGCACGGTGGGCGTGCTCGACTTTGGCTGCACGCGTGCCCTGCCCAGCGCATTCCGGGCGCAGGTGGTGCAGGCGTGGTCGGCCCTGCTGCGCGCCCCCGCCGACCCCGCACGCAACGCGCAGGTGCTGCAGGCCTACCAGGCGCTGGGGCTCTTGCGCAAGGACCTGACCGTGCAGGCCTACACCAGCGAACTCGCCCCCGCACTGGCCGAGATGCAGGCCTGGCAGATGGAGCCCTTTACCCAGCCGGTGTTTGACTTTGGCACCAAGACACCGCCGCCCATCACCCCCGGCCAGCACCAGCGCGTGCTGGGCCAGCACCTGGCCCAGGTCCCTGGCGAGATGCCCGCATTCGAGCGCATGTGGATGGGGCTGATGCACCTGCTGACGCAGCTGGGTGCCCGGGTGCACACCCGGGCACCCGAGGCGCTGGCCATTCACCCATGACCAACACGGCGCTGACCCTGGCGGCAGCCGGGCTGGCCCTGGTGGGTGTGGCCCATTCGGTGCTGGGGGAGCTTCTGCTGTTTCGCAGCCTGCGCACGCAGGGGCACCAAACGGCGGGGCGCCTGGAGTCCGGCACTGCGCGGCAGGTGCTGCATACCCCGCACCTGCGCATCCTGTGGGGCACCTGGCATGTGGCCTCGGTGCTGTGCTGGGCGTTGAGCGCCCTGCTCTGGCGCCTGGGCACCGCGCCTTGGGACGCTGCCCTGGGCGCCTGGGCCGCCGATGTGGTGGGCATTGCCACCCTGGCCAGTGGCGTGCTGGTGTTCTTTGCCACGCATGGCAGACACCCGGCATGGTGTGCGTTGCTGGTGATTGCGGCGCTGGTGTGGTGGCGCTGAAGCAAGCCATCGCGGGCGGGTGAATGGGGGACGCCGACGCAGGTTGCCTGGCCAAGCGTGACAAACATCACGGTGCAACCGTTTGCCTCCGAAGTCGGCAACACAACTTCACAAAGCTTCGCAATGGGACTACACCGGCTTGACGCAGCGTGCGCACCATGAAGTCTCCGGTTCCGCAAGGAATCACATCTGAGGAGAACCTTATGGCCCGCAAAGCACTTGCCGCTGTGTCCATCGCCCTGCTGTCGCTGGGCGCCGCGAGCGCGGCGCAGGCGCAGACCAGCGCCACCGTCGTCATCCAGGCTGGTACACCCGTCTACCGGCAACCCGCCCCGGTACTTGTGCAGTACCAGGCACCGCCCCCACCCCGCTACGAGGTGGCACCCCACCCGCGCCGCGGCATGGTGTGGGTGCCCGGCCACTGGGAGTGGCGCGGCCACCGCCATGTGTGGATGCAGGGCTACTGGGTGAAGGCCCGCCCCGGCTACCACTACCGCGAGCCCCGCTGGGTCGAACAAGGCGGCCAGTGGAACATGCAGCCCGGGGGGTGGGACCGTGATGGCGATGGCGTGCCCAACCGCCATGACCGGGATCGCGATGGTGATGGCGTGCCCAACCGCTACGACCATCGCCCGGACAACCCGTACCGCCGTTAAGCCGAGGGGCGGCCGCCTGCGGTAGCGCGCAGGCCAGCCCCAAAGCGCCCCCCTGCGCCTACGCCAGGGGCGGCCTCGCGCCTACAGCGCGGTGCAAGGTACCCGTGCACCATCGATACACCCGGTTCCGCATCGAACCACCCACAGGAGACACTCATGGCCCGCCACCCGCTCACCGCAGCATCCCTCGCGCTTACGGCGTTTTTGGCCTTCGCTCCTGCGCAGGCCGCCACCCAGGGCACCGTCATCATTCAGTCCGGCCAACCCGAGCGCGGCTACCAGACTGCGCCCACCTACCAGGTGATTCCTGCGCCGCCACCTCCGCGCAATGAAGCGATGCCCCGCCCTCGCCGAGGCCAGGTATGGGAAGAAGGCCACTGGGAATGGCGTGGCAACCGCCACCACTGGGTGCGCGGCCACTGGGTGCAGGCGCGCAACGGTTACCAATATCGCCAGCCCCAGTGGATCGAACGCGAAGGCCGGTGGGAGATGCAACGCGGTGGCTGGGACCGCGACGGTGACGGCATCTCCAACCGCAACGACCGGGACCGCGATGGCGACGGCGTGCCCAACCGCCGTGACAGCCAGCCGGACAACCCGCGCCGCAATTGAGGGAGCAACTCCCGCCGCGACCAGGGCGCTGAGCAGGCCCCGTCCCCGCGGTAGCGGCAGACACTGCTACCGCAGCAACAACACAGCCCGACCGAGCCCTGGAAAGTCCGCCACCACTTCGGTACCTGGCGCCACCAGCGCGGTGCCGGTGCACGACCCTGTGGTGACCCACTGCCCCGCGCGCAGCCCGCCCAGGCTGCGCGCGCCTTCGTTGGCCAGCCACACCAGCAGCCGCAGCGGGTCGCCCGCCGGATTGCCCCAGGTGGCATGCTGCACGGCCACTGCCCCATTCACCGACAAGGTCACCGCTTGCGCCAGGGGCTGCACGGCAGCGATATCGTTGGTGCCAGTCCCCACAATCAGCGCCCCGTGGCAGGCCTGGTCGGCCAGGCGGCTCCACTCGCCCTGTTGCGCCCAGGCAGCAAAGCGCGTGTCGCACACCTCAATGGCGGCGCGCACCGACACCACCGCCGCCAGCACCTCGGCGGCGCTGTAGGGGGTGGCGCGGGCGGGCAGGTCGGCCCCCAGTTCGTACACCAGCTCCGCCTCCACGCCCATCACGGCAAAACCCGCGGCAGACAGAGCAACCACCTCATCCGCTGCGGCCACCCACACCGAATCGCGCGTGAGAGCGGCCCGCGCGGGTTGCGCCTGGGGCGACGCGGCGCCGACCTTCCAGCCTGCGATGTCACCGCGCGCACGCACCACGGCGTCCTGCACCGCGTAGGCCTCGGCGGCATCGCGTGGGCGAAGCCCTGCGGGAAAGTCCAGCGGGCGGGGGGTGCGCCCCTCCCGGGCCTGGGTGATGACGGCGGCGCTGGCGACAGGGTCCAAAGTGGCGGGGGGCATGGCAAAACTCTCAGTGGGACAAGGGGTCGGCGGATTATCGGCACCTTCACCAGCGGCCCCGCCCCGCTGCATCAGCAACGATTGCGACCCATTAGCAGCCGGAGTCGATCTTGCGCGAAGGCTTGGCCCCTAGAATCGGCCTCGCAGGAGAGCACGGCAGCCACAGGCCGCCGCTGCACCGAAGGCGCAAACTCCCATACACGCTCAGGTCCCGTACTGCACCATTCATCAAAGCCGTCTGGAGAGCCGCCTCGCGCAACGCGAAGCGCACCGAAGGAGCAAGCCGCAGCCCGGGTGGGTGGCGGTGAATCTCTCAGGTACCAAGGACAGGGGGAGCGGCAGCTAGGGCATTCGTGCGCCAGCTGCACGCTATTGAATTCATAGCTGCCAGCGCATGTTGTTCTAGCGCCAGAGCCCAGAAAGGCTTTGAAAATCATGCGCGTGATCGTTTTGGGCGCCGGCTTGCTCGGCGTGACTTCGGCTTATTTCCTTTCGCAACTCGGCCACGAGGTGACCGTCATCGACCGCCAGGGTGCGCCCGGTGCCGAGACCAGCTTTGCCAACGGCGGCCAGATCTCGGTGAGCCACGCCGAACCCTGGGCCAACCCCAGTGCGCCGCTCAAGGTGCTGCAGTGGCTGGGCAAGGAGGATGCGCCCCTGCTGTTCCGCATCCGCGCCGACATGCGCCAGTGGCTGTGGGGCCTGTCCTTTTTGCGTAACTGCACGCCAGCGCGCACGCGCCACAACATCGAGCAGATCGTGCGCCTGGGCACCTACAGCCGCGACACGCTGCAGCAGCTGCGCGCGGCCACCGGCCTCCAGTACGACCAGCGCACGCAAGGCATCCTGCACTTCTATACCAACCAAAAAGAATTCGACGGCGCCCTGGCCCCTGCCGAGCAAATGCGCCAACTCGGCTGCGAGCGCCAGGTCATCAGCGCCGACGAGGCCGTGCGCATCGAGCCCGCCCTGGCCCACATCCGCCCGCAGCTCGCCGGCGCCACCTACACGGCCGAGGACGAATCCGGCGATGCCAACCAGTTCACACGCGAGCTGGCCAAGCTGTGTGAAGCGGCGGGCGTGCAGTTCCGCATGGGCCACCACATCACCGCACTGCGCGAGGCAGGCGGCCGCATCGACCATGTGGAAGTGACCAATGCCGAAGGCCGCTTCGAGCGCGTGCGCGGCGACGCGTTTGTGCTGGCCATGGGCTCGTTCAGCCCGCTGCTGGCGCAGCCGCTGGGCATCCAGCTGCCCATCTACCCGGCCAAGGGCTACTCGGTGACCATGCCGGTCAAGGACGCCAGCAAGGCGCACCAGGTGAGCCTGACGGACGACGAGTTCAAGCTCGTGTTCTCGCGCTACACCAGCGAACGCGGCGGTGATCGCCTGCGCATTGCAGGCACGGCCGAGCTGAACGGCTACGACCGCCACCTGAACCAGGTGCGCTGCGAGGCCATCGTGCGGCGTGTGGAACAGCTCTTCCCTGGCGCGGGCGAGGCGAGCCAGGCCCAGTTCTGGAGTGGCCTGCGCCCCGCCACGCCCAGCAACGTGCCGCTGATCGGCAAGACGAAGGTGGGCAACCTGTTCCTCAACACCGGCCACGGCACGCTGGGCTGGACGCATGCCTGCGGCTCGGGCAAGGCCCTGGCAGACATCGTGAGCGGCCGCGTGCCAGAGGTGGACTTTGCGTTCCAGGGGTTGCAGGGGCGCGCGGCGGGCGCGGCGCTGGTGCCGTCGCGCACGGCGGCCTGAAGCAGCGCGCGGTTGCAGCGAGGCAAGGCTGCTGCAACCGCCGCGAGAGGCTGCGCCTACTTGGCCGCGCCTGTGGCGTGTGCCACAAACTGCGCCACGGCCAGCATGTCCTTCTCGCTCATGCGCTCGGCATACGAGGGCATCACGCCGATGCCGGCCTTGAGCGCGCGCAACACGCGGCCCGCGTCGGGTTTCAGCTCGTCCAGCACCGGGCCCACCTGCCCCTCGGCACCGGCGGCCTGTAGCGTGTGGCATACGGCGCAGGCGGGCTGGATCTTGGTGAACAGCTCCTTGCCCCGCGCCAGTTCGGCAGGGTCGGCGGCCCAGGCCGACGCACAGGCGCCAGCCGACCACACCGCCACGGCGAGGCGGCGCGCTCGGTTCAATCCACCCATGTCAGGCCACGGTCACGGTGACGGCGTGGTCGCGCCAGCTGGCGTTGTTGTAGCCGCCCAGGTTTTCCTCGCGCTGCTCGGCCTGCACATTGCCCGCCGTGTCGGTGGCGCGGCTGGCCAGCACATGGGTGCCCGCCTCCAGGCGCACCGGCAGCGCAAACTGCCGCCAGGCAAAGGGGCCCAGGTCGGGGCCGATGAGCTTGGCCGCCAACCAGGTCTTGCCGCCATCGGCCGACACCTCCACGCCCTTGATGCCGCGCGTGCCGCCAAAGGCCACGCCATGCACCTGCACCTGTCCGGGCTTGAGTGCCCCCTTGTCGGGCAAAGGGCCGTTGATCCACGACTTCACGCCCATCTCCCACACCGAAGGCTGGTCGGGGCTGGCCTTGCTGCCGGGCGGCGACATGCGGTAGCCGTGCGACATGATGCGCGCCTGCGACTGTGCGCTGGTAAACGCAACGCGCTTGACGTACTTGATGTTGTTCACGCCCTGGTAGCCGGGCACCACCAGCCGCAGCGGGCCGCCATGCGCCAGCGACAGCGGCTCGCCGTTCATCTCCCAGGCCAGCAGGGCGTCGTCCATCGCCTTCACGGGCACCGAGCGCTCCACCAGTACCGACAGCGGGTCCACACCTTCGGGCAGCTTCTCGCCCCCCGTGCCGGTCAGGTAGGCGGCACCATCGGCCAGCCCGCCCAGGGCGGCCACCACGTTGCGCAGCGGCACACCGCTCCAGACCACACAACCGGCGGCGCCCACCGACCAGGGGGTGCCGCTGGGCTTGCTGGGGAAAAAGCCCCGGCCATTGCCCGAGCACTGCAGCACGGTGGCCACGGTTTCCACGCCCAGCGTCTTGAGCTCCGCCAGCGTCAGGCTGCGCGGGCTCTTGACCCCTTCGACGGACACCGTCCACGCGTCGCGGTTGTCCAGGATGGCCGCGTCAGGCGCAGGCAGGTTGTTGCGCACGTACAGCTGGTTGGACGGCGTGATGACGCTGGTGCCGAACGCGGAGCGGCGCGTCTCCAGCGTGCTGCTGCTGTGCACGATCAACGCATCCGGCGACTTCCACCCCGCATAGGCGGGCAGCGGCTTGGCCGCAGAGGCTGCGGCCTGCTGGGCCCGCGCACTGCCCGTCCATCCGGCCAGGCCCAGCGCGCTCAGGGCAGCAGCACTTCCGGCCAGCATGTGACGGCGCGGCAGGGTCATCGAATCTTTCATGGAAACGTCTCCAAATTGTGGGGTGGACAAAACCTTGTGGCCCCTCCCCATTGGGCGGGGACGGGGGATCGGGTCAGCCCGCATTCTGTGCGGCCGCTCCTCCTGCCGCACGCACGGCGTCGTTAGCAGAAGTAACAAGAACAAAAGATCGGAAACATTCGTACGCAGGTGCGGGGGGCGTGGGCATATTCGCGCTTTGTTTTGGGGAGAGGAGCAGCGCAATGAACACCACCAGAAAACCGACCCGAGGCCCGCTGGGACTGCTACTTGTCCTATGGCTGGGTTGCAGCGCAGCACAAGCCCAGCTGACGGCCATCGTGGCCGTGGAGCCCACCGCCCGCAAGGCGGCGCATTCCATCCTGCGCACCGCTGCCGAATCGGGCCTGTCGAAAGCCGCGGGCCAGTCGGTGGCACTTACGACCAGCGACGATATGGCCGACGTGATGCGCGCCACCCGCAGCGCGGGCTATGACATCTTCATTGGCCCTGCCCAGGTGGCGGCGTCTGCGTTGCAACGCGGCTACGAACTGGTAGGCGCAACGCAAAAATCAGACAGATACCTGCTGGTCGGGCTGCAGCAGTTGGCGGCAGTGCCTGCGATGAAGGGCCGCAGGCTCTACCTGCCCCAGCAAGACTCGGTCTATACCTACATGGCGCGCGGCATGCTGAACGAGGCAGGGCTGTCGTTCCAGAACCTGCGCGCCGTGCAGTACGAAAAATTTCCCCAGGCGGGCCTCACCGCCCTGACCCTGGGCACGGCCGATGCCACCGTGGTGCGCGAGGACGACTGGGCCGAATGGTCTGCGGCGCACCCCGGCATCGCGCGGGTGCTGGCCACGTCGCAGCCCGTTCCGGGGGGGTTCTCCATCGTGGTGAAAAAAGATCTGCCGGCGGATGCGCGCAACAAGCTGGCCCAGTGGTTCAACGCGTCGTCCTCCGCCAGCGGCCTGCCGCCAGTCTCCGTGCGCCCGGAGGCGGTGGAATACCGCCGCGTGGCCGAGCTGGGGCTGTTCACGCCCACCAGCCTGCCTGGGGTCAACCGTGTCACCGCGCGCGAGGCCCAGACCCTGCTGGCGCAGGGCGCCACGCTGGTGGACACCCGCACCGAAAAGGAATTCAAGACCAAGCGCATCCGCGGGGCCGTGTTCGCTGCGTATGTGGAAAAGAGCCTCAAGGACGTGGCCTTCAATGCCGCGCAGGATGACTTCCAGGCGCTGGACAAGCTTCAGGGCCTGGACAGAGCCAAGCCGGTGATTTTTGCGTGCAACGGCGCCGAATGCTGGAAGTCCTACAAGGCCGCCAAGGTAGCCTCCGCCAAGGGCTTCCAGTCGGTGTACTGGCTGCGCGGCGGGTTGCCCGAATGGGATGAAACCGGCCTACCAACCGAAGGTGGCTAGGAGCCTGCGCAAGGCCTCTGGCCCCTGTCCTTACAATTGGTCGCTTCTCAACTCCCAAGGGCGCGCAAGGCGCCCTTTGTATGGAAATAGCAATACTGTTCGCCCTCATCTGTCTCAACGGCCTGTTTGCCATGTCAGAGATCGCTCTGGTCACGGCCCGCAAAGTCCGGTTGCAAAAGCTGATTGATGAGGGCGATAGCGGTGCCGCCGCGGCCGTGAAGCTGGGCGAAGACCCCACGCGCTTCCTCTCCACCATCCAGATCGGCATCACGTCGATCGGCGTGCTCAACGGTATCGTGGGCGAAGCCGCGCTGGCCGCGCCGCTGGCCTCGTGGCTGGAGCGCCTGGGGGTGCCACTGCCCTACGGCGGCTACGCGGCCACGGGTCTGGTGGTGGTGTTGATCACGTACTTCTCCATCGTGGTGGGCGAACTGGTGCCCAAGCGCATCGGCCAGTCGTACCCCGAGACCTTTGCCCGCCTGGTGGCGCGGCCCATCAACTTTCTGGCGGTGGCCACCAAGCCGTTTGTGCTGCTGCTGTCCACGTCCACACGCACGCTGCTGCGCCTGTTGGGTGTGAAGGAAACCAGTGGCAGCCCGGTGACCGAAGAAGAGATCCACGCCATGCTGGTCGAAGGCACCACCGCCGGCGTGATCGAGTCGCACGAGCACACCATGGTGCGCAACGTGTTCCGCCTGGACGACCGCCAGATCGGCTCGCTGATGGTGCCGCGCGGGGATGTGGTGTGTCTGGACATCGATGCTCCGTTTGAAGACAACCTCCAGTGCATTGAAGAGTCCGACCATGCGCGCTTCCCGGTGGTGCGCGGCGGCATGGACAACATCCTGGGGGTAATCAACGCGCGCCAGTGGCTGTCCCGCACCCTGCGCGACAAGGCGCGTGGGGGCCTAGCCGACCAGCCGCTGCAAACGGCGCTGTATGTGCCCGAGACCATCACGGGCATGGAGCTGCTGGACAACTTCCGCCTGTCGGACGTGCACATGGCGTTTGTCATCGACGAATACGGCGAGGTGCAGGGCATCGTGACGCTGCAGGACCTCATCGAGGCCATCACCGGCGAGTTCCAGCCGCGCGACCCCGAGACCTCGTGGGCGCTGCAGCGCGAGGACGGCAGCTGGCTGCTGGACGGCCACATTCCCGTGCCCGAGCTGAAGGACCGCCTGAACCTGGACGCCGTGCCCGAGGAAGAGCGCGGCCGCTACCACACCCTCAGCGGCATGATCATGCTGCTGACTGGCCGCCTGCCCAAGGTGACCGACACGGTGCAGTGGGAGGACTGGAAGCTGGAAGTGGTGGACATGGATGGCAAGACCATCGACAAGATCCTGGCCACGCGGCTGACGCCCGAAGAAAAAGCCGAGTCCGACGAGAACGGCGCGGGCTGACCGGCGTTGACGATGGAGGGGGCTGCTGCGCCAGCCAGCCCCCTCCCCTCGTCTACCTCAGGGCGGCGAGGGCTCGCCGTCCACAAACACGGTCAACACGCCGGTGTAGCCGTACAGATGGTGGTGGGCGATCTCGCCGCCCGCAAAAAAGCCGGCCAGTGGCACATCGCCCAGCGCATGGCGCACGATCTGCAGCTCGGCGCTGGGCCCGCCAAAATGCGGCCCGCCCCGGCCCGAGCAGCTCACATAGATCGCGCCGCAAATGCGCCGCCCCGTCTCGGGTTGCGCTCCAGCATGTCCGTCAACGCCCGGCGCAGCGGCCAGTTCCCCTGGCGCGCCGGACGCCACCATCGGTGCGGGTTCCAGTTCCTCCGGCGATAGTTCCTCGCGGATCTCGGCGCAGATGCGCATGAGGTCCGCCCGTGCGGCCGCCACGTTGCGCTGGCAGAACGCCAGGTGCATGCCGGGCTCCACGTGGTCGGCCAGGGCCACACCCCGGCGGGAGCCGTCCAACCCCAGGATATGGCGCACGCGCGTGTCGGTGCCAAAGTGGCCCGTGCGGCGCTGGCCCTGTGGCTGCTCACCCGCACTGACCAGTCCGGCCAGCGTGGCGCGCACCTTGCGCAGGGCAGGCTGCGGGTCGCCACCGTCGAGCGACACCTGCAGCGTATCGAGCAGCACATCCAGCGCGGGCTCGCCATCCAGCGCAAGCACCACGTTCTCCTGCGCGGCCGTGATGGTGTGCAGCGCGCCCACGGGCTGGCAGCCCTGCGTGACGCGCGACACCAGCGACACGCCCGCGCCAAACGCCACGCCCGAGAGGCCCCCGTCAAACACGCCGCTGGCACCGCCCTGCCCGGCCATGTTGCCGTCGCCGCCCACGGCAAACTGCACGCTGGCCGTGCGGCTGGCGCTGAGGCCGCCAAACAGGTAGCCGGTGTCAGTGCGCGCGGCCATCTCGGTCAGCAGTTCGGCCAATTCCGGCGTGTGGCCGTCGGCATGCACCAGCGCTGTATGGGCCACAAAACCTGCGCCGGCATGCGGCGCGTGGGCGGGCAGCGGTGCCACGCCAGAAAACACGCGGTACTGGTCGGCCGGCACATCGAGCAGCATGACCGACAGCGCGGGCTCGTCAAAGTATTCGGCATTGTTGGCCGATACGCCCACGCCCACGGTACCGCTCCAGTCGGTCACCTCGGGCAGTTCGTTGCTCAGGTAGTCGAGCAGCGCCTGGGCCTCGTTGGCATAGTGGTCGGTGATGTACAGCAGGCCCAGGGTGGGCGCCGACGCGTAGTCAGGCAGTGCCATCTGGGCGCGCAACTGCGCCAGTACCAGCGCAGCGGCCATGCGCCACTGCGGGTGGGTGGCATGGCCGGTGGGGAAGAGTTTCATGGTGATGGTCTCCAGGCCTGGGCGGGGGTGGGGCAGTGCTGCGCCATCTGCGGGCTGCCACACCGGCCCGCTTTGGCGTCAGCCCGCTCGCTTGCGTGCCGCAGGGCTGCGGGTGCTGCCGGCCTTTTTAGCGGCGGGTTTCGTAGTGGTTTTGCGGGCTGCGGGCTTCTTGGCGGCAGCGGCCTTTTTGGCAGTGCCCGCTGATGACGCCGCGGCGCGCTTGGCGCCGCCCTGCATGGTCTGCATGCCCTTGGCGGCAAACTGGCTGGCCATGCCGGTGGCCGTCTTGAGGGCTTCCTTGGCCAGGCCGGTGGCCATATTCTTGGTGGTGTCGATGGCGGTCTGCTTGGCCGCGTCCTTCATGGCGTTGGTGGCAATCTGCTGGAACTGGCTCGTGAGCGCGCCCCACCACTGCATCGGGTCCACCACGGCAGGCTCGGCGGCCGCCGCTGTCTTGCCCTTGGCTTTGCCTTTGGCGGGTTGGGGGGCGAGCTCGGTGTCAGCGGGCTCCTCCTCGGGCTCGTCGGCAGCGCTGGCGCGACCTGTCACGCGGGCGGCAGCTCCCGCCACGGCCTCGGCAGCGCCGGTCACCGTGTCAGCGGCTTTTTGCACGCCGCTCATCACCGTATCGGCGGTCTTGAGCTTGAAGGCGTTGGCCACATCGCCCATGCTGAAGTTCATGCCCTTGAGCGTGGCCAGGGTCATCTTCTGCACCTCCAGCGCCTGGATGGTGGCGGCCAGCGCGCGCGAGTTCTGCTCCAGCCAGAACTGCACGGCCTTGAGCTCGTCGATGCGCTTTTCCAGCTCTTCGACGCTGATGGTGGGCGCCACCCAATTGCTGAGGTTGGGCAACTGCGGAATGCTGCTGGACGCCCCCTTGGCAAGGCTTTGCAAAAAGTCAAAACCGGGGACGAATTTGCCGAAACCGAAGTTGGATGTGTCGCTCATGGCCGCTCCGCAAGAGGTGGGTCGTGAGAACCTGCTGAAGGTTCTGAGGAGTCACAGCTTACTCCAATGCGTTGCGCCCGCGAAGGCGCTGCGGCGGCTGTCACCTCAGTGTTTATGCCCATCCATCATGCTGCCCGCCGTGGCGCCACCGGGTGCAGCCGTGCCCACGGGCAACGTGAGGTTGAGCTTGCTTTCCACGCCCTTGGCGTCCTGGAACACCAGGGTGATGGGCACCGCGCTGTCCTTGGCCAGGGGCGCCTTCAGGTCCAGCAGCATGATGTGGTAGCCCCCGGGCTTGAGTTCCACCGTCTTGCCTGCGGGCAGATCCAGCGTAGGCACCGCACGCATCTTCATGATGTCGCCTTCCATCTTCATCTCGTGCACCTCGGCAAGGCCGGCAGCGGGCGACTCGGCACGTACCAGGCGAGCACCGTCCTTGGCGGTCAGGCGCATGAAGGCGCCCGTGGCCTTCTGGCCCTGCACGCTGGCACGCGCCCAGGCGCCTTCGACCTTGACGGCGGCGGTCTGGGCCCATGCAGGGGCACTCAGCAGTGCGGCAAAGACGGCAGCGGTGTGAAGCAGTTTTTTCATGGTGAATGTCTTTCGGTTTGCGAGAGGAAAAGGGGAAGCGGCAACAGGCTCTGGGCCCGACTGTCAGTGATTGTGGGCAGCGGCGCCACCGGTGGGCAGAATCTCCAGCGCTGCGGCAGGGGACTTCAGGTCCGACAGCTGCTGGCCCGCCTTGGGCACCTCGGTCCAATCGGTGCGGCCCTCGGTGCAGACCTGGCGCACCGGCCAGTACACGGTGCCCGCCTGCTCCGGCGCCTGGGCCACGAGCACAAACTCGTCGTAGTGCGCGCTTTGCAACATGTCGTCCGGCGTCTTGGCCGTCCAGGTGATGCGTACCACGTCTTCGGTGATGCTGCGGCCGTGGCTGGTGTAGGGCTGGGCCAGCTTGTCGCGCTGCACCTCCAGCGTCCAGCCCGGCTTGGGCATGGGGCGTGCACCGCGCATGCCTGCAGGAATGTCCACCACGACCTGCCGCGTGGGCGACGCACCGCAGCCGTGGCCGACCTTGAACGCGGCCTTGTAGCTGGCGCCGGCCGGGGCCACCTGGTATTCGAGCACCACATGGGCGGATGCAGTGCCAAACAGGGCTGTAGCGCTAGTCAAACATGCGGCAGCAGCTATCTTTTTCATAGTATTCAGAGACATGGGATATTGTCCTTTCAGAGGCTTACCTTCAGCTCGGCCATGTAGCTGCGCTGCGGGTAGGGGTGGAAGTTCCAGAACTGGTAGTTGTTGAGGTTGTCGATGCCCACGGCGGCGCTGACCGCTTTGGTGATCTGGTAGCGCACGCGCACATCGGTGGTGAAGTAGCGGCTCGCGCCCTGGTAGGCAAAGCCGTTGGGGTCACTGTTGTCGAGCGTGCTGTACTGCTTGCCGCTGTAGCGCGCGCCCAGGGTGTACGACCACTTGTCATCGGGCCGGTAGGTGGCCACCGCAGTGGCGCGCCACTCGGGGATGCGGGGCTGCCATTGGCCGACGCTGGCCGGGAACTTGTCGTTGCGCGTGATCTTGGAATCCGTCCAGGTCAGGCTGCTGCCCAGCTCCAGCCCGCGCACAAAGACGTTGGCGGCCTGGTACGACAGCTCAATGCCCTTGGTACGGATGGCATCCACGTTCTGCACGTTGGTCACGTTGGGTGTGACGAGCACATTGGTTTGCGAGTACAGCGCGTCCTTGGTGCGCTCAAAAAACGCGGTCAGGCGCAGCAGGCCATTGCCCATGTCCCGCTCGGCGGTCAGCTCGGTGGTCCAGCTCTTCTCGGGTTTCAGATTGGGGTCGTTGTTGATGAGCGTGCCACTGCCGTTGATGCCGCCCTGGTACAGCTCGGCCACGGTGGGCATGCGCACGGCGCGTCCGGTGGAGGCCTTGAGCACCCACAGGTCGCTGGCCTGGTAGGCCACGGCAGCCTTGGGCGAGACATAGGTCTCGTTGCGCTCGGGGTGGCTCAGCGTGGTGGTGGCATTGCCGGTCTGGCCATTGCTGGCGCTCCAGCGCTCGGCGCGGGCGCCCAGCACGGCTTTCCACCGTGGCGCGATCTTCCAGGTGTCTTGCGCCCACAGGCCAATGAGCTGCGTGTCGCCGTTGAAGGCCTGGTTGCGGGCGCCTCCATCACCGCTGATCCAGTTCGTCGTAGCGTTTTCGATAGTGCGCAGTTGGTAGCTGTCGCGCTGCAAGCCAAAGTCCACGATGTGCGTGCCCTGCAGCCCATCGGGCCGCCAGGTGCCCTTGGCGGCCAGCGTGTTCCAGCCCGTGCCCTTGCTGTTGACGATGCGCCCTGCCCCACCGTTCAGCGTGGCAGGCAGCGCCACGGTAGCAGCGCGCAGGGTGTCCGTCTGGTATTCGTACAGGCTGGCAGCCACTTCCCAGTCAAACACGCCCTGTGTGCGGCTCTTGACCGACAGGCCGTGCATGAAATGTGTGAGGTCTTCGTTGGACACATTGAAGTCCGTAGGCGTGAGCGCAAACGAGCGGCCATTGATGTTGACCGTGCCGCCGTACACCGCATTGCCATTGGCATCGCGCAGGTAGCTGGTGGGCCGCCCTTCGGATGCGTTGTGCCACCAGCCAAAGGTGTAGGCGGCGCGCACGGTGGGCGAAAAGTCGTAGGCGATCTTGGCCTTGATGTGGTCTTGCTGCGTGTGGTACTGGGTGGCCGTGCCCAGCAGGTACCAGGGCTGGTTGCTGCGGTTGTTGCCCAGCACTGCGCCCGTCACGGGTGTGCCCGCGCTGCCCACGGTGCCTGCAGACACCAGGCGTGTGGGGAAGGTGAGCGGCTGGCCTTCGCTGTCGGTCTTGTTGAAGTTCAGGAACCACGACCAGTCGCCATTTTTGTTGCCCACCGAGGCGCTGACCTGCTTGCCGCCATAGGTGCCGTTGGTGCTGTACAGGTCAAAGGGCTGGTGCTGATAGCTGACCTGCCCGTGCGCCTCGAACTTTGTCGGCATGCGCGTGACGTAGTCCACCACCGCGCCCACCGAGTTGCCTGCGTAGGCGGCCGAAAACGGGCCGTAGAGCACGTCCACGCGCTCAATTTCTTCTGGCGTGACCAGCATCCAGCGTGGCGCGTTGGTGGGGCCGTTGCCCAGGTAGTTGCTCAGCAAAATGCCATCGGCAAACACCATGGACCGCGCCGGGTTGCCCGTGCCCGAGGCGCGGGTGGACAGCACGGCGTGGTTGTAGTCGCCGATATAGCGCTTGCGCACCAGCAGGCTGGGCAGGTACTTGAGGGCGTCTTCGCTGTCGGTGGCGTTGATCGAGTGCTCGATCTGCTCGCGCGTCACGCCCTCGATGGTGGTGGGGATCTGCGTGGGCAGCGAGGTGGGCTGGCCGCCGGTGATGGTGACCACGCCCAGTTCCTTGACGGGGGCATGGCTGGTGGTGCTGGTGCTGTCAGCGGTCTGGGCGAATGCGGATGAAGCCCCGGCGGACGCGATGCCAAGGACGACGGGAAAGGCACTGGCCACGGCCAGCGCCATGCGGCTTTTGCGCATGGAAACTCCTGAAAATCAAACCAAATAGGCCGCAAGCGCAAGTGAATCATGCGCCAGCAGCTATCGAATCAATAGCGATTTCAGGAGAGCGATGGGGGCCCGCGCGGCGGCAGGGGCGCGGCGGTGCGCGCTGCAATGTGCGCGGCAGGGATGGGGCGCAGGGCATGCGCCAGCGGGTGGACCACAGGCAGCTGGGCCTGCGATGCGGGAGGGGGAGCGCCCACATGCGCGCACAGCGGGCAGTCCAGCGTGTGGCTGGGCAGCTCCTTGGCGCCGTCGTCGGTCTTGACCAGCACCTTGATCGCTCCCGAGCCGGAGCAGATCAGCTCCATGGCCTGCGGGTGCACCAGCGGCGACGCCACGGCCACGCCGATCGACAACACAAACCACGCCAGCACACAGCGGGCGAGCCAGCGAAGGCTGCGGATGGTTTGGAGGGACGGCAACGACATGGAAGCGCCATTGTAGGTGCGCAGTCCGCGCCAGCCAGCGCACGGGTCATCTGCGTGACCGCCCCGCACCAGGTGCGGGCCTAGGATGTGCGCTTGCCCCTACAACACATCGGAGACACACCATGCTCACACTCTGCGGCTTTTCGGCCAGCAACTACTACAACAAGGTCAAGCTTGCGCTGCTCGAAAAGGGCCTGCCGTTCACCGAAGAACTGGCCTGGGTGGGCGAGACCGATCGCAACGCCAGCCCGCTGGGCAAGGTGCCCTACCTGCGCACGCCGCAGGGAGCGCTGTGTGAATCGGCGGTGATCGCCGACTACATCGAAGCCGCCCACCCCGATCACCCACTGATCCCGGCCGACCCCTTCCAGGCCGCCAAGGTGCGCGAGCTGATCACCTTTCTGGAGTTGCACCTGGAGCTGGTGGCACGCAACCTGTATCCGCAAGCGTTCTTTGGCGGTACCGTGAGCGACACCGCCAAGGAAAAGGTGGGCGCACAACTGCAGAAGAACATCGCCGCCTTCGGCCAGTTGGCAAAGTTCAGCCCCTACGTGGGCGGCGACACCTTCACGATGGCCGACTGCGCGGCCATCGTTCACCTGCCGCTGGTCAGCTCCGCCACCAAGATCATCTACGGCAAGGACTACCTGGCCGACCTGCCTGTGCGCGACTACCTCGCCCGCATGGCCGAACGCCCCCATGTGCAGCGCGTGAACGCGGACCGCAAGACCAACACCGCCGAGATGCTGGCGCGCCCGCCCAAGCGCTGAGCCCGCCACGCAGCGGTGTCACCAGGGTGGGGACACCGCGCGCCATCCCTTGACCTTGGTCAACCCAGCGCGCCGCGCACAGGCGCACCATGCAGGTATCCGATCACCCCGAGGAGACCCCGCATGGACAAGACCCAAGCCGCACCTTTCCGCCAGCAGTTACTGGCCCAGCAATCCGAGTTGCTGGCCCAACTGGCCGCGCAGCGCGGCGGTGTCATCGGCCGCGCCGAGGCCGCCGCCGACCACTTCGGACAACCGGAAGACCCGCGTGCCCAGGTTGCCACCGAACGCGAGCTGGAATTTGCCCTGGACGAACGCGAAACCGCACACCTGGCGGCTGTCGAGGCCGCCCTGGCCCGCATCGAGGCCGGCACCTACGGCGAGTGCACGGATTGCGGCACCCACATCACCGCCGCCCGCCTGCACGCCACGCCCGAGGCCGCACGCTGTGTGCATTGCCAGGAAAAGGCCGAGCAACACCGGCGGGCGGCATGAGCGAACGCACGCACTCAGGCTGCTTCTTTCCCGTTTTTTTTCACTCCTTCAAGAAAGCCGATTCATGAGCACTTTTCACGCCGTTGTCTGGATGGACCAATCCGAAGCCCATGTAGTGATGTTCGATCGCGAACACGCGGAAGCCCAGCGCATCAAGTCCCGCAGCCACCACAAGCACCAGGGCAAGGCCGACGACCTCGCGCCGTTTTTTGCCGATATCGCCCAGACACTGACCGACACCCGCGAGGTGCTGCTGGCCGGCCCGGGCCTGGTGCGCAACCAGTTCCGCGACTGGGCCGCCAAACACCATGCGGCCGTGGCCGGCGTGGTGGTCGACTCGGTGGCCGCAGACCATCCGACGGACGCCCAGCTGGTGGCCATGGCGCGCCAGTACTTCAAGAAGTTTGACAACATGGCCGCCGATCCGTCGGTCGCCTGACCGACCTCCCGGCCGCGCCACGGCGTGGCACTGGCTGCTATCCTCTGCGGGATGCGCAGCCTTTTTCACCTCGCCTTTCACGTCACCGACCTGGATGCCGCCCGGCGCTTTTACGGCGGCGTGCTGGGCTGCCTGGAGGGCCGAAGCACCGACACCTGGGTGGACTTCGACTTCTTCGGCCACCAGATCTCGTTGCATCTGGGCACGCCGTTTGCCAGCGCCCGCACCGGGCACGTGGGAGACCATCTGGTGCCCATGCCGCACTTCGGCGCCATCCTGGAGTTGCCCGACTGGCATGCGCTGGCCGCACGGCTGAAGGCCGCCGACACCGCCTTCGTGCTGGAGCCGCAGGTGCGTTTTGAAGGCCAGCCGGGCGAACAGTGGACGATGTTCTTCCACGACCCCAGCGGCAACCCGATTGAGATCAAGGGCTTTCGCTCGCTGGACGCGGTGTACGCAACGTGAGCTACACCTTCGCGTCGGCCACCATCCTGCTCCTGCTGATCACCGATCCGCTGGGCAACATCCCCATCTTTGCCAATGCCCTGCGGGGCGTGGCGCCCGAGCGCCGGGCGCGGGTGATCCTGCGGGAGGTGCTGATTGCGTTTGCACTGCTGCTGGTGTTCCTGTTCTTCGGGGCGGAGTTCCTGCGGGTCATGAATTTGAGCGACCTGTCGTTGCAGATTGCCGGTGCCGTGGTGTTGTTTCTGATCGCACTGCGCATGATCTTCCCGTCGGCGGACGGACCACAGGCGGAGCTACCGGGCGAGCCGCTGATCGTGCCGCTGGCCATCCCCGCGCTGGCAGGCCCTTCGGCGCTGGCCACGGTGATGCTGCTGGTGGCCCAGGCCCCCGAGCGGCGATGGGAATGGGTGGGCGCACTGTGCGTCACCATGGCCGTGTGTGCCGTGGTGTTGCTGCTGGCCGAACGCATCCAGCGCCTGGTGGGCGAACGCGTGGTGATGGCGTTTGAACGCCTGATGGGCCTGATCCTGGTCGCGATCTCGGTGGAGATGCTGATCCGGGGAATCAAGCAGCTGGCGCACCAGCTGTAGCCCGCGCCAGGAGCCGCTGGCCATGGCCCTCGCTTGCGTGGCGCCGTTCACAGCGCCCCGCAGCACCATATGGCGGCCGCTTCAGCGACGCTGCAGGATCGGCATGGTCCCCAGGGCAAACACCGAGTTGGGCACGTTGACCCGCGCCATCAAAGGGCGAGGCTTGGGTGCCAGCGGCAGCTTGGCCCGCGCAGCAGGGGCTTTTTCTTCCACGACTGTGCCCTGCTCCAGCGCCTGGGTGACAAGGTCCTGAAGCGTCACCGACTGCAGGTACTCCATCACCCGGGAGTTGAAGCTGGTCCACAGTTCTCCCGTCATGGATTTGACCTGGGCGGCCTGACTGGGCCCCAGGTTCTGCAGTTCGTCGGTCTTGAGGTTTTCTACCGCCAGGATGATTTCCGCCACCGATACCTGCTCCGCTTGCCGTGCCAGCGTATAGCCGCCACCGGGCCCTCGGGTACTGTCTACCAAGCCGGCGCGGCGCAGTGCGCTGAACAGCTGTTCAAGGTAAGACAGAGAAATCCCCTGCCGTGCGCTGATGGTGGACAAGGGCACGGGCCGCATCTTCTGGCGCAGGGCCAGGTCGGTCATGGCGGACACCGCCAGCTGTCCTCGGGTCGTGATACGCATCGTTGCTACTCCTTGTGAACACAGGCAGCTCCAGGCCGCAGCGTAGATCGCCACGGAAGCTGCCAAACGTCAATGTAGAGAATTTCATACTTCGCGTATATTCGTTTTATTGAGTTTTATTCTTCGATTTATGCGAAGCATTTGGGCAGTATGAACTTCAAGCACCTGCGCTACTTCTGGACGGTTGCCAAGGCTGGCGGTGTGATGCGGGCCGGTGAGCAGCTCAACACCACTCCGCAAACACTGTCCGGCCAGATCAAGCAACTGGAAGAGTGGCTGGGCCACGACCTGTTCCGGAAAAGGGGGCGTGGCCTGGAGCTGACCAGCGAGGGGCGTGTGGCCCTGGGGTATGCCGAACAGATCTTCGCGCTGGGCGACGAGCTGGAAAAATCCATCCGACTGGCGCGTGGACAAGAGAAGCCGCTGGAATTCCGCGTGGGGGTGGCCGACTCGGTAGCCAAGTCGGTGGCCTACCACCTGCTGGAGCCCGCACTGGGCATGCCGCAGCGCGTGCACATGACCTGCCATGAGGGCAAGTTTCCCGAATTGATTGCGCAGTTGAGCCTGCACCGGCTGGACTTGGTGTTGGCAGACGAGCCTGTTTCCAACAAGATCGGCGTCAAAGCCTTCAACCACCCACTGGGCACCAGCAGCATGAGTTTTCTGTGCGCCCCCGCCCTGCGGGCGCAGTTGGAGGGGCCGTTCCCCCAGTGCCTGCATGGTGCGCCCATGCTCATCCAAGGTCCCATGTCGTCCGTTCGCCAGCAACTCGACCACTGGCTGAACAAGCACCACCTGCAACCCCGTCTCGTCGGCGAGTTTGACGACAGCGCGTTGATGAATGCGTTTGGGCGGGAAGGCCGAGGCATCTTCACATCCCCCTCCGTGCTGGAAGAGGAGACCACTGCTCAGTTTGGCGTGGAGGTTATCGGCCGCTCCTCAGACTTGGTGGAGGAATTCTTTGCGATCTCCATTGAAAGGCGCATTACGCACCCCTGTGTGGTGGCCATCACCAAGGCCGCCAAGGCAGATCTGTTCGCTCACTGAGCCGGTAGGAGCGCGATGGCGCTCTGCGCAGGAGGAACAAGTTGTCATCAACACGCCAACTCGCGCCCTCATGGAGGAGCACAAGCAACGAGTGAGAGCACAAACAAAAACGCCCACTGTGGAGTGGGCGTTTTGTTTTAGCAATGCTTGCTATGTTTTGGTTGCGCGAGAAGGATTTGAACCTCCGACCTTTGGGTTATGAGCCCAACGAGCTACCAGACTGCTCCATCGCGCGATAAGAAATAAATTATACCCTATTATTCAGCTGCTGCCGAATTATTTTCGGTTTCTGCAGCACGATCGACCAATTCGACCAGGGCCATAGGCGCATTGTCGCCCACGCGGAAGCCCATCTTCAGAATGCGGGTGTAACCGCCAGGACGCACCTTGAAACGCGGGCCCAGGTCGTTGAACAGCTTGGTCACGCTGTCACGGTCACGCAGACGGTTGAATGCCAGGCGGCGGTTGGCGACAGAATCTTCCTTGGCCAAGGTGATCATGGGCTCGATCACGCGGCGCAGTTCCTTGGCCTTGGGGACGGTGGTCTTGATGACTTCGTGCTCGATGAGCGAGTTCATCATGTTCTGCAGCATCGCGAGGCGGTGCGAGCTGGTGCGGTTGAGTTTGCGAAGGCCGTGTCCGTGGCGCATGGTGCTTTCTTTCTACTGTCTATGTAATTAAATCAGGCAGCCGTATCAGGTACTGTCCGAGGCACTGTTCCCCGGAGGGAACGAAAAGTCCCCCTTGCGGGGGACATCAAACCGGGCGCCCAAAATTTGGGCAGCCTTCGATTATAGCTTTGGCTTAACGCTTGTCCAGACCTGCTGGCGGCCAGTTCTCAAGCTTCATGCCCAAGGTGAGGCCACGCGATGCCAGCACTTCCTTGATTTCGTTGAGCGACTTGCGGCCGAGGTTAGGCGTCTTGAGCAGCTCGTTCTCGGTGCGCTGAATCAGATCACCGATGTAGTAGATGTTCTCCGCCTTCAGGCAGTTGGCAGAACGCACGGTCAGTTCCAGCTCGTCCACAGGACGCAGCAGAATCGGATCGAACGTCGCATTGCCACGTGGGCCTGCGGGTGCGTCGAACGCAGCCAGCTCGCCGCCTTCCAGCTGCGCGAATACCGCCAGCTGTTCCACCAGGATCTTGGCAGATGCCCGCACGGCATCTTCGGCAGTGATCGCGCCGTTGGTCTCGATCTCGACCACCAGCTTGTCCAAGTCGGTACGCTGCTCCACACGGGCGCTTTCCACGGTGTAGCTCACACGCTTCACGGGGGAGAACGACGCGTCCAGCACGATGCGGCCAATCGACTTGGTCGATTCGTCGGCATAGCGGCGCAGATTGCCGGGCACATAGCCGCGACCCTTCTCTACCTTGATCTGCATGTCCAGCTTCCCGCCAGCAGACAGGTTGGCGATCACGTGATCAGGATTGACGATTTCCACGTCGTGAGGGGTCTGGATGTCACGGGCAGTGACCACACCTTCGCCATCTTTGCGCAGGCTCAACGTCACTTCATCGCGGTTATGGAGCTTGAACACCACACCCTTGAGGTTCAGCAGGATATTGACCACATCCTCTTGAACACCGTCAATAGACGAATACTCGTGCAGAACGCCTGCAATGGTGACTTCCGTCGCTGCGTAACCCACCATGGACGAGAGCAGGACGCGCCGAATGGCGTTGCCCAGCGTGTGGCCGTACCCACGCTCGAACGGCTCCAGTGCGACCTTGGCACGGTTGTGGCCAAGCTGCTCGACATTGATCGCCTTGGGTTTCAGCAAATTGGTTTGCATTCAGACTTCCTCTCAATACCCCCAGCTCGTTACACCGGTAAGGCTGGTGAAGCGCCTAAACCGCGATGCCTCGCGGTTTAGGGACGGTTTTCTTGAATTACGTACTCGACCGATTAGCGCGAGTACAACTCAACGATCAGCGATTCGTTGATGTCGGCGCCAAACTCATCACGGTCTGGCACCTTCTTGAAGATGCCTTCTGCCTTCTCGGCATTCACTTCCACCCATGCAGGCATGCCCACTTGAGCTGCCAGTTGCAGGGCTTCCACCACGCGATTTTGCTTCTTGGACTTTTCACGCACAGCCACCACGTCACCCGTCTTCACGAGGTACGAAGCAATGTTCACGGACTTGCCGTTCACGGTGATCGCCTTGTGCGACACCAGCTGGCGCGCTTCAGCGCGAGTGGAGCCGAAACCCATGCGGTACACGACGTTGTCGAGACGGGACTCCAACAGGAACAGCAGATTGGCGCCAGTGTTGCCCTTCTTGCCTTCGGCGGCTTCGAAGTAACGGCGGAATTGCTTTTCCAGCACGCCGTACATGCGCTTGACCTTCTGCTTTTCACGCAGTTGCAGACCGTAGTCAGAAGTGCGGGCACCCGAGGTGCGGCCGTGCTGACCAGGCTTGGAGTCGAACTTGGACTTGTCAGCGATCGAGCGGCGTGCGCTCTTCAGGAACAGGTCAGTGCCTTCACGGCGGGAGAGTTTGGCCTTGGGGCCGAGGTAACGTGCCACTTGAGCTTCCTTTGTGTCATCTACCGCAAACCATTGCGGGAGCCGCCTGAGGCGCTTGCGCGTTCACAGGCGGCGGTGGGCTTAGAGAGATTAGATACGACGGCGCTTTTGAGGGCGGCAGCCGTTGTGTGGCACCGGTGTCACATCGGAGATCGATGTGATACGGATGCCCAGTGCGCCCAATGCGCGCACCGAAGACTCACGACCAGGACCTGGGCCCTTGATTTCAACGTCAAGGTTCTTGATACCTTGATCGATGGCAGCGCGACCGGCCACTTCCGAAGCCACCTGGGCTGCGAATGGGGTGGACTTGCGCGAACCCTTGAAACCTTGGCCACCGGACGAAGCCCACGACAGAGCATTGCCCTGACGGTCGGTGATCGTGATGATGGTGTTGTTGAACGAGGCGTGCACGTGTGCAATGCCGTCCGAAACATTCTTCCGGACCTTCTTGCGAACGCGCTGAGCTGCGTTATTGGCAGGAGACTTAGCCATGATGATCTTTCAATCTTTATTTCTTCAGTGCAGCTGCACCCTTGCGCGGACCCTTGCGAGTGCGAGCATTGGTACGGGTGCGCTGACCACGCATTGGCAGACCGCGGCGATGGCGGAAGCCACGATAGCAGCCGATGTCCATCAAACGCTTGATGTTCATCGTGGTTTCGCGGCGCAGGTCACCTTCAATGGTGAACTGCTCGATTTGCTCGCGAATTTTTTCCAGATCGCCGTCCGTCAGATCCTTGATCTTCTTGGAGTAAGCGATACCAGTTGCTTCGCAGATCTTGCGAGCGCGGGTGCGACCAATGCCAAAAATGGCGGTCAAACCGATTTCCGCGTGCTTGTGCGGCGGAATGTTAATGCCAGCGATACGTGCCATATGCGTCCTCTAATACTTTCCAATCAACCTTGGCGCTGCTTGTGACGCAGATCCGTGCAGATCACGCGCACCACACCCTTGCGGCGGATGATCTTGCAGTTGCGGCAGATTTTTTTGACCGAAGCCGAAACTCTCATTGCATTCTCCTAAAACTTTTCCATCCGTCCCGGCTGCTTCGCACGGAACACAATTTGTGCCCGCGAAAAATCGTGGGGCGCCAACTCAACCGATATCCAACTCTTTGCAGGCAGCGCTGGGCGCTGCCCTCGTGATGTCAACCGCCTGCACTGCCTTTGAAGTTCGCCTTCTTGAGCAGCGATTCGTACTGTTGCGACATCATGTAGTTCTGGACCTGGGCCATGAAGTCCATGGTCACCACCACGATGATCAGCAGTGAAGTTCCGCCAAAGTAAAACGGTACGTTGTACTTCAGGATCAAAAACTCCGGCAACAGACACACGAAGGTGATGTACACGGCACCGGCCAAGGTCAGGCGAACCAGGATCTTGTCGATGTAACGGGCAGTCTGTTCACCGGGACGAATGCCTGGGATGAACGCGCCACTCTTCTTCAGGTTGTCTGCTGTCTCGCGGCTGTTGAACACCAACGCCGTGTAGAAGAAGCAGAAGAAGATGATCGCAGCGGCATAGAACATCACATAGATGGGCTGACCTGGAGTCAGTGCACCCGAGATGTCCTTGAGCCAACGCATCGATTCACCAGCACTAAACCAGTTCACCACAGTCGCAGGCAGCAAGATGATCGACGACGCGAAGATCGGAGGAATCACACCCGCCATGTTCAGCTTCAAGGGCAAGTGCGACGATTGACCGCCATACACCTTGTTGCCGACTTGTCGCCGTGCATAGTTCACCAGGATCTTGCGCTGACCACGCTCCACAAACACCACGAAGTAAGTCACCAGACCCACCACGATAACGATGAAGATGGCTGCCAGGATGCTCATCGCGCCAGTACGAACCAGCTCCAGAAGACCACCGATCGAACTGGGCAACCCGGCGGCGATACCACCGAAGATCAGGATCGAAATCCCGTTGCCCAGACCACGCTCAGTGATCTGCTCACCCAACCACATCAGAAACATGGTTCCGGCCGTCAAACTGACCACCGCAGTCAGGCGGAAGCCAAAACCGGGGCTCAGAACCAAGCCAGCAGAGCTTTCAAGAGCCACGGCAATACCCAGAGACTGGAACAGGGCCAGGCCCAGGGTTCCGTAACGGGTGTATTGCGTGATCTTTCGGCGACCAGCTTCGCCTTCCTTCTTCAACTGCTCAAACGCAGGCAGCACGTAGGTCATCAGCTGCATGATGATCGATGCAGAGATGTACGGCATGATCCCCAGTGCGAACACTGTGAAACGCGACAGCGCGCCACCCGAAAACATGTTGAACAGGTTCAGGATGCCGCCCTGCTGGCCACTGAACAGCTGCTGAAGTTGGGCTGGATCGATACCAGGCACAGGGATATGAGCCCCGATGCGGTATACGACCAGCGCCAGCAACAGAAAAACCAGACGACGACGCAGGTCGCCGAATTTTCCGGTCTTTGCAATTTGAGCCGCGCTAGTAGCCACAGATGCCTTCCTTCAGTGCCACACTCAGGCGACGCTGCCGCCAGCGGCTTCGATGGCTGCCTTGGCACCAGCCGTAGCACCCACGCCAGACAGCTTGACTGCCTTGCTCAGGGAACCGCTCTTGATGACCTTGACCACCTTGGCCAGCTCGCCCACCAGACCAGCTTGCTTCAGTGCCAGCACATCCACTTCGGCCAGGCCCAGTTGGTCCAGCGCCGTCAGCGTAACTTCTGCATTGAACTTGAGCAGGTGCGACTTGAAGCCGCGCTTGGGCAAGCGACGTTGCAGCGGCATTTGACCGCCTTCGAAGCCCACCTTGTGGTAGCCACCAGAGCGGGACTTTTGGCCCTTGTGACCACGGCCAGCGGTCTTGCCCAGGCCGGAGCCGATACCACGGCCTACGCGGCGCTTGGCATGCTTGGCGCCGTCTGCGGGCTTGATGCTATTGAGTTCCATGATCTATCTCTCAGACGATTTTGACCAGGTAGCTGATCTTGTTAATCATGCCGCGAACTTCGGGCGAATCCTTCAATTCGCTGACGCTGTTCAGCTTGCGCAGACCCAGGCCACGGACGGTGGCGCGGTGCGATTCCTTGGTGCCGATCGGGCTGCGCACCAGTTGAATCTTGACGGTTTGTTGCGTTGTCATATTCAGGCTCCGGTTCAGGCGAAGATGTCTTCGACTGTCTTGCCGCGCTTGGCTGCAACGTTCGACGGAGTCGTCGAATTGACGAGCGCGTCAAAGGTAGCACGGACCATGTTGTAGGGGTTGGACGAACCATGGCTCTTGGCCACGATGTCGGTCACACCCAGTACTTCAAAGACTGCGCGCATAGGACCGCCAGCGATGATACCGGTACCCTTGGGTGCGGGAGCCATCATCACCACCGCCGCGCCATGGTGGCCGGTCACGTTGTGATAGATGGTGCCGTTCTTCAGAGACACCTTGACCATGTTGCGGCGGGCTTCTTCCATCGCCTTTTGCACAGCAGCAGGCACTTCCTTGGACTTGCCCTTACCCATGCCCACGCGGCCATCACCGTCGCCAACCACAGTCAGTGCGGCGAAACCGAGAATACGGCCACCCTTCACGACTTTGGTCACGCGGTTGACCGCGATCATTTTTTCGCGCAGACCGTCGTCACGACCTTCGTCTTGCACTTTGGGTTGAAATTTAGCCATTTTTTATTCCGCTCCGCTTAGAACTGCAGGCCGGCTTCACGGGCTGCGTCGGCCAAAGCCTTGACGCGACCGTGGTAGGCAAAGCCTGCGCGATCAAATGCAACCTTCTCGACACCTGCAGCTTTCGCCTTTTCAGCGATACGCTTGCCGATGATCTGGGCTGCAGCGGCATTGCCACCCTTGCCCGAACCGCCGAGCGACTTGCGCACGTCGGCTTCTGCCGTCGATGCGCTTGCCAGCACCTTGCTGCCGTCGCCGGAGATCACACTGGCGTAGATATGGAGGTTCGTACGGTTCACGGTCAGACGCGCCACGCCTTGCTGTGCAATGCGGATGCGGGTCTGGCGCGAACGACGAAGACGCTGCTCTTTCTTGGTCAACATGTTGCAGCTCCTTATTTCTTCTTGGTCTCTTTGATCGTGATCTTTTCGTCCGCGTAGCGGATGCCCTTGCCCTTGTAGGGCTCGGGTGGACGAACAGCACGGATCTCAGCGGCGATCTGACCGACGCGTTGACGATCAGCACCCTTGATCACCACTTCAGTGGGGGTAGGGGTGGCAACCGTGATACCAGCGGGCATCTCGATGTTGACCGGGTGCGAATAGCCGACGGCCAGGTTCAGCTTGGAACCGGCTGCAGCAGCCTTGTAACCCACGCCTACCAAGCTCAGCTTCTTTTCGAAACCCTTGCTGACGCCGACCACCATGTTGTTGACCAACTGGCGAATCGTGCCGCTCATGGCATTGGCTTCGCGGGAATCATTGGCAGGCTCAAAGCTGAGCTTGCCTTCATTGCTGGACACCTTCACCAGCGCGTTTTGCGCCAGCGACAGGGTGCCGCCAGAACCCTTCACGGAGATCTGGTCACTCTTCACGGACACATCCACACCTGCGGGGATGGTCACGGGCATTTTTCCTACTCGGGACATTTCAGTTTCTCCTCAATGCCGCGGGTTAGGCCACGTAGCAGAGCACTTCGCCACCGACACCGGTAGCGCGCGCCTTGCGATCGGTCATCACGCCCTTGGGCGTTGTGACAATTGCCACACCCAGACCGTTCATGACTTGTGGAATGGAATCACGGCCTTTGTAGACACGTAGACCAGGGCGGCTGACGCGCTCGATGCGCTCAATCACTGGACGGCCTGCGTAATACTTCAGGGCAATTTCGAGTTCGGACTTGCCAGCTTCGGTCTTGACCTGGAAGCCGTCGATATAACCTTCGTCCTTCAGCACCTGGGCGATGGCGATCTTCACTTTGGAAGATGGCACCAGAACCGTGGCCTTGGAGACCATCTGTGCATTACGGATGCGGGTCAGCAAGTCAGCGATGGGATCACTCATGCTCATGTTTAATCTCTCCTGCCTGCTTACCAGCTGGCCTTGGTGACACCTGGGATGTCGCCATTGAAAGCCAGTTCGCGGATCTTGGCGCGAGCCAGACCGAATTGACGGAAGGTGCCACGTGGACGACCGGTGATTTCGCAACGGTTACGCTGACGTGTGGGGTTTGCGTTGCGCGGGAGCTTTTGCAGGCCCAGGCGGGCTGCATCACGCTCTTCGTCGCTGCGCTTGGCATCGCCAGCGATTGCCTTCAGTTCCGCATACTTGGTTGCGTACTTGGCTGCCAGTTTTTCGCGCTTCAGTTC
The DNA here is from genome assembly GCF_001427445.1 of Acidovorax sp. Root568. Classification (NCBI taxonomy): domain Bacteria; kingdom Pseudomonadati; phylum Pseudomonadota; class Betaproteobacteria; order Burkholderiales; family Comamonadaceae; genus Acidovorax; species Acidovorax sp. Root568. Next base: position 104,115 of record NZ_LMGP01000019.1, on the reverse strand, counting down.
GCGCTGGATCAAAGCTACTTTAGCCATGCTTCGCCTCAGTTCTTGAACGGGAAACGGAAACCAGCGAGAAGCGCCTTGGCTTCTTCGTCGGACTTGGCCGTCGTGGTGATGCTGATATTGAGACCGCGCAGGGCGTCAACCTTGTCGTACTCAATTTCAGGGAAGATGATCTGTTCTTTGACGCCGATGTTGTAGTTGCCACGGCCATCGAAGGCGCGACCGGAGATACCACGGAAGTCACGAACGCGGGGCAGCGCCACGGTCACGAAACGATCCAGGAACTCATACATCTGCACGCCACGCAGCGTGACCATGCAGCCAATGGCCTGACCTTCGCGGATCTTGAAACCAGCGATAGCCTTCTTGGCCTTGGTCACCACAGGCTTCTGACCAGCAATCTTGGTCAGATCGGCCACAGCGTTGTCCATCACCTTCTTGTCCGAGACTGCTTCGCTCACGCCCATGTTCAGGGTGATCTTGGTCAGACGGGGAACCTGCATCGGCGAGGTGTAACCGAACTGCTTGGTCAGCTCGGGAGCGATCTTGTCGCGGTAAATTTCTTGGAGTCGTGCCATGTTTACCCCTTAGGCCGCCTTGATTTCAGCGCCGCTGGACTTGAACACGCGAACGCGCGTGCCGTCAGCCTGCACCTTGATGCCCACGCGATCAGCCTTGCCAGTAGCGGCATTGAAGATGGCCACGTTGGACTGGTGGATCGGCATGGCCTTTTCGATGATGCCGCCCGTCGTACCCTTCATAGGGTTTGGCTTGGCGTGCTTCTTGACCAGGTTGATACCGTCGATGACGAGGTGAGAGTCATCCTTGCGCAGCGACACAGTGCCACGCTTGCCCTTGTCACGGCCGGTCAGCACGATGACTTCGTCGCCCTTGCGAATCTTGTTCATGGCGCGTCCTTAGAGAACTTCAGGAGCCAGGGACACGATCTTCATGAACTTCTCGGTACGCAGTTCACGCGTCACGGGTCCAAAGATGCGGGTGCCAATGGGCTCCAACTTTGCATTCAGCAACACTGCTGCGTTGCCGTCGAATTTGACGAGCGAACCGTCGCCGCGACGAATACCCTTCGCCGTGCGAACCACCACTGCGCTGTAAACCTCGCCTTTTTTGACGCGGCCACGTGGAGCGGCTTCTTTGATGCTCACCTTGATGATGTCGCCAACGCTTGCATAGCGACGCTTCGAGCCACCCAGCACCTTGATGCAAAGGACGGACTTGGCGCCGGTATTGTCGGCAACCTCTAACCGAGATTCTGTCTGGATCATTTCAATATTCCCAACTTGCACCAGAAGACAACAGCCCCAGAGAACTTCTCAAGGGCTGCAAATCAGCCAGTCAGTCTTGGGCCCGTCGTCCGCACCGCAAACCATTTGCAGCACTTCCCGCTGGGCAGAAACTTCACGTATGAAACGCGAAGCCCTCGATTATTGCAAAAGACTTTTAGGAAGTCAAGCGCGTGTCATGTGGGCACATGCAGATACTGTTGCGCCAGGGCCAGAAAGGCCTCCAGTTGCGGTTCGGCGCCTAGCTCCTCGCGCAGGAGGCCTGCGACAACCGGCGCCAGCTCAATCGCCTTGCGGGCATCCAGGAACAGCAGACGCGAACGCCGCGCCAGCACATCTTCCACCGTACAGGCGTATTCGTAGCGGGCAGCAAAGCGCACCATTGCCTCCGTCAGGCCGCCCCCGAGATCCGTCTGCGCTCCGGGCATTGCCCGCACCTCAGCCGCTTCCGTGCCGTAAGAGTGCAGTCCTTGGGCATCGCTGATGCGGTGCTGTACGGGCTCCCGAGGAGTTCCCACCAACGGCAGATGATTGGTCACCCCAGCTGGTTTTTCAGGCAACAGCCCCGTGGTGAAGCATTTTTGCAACACATCTTCGGCCATTGCCCGGTAGGTGGTCCATTTTCCACCCGTCACGGTGATCAGGCCACTGCGGCTGGCCAGCACGGTGTGCTCCCGGCTGATCTTCTTGGTGTTGTCGCCGTCGTCGTCCTGCGGCTTGACCAGCGGACGCAAGCCCACCCAGATGCTACGGATGTCCTCGACGCGGGGCGCGCGGGTCAGGTAGCGCGCGGATTCCTCCAGGATGAACCGCACTTCCTCCCGGAAGGGCTCAGGCTCGCGCACCACATCCTGGCGCGGGCTGTCGGTGGTGCCCAGAATAAGTTTGCCCAGCCAAGGCACCGCAAACAGCACGCGGCCATCGGCCGTCTTGGGCACCATCAGCGCGTGATCGGACGGCAAGAACTCCCGGTCCACCACAATGTGCACCCCCTGGCTGGGCGCCACCATGGGCTTGACAGGCCGACCGATGGCTTCGCCGTCCATCTGGCGCAGGGTGTCCACCCACACGCCCGTAGCGTTGACCACCGACCGAGCGCGCACCGTGAATTGCTGGCCGCTGTCCGCGTCCTCGCAGACAAAACCCACGACCTTGCCAGCCTCGTGAACCAGCGACCGTGCGGGACAGTAATTGACAACCAAAGCGCCCAGGCTGGCGGCCGTGCGCGCCAGGGCCAAGGCCAGGCGAGCGTCATCGAATTGGCCGTCCCAATATTTGACACTGCCCTTGAGCCCCTCGGTACGGGCGGTGGGCAGACATTGCAGGGTGCGAGCGCGCCCCAGAAACTCCGTAGCGCCCAGGCCAGCCTTGCCTGCAAGCGCGTCATACATCATCAGCCCGATGCCATAGAAGGGTGTTTCCCAGAAACGGTAAGACGGCATCACAAAGGGCAGCGGTTGCGCCAGATGGGGCGCGTTGTGCAGCAGAGTAGTGCGTTCATGCAGCGCCTCGCGCACCAACGCGATGTTGCCCTGGGCCAGGTAACGGACCCCGCCATGCACCAGCTTGGTGGCCCGGGACGAGGTTCCTTTGGCGAAATCGTGTGAATCCACCAGCACGACGCTGAAGCCGCGCGCCGCAGCATCCAGCGCCACCCCCAGGCCCGTCGCGCCACCGCCGATCACGGCGAGGTCATACTGGTGCGGCTGGGCGAGGCGGGCCAGGAGATCGGCGCGCCGTGTAGGAAGGGGTGCGGTGGCAATGGTCATGGGGTGATTGTCCATGGGCGGAGTAGAAACCAAGGGTTTACCCTTGAATTCCTGACACTCCCGGGGTGAGAACCCGCCCCGCAGCCGCACAGGTGCCGAGGGCGGTATCGAGCAAAAAAGGCAGCCAGAGACCTTGTGAGCCCTGGCTGCCGATCAATGGTGGTTACAACCACACCTTGATCTGTGGATCAGCGCGTCTTGCCGTCCTTCCACGCCTGCAGCAACTTGTCGTAGGCAATGGTTTCGCCCTTTGGCTTCTCATTCGCCAGCTTCTTCCAGGGCGCCTGCTTGTCGCTCAGCCACTTGTTGGGGTCGCTCTTGGGGTTGAGCTTGGGCGCGCAGTGGGCCATGCCTGCGCGTTCCAGACGGGCCATCACCTGGTCCATCTCGTCGGCCAGGGTGTCCATGGCGCCCTGGGGAGTCTTCTCGCCCGTGACCGCCTGCGCCACGTTCTTCCACCACAACTGGGCCAGCTTGGGATAGTCGGGCACATTGGTGCCGGTAGGCGACCATGCCACGCGCGCCGGGCTGCGGTAAAACTCGACCAAGCCACCGAGCTTGGGCGCGGCGTCCGTCATGGCCTTGGACTGGATGTCACTCTCGCGGATCGGGGTCAGGCCCGTCAGCGTTTTCTTGAGCGACGTGGTCTTGGCCGTCACGAACTGTGCGTACAGCCAGGCGGCAGCCGTCTTGTTGGCGTCATGGTCCTTGAAGAAGGTCCAGGAGCCCACGTCCTGGTAGCCGTTCTGCATGCCCTGCTTCCAGTAGGGGCCGTTGGGGCCGGGGGCCATGCGCCATTTGGGGGTGCCGTCGGCGTTCACCACGGGCAGGCCGGGCTTGGTCATGTCGGCCGTGAAGGCGGTGTACCAGAAGATCTGCTGCGCGATCTGACCTTGCGCGGGCACGGGGCCGGCTTCGCCGAAGGTCATGCCCGTGGCTTCCTTGGGCGCGTACTTCTTCATCCAGTCCACGTACTTGGTCAGCGCATACACGGCTGCGGGCGAGTTGGTCGCACCGCCACGGGCCACGCTGGCGCCCACGGGCGTGCACTTGTCGTCCGCCACGCGGATGCCCCATTCGTCGATCGGCAGGCCGTTCGGCGCGCCGATGTCGGCAGAGCCCGCCATGGACAGCCATGCGTCGGTGAAACGCCAGCCCAGGGAGGGGTCCTTCTTGCCATAGTCCATGTGGCCATAGATAGGCTTGCCATCGATGTTCTTCACGTCGTTGGTGAAGAACTCGGCGATATCCTCATAGGCGCTCCAGTTGAGCGGCACCCCCAGATCGTAGCCATACTTGGCCTTGAACTTGTCCTTGATGTCCTTGCGGTCGAACAGGTCGGCGCGGAACCAGTACAGGTTGGCGAACTGCTGGTCGGGCAACTGGTACAGCTTGCCGTCTGGTCCGGTCGTGAACTTGGTGCCGATGTAGTCCTTGATGTCGATGCCGGGGTTGGTCCACTCCTTGCCTGCACCGCCCATGTAGTCGGTCAGGTTCATGATCTTGCCGTAGCGGTAGTGCGTTCCGATCAGGTCCGAGTCCGAGATCCAGCCGTCATAGATGGACTTGCCCGACTGCATGGAGGTCTGCAGCTTCTCGACCACGTCGCCCTCCTGGATCAGGTCGTGCTTGACCTTGATGCCAGTGATTTCCTCAAACGCCTTGGCGAGCGTCTTGGATTCGTATTCGTGGGTGGTGATGGTCTCGGACACCACCGAGATTTCCTTCACACCCTTGGCCTGCAGCTTCTTGGCCGCGTCCATGAACCACTTCATTTCGGCCATCTGCTGGTCTTTGCTCAGCGTGGAGGGCTGGAACTCGGTGTCGATCCATTTTTTGGCCTCCGCCTCGCCCGCCATGGCGGCCTGACCCGTCATGACCGCCACTGCCAGTGCCAGCGCTGTGTACCGCGTCTTCATAGTGCCTGTCTCCTCATAGTCATCTCCCCTTTGGATGCAAGGGTCACGCGGCTCCGGGGAAGGGTTGAGCCGCGCGACGGGAACCATTGAAACCAAGGCTGCCTGCAAACACCTCACCCCTTGCGCAGGATGAGCAGCAGCAGCGCCATCGACAACACAAAGCTGATCCAGATCGACGGGTCGCCCTGCAGGCTGAACCACTGGGCCAGCTTGCCGCTGACGCCGACAAAAATCAGATTCACGTAGGCCGCCGACAACAGCCCAATGAACAGCCGATCACCGCGCGTTGTCTCCAGCGGCAAAAAACCCTTGCGCATCGTCGTGGGCGACTTGATCTCCCACACCGTCATACCGATCAGCATCAGCACGATGCAAATGAAGAACACCGCCACGGGCAGCGTCCAGGCCATCCAATCAAACATGTCGCTGCCTCCTCAAACCCGCCCCATCGCAAAGCCTTTTGCGATGTAGTGGCGAACAAACCAGATCACGATCGCACCCGGCACGATGGTCAGCACGCCAGCGGCGGCCAGCGTCGCCCAGTCCATGCCCGAGGCGCTCACGGTGCGCGTCATGGTGGCCACGATGGGCTTGGCATTCACGCTGGTCAGCGTGCGCGCCAGCAGCAGCTCGACCCAGCTGAACATGAAGCAGAAGAACGCGGCCACACCCACACCAGCCTTGATGAGCGGCAGGAAAATGGTCATGAAAAAGCGCGGAAAGCTGTAGCCATCGATATAGGCCGTCTCATCGATCTCGCGCGGAATACCGCTCATGAAGCCTTCCAGAATCCACACCGCCAGCGGTACGTTGAACAGCAGGTGCGCCAGTGCCACGGCAATGTGCGTGTCCATCAGCCCCACGGTGGTGTAGAGCTGAAAGAACGGCAGCAGAAACACGGCGGGCGGTGTCATGCGGTTGGTCAGCAGCCAGAAGAACACATGCTTGTCGCCCAGGAACTGATAGCGGCTGAAGGCATAAGCAGCGGGCAGCGCCACGGTGAGCGAGATCACCGTGTTGATGCCCACATAGATCAGGCTGTTGATATAGCCCGAATACCAGGACTCGTCCGTGAAGATGGTCTTGTAGTTGGCCCAGGTGAAGTGCTGGGGAAAGAACGTGAAGGTCGAAAGAATCTCCTCGTTCGTCTTGAAGCTCATGTTGACCATCCAGTAGATGGGCAACAGCGCGAACAGCAGGTAGACAACAAGGAAGATCGACCGCTTCTGGAAGCGCTTTTCATTCATGGCCGGCTCCTTCGTTGCTGGCGGTACCCACGCGCTGCATCCAGTTATAGAGGATGAAGCACAGCAGCAGGATGATGAAGAAATAGATCAGCGAAAACGCTGCGGCAGGGCCCAGGTCGAACTGGCCCACGGCCTTGGTCGTCAAGTACTGGCTCAAGAAGGTGGTGGCATTGCCCGGTCCGCCGCCGGTCAGCACGAACGGCTCGGTGTAGATCATGAAGCTGTCCATGAAGCGCAGCAGCACCGCAATCATCAGCACGCCACGCATCTTGGGCAGCTGGATGTAGCGGAACACCGCGAACTTGCTGGCGCCATCGATGCGTGCCGCCTGGTAGTACGCGTCGGGGATGGAGCGCAACCCGGCAAAGGCCAGCAGCGCGACCAGCGGCGTCCAGTGCCACACATCCATCAGCAGCACCGTGAGCCAGGCCTGCGTCGCGTTGCCGGTGTAGCTGTATTCGATGCCCACCTCTTGCAGCAGCCTGCCCATGAGGCCGATATCGGCACGGCCATAGATCTGCCAGATGGTGCCCACCACGTTCCAGGGGATCAGCAACGACAGCGCCACCACCACCAGCACGGCCGACGACTTCCAGCCCTGCGCAGGCATGGACAGCGCCAGCAGGATGCCCAGCGGAATCTCCACCGCCAATACGGCCAGCGAGAAGGTGAGCTGGCGCAGCAACGCGGCGTGCAGTTCCTCGTCGCGCATCACCTGCACGAACCACTCGGTGCCCACGAACACGCGGCGCTCCGGGCTGATGATGTCTTGCACCGAGTAGTTCACCACCGTCATCAGCGGCAGGATGGCCGAGAAGGCCACACACAAAATCACGGGCAAGATCAGGAACCAGGCCTTCTGGTTCACGGGTTTGGTCGTGGTACTCATTGGAAACCTCCGTGCTGCGCACTGCGGTGCTGAGCGCCTTCGGGCGGCCGGGCGGCGCTCATGGTGCGACCTCCGCGGTCAGCAACTGCTCGTTCTGGTAGAAGCAGGTGTGGGTTCCCAGCACCTGCAGCCATGCCGTGTCACCGGCCGATGGCAGCCGCGTCTCGGGCGTGAAGCGCGCCTTGACGGTGTGCTCGCCCACCTTGGCGGTCAGCATCTGGTAGGTGCCGATGTCCTGCACTTGCACCACGTTGCAAGGTAATGCGCCCGGCTGCTGCGGCTGGGCCAGCGCTAGGTATTCGGGCCGGATGCCGACCTGCAGGACACCGTTTGGCAGCGCACGGCCCACGGGGCTGGCCAGGCGGTGCCCGGCCACAGTGAGGCTGTCGCCCTCGCTGTGCGCAGGCAAGAAGTTCATGCCCGGCGAGCCAATGAAGTGCCCCACAAAAGTGTGCGCGGGCCGCTCGAACAAGGCATCGGCCGACCCCACCTGCACGGCCTTGCCGCGCGTCATCACTACCACCTGGTCGGCAAAGGTCAGCGCCTCCACCTGGTCGTGGGTCACGTAGATCAGCGTGAGCTTGAGTTCGTGGTGGATCTGCTTGAGCTTGCGGCGCAGCTGCCACTTGAGGTGCGGGTCGATCACCGTGAGCGGCTCGTCGAACAGCACGGCCGCCACATCGGCGCGCACCAGTCCACGGCCCAGCGAGATCTTCTGCTTGGCGTCGGCCGCGAGGCCTGCCGCGCGCTGGTTGAGCTGGCCGCTCATTTCCAGCATCTCGGCGATCACGCCCACACGCTGCTTGATCTGGTCCTCGGGCACCTTGCGGTTGCGCAGCGGGAAGGCCAGGTTCTCGGCCACCGTCATGGTGTCGTAGATCACCGGGAACTGGAACACCTGGGCGATGTTGCGCTCCTGGGGGCTGGCGCGCGTCACGTCACGCCCGTCAAACAGCACCTTGCCGTGCGACGGTACGAGCAGGCCCGACATGATGTTGAGCATGGTGGTCTTGCCACAGCCCGAGGGGCCGAGCAGCGCATAGGCACCACCGTCCTCGAACTCCATCTTCAAAGGCAGCAGCGCGTAGTCGCCGTCCTGCTGCGGGTTGGGCTTGTACGAATGCGCCAAGTCCAGGCTGATGCGGGCCATGTCAGCGCCCTCCTTGTGCAGTAGCGGGCCTTGCGGGCGCCCAAGCCAGTCGGCCATCAGCACCAAACACATAGACCTGGGCAGGGTCCAGGTGCAGCGTGATGGGCGTGCCCAGTTCAAAGTAATGCACACCGGTCAACTGCGCCACCAGGTCACCCCAGGGTGTGGCCGCGTGCACAAAGGTGTCAGAGCCCGAAATTTCGGCCAGCTCGACCACTCCGCCCACACTGATGTCACCCGGGCGGGCCACCACGCGCAGCGCACTGGCGCGCACGCCTGCCGTGAGCCCTGCGGCCGTGGCCACCCCTTGCGGCAGATGCACCGCCAGCTCCACCCCACCCTGCAGACGCACCCCGGAAGGGGCCGCCGAGGCAGCAATGAGGTTCATGGGCGGGTCGCTGAAAGCGCGCGCCACACGCAGCGAATTGGGGGAATGGAACACCTCGGCGGTGGGGCCGTACTGCAGCAACTGACCTTCGTCGAGCACTGCGGTGTAGCCGCCCAGCAGCAGGGCCTCGCCCGGCTCGGTGGTGGCATAGACCACGGTGGACTGGCCGGCAGCAAACAGCTGGGTCAGCTCCTCGCGCAGTTCTTCGCGCAGCTTGTAGTCCAGGTTCACCAGCGGCTCGTCCAGCAGCATCAGCGGCGCACCCTTGGCCAGCGCACGCGCCAGCGCCACACGCTGCTGCTGCCCGCCGGAGAGTTCGGCCGGGTAACGATCGAGAAACATGTCGATGTGCAGGCGGCTCGCAATCTCGCGCACCCTGGCGTCGATGTTCTTTTCACCGCGCAGCTTCAGGGGCGACGCAATGTTGGCCGCCACCTTCATCGAGGGGTAGTTGATGAACTGCTGGTACACCATGGCGACATTGCGGTCGCGCACGGGCATGCCAGTCACATCCACACCATCGACCTTGACGGTGCCCGACGTGGGCGTATCCAGTCCGGCCATGATGCGCATCAGGCTGGTCTTGCCCGCCTGGGTCGCCCCCAGCAATACCGTCACGGCATTGGGCTGCAGCGACAGGTTCATGTCGTACAGCCAGGTCTGCGCCCCGACTTTTTTGCTGATGCTGTCCAACGCCAGCTGCATGAAGCATCCTCTTCCGGCCCTGAGGCCTGTGTGAAAGGGCTGCACACACGCACGGCAGCCCTCAAATTTCGATCTTTTTCATTTTTGTTCCTTTTTGTTCGAATCGAATCAAGGTTTACCCTTAATCAATTCGTTTTTGTTCGATTTACAGTCTTCAGCGTGCCACCGGGCGCCAAAGCGAATGTTTCAGATTCGTTACGATTCGGTGACATAACACTGCGCACAACACCCCACCGTGAACACCAATCCCCGCCAACTCCAACTCCTCGAAGAAGTGCGCGCGCGCAAGTCCGCCACGGTGGAACAACTTGCCGACACCCTGGGGGTCACGCTGCAGACGGTGCGCCGAGATGTGCAGCGCCTGGCGGAGTCGGGACTGCTGACGCGCTTTCATGGCGGCGTGCGCGTGCCCAGCTCCACGGTGGAGAACCTGGCGCACACCCAGCGCGAAAACCTGCATGCCGAAGGCAAAGCGCGCATTGCGCGCGCCGTGGCCGAACAGGTGCCCAACGACTGCTCGCTGATCCTGAACATCGGCACCACCACCGAGGCCATTGCCAAGGCGCTGCTGCACCACCGGGGCCTGCGCGTGATCACCAACAACCTCAATGTGGCCGCGATCCTGAGCGGCAACCCCGAGTGCGAGGTCATCGTGGCCGGCGGCGTGGTGCGCGCCCGTGACCGGGGCATCGTGGGCGAAGCGGCGGTGGACTTCATCCGCCAGTTCAAGGTGGACATTGCGCTCATCGGCATTTCGGGCATCGAGCCGGACGGGTCGCTGCGCGACTTCGACTACCGCGAGGTGAAGGTGGCGCAAACCATCATCGAGCACGCGCGCGAGGTCTGGCTGGCAGCCGACTTCAGCAAGTTCAACCGCCCGGCCATGGTGCAACTGGCCACGCTCGCGCAGATCGACCGCCTGTTCACCGATGCACCACCGCCCGAGCCCTTCCCGGCCCTTCTGCAAGATGCTGAAGTCATCTGCACGGTAGCTGCATAGCTTCACCTATCCTTTGCCCTCATGACCTACCTGCTCGCTCTCGACCAAGGCACCTCCAGCTCCCGCAGCATCGTTTTTGACGAAGGCGGCCACATCGTGGCGCAGGCGCAGCTGGAGCTGCCGCAGATCTACCCCCAGCCCGGCTGGGTGGAGCACGACCCGCTGGAGATCTGGCGCACCCAGATAACCACCGCGCGCGATGCGCTGGCCAAGGCGGGCATTGCGGCCAGCGACATACGCGCTGTCGGCATCACCAACCAGCGCGAGACCACCGTGCTGTGGAACCGCCAAACCGGGCAGCCCGTGCACCACGCCATCGTGTGGCAGGACCGGCGCGCCGAACCCGCCTGCGCCCAGCTGCGCGAACAAGGCCATGCCGCCACCATCCAGGCCAAGACCGGCCTGCTGGTGGACGCCTACTTCTCCGGCACCAAACTGCAGTGGATGCTGGACCATGTGCCCGGCGCGCGGCAAGCGGCCGAGCGCGGCGAGCTGGCCTTTGGCACGGTGGACAGCTGGCTGATGTGGAAGCTCACCCACGGCAAAGTGCACGTGACGGATGTGAGCAACGCCTCGCGCACCATGCTGTTCAATGTGCACACCAACCAGTGGGACGACGAGCTGCTGGCGCTGCTGCGCATTCCCAAGGCGCTGATGCCAGAGGTGCTGCCGTCCAGCGCCCACTTTGGCGACATCGCGGCCGACCTGCTGGGCCACGCCATCCGCATTGGCGGCGTGGCGGGCGACCAGCAAAGCGCGCTGTTCGGCCAAGCCTGCTTCACGGCGGGCATGGCCAAGAACACCTATGGCACGGGCTGCTTCATGCTCATGCACACAGGCGGCAGGTTCCAGACATCGCAAAACGGCCTGCTCACCACCCGCGCGGCGCAGCCGGGCACGCAGCCCGAATTCGCCATGGAAGGCAGCGTGTTTGTGGGCGGCGCCGTGGTCCAGTGGCTGCGCGACGGCCTGCGCGCCATCTCCACCAGCAACGAGGTGGAGTCACTGGCCCAAAGCGTGCCCGATTCGGGCGGCGTGATGATGGTGCCCGCCTTCACCGGCCTGGGCGCCCCGTACTGGAAGCCTGACGCACGCGGCACCATCACGGGCCTCACACGCGGCACCACGCTGGGCCACATTGCGCGCGCGGCGCTCGAAAGCATTGCCTACCAGAGCGCCGCCCTGCTGCTGGCCATGAGCCGCGACGCCGTGGCCGCCGGCGGCGCCCCGGTGAGCGAGCTGCGTGTGGACGGCGGCGCCTGCATCAACGACTTGCTGATGCAGTTCCAGGCCGACCTGCTGGGCATCCCGGTGGTGCGGCCTGCAGTCATCGAGACCACCGCTTTGGGCGCAGCCTACCTGGCAGGGCTGTCGAGCGGCGTGTACCGCAGCACGGATGAACTCGCGCGGCTGTGGCGCGCCGACCGTCGCTTTGTGCCCACGCTCAGCAGCGCGCGTGCGCAGGAGCTGATGGCGAACTGGGAGCATGCGGTGCGCCAAACTACGGCAGCCTGAGGTCCCCGCGGCGCTGGGGTGACAAGGTCTCTGCCGTCCCAGTAGCCCGTCTTTCCTCCCATGAGTCCTGCCGCTGTCGCCGCTGCAGACATGGACTGACGGCCCGGCGGCGCTACCATCGTGGCCCTTCCTTGTTTGCCACCTTGCCTGCACGCACCATGAGCCAGACCACTGCCTCCCCAAACCTCCCCACCATCGCCTTCATCGGCGGCGGCAACATGGCTAGCGCCATCATCGGCGGCCTGATCGGCCAGGGCCACCCCGTGAGCCAGATCGAGGTGGTCGAGCCCTACGCCCCCACGCGCGAGGCGTTGCTCAAGAACTTTGGACTCACGGCGCAGCCCGAGGCGGGCGCTGCACTGCAGCGCGCCAGCATCGTGGTCTGGGCGGTCAAGCCGCAGACCTTCAAGGACGCGGCCGCGCAGGCCAAGGCCCACACCCAGCAGGCCCTGCACCTGAGCGTGGCGGCGGGCATCCGCTCGGACAGCATCGCCCAGTGGCTGGGCACCGAGCGCATCGTGCGCACCATGCCCAACACGCCCGCGCTGGTGGGCAAGGGCATGAGCGCGATCTACGCACGCCCCGCCGTGACCAGCGCCGAGCGCCAGAGCGTGGAGGCCATCATGGCGTCCACCGGCGAATTCCTGTGGGTGGAGAGCGAGACCCAGCTGGACGCTGTCACCGCCCTCTCGGGCTCGGGCCCGGCCTATGTGTTCTATTTCCTCGAAGCCATGACGCGCGCTGGTGTGGGCATGGGCCTGACTGAAGCGCAGGCGCACCAGCTGGCCGTGGGCACCTTTGTGGGCGCCTCGGAGCTGGCCCGCCGCTCCCATGAACCCCCGGCCGTGCTGCGTGAACGCGTCACCTCCAAGGGCGGCACCACCTATGCCGCCCTGCAGTCGATGGAAGCCAGCGGCGTGTCGCAGGCGTTCGAGGCCGCCATGCGCGCCGCCGAAAAGCGTGCCAACGAACTCGGCAACGAGTTCGGATCTTGATGTTTTGGGGCGGTAGCGCTAGTCGATCAAGCGCTGACCGCTATTAATTTGTGAGTACCGCCCGCACCAGATAGCTGCCCGCAATGCCCGCAAACACCGTGGCGCCCAGCCAGTGGTTGATGCGGAACGCCTTGAAGCAGCCCTCACGGGTACGGGTGCGGATCAGGGTGAAGTGCCACACGGCCTGGGCCAGCGCCACCGCAAGCGCTACATAAAATATAGCACCCAAGGCATACGGTTGTAGCGCTACTGCCCAAATACCCAAGAAAAGCAGATAAAACACCACGATGGCGGCCACATCCAGCCGCCCGAGGGTGATGGCCGAGGTCTTGATGCCTATCTTGAGGTCGTCGTCCCGGTCCACCATGGCGTATTCGGTGTCGTAGGCCAGCACCCAGAACATATTGCCCAGCCACATCCACCACGCCACCGCAGGCACGCTGCCCTGCACGGCGGCAAACGCGATGACGATGCCGAAGTTGAACGCAATGCCCAGCACCGCCTGGGGCATGGAGATGATGCGTTTGGTGAACGGGTAGGCAATGGCCACCAGCACGGCGGGCACCGACCAGGCGATGGCGGTGGTGTTGGTGGTGAGCACCAGGCCAAACGACACCAGCGCCAGCACCGCCCCCAGGCCCAGCGCCTCCTTCACCGACACCGCACCGGTGGTGACCGGGCGGTGCGCCGTGCGCTTGACGTGTTTATCAAAGTCGCGGTCGGCCACGTCGTTCACACAGCAACCCGCGCTGCGCATGAGGATGGTGCCCAGCACAAACACCGCCAGCAGGTGCCAGCCCGGGAAGCCGTCGGCCGCAATCCACAGCGCACTCAGCGTGGGCCACAGGCACACCAGCCAGCCAGCGGGGCGGTCCCAGCGGATCAGGTCGAGATAGAGCGAAAAACGGCTGCGGGGGGAAACAGGGGACGACGACATGATGGGACCATTACAAGAACAGGCTCAGCAGCACGACGCTGCGGCGGGTGGCGGGTGGCGGGTGGCGGGTGGCGGGCCACGGGCGCACAGAATGTAGCAGCAGCGCCGCGACTGGGGCACGCATCACCGGGGCCAGGTAACAGCCCCAGCGCGAGCACAAAACCCGTTAAAGTCTCCGCTCGTTCCCCCAACGCACCGCCCCCTGGGGCACCAACGCATGCCCCATACATCGACCTCCCAGGCCGCCGCGCGTTTTGCTGTCCCCCGCGGAATGCTGGTGGGATTTGTGATTGCTGCCCTCGCCACCGTGCTGATCGCGCTGGTGAACTTCCGCACCGCCCAGGTGCGCTCGCACGCTGTGGAAGCCATGGACGAGACCACGGTGACCATGCGCCACCTCAACCTGTTCGTGTCCTCGCTGAAGGATGCCGAGACCGGCCAGCGCGGTTACCTGCTGACAGGGGACGACACCTACCTGCAACCCTACAACCTGTCGCTGAGCGCCATGCAGCGCAACATGGCGCGGCTCAAGGAGCTGACGGACGATAACGCCGTGCAGCGCCGCCTGGTGCTGCAGATCGATGACCTGCGCCAAGAGAAGCTGCGCGAGCTCGCCGAAACCATTGAACTGCGCCGCTCGAAAGGCCAGGACGCCGCCGTGGCCGTGACGCGCAACGACTCGGGGCGGGTAATGATGGACCGCATCCGCGACTTGGCGTCGGACCTGTCCACGCTGCTGAACCAGCAGCTGGAGAACGACCGCAAGCAATGGGTGGAGGCTGCGGCCATGTCCACCTACTACTCTTGGGGCGGCTCCCTGGTGCTGCTGGTGCTCATCTGCCTGTCGGCCGCCGCCAATGCGCGGGAGTACCGCCTCAAGGCCCAGCAGTCCTGGGTGGCGGCCGGCCTCAACGGGCTGAGCCAGCGCATCCAGGGCGACCACCGGCTGGAGGACCTGGGCCAGCTCACGCTTGAATACCTGGCGCAATACCTGCGCGCGGCCGTGGGGGCAGGCTATGTGGCCGACTGCAACGGCGCGCTCACCCTGTTTGGTGGCTACGCCCTGCCCCGCGAACGGCTGGAGCAGCGCCTGCTGCCCGGCGAAGGCCTGGTGGGCCAGGTCGCGCGCTCGCGCCAGATGCTGCATGTGCGCGATGTGCCCGCCGGGCACCTGATGGTGTCGTCCAGCACCGGCCAGTCCGCGCCCACCGAACTGCTGCTGGCGCCCGCCATCGAGAACGGCGAAGTCTTTGCCGTGATCGAGCTGGGCTTTCATCGCCCGGTGACCGAGCCCGAGCGCACCCTGATGGAACGCGCCTCGCAGATGCTGGCAGTGGCCGTGCGCGCGGGCATCGACCGCAACCGGCTCGAAGCCTTGCTGGAAGAAACCCAGCGCCAGTCCGAAGAGCTGCAGACTCAGCAAGAAGAGCTGCGCGTGAGCAACGAGGAGCTGGAACAGCAAAGCCGCATCCTGCAAGAGTCGCAGGCCCAGATGGAGGTGCAGCAGACCGAGTTGGAGCAGACCAACGCCCACCTGGAGGCGCAGACACAGCAACTGGAATACCAGCGCGAGCAACTGCTGCGCGCCCAAAGCGCCATGACGGACAAGGCCCGCGAGTTGGAGCTGGCCAGCCAGTACAAGAGCGAGTTTCTGGCCAACATGAGCCACGAGCTGCGTACGCCGCTCAACTCCACATTGATCCTGGCCAAGCTGTTGGCAGACAACAAGCCGGGCAACCTGAGCGCCGAGCAGGTGAAGTACGCGCAGACCATCTACGCGGCGGGCAACGACCTGCTGGCCCTCATCAACGACATCCTCGACCTGTCCAAGATCGAGGCCGGCCAGGCCACCGTGTCGGTGGAAACGGTGACGCTGTCCAAGGCACTGCAAACCCTGATCGACCCGCTGCGCCCGCTGGCGCAAGAGAAGGGCTTGACGCTCACGGCCACCGTCGCCCCCGACGCACCCGCCACGCTGGACACCGACCCGCAACGCCTGGGGCAGGTGCTCAAGAACCTGCTGTCCAACGCGCTCAAGTTCACCGAGAAAGGCTCGGTGGCGCTGCATGTGTCGCGCAACCCGGACGACACGCTGTCGTTTTCCGTCAAGGACACGGGCATCGGCATTCCGGCGCACCAGCAGGAGCTGATTTTCGAAGCCTTCCGCCAGGCCGATGGCAGCACCCACCGCAAGTACGGCGGCACGGGCCTGGGCCTGTCGATCTCGCGCGACCTGGCGCAGCTGCTGGGTGGGTCCATCCACGTGCACAGCACGCCGGGCGAGGGCAGCGTGTTCACCCTGGTCCTGCCCCAGAAGCTGGTGCCTTCGTCGCCTGAAGCTGAACCCGCAATGCCGCTGGCGGCGCCTGCGCCAGCCCACGCGAAGGCACCGGTCGTCGCACCGGTTCCTTCGGCCCCCGCGTTGCCATCCGAGGCGGCCCCCACCGCACCCGCAGCCCCGCGCCGCGCGAGCGCGCGCAGCATTCTGGTGATTGAGGACGACGTGCGCTTTGCGCAGATCCTGAGCGACCTGGCCGGTGAGATGGATTTTGACTGCCACCTGGCCCACAACGCGGCGGACGGTCTGGCCTATGCGGTACACAGCCTGCCCAGCGCCATCGTGCTGGACGTGAACCTGCCCGACTTCTCGGGCCTGGGCGTGCTCGACCAGCTCAAGCGCAACCCGGCCACCCGCCACATCCCGGTGCACGTGGTCTCGGTGGCCGATTACTCGCAAGAGGCCTTGGGCCGGGGCGCCGTGGGCTACGCCCTCAAGCCCGTCAAGCGCGACGAACTGGTGCATGCCCTGCAGCGGCTGGAAGCCAAGTTCACCCAGAACCTGCGGCGCGTGCTGGTGGTGGAAGACGACGAACGCCAGCGCGAGAGCGTGCGCCACCTGCTCACCAACGACGACGTGGAGATCGTGGGCGCCGGCACGGCGGCCGAGGCGCTGGCGCACCTGCGCGGCTCCACCTTCGACTGCATGGTGATGGACCTGAACCTGCCCGACCTGAGCGGCTACGAACTGCTGCAGCAGATGACGGAGCAGGACGGCGTCTCCTTCCCCCCCGTCATCGTGTACACGGGCCGTGCCCTGTCGCGCAACGAGGAGCAGCAACTGCGCCGGTTCTCCAAGTCCATCATCATCAAGGACGCCCGCTCCCCCGAGCGGTTGCTCGACGAAGTCACGCTGTTCCTGCACCAGGTGGAGTCGGAGCTTTCGGCAGAGCACCGCCAGATGCTGCAGGTGGCCCGCAACCGCGAGACTGCCCTGGAAGGCCGCAACGTGCTGGTGGTGGAAGACGATGTGCGCAACGTGTTTGCGCTCTCCAGCATCCTGGAGCCCACCGGCATCCACGTGGAGATTGCGCGCAACGGCCTGGAGGCCCTGCAGGCGCTGGAGCGCGCCGGCAGCGGCGGCCACCCCGCGATTGACCTGGTGCTCATGGACATCATGATGCCGGAGATGGACGGCTACACCGCCATGCGCGAGATCCGCAACCGCCCTGAGTGGCGCCGCCTGCCCATCATCGCGTTGACCGCCAAGGCCATGAAGGACGACCAAGAAAAATGCCTGGCCGCCGGGGCCAATGACTACATCGCCAAACCGCTGGACGTGGAGAAGCTGCTGTCCCTGGTGCGGGTGTGGATGCCCAAGTAGGCCCCGCCATGCCCCATCGCAAGGCCCGCACCGCCGACATCGAGCAGCGCCTGCTGATCGATGCCATCTACCACCGCTACCACTACGACTTCCGGGGCTACGCACAGGCGTCGCTCAAGCGGCGGCTGGCGTCGGCGTTGGTGCAGTTTGACTGCAAGACGCTGTCGCAGCTGCAGGACCGCGTGCTGCACGAGCCCGCCGTGTTCCCTGCGCTGCTCGAATACCTCACCGTGCAGGTGAGCGACATGTTCCGCGACCCCAGCTACTTTCAGGCGCTGCGCCAGGAGGTGGTGCCACTGCTGCGCACCTACCCGTCGCTCAAGGTCTGGGTGGCCGGGTGCAGCGCGGGAGAAGAGGTGTATTCGCTGGCCGTCCTGCTGCAGGAAGAAGGCCTGCTGGACCGCACGCTGATCTACGCCACGGACATCAACCCGCACGCGCTGCGCGCCGCCGAGACGGGTGTGTTCGACCTGTCCCGGGTGCCTGCGTTCACCGAGAACCATGCGCGCTCCGGCGCCCGCAGCTCGTTGTCGGACTACTACGCTGCCGGCTATGGCCGCGTGGTGTTCGACAAGGGCTTGCGCGAGCACATGGTGTTCTCTGACCACAGCCTGGCCACCGACAGCGTGTTTGCCGAGGTCCATCTGGTGTCCTGCCGCAATGTGCTCATTTACTTCGAGCGCGACCTGCAAAACCGTGCACTCGGGCTGTTCCGCGAGTCGCTGTGCCACCGGGGCTTCCTGGGCCTGGGCTCCAAGGAGTCATTGCGGTTTTCTGGGCACACCGATGCCTTCGAGGACTTCGTGCTGGAGGACCGCATCTACCGAAAAAAGGCCGGACTATGACCAGCCCCGCCCTGGCGCCAAGGCCATCGCCACCGGGGGGCTACCACGCCGTCGTGGTGGGTGGCTCTTCGGGCGGTATTGATGCCCTCTTGCAGCTGCTGCCCGCGCTGCCCGCCACACTGCAGGCTGCGGTTCTGGTCGTGCTGCACCTGCCCCGGGACCGGCGCAGCCTGCTGGTGGACATCTTCCAGCCCCGCTGCGCCCTGGCGCTGCGCGAGGCGCAGGACAAGGACGCCATCACGCCAGGCTCGGTCAGCTTTGCACCACCCGACTATCACCTGCTGGTCGATGCCGGGCCCAGGGGTCCGCATGTGGGGCTGTCGCTGGACGCCCCTCTGCATTTTTCCCGCCCCTCCATCGACGTGCTGTTCGAATCGGCGGCAGACCACTACGGCCCCCGGCTGGTGGGCGTCCTGCTGTCGGGCGCCAACGAAGACGGCGTGCACGGCCTGCAGGCCATTCAGGCGGCGGGCGGCCTCACCATCGTGCAAGACCCCGCCAGCGCCAGCATGCCCACCATGCCGCAGGCGGCCATCGCGGCCTTGGCGGTTGACCACATCCTGCCCCCTGAAGGCATTGCAAGGCTGCTGGCAGACCTGCACCAGCGCCAGCAGCTTTGATACGGGCGCATGCGTCCCTCTTTGAGAACCCCACCCACCCTCCCCACCGCCCATGCCCCAGACCGACCGCACAAAATGCCTGCTCGTTGACGATGTCGAGGAAAACCTGATCGCCCTGGAGGCGCTGCTGCAACGCGACGGGCTGGACATCCTCAAGGCCCAGTCGGGCCCCGAGGCCCTGGAACTGCTGCTGGCGCATGACGACGTGGCCCTGGCCTTGCTGGACGTGCAAATGCCCGAGATGAACGGCTTCGAGCTGGCGGAATTGATCCGGGGCAGCGAGCGCACCCGGCACATTCCGCTCATCTTCATGACGGCGGGCTCACGCGAGCAGAACTGGCAGTTCCGGGGGTACGAGAGCGGGGCGGTGGACTTTCTCTACAAACCCATCGACCCGCACATGCTCACCAACAAGGCGAGCGTGTTCTTTGAACTGCACCGGCGCAAGCAGGCGCTGGCGCACGAGCTGCGCGCGCGCACCGAGGCCTTGCGCATCAACGAAATGTTCATGGCCGTGCTGAGCCACGACCTGCGCACACCGCTGCAGTCCATCGTCGCGGCGGCCACCGTGCTCAAGCGCCAGCCGCCCCCCGACAAGGCGGTGCTGATGGCCGACCGGGTGCTGGGCGCCAGCCAGCGCATGGGCCACATGATCGAAGACCTGCTGGACGTGACCCGCATTCGCCAGGCGGGCGGGCTGGCGCTGCAGCTGGGCTCCACCCACATGCAGGCGCTAGTGCAGCGCACGCTGGATGAGGTGGCCACCAGCCACCCGGAACGCCCCATCGATTCCACCCTGCAGGGAGACCTGGCAGGCACCTGGGATGCCGAGCGCCTGTGCCAGGTGGTCACCAATCTGGTCGGCAATGCACTGCACCACGGCAGCGCCGACCACCCCGTACGGATTGCGGTGGACGGGAGCCGCGCCGAGCAGGTGAGCATCACGGTGGCCAACGGCGGCACCATCCCCCCCGAGCTGTTACCGCATTTGTTCGACCCTTTCCGGGGAGGAGAACGCGAGCCTGGCCGCCACCAGGGTCTGGGGCTGGGGCTTTTTATTGCACACCAGATCGTGCGGGCCCACCGTGGAACCATCGAAGCCAGGTCGCAAGACAATGTCACCACCTTTCAGGTAACACTGCCGCGCCATTCGCCAGCGCGCCCGCACCGCAGTTGACCATGCCAAGCGCGCGCAGCCAGCGTGCCAACCAGCAGACAAGCCGACCGCCGGAAGCCGTGAAGGCGCTACCAGGGTGATGTGACAGGGGGGGAGACGAACCGCGAGCGGGCCGTGCCCGCAAGCGTCAGCCGGCGGCCGAGGCAAGCGCGCTTTGGATGGAATCGAGCAGCTGCTCCAGCTCTTCCAGTTCGAAGGGTTTGAGCAAGGCGCGCACGTTCGGCCCCCAATTGCTCGGATGGCTGCCCAGTTCATACCCGGAGCACAGCACCACCCAGCGCTGCGGATCATCTGCCAGCAGTTGGCGGGCCAGATCCGTGCCCGAAAGGCCGGGCAGGCTGACATCGGTCACCAGCACGTCAAAGGGGTCGCCAGCATCCAGCGCCAGCGCCTCTTCGGCAGAGGCGCAGGGCGTGACCGTCCGGCCTTCGCCTTCCATGAGCATGCCGATGGTCTCGCGCAGCTCCGGGTTGTCTTCAACGTACAGGATTCGCATACATCACAGGGAGTTGATCCGCCATGCCGTCCTGCGGGAAGGGAGCATGACCAAAACCCGCATCATGCGCAGGCGACCGTGCTGCGCCGTGTAGGACAAGGCGCTATTCTGCGCGCCTGTGCCATCTCCCCGCGCGCAGCCGGGCCGTGCGTCGGCCGACGCGCGCAGGGGAAGGAGAGCCCTTTTATTCTTCCAGCAGCGAGCGCAGCATCCACGCCGTCTGTTCGTGCACCGTGAGGCGCTGGGTCAGCAGGTCGGCCGTGGGCTCGTCGCTGGCCTTGTCGGCCAGGGGGAACAGGCTGCGCGCCGTGCGGGCCACGGCTTCGTGGCCCTCAACCAGCACACGCACCATGTCCAGCGCCTTGGGGGGCTTGGCGGGGGCGTCGGGTACCGTCGCCAGCTTGCCAAACTCGGCATAAGAACCTGGTGCCATATGGCCCAGCGAGCGGATGCGCTCGGCAATCGGATCCACCGCGTTCCACAGTTCTGTGTACTGCGCCATGAACATGGTGTGCAGGGTGTTGAACATGGGGCCCGTGACGTTCCAGTGGAAGTTGTGGGTGGTGAGGTACAGCGTGTAGGTGTCGGCCAGCAGGCGCGACAGGCCCTGAGCGATGGCAGCGCGATCCTTGTCGCTGATGCCGATGTTGATGCTGGGGGCAGAGGTTTTGCCGGATGCGGCTTTGCCAGGAGCTTTGGCCATGGGGAGGTTCCTTCCGTGCGGAGAACATGAAACACCCCGCGCTGTGCGGGGTCCTCAAATACTGTAGCGCAAGCGACTGGTCCCCCATGTCAGCCAAGGCCGATGCCTTGCACCTGGGTCAAGAAAACGCAAGTGGAGCCAAGCCCCACAGGCTTATTGCATGTGCGGCAAGTTGCCGATGCGCACCAGCATTTCGGTGAACATCTGCATGTCGGCATCCAGGTCCGCCACTTCCTTGAACTCCTTGGCATTGTGGGCGGTGTACTTCTTGCCAGGCATGGCAGGGCCAAAGTTGATGGCGTTGGGCATCAGCTTGGCGGTGGTGCTACCGGCCGTGGGCACGGGCTTGGCTTCGAGGCCGGTGGTGTCGCCAAAGGTGTTGAGCAACGTGGCCAGCCAGGCGCCCTTGGGGTCGCGGGCCATCCAGTTGCCTTGGTTGTGGTCCACCTCCACCGCCACGCCGGCCTGGGTGCCCCAGGCCTTGATGCGTTCGGTGGTGGCTTTGGCCAGTGCTTCGGGCGTGTTGCCACGGGGCATGCGCACGTTCACCAGCACATCGACCTTGCCATCCTTTTCGCGGATGAGGTTGGGAGACATCGTGAGCGGGCCCATGAAGTCATCGCTGTAGGCCAGCCCCATCGTACGACCCAGGTAGTCGGTGCCATACAGGTCTGTAAGGTAACGCACGGCCTGCGCGTAGCCATTGGGGGCCAGCACTAGGCCCGACTCATTGAGAAACAGCGCCAGGCGCGGCAGCGGGTTCACGCCTTCTTCGGGGCGCGAGCCGTGGGCCGATGCGCCCGTGACCTTGACCAAGATGTCTGCGCCTTCACGCGCCACATCGATGCTGAACTTGCCGCCCTGGCTGGTGTATTTGCCGATAAAGGCGTCCTTGCCAGCGCTGAGCTGGCGGGTGGTGGCATCGGCGTTGCCGCCACGCAGACGGGCCGTGGCCGTCTGGGGCACGGCGTTGGCCGATGCGGCGCCCGCCATGGCCACGATGGTGGGCTGGTTGCCTGCCGCGGCGCCCAAGGCAAAGGTGGTGCGCAGCGCACCCGAGCCCTTCTCGGCCACCACCGCAGGATATTTGCTATCGAGCACGATGTTGTACTCAGGCAGCGAGGTCTTGGCGCGGTAGTACTTCATCGCGTCGCCACCGGTTTCTTCGGTGGTTTCGATCATGAGTCGGATGGTGCGCGCCAGCGGCAGGCCGCTGTCCTTGACGGCCTTCATCGCAAACAGCACCGTGGCGATGGAGCCCTTGTCGTCAATGGAGCCCCGGCCATACAGGTTGCCGCCCACGCGGGTCAGCTGGAAGGGGTCAAGCTTCGTGCCATCGTCCAGCACCCATTCGTCGGCCACCACGGGCACCACGTCGGCATGGGTGAGGATGCCGAACTCTTCGGGGCCGCTGCCGGGCAGCTTCACTTCAAAGATGCGGTTGTCCACATTGCGGTACTGCAGGCCAAAGTCCTTGGCCATCCCTTCGACCAAGGCACCGAACGCAATGATGTGCTTGTCCTCGTGCGGCGGCACCTTGTCGGCCCGCACCGTGGGAATGGCCACCATCTTCGCCGTGGCGTCGATCACCGCCGCCTGGTTGCGCAAGCGGTTGTGCAGACCCAGCAAGCGGCTGATGTTGACCAGGTCATCACCCACCAAAGGCTTGTGCGCCAGGTAAGCCGACACGGCGGTCTGCAGCTGCGGCTGCATCTGTCCAGCCAGCGCCAGGAACTGTCGGAAGTCCGCTGCTGCAGCGGCGGCAGGCGCGGCCGCAATGCGGTCGAGCGCAGGCTTCTTCAGCGTCTGGGTCGCGGGTGGGGGGGKGGGGGTGGAGCAAGCCGTCAGGGCGGCAACCAGCGTGGCGGTGAGCCAAAGCGTCTTCATAAGAACCTCTTGTGGGGGCAAAGGCACCGACCGCCGATGGGCAGAGGGCGCCGTGGAGCATGGCCTGCCCGGGCCGGGTGGACCTGCGCAGGGGCGGCGGGAGTGTAGCGCCGATTCCAGGAAGCGAATCAGTGCCCAGCAGCCGTTCAGGACAGTCGGGTCACGCCTGGCAGCTCGCACGCATAGATGGCGTTGCGCAGAGCGGCAATGGCTTCGTAGCGCGTGAAGCTGCGGCGCCACGCCAGCACCACGCGGCGCACGGGCGGCGGGCCACCGTCTTCCTCACGGATGGGCAGGTAGCGGATGTAGGTCTCGTCGCTCTTGCGGCGGCGCGACACCGTGAGCAACGCATCGCGCGGCACCGACAGGCGTGGCACCAGCGTCACCCCCATGCCGGCGGCCACCATGTGCTTGATGGTCTCCAGCGACGAGCCCTCAAACGACTTGCGGATGCCCTCGGCATTGCTCGCAAAGCGCGCGAACTCGGGGCACACCTCCAGCACATGGTCCCGGAAGCAATGGCCCGCCCCGAGCAGCAGCATGGTCTCGTTTTTCAGCTCGGCAGCCGTGACCGACTTCTTGGCCGCCAAGGGGTGCGTGCTGGGCACGGCCGCCATGAAGGGTTCGTCATACAGCGGCGCCATGGCCAGGCCGGTGTCGGGGAAAGGCTCGGCCAGGATGGCGCAGTCGATCTCGCCCGTGCGCAGCATCTCCAGCAGCTTGACGGTGAAGTTCTCCTGCAGCATCAGCGGCATCTGCGGGGTGCGCGTGATGGACTGGCGCACCAGCTCGGGCAGCAGATAGGGCCCGATGGTGTAGATCACGCCCAGCGTGAGCGGCCCGGCCAGCGGGTCCTTGCCGCGCTTGGCGATTTCCTTGATGGCCGCCGCCTGCTCCAGCACGCTTTGCGCCTGGCGAACAATGTCCTCGCCCAGCGGGGTCACCGTGACTTCGCCCGCGCTGCGCTCGAACAGCTTCACGTCCAGCTCTTCTTCCAGCTTCTTGATGGCCACCGAGAGCGTGGGTTGCGACACATAGCAGGCGTCGGCCGCATGGCCAAAGTGCTTCTCGCGGGCCACCGCAACGATGTACTTGAGTTCGGTGAGGGTCATGGTGTGTTCCTGCGGGCCACGTCAGTGTCGTTCTGAGCGTCTCATGCCTTGAGATAGTCCGATTTTCCACCCAACCAGCGCGCCACGTGTTTGGCGGCCAATTCCGGGTAGCGGTCTAGCATCTGGGGGGCCAGTTCACGCGCCCATTCCAGCAGATGGGTATCGGTCGCCAGGTCGGCAAACCGCAGCAGCGCATCGCCCGACTGGCGGGCGCCCAGAAACTCGCCGGGGCCCCGGATCTCCAGGTCGCGCCGGGCGATCTCGAAGCCATCGTTGGTTTCGGCCATGGCGCGCAGGCGCTCCTTGGCGGTTTCGCCCACGCGGCCGCTGTCGTTGGTGGCGTACAGCAGCACACAGGCCGAGGCCGCCGCGCCGCGCCCCACGCGGCCGCGCAGCTGGTGCAATTGCGAGAGGCCAAAACGCTCGGCATGTTCAATGACCATGAGCGAGGCGTTGGGCACGTCCACGCCCACCTCGATCACCGTGGTACTGACCAGCACGCCCATCTGGCCACTGGTGAAGAGCGCCATCACAGCCTTCTTCTCGGCGGTGGGCATGCGCGAGTGCAGCAGGCCGACCATGCAGCCCGGCAGAGCCCCGCTCAGGTCGGCGTGTGTGGCGGTGGCGTTGGAGAGGTCCAGCGCCTCGCTCTCTTCGATCAGCGGGCACACCCAGTACACCTGCCGCCCGGCCTCCACCTGCGCGCCGATGCGTTCGATCACCTCGTCCTTGCGGCTGTCGGCAATCAGCTTGGTGACGATGGGCGTGCGGCCTGGCGGCAGCTCGTCGATCACCGACACATCCAGGTCCGCGTAGTAGCTCATCGCCAAAGTGCGCGGGATGGGCGTGGCGCTCATCATGAGCATGTGCGGCTCCATGCCGTGGGCCGCCAACTTTTGCCGCAAGGCCAGCCGCTGGGCCACGCCGAAGCGGTGTTGCTCGTCGATGATGGCCAGCGCCAGGTTCTTGAACTGCACCTGGTCCTGGATCACGGCGTGCGTGCCCACCACCAGCGCCGCCTCGCCGCTGGCCACCAGCGCCAGCATGGCAGTACGGTCCTTCTTCTTTTGCCCGCCCACCAGCCAGGCCACCTTGCGGCCGTGTGCGGCCAGCAGCGGTTCGAGCCAGCCGATCATCTTGGCAAAGTGCTGCTCGGCCAGGATTTCGGTGGGTGCCATCAGCGCGCACTGCCAGCCCGCGTCCATGGCCAGGCAGGCGGCCAGGGCCGACACCACGGTTTTGCCCGAACCCACATCGCCCTGCAGCAGACGGTGCATGGGCACCTGGCGGGCCAGATCGGCCGCAATCTCTTCGCCCACGCGGCGCTGGGCCGCCGTCAGGTCAAACGGCAATACGCCCATCAACTGTTCGTGCAATGGCAGGGCGCCGTCGGTACTGCGCCGGGGCCGCAGCACCGGCGCGCGCAGCATGTCGCGTTCGCGCCGCGACTGCTGCTGCGACAGCTGCTGGGCCAGCAACTCCTCCGCCTTCAACCGCTGCCAGGCCGGGTGGCTCTGGTCCTCCAGCGTGGACAGCGCCACATCGGGCGTGGGATGGTGCAAAAAAGTGAGCGCCTCGCGCAAGCTGAACCTGCGCTGCAGGCCATTGGGGCCATAAACCCGGGCCATCGGTGGCTCTGTGCCGGGTGGCAGGGTGTCCGACAAATCCACCCGCGTCAGCGCACTGACGACGGCCCGGCGCAGGTAGGGCTGTGGCAGTCCGGCGGTGGTAGGGTAGACGGGCGTGAGAGCGGCAGGCAACTCTCCACCCGCCACGCGGAAGGCCGGGTGCAGCATCTGCCGCCCCCAGAAGCCGCCTTTGACCTCGCCCCGAATGCGCAGGCGCGCGCCCACGGCCAGGGTCTTCTGGTGCGACGGGTAGAAGCTGAAAAAGCGCAGCTCACAACTGCCGGTGTCATCCTCTACCTGCACCAGCAGCTGGCGGCGGGGGCGCAGTTGCACCTCGCTGGCAGTGACCGTGGCCTCGATCTGCACCGTTTGCCCGTCGCGCGCGTTGGCCAGCGGGGTGATGCGGGTTTCATCCTCATAGCGCAAGGGCAGGTGCAGGGCCAGGTCGATATCGCGGCGCAGGCCCAGTTTTTGCAATGCCTTCTGCGCCACCGAGGCCGCACCCTGGCCACGCGCGGCCGGGACGGCGGAGCGCGCAGTGGGTTTGGCGGGAGCAGGGGCGGCAGCGGGCATGGAGAGCAATTTGCTAGGGAAAACGAGCGGAGATCGCAGCCTGAAAAGGCTACCATGGTTACCATTGCTAACGCCTGATCACGGCGTGTTTTCGAGTCCGGGGCCCCGTCATGCTCAAGCGCATTCAAATCCAACACCTGACCCTGGGCATGTACCTGCACGAGTTTTGCGGCTCGTGGATGGAGCACCCCTTCTGGCGGGCCAAGTTCCTGCTCAAGGACCCCAAGGACCTCGCCCGCATCCAGGCCACCGCCATTCAGGAAATCTGGATCGACACTGACAAGGGCCTGGATGTGGCCGCAGGCACGGCGTCGATGTCGCGCGAAGAGGTGGATGCGCAGATCGAGACCGACTTCAGCCGCCTGGAGGACCTGCCCCCCATCAAGGTGACGCTGCCCTCACCCCCTCCTCCCCCCAAGCGAGACCGCCAACCGGCGGACATGCACAGCGAACTGAGGATGGCCGCCGCCATCTGCGTCAAGTCCAAGGAAGCGGTGGTCTCGATGTTCAACGAGGCCCGCATGGGCCGCGCAGTGGACTCGGCCAGTGCACAGAGCCTGGTGGAAGAAATCTCCGACTCCGTCACCCGCAACCCCGGCGCACTCATCAGCCTGGCGCGGCTGAAGACGGCCGACGACTACACCTACATGCATTCGGTGGCGGTGTGCGCACTCATGGTGGCCCTGGCCAAGCAGCTCAAGCTCAAGGACGACCAGCAGCGGCTCGCTGGCATGGCGGGCCTGCTGCACGACCTGGGCAAGGCGGCCATCCCGCTGGCAGTGCTCAACAAGCCCGGCAAGCTCACCGACCAGGAGTTCACCGTGGTGCGCAGCCACCCGGTGGAGGGCTACCACATGCTCAAGGAGGGAGGCAACGTGCCCGACGCCGTGCTGGACGCCTGCCTCCACCACCATGAAAAGGTGGACGGCTCGGGCTACCCCGACAAGCTGCAGGGCGAAGGCATCAGCGTGATCGCCCGCATGACGGCCATCTGCGACGTATACGACGCCATCACCTCCGACCGACCCTACAAGCGCGGCTGGGACCCGGCCGAGTCGCTGCGCCGCATGGCCGAGTGGACCAGGGACCACTTTGACGCACGCATCTTTCAGGCGTTTGTCAAAAGCATCGGCATCTACCCCGTGGGCTCGCTGGTGCGGCTGACCTCGGGTCGCATCGGCATCGTGACTGAGCAATCGCCCACCGCGCTGACCACCCCCATCGTCAAGGTGTTTTTCTCGACCAAGTCCGACCTGCGCATTCCGCCCGAGGTGGTGAACCTGGCCGCCCCGGACTGCAACGAGAAGATCGTGGCACGCGAAGACCCCGAGAAGTGGCGCTTTCCCGACCTGGACGAGCTGTGGTCCGGCTTCTCCGACAAGGTCTGGTAGCCCATGCCTGCACTGATCATCACCCTGACGCTCAACCCCGCCCTGGACCTGGCGACCACCACCGACCACGTGGTCCCCACACACAAGCTGCGCTGCGGCCCGGTGCGGCGGTTTGCGGGGGGCGGCGGCATCAACGTGGCGCGGGTGCTGCACCGCCTGGGTGCGGACGTGAGCGCGTGGGCACTGGCGGGCGGCGCGGCGGGCGCCCAGGTGCAGCAGTTGCTGGCCGGCGAGGGCGTGCCCACGCGGCTGCAGCGCATTGCGGGCGACACGCGCGAGAACTTTTCGGTGGTCGAGACCAGCACGGGCCAGGAGTTTCGGTTTGTGCTGCCCGGCCCCATGCTGCAGGCCAGCGAGTGGCAGGCCTGCCTGGATGCGCTGGCTACCCGCACACCGCCACCCCGCTGGCTGATTGCCAGCGGCAGCCTGCCGCCTGGCACGCCGAACGACTTCTACGCCCAGCTGGCGCGCGCCGCATCCGGCCGGGGCGTGCGGGTGGCCGTCGACACCTCGGGGCCGCCGCTGGCGGCGGCATTGCAGGCCGGGGTGGCGCTGGTCAAACCCAGCCTGCGCGAGCTGCGCGACCTGTTGCAACAGCCCCTGGAACAGGCGGCCGACTGGTGCACTGCCGCCCAGTCGCTGGTGCGCAGCGGCGCCGCAGACACCGTGGCCCTGTCGGTGGGCGAGCAAGGCGCGGTGCTGGCCACGCGGGAGGGGGTATGGCAGGCGCCAGCGCTGAACGTGCCCGCTACGACCGGCACCACGGGCGCTGGGGACTGCTTTTTGGCGGCACTGGTCTGGGCGCTGGACCGGGGCGATGCGCCCGCCGAGGCGCTGCGCTGGGGCGTGGCCGCAGGCGCTGCCGCCTTGCTGCATCCGGGCACCACCCTGGCCCAGGCCGATGACGTGCAACGGCTGGTGCACAGCGTACCGGCGCCGGTGGCATTCACCACCTCGCCCTAGCACCGCGCCTGCAGGGGCTGCTGCCCCGTGGGACAATCGCGCCTTCCGCAATTTTTACCTTGGCACGGGCCCGTTCGGCCCTCAAGCACGATGACTGATCTCTCCAGCGGCGCAACCAGTGCGCCCCTCGCCTCCGGCGGCCCTTCCACGCCCCGCGTGTTCACCCTCAGCGACTTCGACTTCTCGCTGCCCCCCGAACTCATTGCCCAGCACCCCGCGCCCGAGCGCAGCGCCTCGCGCCTGCTCGATGGCCGCGCCATGCAGCCGGCAGACCGCATCTTTCGCGAGCTGCCCGGACTGCTGCGCGAAGGCGACCTGCTCGTATTCAACGACACGCGCGTGGTCAAGGCGCGCATCTTTGGCGAGAAGGCCAGCGGCGGCAAGCTGGAGCTGCTGATCGAACGCGTGCTGCCCGTCGAGGCTGGCAACCCGGGTAACGAAGTCGTGGCCCACATGAAGGTCAGCAAGAAGCCCCTGCCCGGCAGCGTGGTGCACATGGCCGGTGGCCGCAAGGCGGGCGGCTTTGACGCGCAGTTGCTGGGCCGCTGGCCCACCGAGGACGGCCCGCTGTTCCGCTTTGCGCTGCACGGCCCCGCAGGCGAGTCGCCCTGGGAGCTGATGGACCGCCACGGCCACCTGCCGCTGCCGCCCTACATCGAGCGCCAGCAAAACACCGACCACGACCCCGACGAGGCCGAGGACAGCCAGCGCTACCAGACCGTGTTTGCCCGCAACCCCGGCGCCGTGGCCGCGCCCACGGCCGCGCTGCATTTTGACGAAGGCGTGCTGGCCGACCTGGCCGCACGCGGCATCGAACGCGCCAGCGTCACGTTGCACGTGGGCGCAGGCACCTTCCAACCCTGCAAGACCGAGAACCTGGCCGAGCACCAGATGCACAGCGAGTGGTACGAGATTCCGCTGGCCACGCTGGCCGCGCTGGAGCGCTGCCGCCAGCGCGGCGGCCGCGTGGTGGCCGTGGGCACCACCACCGTGCGCACACTCGAATCCTGGGCGAAGACGGGCCAGGCCTCTGGCGACACCAACATCTTCATCACACCGGGCTTTGCATTCCAGGTGGCGGATGTGCTCATCACCAACTTCCACCTGCCCAAAAGCACGCTGATGATGCTGGTGAGCGCGTTTGCGGGCTACGCCCACATCATGGGCCTGTACCGGCACGCCATTGCGCAGCAGTACCGCTTCTTCAGTTATGGCGACGCCATGCTGCTGGAGCGTGCGCGCGGCACGCCGTGAGTTCCCCCGGCCCTGCGTCGTCGACCAGCCCTGCAGCCCGCCGGCGTGCGGCGCTGGCGGGCATCGCGCTCGCCGTCACGGCCTGCGCGTTCTTTGCGCTGCTGGACACCGCGAGCAAGCTGGTCAGTGTGGGTGTGCCCATCGTCATGGCGCTGTGGATGCGCTATGTATTCCAGTCGCTGCTGACCACGGCCTTCGTGCTGCAACGGGCGGGGCGCCCAGCCCTGCGCACCACACAGCCCCGCTTCCAGGCCTTGCGCGGCGCGCTGTTCGCCATGACCAGCCTGTTCGGCTTCATCAGCCTCACGGCCCTGCCGCTGGCGGAGTTCACGGCCATCGTGGCCACGGTGCCGCTGTGTGTGACGGTGGTGGCGGCCCTGTGGCTGCACCAGCCGGTGAGCCCTTTGCGCTGGCTGCTGGTGGTGACGGGCCTGGCGGGCACGCTGGCCATCATCCGGCCCGGCGGTGAGGCCTTCACCTGGGCGCTGCTGTGGCCGCTGTGCATGCTGGCTGCGGGCACCGGCTACCAGGTGCTGAGCAGCAAGATGGCCGGGCACGAGAGCCCCGCCACCACGCAGCTCTACACCAGCTGGATCGCCACTGCGCTGGTGTCGCTGGGCGTGCCGTTCTTCTGGCAGCCGGTGAGCGACCCGTGGCTGTGGGCCGGCATGTTCACCATGGGCCTGTCGAGCGCGGTGGGCCACATGCTGCTGCTCAACGCCTATGCGCGCACCACGCCAGTGACGATTGCGCCGTTCCTGTATTCACAGATCGGGTTTGCCATGCTGGCGGGCTGGCTGGTGTACCGCCATGTGCCCGATGCGTGGTCGATGGCGGGCATTGCGGCCATCGTGCTCAGCGGCGCGGCCAGCGCCTGGCTGACCGTGCGCGAGACACGTTAAGCACCAAAACAGCCGGTGGCGCTAGTGCAATATGCCTGAACAGCTATATATTCAATAGCATCAAGCCCGCCACCTGGGCACGGATCAGAACGCCACCGCGTGCCCGTCCTTGCGCGGGTCGGAGCCCGCGATGTAGCTGTTGCCGTTCTTGAGCACCAGTTGGGCGCCGCCAAAGGCGAACACGCCGTTGCCCTCTTCCACCGTCACCTCGTGCCCGCGCGCGCGCAGCGCGGCGACCACGGCGGGGTCGAACCCTGGCTCCACCGCCACACCCTTGCCGCCGGTGATGCGCCAACGGGGTGCATCGGCGGCTGCCTGTGGGTTCTGGCCGTAGCGCAGCACGCGCAGCGCCATCTGGGTGTGGCCCTGGCTTTGCATGGGGCCGCCCATCACGCCGAAAGCCATCTGCGGCGTGCCGTCGACATGCATGGCAAAGGCCGGGATGATGGTGTGCGAGGGGCGCTTGCGCGGCGCCACCTGGTTGGCGTGGCCCGGGACCAGGTTGAAGCCATGGCCCCGGTTCTGCAGGCTGATGCCCGTGCCCGGCACCACCACGCCCGAGCCAAAGCCCATGTAGTTGGACTGGATGAACGAGACCATCATGCCGGACGCATCGGCCGCCGCCAGGTACACCGTGCCGCCGGGGCGCGGCGCACCGTAGCCGGGGTCGCCAGCGCGCGTGGTGTCGATCAGCGCAGCGCGGCTGCGCAGGTAGTCGGGGTTCAGCAGCGCATCCGGTTTCACCGGCATGGCGTCGATGTCGGCGTTGTACTGGTGCAGATCGGCAAACGCGAGCTTCATGGCCTCGATGCTGGCGTGCACGGTCTCCACATCGTCCGCTGAGTGCGCGCCAATGCCATGCGCGTCGAGCATGCCCAGCGCCATCAGTGCGGCAATGCCCTGGCCGTTGGGCGGAATCTCATGGACCACCGAATCGCCAAACCGCTGCTGGATGGTGCCCACCCAGTCGGCCTGGTGCGCGGCCAGGTCGGCCATCGTCATGGCGCCGCCATGGGCCTGGGCATGGGCGGCGATGCGCTCGGCAATCACGCCCCGGTAGAAGGCCTCGCCCTCGGTCTCGGCAATCAGCTCCAGCGTGCGCGCATGGGCTTCGCTGCGGAAGATTTCGCCCGCCTGGGGCACGCGACCATTCGGCATGAAGCACTCGGCAAAACCGGGCTGCGTGCCCAGCTTGGCAGCGCCCAGCGCCCACAAGCGGGCGATGGTGGGCGACACCGGAAAGCCGTTGCGCGCGTAGTCGATGGCTGGCTGGGCCAGTTGTGCAAACGGCAGCTTGCCCAGGCGCTTGGACAGGGCCACCCAGGCCGACACGGCACCCGGCACGGTGACGGCGTTCCAGCCCGTTTCGGGAATGCCGCCCAGCTTCTCGAAGTATTCAGGCGTCCATGCCGCAGGCGAGCGGCCCGAGGCATTGAGGCCGTGCAGCTCCTTGCCATCCCACACGATGGCAAACCCGTCGCTGCCCAGCCCGCAGCCAGTGGGCTCCACCACCGTGAGCGCCATGGCAGCGGCAATGGCGGCGTCCACCGCGTTGCCACCCGCCAGCAGCATGCGCAGGCCCGCCTGCGCAGCCAGCGGCTGCGAAGTGGAGACCACATTGCGGCCCATGACCGCGCTGCGGTTGGAGGCGTAGGGAAGGGACCAGTCGAGGGATGGGGTATTCATTGCGTTCTGACTCTGTTGCCCCGCACAGGGCGGGCTGCATGAAACCGGCGCGGCGCAAAGCGAGGGACGCCGAGGAAGGGCCGCCCCGCACCGAGGGCGTCGTCCCCCTTCCCGAATGGCAACGCCATTCGAGAGAAGGGGGAAGCGGCAAAGCCGCTCAGGGGGATGTCACTCCAGGGTTATTTTGTGTTGGCGAATCACCGTCGCCCAGCGATTGCTATCGGCCTGCACCATGGCTCCAAACTGCGCGGGCGTGCGCGGTGCGGCGGGCTCCACGCCCAGCTTGGCCAGGCTCTCGGCCACTTCGGGGGCCTGCACGGCTTTGGCGAAGGCCTTGTGCACCTTCTCGACCAGCGCGGGCGGTGCGCCCGCAGGCAGGTACACGCCAAACCAGGTCACCGACGAATAACCGGGCAGGCCGGACTCAGCCAGCGTGGGCAGTTCGGGCGCCAGGGTGCTGCGCTTTTCGCTGGTCACGGCCAGTGCGCGCAGGCGGCCGGCCTTGGCATGCGGCATGCCGGTGGGCAGCGAGTCAAACAGCACATGCGTCTGCCCGGCAATCAGGTCAGGGATGGCCAGGGCCGTGCCCTTGTAGGGGATGTGCGTCATCTCCACACCCGCCTGGGCGCTGAAGGCGGCCGTGTTCAGGTGCACGATGGTGCCATTGCCGCTGGTGGCGTAGTTGAGCTTGCCGGGGTGGGCCTTGGCGTAGGCAATCAGTTCGCCCACGGTCTTGACCGGCAGGCTGTTGGTGACCAGCAGCACGCTGGGTGCGTCGGCCACATGGGCCACCGGCGTGAAGTCCTTGCGCGGGTCATAAGCCAGCTTGGGCATGAGGTGGGGCGAGATGGCATGTGTGCTGCTCGTGGTCAGCAGCAGGGTATAGCCGTCGGGTGCGGCCTTGGCCGCCTCGGCCGTGCCCAGGGTGCCGCCAGCGCCGGGCTTGTTGTCCACCACCAGTTGCTGTCCCAGGTCGGCCGCGACGCGCTGGGTAACGGTGCGGGCCACCAGGTCGGTCGCGCCGCTGGCGGGGAAGGGCACGATCACCCGCACAGGGCGATCCGGCCAGTTGGCTTGTGCCTGCGCGGCAGATGCCAGCACCAGCAGGCCGGCCAGGCCCCAGACACCACGGCCCCAGGAAAGTAGACGCATACAGAGCACTCCCGCAAAGAAATCGGACACAACAGAGGATGGAACCATCTTAGGAAGCTGCGCCTTGCTTGACCACCAGCATTTCAGCAAGCTGCTTTGCCACCACGGCAAACCGGCGCATACTGAACACCTCCCTCTCCGCCCCTTCCTCCATGCGTCCCCACCTGCTGCAAGACACCACCCTGCGCTACTTTCTGGCCGTGGCGCAGAGTGGATCGCTCACCGAGGCTTCGGCCCGGCTGCATGTGGCCGCCTCGGCACTGAGCCGCCAGATCGCGGGGCTGGAGGCCCAGCTGGGCACGCCCCTCTTTGAGCGCCACCCGCGCGGCATGGTGCTGACGGCGGCGGGCGAGATCCTCGCGGTGCACGCGCGCCGCACGTTGCTGGACGCCGAGCGCGCGCTGGGCGAGATCGGCGCGCTGCAGGGCCTGCGTGCGGGGCAGGTGCGCCTGGCCACATCGGATGCGTTTGCGAACGAGCTGGTGCCGCGCCTGTGCGTGGAGTTCCAGCGCACGTACGCAGGGGTGCAGTTCAGCGTGATCGCCTTGCCCACGGCCCAGGTGCCCGACGCCGTGCGCAGCGGCGCAGCCGACATCGGCCTGTGCTTCAGCCGCGCACCGCACAAGGACATCGACGTGGCCTATCGCCAGAGCGCGCCGGTGCTGGCCCTGCTGCCCCCGGGCCACCCGCTGGCCAGCGCAGGCAGCGTGACCCTGGCGCAGATGGCCGGGTACCCGCTGGCCCTGCCCCCGGCCGAAACCACGGTGCGCCAGATGATCGACATCGTCTGCAGCCGCCAGGGCCTGCAGCTCGAAGCCGTGCTCATCAGCAACCACGCCAAGACGGTGGTCAACTTTGTACAGCTGGGCGGCGGCCTGTCCGTGGCCAGCGAGATCGCCGTGCGCCACCTGGTGGCCGAAGGCGCCATCGTCGCCCTGCCCATCAGCGACCCCGGCATGGACCTGCGCGACATCGAACTCCAGACCCTGGCCGAACGCAGCCTGCCGGTGGCGGCGCAGGCGTTTCTGGAACTGCTCAAGGAGCGGCTACCGCAGCCGTGGTAGCCCTTGGCGTGGGCTAGGCGCGGGGCTGGTCATCCATCGGCCGGCCGAGGCGAATCGGGCCGCCGGGCGCCGTGGCATCCACCAGCACCCCGCCGCGCGTGACGCGCAGGCGTTGCTGATGTGCCAAAACCTGCGCCACCTGCCTGACTTGAGGCATGTAGTGGCGCCAGTCACCGCCCTCTGGCACCAACGCCCGAGCGACCTCTGACGGGCAGATCGTCGTGTGCGGCTTGCGCTGCGCCAGCAAGGCAAAGATTTGCGCCTCCACGTCTGCGTCGGTCATGGCGCGCTCGCGGTGTTGCGAACCCTGCTCAGTAACCGTGCTGCGCGCGAAAATCCCGCGCCTTGCCAAAGTGCCCGTTGCCAATGAAGGGCACGGGCGGGCGCAGCGCCGACAACGGCGAGGGGTGGTTGGACGTGAGCACCAGGTGCCCCCGGTCTGCGGGAATCCACGCGCGCTTTCCCTGCGCGTGCGAGCCCCAGAGCATGAACACCACCGGACGCGGGCCCTCGGCCACGTGGCGGATGACGGTGTCGGTCAGCTCTTCCCAGCCCTTGCCCGCATGGCTGGCGGCCTGGCCCTCTTCCACCGTGAGGCAGGTGTTGAGCAGCAGCACGCCATTCTTTGCCCACTTGACCAGGCTACCGCCGGGGTTCGGGAACGGGGGAAACGCCACCCCCAGGTCGCGCTGCATTTCCTTGAAGATGTTCTGCAGCGAGGGCGGCAGCCGCACGCCTGGCGCGACGGAAAACGCCAGCCCCTCGGCCTGGCCCCGGCCGTGGTAAGGGTCCTGCCCCAGGATGACCACGCGCACCTCCTCGGGTGGCGTCAGCTCCAGCGCGCGCAGCGGCTGGGGCGGAAAGATCGCAGCCCCCGCCTGCAACCGCGCCTGCAAGAACGCGAGCAACGCCTGCCCACGCGCGCCTGCAAAAAAGGCGTCCACCAAGGGCTGCCAGCCAGGGGCCACCGGCCAGTCGGCGGGTTGGGCCGTCTGGAGTTGCGTGGCGGGCATTTCAGAGGGATTCATGGCGAAATGGGTTGGTAGCGCTAGTTACATATGCTCCAGCAGCTATCAAAAACATAGTGATCGATCACTATCAAGCGAACAGCCTGGCCAGCGCCAGGCCAGGGTCATCCGCCCGCATTAAGGCCTCGCCCACCAGAAAGGCGTGCACACCCGCGTCGCGCATGGTCTTCACATCGGCAGGCTTGAGGATGCCGGACTCGGTGACCAGCAAACGGTCCGCAGGCACATCCTTGAGCATGCCCAGGGTGGTGTCCAGCGTGACTTCAAACGTGCGCAGGTTGCGGTTGTTGATGCCGACCAGCGGGGTCTTGAGCTTGAGCGCCCGCTCCAGCTCGGGGCGGTCGTGCACCTCCACCAGCACGGCCATGTCCAGGCTGCGGGCAATGGCCTCGAAGTCAGCCATCTGCGCGTCATCCAGGCAGGCAGCGATCAGCAGGATGGCATCGGCGCCCATGGCGCGGGATTCGTAGATCTGGTAAGCATCCACCATGAAGTCTTTGCGTAGCACTGGCAGCAGGGTGCTGGCGCGGGCCTGCTTCAGGTAGTCGGGCTGGCCCTGAAAGAACTGCCGGTCAGTCAGCACCGACAGGCAGGCCGCGCTGACCTTGCCATCGCCTTCCATATAGCTTTGCGCAATGTCAGCGGGCTCGAAGTCAGCGCGCAGCACGCCCTTGCTGGGGCTGGCCTTCTTGACCTCGGCAATCACCGCCGCCTGGCCCTTGGCGATCTTGGCCCGCAGCGCGCCTTCAAAGTCGCGCGTGAGCACGCGGCTCTCGGCATCGGCGCGCATGGCGTCGAACGGCAGGCGCTTCTTGGCGGCGGCCACTTCTTCGTGCTTGACGGCCACGATCTTATTGAGGATGTCACTACTCATGGTTGGCTGCCTTGTCGGTTTCGGTGGGCTCAGCGGAGCCCTGTTTCAGAATGCGGGTGAACACGCGATGCATCACGACCCCGGCCACGATGAACAGGGCAGAGACGCCCAGTGCGATCCAGGTGCCCGGGTCGTGCCACATGGCTGGGTCAGGCCGCCGTATCAGACCGCTGTGGCCAGCGCATGCGTGCGCGTGACCACCTGCTCCAGCTTCGCCAGCGCGGCGCCGGAGGCAATCGCAGCGCGTGCCTTGGCAATGCCCGTCTGGATGGACTCGGCCACGTTGGCGGCGTACAGGGCCACGCCTGCATTCAGGCAGACGATGTCCTGCGCGGCACCGGGTTCGCCCTTCAGCACGCCGATCAGCATCTCACGCGACTGCTCGGGTGTTTCGACCTTGAGGGCGCGGTTGCTCGCCATCGGCAGGCCGAAGTCTTCAGGGTGGATCTCGTATTCGGTGATCTGGCCGTTCTTCAGCTCACCCACCAGCGTGGCGGCGCCCAGGCTCACTTCGTCCATGCCGTCACGGCCGTACACCACCAGCGCGTGTTCGGCGCCCAGGCGCTGCAGCGCGCGCACCTGGATACCCACAAGGTCGGGGTGGAACACGCCCATCAAGATGTTGGGCGCACCGGCCGGGTTGGTCAGCGGGCCCAGGATGTTGAAGATGGTGCGCACGCCCAATTCCTTGCGCACCGGGGCCACGTTCTTCATGGCCGGGTGGTGGTTGGGCGCAAACATGAAGCCGATGCCCACTTCAGCGATGCACTGGGCGATCTGCTCGGGCTTGAGGTTGATGTGGATGCCCAGGGCCTCCATCACATCGGCGCTGCCGCTTTTGCTCGACACACCGCGCCCGCCATGTTTGCTGACCTTGGCGCCCGCTGCGGCGGCCACGAACATCGAGCAGGTGGAGATGTTGAAGGTGTTGGCTCCGTCGCCGCCCGTACCCACGATGTCCACCATGTGGGTCGCGTCCTTGACGTGCACCTTGGTGCTGAACTCGCGCATCACCTGCGCGGCTGCGGTGATCTCGCCGATGGTTTCCTTCTTCACGCGCAGGCCGGTGATGATGGACGCGGTCATGACGGGCGAGAGTTCGCCGTTCATGATGAGCCGCATCAGGTGCAGCATCTCGTCGTGGAAGATTTCGCGGTGCTCGATGGTGCGCTGCAGCGCTTCCTGGGGGGTGATGGGCATGGAATGTCTCCTGGTATTTAAGCGGAGGGCTGGTCCGTCAGAGCCAGCTTGAGTCCGAAGCCGATGAACATGGCACCCGCCACGCGGTCCAGCCAGTGCATGCTGCGCTGGATCACTGTGGCGCGCCGCGCCATCCACGAGGCGGCCAGCGCCCAGCCCACATTCACAGGGATGGCGTTGATGTTGAACAGCACACCCAGCAGCACAAAGGCCAGCGCCTTGTTGTCCGTGCCCGGCGCGATGAACTGCGGCACAAAGGCCAGGAAGAAGATGGCGACCTTGGGGTTCAGCACATTGGTCCAGAAACCGCCCAAGAACACCTTGCGCAGCGGTGTGTGCTGCGCAGGGGCCGCCTGCGCCGCCTCCAGGGCAGCACTGTTGCCGCCATCCGCACCAGGCTTGGACAGCAGCATGCGCACGCCCATCCACATCAGGTAGGCCGCGCCGATCCACTTGAGCACCGTGAACGCCGTGGCCGAGGTGGCAAGCAGCGCGCCCACGCCCACGGCGGCCGCAAAGATGTGCACGAAACAACCGGCCGTGATGCCCAACCCCGCCACGATGCCCGCGCGGGTGCCAGACTTGAGCGCGTTGGTCACGATGTAGAGCACATCGGGCCCGGGTGTGAGGTTGAGCAGCCAGCCTGCGGCTATGAACATCACCAGCTGGTGGGTGTCGATCATCATGTGCGCTGCTCCAGAAAGTTCTTGAGCATGGCGTGGCCATGTTCGGTGAGGATGCTTTCGGGGTGGAACTGCACGCCTTCGATCGCCAGCGTCTTGTGGCGCACGCCCATGATTTCGCCGTCTTCCGTCCAGGCCGTCACCTCCAGCACATCGGGGCAGGTGGCGCGTTCGATGGCCAGCGAGTGGTAGCGGTTGACCGTGAACTTTTCCGGCAAGCCCGCAAACACGCCCTTTTGCGTGGTGGTGATGACGCTGGTCTTGCCGTGCATCAGCTCCTGCGCGCGGATGATCTTGCCGCCGAAGGCCGCGCCAATGCTCTGGTGGCCCAGGCACACGCCCAGGATGGGCAGCTTGCCGGCAAAGTGCTTGATCGCGGCCACCGAGATGCCCGCTTCCGCAGGGGAGCAAGGCCCGGGCGAAATCACCAGGCGGTCAAGCTGGCCCGCATTCAGGCGCGCCTCGATCTCGGCCACGGTGATCTCGTCGTTGCGGAACACCTCGACCTCGGCGCCCAGTTCACCAAAGTACTGGACGATGTTGTAGGTGAAGCTGTCGTAGTTATCGACCATCAAGAGTTTCATGCGGCGCTCCCGGCAAGGGCGGGCTCGCGCAGACGGGCGAACTCGCGGTGTTCATAGGCAATGCAGGCTTCCATGAGGCTGCGGTAGATGGCTTCCATCACGTCGGCGTCGCCGCCTTCGGCCTGGGCGCGTTCGCGCACGCGGTCTACGATGGCCTGGATGCGCGCTTCGTCGCGCACCTGCTCCACACCTTGCTTGATGCGGGCGGCCTGGGTCATGTAGCCCACGCGCTCCACCAGCAGGGGCACCAGCACGTCGTCCAGCGCGTTCACTTCGCGGCGCACATCCTGCATGGTGGTGCAGGCCCTCACTTTGGCAATGGCGCGGGTCATTCCAGCCCCTCCTCGACCAGTTCGGCGGCGCGCAGCAGCGCGCGGGCCTTGTGCTCGGTCTCTTT
Source organism: Acidovorax sp. Root568 (assembly GCF_001427445.1). Taxonomy (NCBI): domain Bacteria; kingdom Pseudomonadati; phylum Pseudomonadota; class Betaproteobacteria; order Burkholderiales; family Comamonadaceae; genus Acidovorax; species Acidovorax sp. Root568. Next base: position 64,420 of record NZ_LMGP01000019.1, on the reverse strand, counting down.
CCATTCCAGCTCGGGCACCGAGTCGGCCACCACGCCGGCGGCGGCCTGCACGTAGAGCGTGCCGTTCTTGATGATGCCGGTGCGGATGGCAATGGCCACGTCCATGTCGCCCGCGTAGCTGAGATACCCGCAGGCGCCGCCATACAGGCCGCGCTTGGTGGGTTCGAGCTGGTCGATGAGTTCCATGGCGTGCACCTTGGGCGCGCCGGTGAGCGTGCCTGCGGGGAAGGTGGCCTTGAGCACATCCATGCTGGTCATGCCCTCGTTCAGGATGCCTTCGACGTTGCTCACGATGTGCATCACGTGGCTGTAGCGCTCCACGGCAAAGGCTTCGGTCACCTTCACGGTGCCAGTTTGGGCGATGCGGCCGATGTCGTTGCGCGCCAGGTCGATCAGCATCACGTGTTCGGCACGCTCCTTGGGGTCGTTGATGAGTTCGACCTCTGTGGCCTTGTCCTTCTCGGGCGTGGCGCCGCGCGGGCGGGTACCGGCCAGGGGGCGGATGGTGACCTTGGTGCCTTCGTCGGTCTTCTCCTGGCGCACCAGGATCTCGGGGCTCGCACCCACCACATGGAAGTCGCCGAAGTCGTAGAAGTACATGTACGGCGACGGGTTCAGCGAACGCAGCGCGCGGTACAGCGACAGGGGCGATTCGGTGTAGCGCTTGTGGATGCGCTGGCCCACCTGCACCTGCATGAAATCGCCTGCGGCAATCAGCTCCTTGGCGCGCTCCACGGCGGCCAGGTAGTCGGCCTTGGCAAAGTCGCGCTGGGCGGGGTGGCTTTCGGTGGCCTTGACCACGGGGGCGCTCACCGAATACTTGAGCTGCTCTTTCAGCTCGCGCAGGCGCTTCTTGGCCTTGGCGTACGCCTCCGGCTGGGCCGGGTCGGCGTAGACAATGAGGTAGAGCTTGCCCGAGAGGTTGTCGATGACGGCCAGCTCCTCGCACTGCAGCAGCAGGATGTCGGGGCAGCCAAGAGTGTCGGGTGGGCAGGTGGTCTCCAGCTTCTTTTCGATGTAGCGCACCGCGTCGTAGCCGAAGTAACCGGCCAGGCCGCCACAAAAACGCGGCAGGCCGGGGCGCAAAGCCACTTTGAAACGCTTTTGGTAGGCCTCGATGAAATCGAGCGGGTTGCCTTGCGCGGTCTCGACCACCTGACCGTCGGTCACCACCTCGGTCCTGGCCTGGTCGCCAAAGCCGCTGGCGCGCAGCAGGGTGCGGGCGGGCAGGCCAATGAAGCTGTAGCGCCCGAAGCGCTCACCGCCCACCACGGATTCGAGCAGAAAGCTGTGCTTGCCGCCGTCTTTGGTGTGCGCCAGCTTCAGATAGAGCGAAAGCGGGGTTTCCAGGTCCGCAAAGGCCTCGACCATGAGCGGAATGCGGTTGTAGCCTTCGCTGGCCAGGCTTTTGAATTCAAGTTCTGTGATCACGGGGAGAGCTCCCAGCTGTCGCAGCGCGTGTCCCTGTGCAATGAAAAAGGGGCGCTGCGGTCCATTCAATCGGCCTCACCGCATCGGGGTGGAGGCCACGGGTGCACGCTGGGGCGGTTGCCCAGGTGCTATCAGGCGTTCAAAAGGACAGGCTGACGCCAGGGCCAGGCTCCCCGGTCGCTGCAACCTGTGATGAACACGTGGTGAATGAACATGGGCCAAAGTGTAGCAAAGCTTTTTTAGCGGGCTGATTTGACAGCCCTCACAGCGAGATCGCACAACCGCTCGAAAACCCTGTTGCGGCCCGACAGGAGCGCTGCAACAATTTGAAACGAACGACCGTTCTTTTTTAGGAGCTGCGCATGAAATTCCTGACGCGATGCGCTGTGATGGCGGGAGCTTGCCTGTTGGCAGCCAGTGCCATTGCCCAGCCCATTACCGTGGCCGACGTGAAATACGAAGAAACCGCCAGCCTGAGCGGCAGCACCCTGCAGCTCAACGGCGCAGGGGTGCGCTACAAGGCGGTGTTCAAGGTATACACGGCAGGGCTTTATCTCGAAAAGAAAGCCGGCACACCCGCCGACGTCATGGCCCAGAAGGGCCCTAAGCGCATGAGCATCACCATGCTGCGCGACATCGACTCCACCGAGCTGGGCAAGCTGTTCTCGCGCGGCATGGAGGACAACATGGACCGCGCGGCATTCTCCAAGCTCATTCCTGGCGTGCTCCGCATGAGCCAGATCTTCTCGGACCACAAGAAGCTGGTGGCGGGAGACCAGTTCCAGATCGACTGGATTCCGGGTACCGGCACCATCATCACCGTCAAGGGCAAGCCGCAGGGAGAGCCCTTCAAGGAACCCGAGTTCTTCAACGCGTTGCTGGGTATCTGGCTGGGCAATGCGCCAGCTGACTGGAAGCTCAAGGACGCGTTGCTGGGCAAGACCGCCCAGTCATCGTCCTAGTTGTCCTAGGGCAAACACCCACGCCCTCCCGGCAAAGGCTGTCGCGCGCCCGACAGACGCGCCCCCTACCCGGGAGTAGCCTGTGCCTCAGTCCCCGCCCCAGCCATTGCCCAACCTTTCCAGCCCTTTTGACAACGCGACAACCGGCCTCCCGCTGCGTGCACCCGCAGCGCCCGAGGCCACGGCCTGAACCGAGCTTTGTGCGCTATCCGCGCCCCGCAACGAGCCGTCTGTAACGCTCCTTCTGCCTCCAGCCCCCTTACGCGCCAGACACCACCATGAAACTCAGCAACCTTTCCGTCGGCCTGCGCCTGGGCGCATCCTTCGGCGCCATTCTTCTCATCACGGCTCTCATTGCGGCCACAGGGATGTGGCGCATTGCCAGCCTGCAAAGTGCCAGCGAGCGCGTCGCCACGCAGGAGATCGAGCAGCAAACCCTTGTGGAGGACTGGGCGTCAGACATCCGGCTGAACTGGGTACGCACCGAGGCCTTCCTCAAGGCCATCGACCGCGACTACATGGACAAGCTCACCGCCGACACCCAGGCGACGGCGAAGGGCATGGAAGCCAAGGTCAAGCGCATTGAGGCACTGGTGCAAGGCGACCAGGCCAAGGGGCTTCTGGCCGCAATTGCGACGGCCCGGCAGGCCTACAACGACAAGCTCAACGAAATCCGGGAACTGCACCGCGGTGGCGAACCCAACGTGCCCGCCCTCGTGGACAAAGACCTGCGCCCGCTGGCCGACAAATACCTTCAATCCCTCGACGACCTGCGCAAAACCATGGCCGCCCAGCTGGCCGAAAGCCAGGCAGACACCTCCACCCTGGCTAAAGCCAGCCAGGTGCTGTTGGGCGTGGGCACGCTGGTGGCCGTCGCGCTCGGCGCATTGATGGGCCTGACCGTCACGCGCTCCATCGTGCGCCCCTTGCAGCAAGGCCAACAAGCCGCCGAAAGCATTGCAGATGGCGATCTGACACACCCTATTACCACCAGTGGGAATGACGAAACCGGCCAGTTGCTGCAGGCACTGTCCACCATGCAATCGCGCCTGGCCACCATCGTGGGCAACGTGCGCAACAGCGCCGAGGGCGTGGCCACGGCCAGTGCCGAGATTGCGTCAGGCAACAACGACCTGAGTGCCCGCACCGAACAGCAGGCCAGCGCATTGGAGGAAACCGCAGCCTCCATGGAAGAGCTGGGCTCCACCGTGCGCCAGAACGCCGACAACGCCCGCACCGCCAACCAACTGGCCATGAGCGCCAGCACCGTGGCCGTGCAGGGCGGGGATGTGGTGGCCGAGGTGGTGGACACCATGAAGGGCATCAACGACAGCAGCCGCAAGATCGCCGACATCATCAGCGTGATCGACGGCATCGCCTTCCAGACCAACATCCTGGCGCTGAACGCGGCTGTGGAGGCTGCGCGCGCGGGCGAACAGGGTCGGGGCTTTGCGGTGGTGGCGGGCGAGGTGCGCAGCCTGGCGCAACGCAGCGCCGAGGCCGCCAAGGAGATCAAGGGTCTGATTGGAACCAGTGTGGAACGCGTGGAGCGCGGCACGGCCTTGGTGGACAAGGCCGGCGCCACGATGACCGAAGTGGTCAGCGCGATTCGGCGCGTGACCGACATCATGGGCGAGATCAGCGCTGCCAGCAGCGAACAAAGCCAGGGCGTCTCACAGGTCGGCGAGGCCATCACGCAGATGGACCAGGCTACCCAGCAAAACGCCGCCCTGGTGGAACAAAGTGCGGCCGCCGCCGACAGCCTCAAGACCCAGGCCGGCCAGCTGGTGGATGCCGTGGCAGTGTTCCGCCTCTCGGACAACGCCACGCGCCCCAGCAGCACCGCGCCCGCCCCCATGCGCAGCAATCCCCCCGCGTCATCACGTCTGGACTACCGCAGCGTGGCGCCACGCCAGCTGACCGCCTGAACAGGCAGGCTCGGCCAGCTCAGGCGAGCTGCGCCAGCGCATCCACAAAACCATCGGCATCCACGGCCCGCACGGGCTGGCCGTGGTTGTAGCCATAGGTGACCAGCACCACCGGGCAGCCCGCAGCCCGCGCGGCCTGCGCATCGTTGCTGGAGTCGCCCACCATGAGCGTGCGCGCGGGGTCGGTGCCCAACGCTTCGCAGGTCTTGAGCAAAGGCAACGGATCGGGCTTCTTGCGCTCAAACGAGTCGCCACCGAAGACCTTCTCGAAATAGCCGTCAAGCCCCTTGGACTGCAGCAAGGGCAGCGCAAAGTCCCGGGGCTTGTTGGTCAGACAGGCGAGACGCAGACCCCGGGCGCGCAAAGCCTGGAGCCCCTCCTCCACACCGTCATACACCCCGGCATACTGGCCATTGATGGCGAGATAGTGACGTTGGTAGCTGGCCCAGGCCGATGGATACAACGCTTCAATTTCAGTAGCAATAGAGGCATGATTTATCTGCGCCAGCACGTGGTGGAGCACTGAACGCAGCAAATGCTCCGACCCCTTGCCCACCATGTGTTCGATGGTCTGTGCCGCAATCGACGGCAGCTCCAGTTCGCGCAGCATGCGGTTCAGCGCCTCATTGAAATCACCCATGGTGTCCACCATGGTTCCGTCCAGGTCGATGATGGCGGCGTCCACGCCGGTGAGCAATGTGGACAGCGAGGGGGTAACGGCGAGAGACATTGGGCAAGCATTCGGAAAGAGAAGACGGGACCAAGTTTACGGAACCCGTCAAATCCTCCGCTGGTCTGCCTTGCTTCGTTCACCGCAGACTGAGCGTCTCGCGCTTCCACGCTGGGTCTTGCCAACGCTGGAACAAGGGCAGCGCTGCCACATCGCCCGTCACGCGCTCGGTGGTCAAGCCCTCCAGCCGCACCACCTCAAAACTCTTGCGGTAGCGGCCCTGGCCCCGGGCTTCGCGCGCCACCAGCATCTGCTGGCCGCCGGGCACCCAGCCCGCCCATTCGGCCACGCCGGTCTCGGGCGTGGCGGCGGCGGGCGGCAGCACATCGGCCAGCCAGCCGCCTTCCGTTTTGCGCAGCACCCACAGCTCGCGCCAGCCTTCCATGGGCTGCACGGCCAGGGCCAAGGCTGTGCCTTCGCGGTTGGTGCTGGCCGATGCAGTCCACACCACGCCGTAGGTGCAGCGGCGCAGCAGCGGGGCCTTGGCGCTGTGCTGCGCGTCCACCAGCAGCACGCAGGTTTCGCCGGGGGCACCGGGTTCCGTGAGTAGCATGGGGCGGGTGCCCACAGCCGCTACCGGTGCAGCAGCAGGCACCAGCGCCCAGCGCACCGCACTCACCCGCATGGCGGCGTCGTTGTAGGCGCTCTGGTCCTCGTCGGGCAAGTCGGCCTTGCTCACGCCGGTGAATTCGGTCAATGCACGGGCAGCGGCGGCGGCCACAGCCGGGTCGGCTGCGTTCTTGCGCGCCTGCTGGAAGGCTGCAGCAGCCCACACGCTGGCGCGGCGCATCTGCACCCGGTTGCGCAGGTAGCCAGGCAGACCCGCCACGTCTACGCGCTCCAGCACCTCGGCCTGCCAGCTGGTGACCTTGGCACGCTCGTGTGCGGGCAGGTCGGGGTTGATGCATTCGGGGCGGGTCAGCGCCAGGACGGCACGGGCGCGCTGCTCCGCATCGGCCACGGGCAGGGCCAGCAGGCGGCGAAAGGCCTCGCCCTCGTAGCAGACCTGCATGCGGCCTTCGACTTCGTAGGTGGCAAAGCGCACGCCATAGCCGTTGGCCACATCCAGGTGTGCGGACAACGTGGCACCCGAGGCCTTGCCCGGCACGGCCACCGAGGCACGGCGCGCCAGCCGGTCGGCAAAGGTGCCCAGGGCATCGAAAGCCTGGGCACCCTCCACACCCGCCAAAGCCTTGGCGGGCGCGGCTTGCAGGTAAGCGGCGGTGAGGCCAATGCCCAGCGCCTCGGCACCTGGCGTTTCCTGCACAAAGCGCATCACGGCCAGCAGCGCGGGGCCTTCCGCCTCGGTCAGGGCCACGCGGCGCACATCGCTGGCGCGGATGAAGCCACCGCGCTCACGCTTGTGGTCCCACACCTGCAAGTAGTCGAGGCGCTCGCCACGCACCTCCAGCACCTCGCCCTGCCACAGGCTGGCCTGCTGCTGGGCACCATCGCGCGGTGCAGCGCGCAGACTGGTCTGGTCTTGCACCACGATGGCGCTGCCCTGGGCGCTGGGCGATGGCTGGGGGGCGGCCTCGGCCGCCACGGTCACTGCGGCGCTGGCCACGGCTGCCAACAAAGTTGCGAAGGTGGCGTTCATGTTCACTGCTCCACGGCTTGGGTGGTGGCGGCGTCTTCGGCCACGGCCGCAGCCTGTGCGGCCCCGGCCTGGGCGTTGCGGTTGCCGCCCAGCAGCGCGGCACCAATGAAGTCGCCATTGGTGGGCGGGGGCGCGATGATGACCTGGATCTTGTCCGAGAGCTTGTCGGCCAGCGTCTTCTGGATGAGCAGCGGGTGTTTGGTCACCAGTGCGCCTTCGCGGGCCATTTGCTCGGCATTGACCTTGCCCACGCGGTCCATGCGGTAGGCCTCGGCCTCTGCCAGCTTCTGGCGGGCGTCGGCTTCGCCGTTGGCTTCGATGCGGCGGGCCTGGGCGCTGCCTTCAGCGGCTTTGACGCGGGCCACACGTTCGGCTTCAGCTTCGAGCTGGCGCTGCTCGATCTGGCGCTGCTTGAAGGGCAGCACATGCTTCATGGCCTCTTCCTGGGCCTTGGCGGCGATGACTTGCTCACGCGCAGCGGCTTCGGCGGCCACTTCGCGGCGCACCTTGTCGGCGTTGGCGTCCAGTTCGGTTTCACGCACGCGCTTGTCTTTCAGCTCCAGCGTGTAGCGCATTTTTTCGGACGCCAACTCTTCGGCCAGCAGGCTGTCCATGCCCCGGCGGTACTCGGCGGGCAGGTCCACCTTGCCGATCTGCAGGCTGCGCAGCGTCACGCCATCGGTATCCAGGCGGGCGCGCAGTTCGGTTTCGATGATTTGCGAAATCTCGGCGCGCTTGGACGAGAAGATTTCGCGCACCGTGTAGCGGGCAAAAACCTTGTAGACCAGGCCCTGCACCGCGGGCTCCACGATGTCGACACCCACGTTGTCGGGCAGGTTGCCGGCCTTGACGGCGGGCGAGTTGGGGTCCAGGGCGTAGCGCACGCTCAGGTCCAAGCCCAGCGACAGGCCTTCGACCGACTGCAGCGGCGCGCTGCCCGTGGCCTGGCGCATGGCTTCGGGACGGTAGCTCTGGTCACGCAGGGAGAACACCCGCACTGAGTGCAGGCCGGGCACCACCCACACGCTGCCATCGCGCCACAGGCTCACGGCACCGGTGAACTGGTTCAGGCGCACACCCAGGTCGCCTTGCGCCAGGTGTTGCACCGGGGGGTTGCGGTACACCATCAAGCCTGCGGCCGCCACCACCGCGCCAGCGGTCAGCCAGCGCACGGTGCGGGCGGTGGGCAGCAGGTAGGCCCAATTCAGGCGAGGGGCATCGGCACCGCGTGCATCGGCTGCCACAGGGCTTTGCGATTCAGCGTCCAGCACGGGCTCCGTGCCTGCTTCGGACAATGGGGTAGAGCGACGGCCCTTCAGGGTCTGCACGATGCGGTTCCAGGTGGCTTTCATGGTGTTTCTCTCTCGGGTTGGTTCGGTGTTGTTGTCGTTTCTGAGCCGTCGCCGTGGCTGGCTCATTGAGGACCGATTGTTCGGATCCACCCCGGAAGCAACAACGCAGTGCAGCCCCCAATGCGCTCACACCGGTCGCACGAACCTTCCGGTCCCGGAAGAAAAACTCACACCGCCCAGAACGGGGCGCCGGGATAATCCACCCACCCCTCTACTGCCCCGCCCTGCCTATGACCCGCATTGCCGTGATCGAAGACGACCTGCCCACCAGCAACCAGTTGGCCGGGTGGATACGCAGCGCCAAGAGCGGCATCGTCATCGACCAGTGGTTTACCCGCGACGAGGCCGAGGCCGCGCTGGCCCGCGAGCACTACGACGCGGTGGTGCTGGACATTGAGTTAGGCCGCGAGCGCCATGCGGGCGTGGCCCTCATCAACGCCATCAACAAGCTGCGCCAGGGCACGCCGGTGCTGGTGGTGTCGGCCATGCCTGCGGCCATCTACCGCAGCATCATGAAGGCGCTGGACGCGTGGGACTACCTGCAGAAAACCACGTTCGAAGAGGCCGATTTCATTGAGACCTTTCTCGACATCCTGCGTACCACACAGGCCCAGGCCCCAGCCAGCGCGCCCTCCGCCCCCGTGGGTGATGCACTGGTGCTGGACCCGCTGTGGCAGCGCACCCCCACCTGGCGCGGCGAGCGCATCAACCTGCCACTGACGGCCCAGCGCATCCTGGCCACGCTGCACCAGCGCAGTGGCGAGGTGGTGTCGTATGACGAACTGTTCGAGGTGGTGAAAAGTGGCCGCAACCGTGACAACGTGCGCAAGCATGTGAGCACCATTCGCGAGGCGCTGCGTGAAGTCGATCCTGGATTTGAGGGAATAGAAAACGTGCCCATGCGCGGGTTCCGCTGGGTCGGCAAATGAAGCGCCTGCTGCGCCGCCCCGCGCTGGAAATGCCTAGACTGGGCCTGCCCGCGTTCCGCATGCGCATCCTCGTGCGCGGGGTGTTCGTGCTGCTGGCCCTGGCCACGGTGGCGCTGAGCGTGGTAGTGCTCAAGGACGAAAAAGAGCGCGCCTGGCAGGCTTACCAACATGGCTTTGTGCGCAGCCAGGCCGAGGTCATGGCGCGGCTGCGCCACCCCTCGGGTCAGTTGGCGCTGCTCAACGCCAGCCACCTCGGCCAGGGCGTGACGCCGCTGGCGCCGCTGCTGCTGCCCTATGCGGCCATCGACTTTGACGACCCGCAAAAATCACAGCAAGCAGTGGAGATGGCGGGCTGCTCCGTGCAGTACCCCGATGGCGCATCAGTGTGCGCAGCGATTGGCAACAACCCCTATGCGGGCGGCTTCATTTACCTGGTGGGCAGCTTCTATGCCGGCGAGCTGATACCCCGCGAGCGCGGCGCCTTGGTGCCCGCCGAGGCGCACCGCGCGCGCATCAGCCTCGACATGCGCGGTGCCACCTACCGCTGGATTGCGCCGTATGAGGCCATGCCCCCACAAGGCAGCGCGGCCGTGCGCGGGCGCCTGACGGGGTTTGTGGACAACGGCACGCCGCAGCTCGAAGCCCGCGCGCGGCCGGTGCGCGACTTTCGCGGCTGGCTGTGGCAAAACGGCCAGTGCCGCGACCTGCCGCCCCCATCGGTGCAACAACCCACTGGCGGGGCCGCCATCACCTCCGACTGCCTGCGCCGCACCCACTACTCCATCCGCCTGCCGGTCGAACTGTTCCGTGAAGCCCTGTTCCGCAAGGACGAGCGCCTGGTCTGGCCGCCGGAAGACCTGGGGCAGATGCGTGTGCGGGTGGAGATGCTGGCGCCGGGCGAGGACACCAAACCGCTGTTCGACAGCGACGCACCCGGCGCGCAGCTGGCCGCATCGCTGGGAGACCTCTCGCGCAGCCTGTTGCCGGGCGAGAGTGTGCAGATCCGCAAGCTGGGCAGTGACGAAGCCAGCGCCATCACCCTCAAGGGCGTCGAAGTGCAGGCCGATCCATCTGCCCCCTGGCTCCTGCGCCTGATCCGCTGGCTGCCGCTGGAGGCCGCAGGTGTGGGCCCGGCAGCAGCCACGCCCGCCGCCCCCACGGCCCTGGACATTCTGGACACGCCCACCGGCAACTACGTGGTCAACTTCACCGGCCACCTGCGCGGCGTGGAGCAAGGCCTGGCCGCTGTGGCCACGCGCCTGTCGTGGTACCTGGGTGCCATGCTGGGCGCCATTGCGCTGGCCTGGCTGGTGGTCGAGGTGGGCCTGATCCGCCGCGTGACAGCCCTGACCCGCCGCGCCGCCGCCGTGTCGTACAACGTGCAGCCTGGCCACACCGGCCCCCGGCTGGGCGATCTGGATGTGTCGGACCTGCGCGGCTCGGACGAGCTGGGCATTCTGGCCGGTGGCTTGGCCGACCTGCTGCAGCGCGTGAAGGACGACCTGCAGCGCGAGCAGCTGCGCGCCCAACAAGAGCGCGACATGTGGCACGCCGTAGGGCACGAGATCATGTCGCCCCTGCAGTCGCTGATGGCGCTGAACGGCCCACAAGACCCCGGCCACCGCTATGTGCAGCGCATGCAGCAGGCTATCCATGTGTTGTATGGCACGGCATCGCCCGCCGAAGCGCTGCAGGCCGCCGATGTGCCCGAGGGGCGGCTGGACCTGGATGCCTTCTTGCGCAACGTGGCCGACAACGCCCACTTTGCGAGCATTCTGGATGTGGTGTACGACCTGGGCCCAAGCCACCCTGGCCCGGTCATCGTGCGGGCCGATGAGTTTGCGCTCGAAGACGTGGTGACCCACATCTTGCGCAATGCCGACCGCTATCGCCCCACAGGCAGCCCCATCAAGCTGACACTCACGGCGTCGGAATCCACCGCCAGCGCTACGCTGCACAACCAGGGATCCACCATTGCAGACGAACTGCTGGAGCGGATTTTTGAGCTGGGCGTTTCCGACCCCGCCAGCCCCACCCCGCTGGGCGAGGGCGAGCACCGGGGCCAGGGGCTGTTTGTGGCCAAAACCTACATGGCCAAGATGGGCGGCACCATCAATGCGCGCAACACGTCTGATGGCGTGGCCTTCATCCTGACCTTTCAGCGACTGGGCTGACCCAGCCCAAGACGCGAAGCGCGCGCACGGGCAAGGGCGGCTCTGTCCGACAGGGGCACATGGCCCCGGCGCCTACCCTCCAGGCATAGGTTCAGACCTTCGTCTGCCATTGCCTCAGGAGCCCTCCATGAAACGCCTTTCCTTTGCCACCTCTGTCTTCACTGCGGCCTTGCTGCTGGCCTGTGCGGGCGCATCCGCTCAAACGCCGCCGCAGGACGCGCGGGCACGCTACGAGCAGGAGCGGGAAAAGTGCATGACCAACAACACCCAGGACAGCCTGGCCACCTGCCTGCGCGAGGCCAACAACGCACTGGACGCTTCCCGCAAGGGCGATCTCAGCAACCCCGGAGCCGCCGCCACCGACAACGCCACCCAGCGTTGTGCAGCGTTCCAGACGGCTGCTGACCAGGCGGATTGCATGCGCCGCGTGCAAAGCAGCCCAGCGAGTGGCTCAGTCTCCGGCGGCGGCGTGCTGCGCGAATCGACCACGACCACCATCACCGTGCCTGCGCAACAGTAGCCTGACCTCCCATTAGGTGGGGTCTGTCACAAAGGCATCCGCGCCCAATCTTCGCAGCGACCGAGGCGATCAGCCCAAGGCCACACGCATCGCGTCGATCACGCCCCGGTAGTCCGGCTTGCCAAAGATGGCGCTGCCCGCGACAAAGGTGTCAGCACCCGCGTCAGCCACGCGGCGGATGTTGTCGGTCTTGATGCCGCCATCGACTTCCAGACGAATGTCCTTGCCAGAAGCATCAATGCGCTTGCGCACAGCTTCGATCTTGCGCAGCGCGGAGTCGATAAAGCTCTGGCCGCCAAAGCCGGGGTTCACGCTCATGATGAGGATGAGGTCGATGTCGTCGATCACCCAGTCCAGCACGTCCAGAGGTTCGGCAGGATTGAACACCAGGCCAGGCTTGACGCCTTTGGACCGGATGGCCTGGATGCTGCGGTGCACATGGCCCGAGGCATCGGGGTGGAAGCTGATGTAGTCAGCACCCGCGTCGGCAAAGGCAGCGGCCAAGGCATCCACGGGCTGGATCATCATGTGCACGTCAATCGGCACGGCCACGCCCGCAGGCGTTTTGGCGTGGGGCTTCAAGGCCTGGCAGACCATGGGGCCAAACGTCAGGTTGGGCACGTAATGGTTGTCCATCACGTCAAAGTGAATCCAGTCGGCGCCAGCGGCAATGACATTGCGCACTTCCTCGCCCAGGCGGGCAAAGTCGGCGGAAAGGATAGAGGGGGCGATTTGGAATGTGCGGCTCATCCCCCGATTGTCGCAAAGCGCAGAACCACTGGGGGTTTTGGCACGTGGGAGTTGCCCAAACACGGGGCGGCACGGTTACCATGCGGCCCATGCCAAAGTACCAGTTTGACGTGGAAGTGCTGCCCGAATACCTGCCCGAGCAGTCTGCGCCGGACACCGGGGTGTTCAGCTTCGCCTACACCATCACCATCACCAACGCAGGGGACGCGCCCGCCCAGCTGATCTCGCGACACTGGATCATCAGCGACGCGCGCGGCCACACCGAAGAGGTCAAGGGCCTGGGCGTGGTGGGACAGCAGCCACTGCTCAAGCCGGGTGAGTCGTTCCAGTACACCAGCGGCTGCCGCCTGCGCACCTCCAGTGGCACCATGCACGGCACCTTCCATTGCGTGGCCGAAGATGGCGAGCCTTTCAATACCCCGGTGCCCTTGTTCGTGCTGGAGGCGATCAGCCACGGCCCGTCGGGTGAGCCCCTGAGCGGCCGGGTGCTGCATTGAAGAACCATTCCCACAGCCCCCATGCCCACCCCTCCATGGGACCGCTATCCATCGGATGGGCGGCTTTTCCTATGGGGGCCGGCCACCCATGAAAAATTCCGCCGAGCCCAAAGACCTGGCCCACCTGCTGGCGGCGCTGGACCCTGCCGCCGACCTGGCCCATCGCCACCTCTGGCTCATCCACCTGCTGGACTGGGTGCGCGGCAAGCGTGATTCGGTGCCTGCCGCGGTGGGCCGGGTGCAGCTTTTCATCGATGCGGTCGCGGCACGGCCCGATATTCAGCAGCGGCTGCAGGCCTGGTGGGCGACGCTGGTGGATCAGGTAGACATCACCACCTTGCTGGCTGACTTTGGCTTTGCACCCCGCACCGCCCTGGTCAGCGAGATGGCCGAACGCTTGCGCACCAAGCTGCTGCCGGGCAGCCCAGAGACCATCGATGCGTCCGAACTGTTCATGCTGGCCTTGCCCAGTGCGTTCGACGCGCAATGGCTGGCCGCACTGGATGAAGCCACCCTGAACCGCCTGGTGATGTTGCTGGTCCAGGACAACGCCGATGAGCGCCCAGGCGGCGCGACACGCTGGCACCGCGCCTTGTTGGATGCCATCACCTACTGTGCAGGGCAAATCCTCTCGACCGGCTTTGCACCCGAACTGCGACTGCGCATGAGCGAATCTGCACGGGAGGCACAACCCTTCCACGCCCTCATCCGCGACGTGGAAAGCCTGCGGGTCGAGGTGCTGCACGCGCTGCGCACACCCGACCGGCTGGACGCATCCGCCCAGCGCCTGCGCGAACGCCTGGAGGCCTGCCGCGCGGCGGCTGCCACCGTCTATACGCATTTCGAGGACAACGGCATTTCGGTGGGGCTGGTGTTCCGGCTGCGGCAGCTGCGCGAGCGCATCTTGCGCGTGCGCGTGTTGCTCGACTGCCTGTTGTCCGCGCAGCCCGCAGTCACTGCGGCGCAACTCATGGCACAGCTGGTGATGGTGGGACAAGAGCGGCGCAGCCTGCGCGCGCTGCTGGCCTCCAACTCCTCGCTGCTGGCGGCCAAGGTGGCCGAGCGCAGCGCCGAAACGGGCGAGCACTACATCACCCGCACCAGTGCCGAATACCGCTCCATGCTGCGCAAGGCGGCAGGCGGCGGTGCGCTGATGGCCTTCACCACACTGATCAAGTTTGGCCTGTATGCGCTCGCGCTCTCGGCCTTCTGGGGCGGCTTCATGGCGGGCATCAACTATGCCGTGAGCTTTGTGTTGATCCAGTTGCTGCACTTCACGGTGGCCACCAAACAACCTGCCATGACCGCGCCTGCAATGGCGGCCAAGCTCAAGGAGCTGGGCACCGGCGATGCGATCGAGTCGTTCGTGGACGAGATCACGCACCTGGTGCGCTCGCAGGTGGCTGCTGTGCTGGGCAATGTGCTGGTGGTGTTCCCGGCCGTGCTGGCGCTGGCTGCACTGATTGCACTGGCCACGGGCCACCCGGCCATCAGCGAGAAGCAGGCCGAGCATGTGTTCGAGTCCCTGCACCTGCTGGGGCCGTCGCTGTTCTTTGCCGCCTTTACCGGGGTGCTGCTGTTTGCCTCCAGCATCATCGCGGGCTGGACAGAGAACTGGTTTGTGCTGCACCGCATGGACTCGGCCTTGCACTACAACCCGCGCATCACCGGGCTTTTGGGAGCCGAGCGCGCCGCGCGCTGGGCGCGCTTCCTGCGCGAGAACCTGTCGGGTTTTGCGGCCAACATCTCGCTGGGTTTCATGCTGGGCCTGGTGCCTGCTTTCGCTGCGTTTTTCGGCTTGGGGCTGGATGTACGGCACGTCACCCTCTCCACCGGGCAGGTGGCGGCCGCCGGCGCCACGCTGGGTCTGCAGGTGCTGCAGTTGCCCGCGTTCTGGTGGGCGGTAGCCTCGCTCCCGTTCCTGGGCGCACTGAATGTGTCGGTGAGCTTTTATCTGGCCTTTAGTCTGGCGCTGCGTGCACAGAACGTGAGCGGCGTGGACCGCTCGCGCATCTATGCCGCCATCCGCGCCCGCCTGCGCACCGCGCCGCTGAGCTTTTTTGTGCCCGAGCGGCGGGGGCCACTGGCGACAACGGCACAGGGCTGAGGCGAAACCGCCGCCTCTGTCCTACAAGGGCGGAGTGTTTCCGCCTGTAAATTCAAGGGCCCAACGCCCCAGCGCACCCCGTCCCATCTGCGGAGGGCCTGTGCGCCGGGGCCTCCACTCCAACGGGCAGCGCCCGTCTGACGCAGAGGTCCGATGACATGAATGAAATCCTGAGCTTTTGGGCGCAGTGGCTGCGCCCCTCGGCCGGGCTGCCCACGGTGCAATGGTCACTGCTGCTGGCGGTAGCCGCCATGGCAGGCTATCTCACCCAACGCCACACCGGCCTGCCCAAGGTGGTGGGCTATTCGCTGGTGGGCACGGCAGCCGGCCTGGCAGGCTTCAGCGGTGCAGTCTGGCCGCTGCAGGGCATTGGCCTGTTCCTGCTGGAGCTGGGCGTGGCCATTGTGCTGTTCGAATGTGGCGGCCGTATCCCGCTGCGCTGGTTCCGCCACAACCCCATGGTGCTGGTGCAGAGCATTGCCGAATCGGTGCTGACCTATTTCGCGGTGTACTGGGTGCTGGTGTGGCTGCAGCTGCCGCCCCAGGCGGCTGGCCCGTTGGCCCTGGTGGCGCTGGCGGCATCTCCTGCAGTACTGACCCGTGTGGTGGCCGACACCCGTGCCGCCGGCCCGGTGACCGAACGCGCCATTGTGCTCACCACACTCTCCACGCTGTATGCCCTGACGCTGGGCAGCGCCAAGGCAGAACTCATCAACCGCCAGAGCCTCACCGTGCTGGAGGCCGTGTCGCCCGTGGTGGTGGTGCTGGGCGTATCGATCGTGGTGGCCGCCGTGCTGGCCCTGGTGCTGCGCATGGCGCTGCGCTTCATGAGTCCCACCAGCGAAAACACCTCCATGCTGTTCCTGGCCCTGGTGGCTGCAGGCACGGCAGTGGCCGCTCACATGGGGGGCTCGGCACCACTGGCCGCGCTGCTGGGGGGCATGCTGCTCAAGCAGCTCAACCCGCGCCCCTGGGCCTGGCCACGGCAGCTGGGCAATGCATCGTCGCTGCTCACCATGCTGATGTTCGTGCTGGTTTCCACCGTGGCGGCCCAGGCCGACTGGAGCGCGCCCGTGGCCGGTGTGGTGCTGGCCCTGATTGCCGTGCGCCTGCTGGCCAAGGCCACCGGCGTGGCGCTGGGCAATGTGGGCAGCGGCGCCAGCTGGAAGCAGGCGCTGTGGGTGGGCTGCGCGATGACCCCCATGTCCTCCATCGCCCTGCTGATCGCCTCGCAGTTTGTGCTCGCGTCGCCTTCCACCGGCCATGTGATCGCGGGTGTGGCGCTGCCCGCCATCTTGCTGATGGAAGTATTTGGCGCCGTCATTGCCACCGTGGCCATTTACCGTGCGGGCGAAAGCTCCAAACCCTGGGCACCCCTGACCCGCAGCAACAACAACGGAGAGTCCCCCCGTGAGTCTTGAAGCCTTCACCCATTCCGAGCCGCTGACGCTGGGCGTCGAGCTGGAGCTGCAGCTGGTCAACACCAACGACTACGACCTGGCGCCCTACGCCGAGGACATGCTGCGCCTCATGAAGAAAACCCCGCTGCCCGGTAGCGTGGTGCCCGAGATGACGAACAGCATGATCGAAATCTCCACCGGCATCTGCCACTCGGCCAGCGAGGTGCTGGGCCAGCTCACGCCCATCCGCGATGCGCTGGTCAAAAGCGCCGACAAGCTCAACATTGCCGTGGTGGGCGGCGGCACGCACCCGTTCCAGCAGTGGCACGAGCGCCGCATCTACGACAAGCCGCGCTTTCGCGAGCTGTCCGAGCTGTACGGCTACCTGTCCAAGCAGTTCACCATCTTCGGACAGCACGTGCACATTGGCTGCCCGGATGCCGATGCCGCGCTGCTGATGCTGCACCGCATGTCGCGCTACATCCCGCACTTCATTGCGCTGTCGGCGTCCAGCCCCTATGTGCAAGGGCAGGACACGGCATTTGACTCGGCCCGGCTCAACTCGGTGTTTGCGTTCCCCTTGTCGGGCCGCGCCCCGATGGCGCTGACCTGGGACGACTTCACGACCTACTTCAACAAGATGACCCGCACGGGCGTGGTCAAGAGCATGAAGGACTTCTACTGGGACATCCGCCCCAAGCCCGAGTTCGGCACCATCGAGATCCGCGTGTTCGACACGCCGCTCACCATCGAGCGCGCTGCGGCCCTCGCAGGCTACGTGCAGTCGCTGGGCGCGTGGTTCCTGGCCGACCAGCCCTTCATGCCCGAAGAGGACGACTACCTCGTGTACACCTACAACCGCTTCCAGGCCTGCCGGTTTGGCATGGACGCGGTGTATGTGGACCCGGCCACGGGCGACCACATGCCGCTGCGCGAGCACATCCTGCGCACCATGGACAAGATCGCAGGCCACGCGGCCGTACAGGGCGCATCAAGCGCCATGCACATGCTGCGCACCGAGGTCGAGGCGGGGCAGAACGATGCCCGCTGGCTGCGCCAGCGCCAGAGCGAAGAGCAGCTGCTGGCCGAGGTAAGCCGCCAGGCAGCGCAGCGCTTTCGCGGCGCGGCGGCCTGACCCGCACGCCAGGCGCCAGCCACCTCACGCGACTCTGACCTCAAGCAGCGAGCGCCAATCTGCGCGCCTGCTGCGTACGCCCGCCATAGCCCCAGTCGCTGGCGGGCAGCTCCCGCACCACCACGTAGCTCGCAGCGGCCAGGGCGCCATCACCCGCCAGCTGGCGCTGCAGCTCGGCAAACGCGGCAGCGATGAAGGCGACCTTCTCCTCCTCGGAGTTCGTGCCCTCGGTGATGCTGATCTCCAGCAAGGCCGTGGGCTGCGCCACCGGTGCACCACCGATATGCCAGCGCGCAGGGGGCAGGTCGTCGATGACCACAGCAGTCACCTCGCGGCGTTTGCCCAACCGCTGGACCGTGAGGTCGGTGAGGGCGCTGGCCAGCGCCTGGTAATGCTTAGGGTTTTGCAGCGGGGTCAGTTTCAGAACTAGGGTTGGCATGGTGTTGGAGCCTCCTGGGTGGATGGGGTCGTGGGTGCGGACGGGGTCCGCAGGAAGAGGAAAACCCGGCGGGTCATGCGCACAAGCCCCCGCGCCACCCAGGCATGGGCTTCGCGAATCGCCTCCCGGCGCAACTGCATGGCATGGCGCTGGGCCGCATCGCGCAGGCGCTGGTACTCGTCGGGGTGTAGGTGAGGGTCCATGGCATTCCTTTCGGGGTGAGGCCACTGTAGGCAGCACCGCGCAAGGCCGAAACCGCATCCCGCGCAAGACCGTTTTGCACCCAGCGCACAGCCCCGCCGTTACCATCGGCCGATGCGCGACATCCGCTTTGAAGACATGCACCTGTTCGCCCGCGTGGCCGACCTGGGCTCGCTGTCGGCCGTGGCGCGCGAGCGCGATGCACCGGTGAGCCAGGTCTCGCGCACCCTGGCGCGCATTGAGAAAGCCTGTGGCGCACGGCTGCTGCACCGCACCACCCATGGCCTCACGCTCACGGCAGAAGGGCAGACCTTTCTGGACTACTGCCGCCGCATCAACGGCACACTCGACGAGCTGGAAGGTGAGTTCGCCCAACAAAGCGGCCAGCCTAGCGGCTGGGTGCGCGTGGCGTCCAGTTCGGTGGTGGCCGAGCACCTGCTGATCCCCAGCTTTGACAGCCTGCAGCACAAGCACCCGCAACTGCGCGTGGAACTGGTGGTGGACGACCGCATGGCCGATATGGCACGCGATGGGATCGACATTGCCATCCGCACCGGCCCGCCGCTGACCGACACCGTGGTGGCGCGCCCCCTGGGCACGCTGGCCCGCGCGCTGTACGCCACACCCGGCTACCTGCAGGCGCACGGCGCGCCACAGCACATCGACGATCTGCGCCAGCACCGGCTCATCACCAACAGCGCGGTGGCGTTTCTGAACCACTGGCCTTTCCAGATCGATGGCGCACCCCGCGTGATGGTGGCCGAGGGCCACTGGCGCTCGGGCAGCACGGCCATCACCGCGCGCCTGGCGCTGCAGGGCCTGGGCATTGCGCGCCTGGCCACGGTGGTGGCGGAGCCCCTGGTGCGCCAGGGCCTGCTGGCCCCGGTGCTGGCCGACTGCGTGGACCTGCAGCCCAGCACAATTCACGCCATCACCCTCACCCGCAGGCACCGGCTGCCCAAGATCCAGGCCTGCATCGACCACTGGGCAGCGTGGTTTTCTCAGACAGAAAGCAGTACCTGATGCCTTTGACCTTTTTGACCCTTTTTTCTTGGCCCCCCAGGCAGCGCCATGGGTGAGTTCGACCTGATCGCCCGCTACTTCACCCGCCCCGTCCACAAGGCAGCCCTGGGCGTGGGCGACGACTGCGCGCTGCTGGCGCCCGCACCCGGCATGCAACTGGCCGTCTCCAGCGACATGCTGGTGGAGGGCCGCCACTTCTTTGCCGACGTGGACCCCGAAGCCCTGGGCCACAAGGCGCTGGCCGTGAATCTGTCAGACCTGGCGGCGTGTGGTGCCAAGCCGCTCGCGTTCACGCTGGCCCTGTCACTGCCCCGGGTCGATGAGGCCTGGCTGGCGGGCTTCTCGCGCGGGCTGCTGGCGCTGGCCGATGCCCACGGCTGCGAGCTGGTGGGCGGCGACACCACGCAGGGCCCGCTCAACATCTGCATCACCGTGTTTGGCGAGGTACCCACTGGCCAGGCCCTGCTGCGCAGCCGCGCACAGCCCGGCGACGACATCTATGTGAGTGGCACGCTGGGCGACGCCCGGCTGGCGCTGGAGGCGCTGCTCGGCCACATCGCCCTGCCCGCCGAGGCGCTGGCCCGCGCCCGCCAGCGGCTGGAGCGCCCCACCCCGCGCGTGGCCCTGGGCCTGGCCCTGCGCGGCGTGGCCACCAGCGCCATGGATGTGAGCGACGGGCTGCTGGGCGACCTGTCGCACATCCTCCAAGCCTCGGGGGCAGGGGCCTGTATCGACACCTCAAAAACTATACATTTGATAGCAGCAAAGGCATATTCGACTATCGCAACCAGCCCATTGGACCCTGAACTGGTCCACCAATGCACTTTGGCGGGCGGTGACGACTACGAGCTGGCCTTCACCGCCCCGCGCGCGCGGCGTGACGCGGTGGCCGCCTCGGCGCAGGCAAGCGGCACACCCGTCACCCGCATCGGCACCGTGCTGGCTGAGCCAGGCCTGAGGCTGGTGGACGCGCAGGGGCAGGCGGTGGAGAACCGTTACGCCTCGTTCGACCATTTCCGGTGACGGGTGGTGGCAGGCAAAAATTTTTTGCAACCCATGAATCCTTTTGCGCAACCAGCCGCTCTTGGTAGGGAAGGTGCCCCGTGCCGGCGCCTTCATTTCCCCACCAAGGAGTTTTTCACCATGCTGTACCGCAAGAACATCACCCGCCCCGAAAGCCTGCTGCGCGTTGCAGGGGGCGTCGCCCTCATCGCTGCAGGCCTGTGGTGGATGTCCGCATCGCCCCTGGGCCTGGCATTGGCCGCCTCGGGTGTTGGCAGCATCCTGAGCGGCGCGTTTGGCTACTGCCCCGCCTGTGCCATGGTGGGCCGCAAGCCTGTCGAGTGACCGCCCATGGCCACCACCCACCCAGCCCCCACCGTGGCCCAGCTGCTGCCCGCCGCACGCAGCGGTGACGCGGCGGCCATGGAGCAGCTGCTGCGCCTCACCCGTCCCGACATCCGCCGCTATGCGCTGCGCCACTGCGCCGCCACCACGGCGACGGACGACGTGGTGCAGGAGGCGCTCATCATCGTGTACCGCCGCGTGGGCGCGCTGCGCGAGGTGGCGGCGTTCGGCGGGTGGGTGGTGCGCATCGTGCAGCGGCTGTGCATGCAGCCCATGCTGGCCTGGCTCAAGGGCGAGCCGCTGGCACAGGTGGAAGACCACCTCGCCTGGTCGCACCGCCCCGACCACGAACTGCGCCATGACCTGGCCCTGGCCATCGACTCGCTGCCGCCCCTGTACCGCGAGGCCCTGCTGATGCGCGACTTCGAGGAGCTGACCATCGAGGAGATGGCGCAGCGGCTGGGCGTGACGCGCGAGGCGGCCAAAAGCCGCCTGCACCGCGGGCGGGCCCTGGTGCGGGAGTACCTGGCACCCACGGACCGCACCGGCACCACGTAGCGCTGCAGCGCGGAGAAACCGCCTCAGCGCATCTGGAACAGCTCCTGGTGAAAGCGCGCAGGCGAGCGCCCCAGCTGCTCCATGCCCTGGCGCACCGCCTCGGCAAAACCCTGTGGCCCACAGAACCACACACTCGCCGCCGGGCTGGTGCCCGCGAGCAACGCTGCGGGTGTCACGGGCCCGGTGTCGTTGCTGTAGTGAATCTCCAGCGTCACGCTGGGCAAGCGGGCACACAGCGCGGCCATGCGCTCGGCAAACACCGCCTCGCCCGCATGGCGCACACAGTAGTGCAGGTGCACCCGGGGCGCCAGCGCGGGCGTGGACTGCATCGACTCCAGCCAGGCCATGAACGGCGTGGCGCCAATGCCTGCGGCGACCCACACCTGCTCGGTGGCGCTGTCGCTGCGAAAGTCAAAGCAGCCATACGGCCCCTCGATGCTCACCGTCTGGCCCGGCTGCACCTGCAGAGGCAACTGGCTCGTGTGATCGCCCAGCGCCTTGATCGCAAAGCGCAGCACGCCATCGCCCTGGTCGGCGTTGAGCAGGGTGAAAGGGTGCGCCCCCTCGGCACGGCCAAAGGTGACAAACGCAAACTGACCGGCCGCATGCTTCCAGCCACTGGCGGGGCTGACCTGGCAGGTCACTTCCAGCACCCCAACCCCTTGGGACGACACGCCCACCACACGGGCTGCATGGCGGCGGCGGCGCCCGATGGCCCCAGCCAGCGAGCGCACGGCGCACAGCGCCCCCACCAGCGTGCACAGGCCCACCAGAACGCCTGCAGGCTGCTGCCACCAGGCGGGCGGCGTGAGCACCACTGCATGGAAGGCCAGCACCAGGTACACCACGGCCAGCAGCTTGTGCAGGTAACGCCACACGTGGTACGGGAACCGCTGCCACAGCGTGATGACCAGCATGGCCGCGAGGAACCACACAGCCCACTCCCCCATCTCCTCGGCCAGGTGGCGGAAGGTGTTGAGCCACCAGTCCGCGCGCGGCGCGCGCACCGGGCGACCCGCCCAGGCGGCCAGCAGGCTGCGCGACAGCTGCAGCCCGTAGTGCAGCAACGCCAGAACGATCGCGCCGATGCCCGCCCACTTGTGCAGGCGGTAGCTCTTGTCCAGGCCGTCCAGCGGCTTTTCCAGCCACGCGGGCCGCACGGCCAGCACCATGATCAGCGACATGAGTGCCCAGGCCGATACCCCACTGAGCAGGATCAGCTGGTTGCGCCACCACCAGACATCGCCCCACGCGGGCGGCGCAGGCTGGGGCACCCACAGTGCCAGCAGCCACGCCGTACATGCCAGCACCAGGGAGCCCCCCAAGATCTTCTTCCACATCACCAGCCCCAAACACTTGTTGCAATGCAGCAAATATAGAAACCTGCGATGAACGCCACCTGAACGGTGTGTGAAGCAGCGGCAAAGCGCTGCAGCTTGTGGCCGGAGGTTGATCTGCATCAGCCCGCTGCGCGGGGGCCGGCCTCCCCGCAATCAAGTCCGCACAAAACGCGCGAGCGGCCTGCGCGGCGTGGCAGGCACCTCGCCATGCGGGTAGCCCATGCGGCAGAACATCTGCACCGTGGGCTCCTGGGGCGTGCGCGGCGCGGGCCGCCCCAGCAACAGCTGGTGCACGCGCTCGAAGTGCGGGGCCATTTCGGCAAACTCCTGCACCGCCTGGCTCATGGGGTGCATGCCCACACCCAGCGCCGTGGCCTGCAACTGCTGGCGCACATACAGGCGCCCGGTACGGATCTGGTCGCTGCGGGTATTGGGGCCCGTGATCCACACAAAACCCATGGCCGTGCGGCTATGGCCCTCAAAACGCCCCATGGCGCTTTTGTAGGCGGCGCTGCCTTCCGCCGGGGGCTGGGTGCGGTCGAACATGCCCAGAGCGTCCACGGCGCGCACAAAAGGCGAGTTGATCGAGATGCCGTCGCGGTGCTGCAGGATTTCGCCTGGCCCCACGCGGGTGAGCTGGATGCTTTCCATCATGGTGCGCGGCGTGAGCAGCTCTACCCGGGCAGATTCCCAGCACAGCGTGCGCAGCGCGGGCAACTGGTCGGCGCTGACGGTGCCGCCCACGCGCAGCGGGGCTTCAGCCGGGGCGCTGCCCAGCAACTGGGCCAGCACCCCGGGCGCGATGGCCCGGGCGGTATCGAAATCCGTCTTGGGCGTGCGGCGCAGCAGCACCTGCGCAAACAGCGGGTCGGGCTGGCCACCAGGCTTGAGGGTGATGCGCGCCACGGGACGGTCGTCCCAGTCCTTCAGGGCCGCAGGCATCTCGCCCTGCGGCCACAGCAGCACCTCGCTGGCCACGCCTTGCTGAGCCAGCGCCATCACCAGCAGCTCCAGAAAGGCGCCATGGCCGATCAGGATCTGGCGCCCCCACGGATCCGTCTGTGGCAGCACCCGCGCAGGGTCGGTGCGCAGGGTGATGACACCGCTCTCGCGCAAGTCCACCAGCCAGGGCTGCAGGTTGTGCGAATTGGGTGCGGTGATGGCATAGGCCACGGCACGGCGGCGCAGGTCGGTCTCGCCCACCGGACCTTTCCAGGCCTCCACCGCCTCGGCGGGATAGTGCGAGCCCACGGCACCACAGGCGACCAGCGTGCCCGCAGTAGCGGCAGCGATGGTGCCACCCCCTGCCAAACGGATGAAGTTGCGACGGTTCATGAGAATGCTTCGGTGGTTCAAAAGGTGATGCGGTCAGGCCAGCGCGGCACGGGGCAAACGGGTGGACACCAGCCCCAAATCGACCAGCGCCTGGCGCACGGCCTGATCGAAGGAGGTGTGTGGCTCGTCGCCGATGAGCGCGCGCAGGCGGGTGTTGTCCAGACGGTGGGGCGTGCGCCACAGATAGCGCATGTCCGCCAGCGCAGCAAACGTGGGTGCCACCAGCCCCATCACGCGCAACAGCGGCCACGGCAACTGGCCCACCCGCAGCGCGCCCGCATCGGGCAAGCAGCCCTGCTCTGCTGCAATGGCCGTGAAGCTGTGCAGCCACTGCTGCGCGGTAACGTGGTGCCCAGCGAAATGCAGGCACTCGAAGGCGGCCAGCCGGTCACGCTCTTGCGCCACGCGCACGAAGGTGCGGGCGAGGTCGGGCAGGTAGGCCCAGGGCGTGGCTACGTCCAGCGGCCCGGGCCAGGTGATGCGGCCCCGGGGCAAGTCCTTGGCAATGGCCTGGTCGATCCAGCTGCCCGTGCCGCTGCCAAAAAAATCCCCGGCGCGCAACACCACAGCACGTATCTCGCCCTGTCGCGTGGCGGCCTGCAGTCGCTGCTCCAGCTGCCCCCGCATGCGGCCCTTGAAGCCGGTGGCGGCCTGGGATGTGTCTTCGCGCAGTACGGGCGGCATGGCTTCGCCAAAGTTGTAGACGTTGCCCGGCAGCATCAGCGTGGCACGCAGCTGGCGGGTGACGGCGATGGCCGCCTCCATCAGCACCGGGGCCTGCTCGCGCCAGGCCTTGTGGGTGTAGGCAGGGTTGAGCGCATGCACCACCACCTGCGCGCCCTGCGCCTGGGCCGCCAGCGCGGCAGTGTCTTCCACTGCCACCGGCATCCACCACACGCCAGGAATGGCGGGCAATGCAGCGCTCTGCGCACTGGGGCGCACCTGGGCCAGCACCTGCCAGCCTGCCTGCGCAAAGGCGCGGGTGGCCGCCAGTCCCAGCCGCCCCCGGGCGCCCAGGATCAACACGGTGGAGGGATTGTCCGTGCAGTGTGGAAAACGGGTGTGGGTGATCATCTGATGGCTCCATTCACAAGAGATGGGGCGATTGTGAAAACGCCGGCACCGTTACACAATTGGCTAAGTGTTCATATCAGCAATGCAAATATGAATATGTCCATCCACCCTCCTGCCGTCCCATTGCGGGCACGCTATTGCCATGAACCAGACCTTTGACTGGAGCCTCGTGCAGTCCTTCCTGGCCGCACTCGACCAGGGTAGCCTGCTGGGCGCGGCCCGTGCGCTCAACGCCAGCCAGCCCACCATCGGCCGCCACATCGCCGAGCTGGAATCGCAGCTGGGTGTGGTGCTGTTTGAGCGCACCGGGCGCGGCCTGCTGCCCACGGCCACGGCGCTGCGGCTGGCCGAATCAGCCCGCGCCATGGAGATGGGCGCCCACCAGCTGGCACGCAGCGTGTCGGGCGCGGAGGAAGGCGTGACGGGCACCGTGCGCATCACCGCCAGCCAGCCCGTGGCCTGCGTGCTGCTGCCGCCCGTGCTGGCGCGCATGCGCCAGGCGCTGCCCGAGGTGCAGGTGGAGCTGGTGGCCAGCAACCAGGTCACCAACCTGCTGCGCCGCGAGGCCGACATTGCGCTGCGCATGGTGCGCCCCGACCAGGCCAGCCTGGTGGCCAAGCGCATCGGCGCGGTGACGCTGGGCGCCTATGCCCACAGCGACTACCTGCGCCGCAAGGGTACACCCCGCCAACCGTCCGACCTGCTGCAGCACGAGCTGGTGGGCAACGACAGGCACGAAGACATCCAGCAAGGCTTTGCCGCGATGGGCTACCCGGTGGAGCGCGGGCACTTCGCGTTCCGCACCGACGACCTCATGGCCTACTGGGAGGCTGTGCGGGCGGGGCTGGGCATTGGCTTTGTGGGCAACTACCTGGCCCGCACCGACCCGAATGTGGTGGCGGTGTTACCCACGCTGCCACTGCCCGAACTGCCCATCTGGCTCACCGTGCACCGCGAGATCCGCACCAGCCGCAAGATTCGGGCGGTTTATGACTTTCTGGCGGCGGAGGTGCCCTTGGTGCTGTAGACCACGGGCAGCTCGCTGCCTGGCTGCTAGCATCCCAGTCCCTTTGTCCATTGCGCCCAAGGAGCCCCATGCGCCCCGTGAGCCCCCCATTCCCCTTCCTTCACCTTCCAGCGCGCCCCGCACTGCTGGTACTGGGCCTGGCCGTCCTGGCCCCGCTGTCTGCAGCCGCCCAAGACACATCCCGCATCGCCCGTGTCACCGTCTACCCCGGCAGCGCCACGGTAGAGCGCGTGGCCAAGGTGGCCGCTGGCGCGCGCAGCCTCACGCTGGCCTGCCTGCCCGCGTCGCTGGATGTGCAAAGCCTGCAGATCAACGCCGACCCCGCCGTGCGCGTGGGCGAGTTCAATGTGCTCACCGAGGACCGTGATGTGGCGGCAGGCTGCGCCAGTCCGCTGGACGGCCGCATCCGCGAGCTGGAGGACCAGATCGCGGGGGTGAAGGCCGAGGCCTCGGCCCTGCAGCTGGTGGACGGCTATCTGCGCAGCGTGGCGCAAACCGGCGCGGGCCCGGAGTCGGCAGCGCCTGCCACTTCCGCCCCCCGTGCTGCCACACCGACGCCCGCACAGATCACCGCCACCGCCGAGGTCCTGCGCAAGTCCGGGCAGGACAGCTTTGCGCGCGCGCATCAGCTCCAGCGCAAGCAGGAGGCACTGGAGCTGTCCCTCAAGCCGCTCGTGGCAGAGCGCGACCGCGTGGCCAGCCAGCGTGCGCGGGTGGTGTCAGTCACCATCAACCTGGCTACCGAGCGCGAGGCTGAGCTGCGCCTGTCCTACCAGGTGCGCGGCCCCGGCTGGCAGCCCAGCTACCGCGCCACGCTGGATGCGAACAAATCCATGGTGCTGATCGAACGCCAGGCGCTGGTGGCCCAGAACAGCGGCGAAGACTGGGGCAGTGTGCAGCTGACCCTGTCCACCGGGCAGCCGGGCCGCGCCACTCAAGGGCAACTGCCCCGCCCCTGGTGGCTGAACGTGGCACCGCCCCCGCAGGCCTCGCCCGCGCCGGCCATGGCGATGGCGCCTGCGCCCGCACCGGCCATTGCGTCCCTGTCCCGGTCCCGCAATG
This sequence comes from Acidovorax sp. Root568, assembly GCF_001427445.1. Lineage (NCBI taxonomy): Bacteria > Pseudomonadati > Pseudomonadota > Betaproteobacteria > Burkholderiales > Comamonadaceae > Acidovorax > Acidovorax sp. Root568. The sequence continues at coordinate 37,499 of NZ_LMGP01000019.1, read as the reverse complement.
CCGCCGAGGAAGCCATGCCCACGTTTGACGTGAGCGCCCTCGACAAGGGGTTTGCCACCGAGTTCGCCGTGCCCCAGCGCATCACCGTGCCCTCCAGCGGCCAGCGCGTGACGCTGGCGCTGGGCAATCACAGCGCCCCCGCCACGCTGGTCACGCGCACGGCACCGGCCATGGAAGAAGCCGCCTACCTGGTTGCCCACATTGCCCAGCCGCCCGGCGTGTGGCCGGCAGGCGCAGCAGGCCTGTACCGCGATGGCGCCTTTGTGGGCAACGGCCGCATCGACTTTGGCGCGCCCAGTGCGGGCGCCCCAGCCGGCAGCACCAGCCTGTCGTTTGGCCGCGATGAGCTGGTCACCGTACGGGCCGAGCCCGTGCAGGATCTGACGGGCAGCAGCGGGTTTACCGGCTCGCGCGTGGAGCGCAAGACGCGCCGGGCCTACAGCGTGGAGAACCGCCACAAGACGGCCATCACGCTGCAGGTGCTGCATGCCGCACCGGTGTCGCGCAACGAGAAGATCGAGGTCGAATCGCGCTACCAGCCCCAGCCGGCGGACACAGCCTGGAACCGCACGCCCGGCACCGTGTCCTGGCAGCAGACTTTGGCAGCCGGGGCCAGCGCACAGTTCAGTGCCGAGCACACCATCCGCTACCCCAAGGACGTGGAGCTGATCGAACGCCAGTGACCTTGGCAACACGGTGACTGGCGCTCCGAAGACCCCGCGCAACGGCGTGTCGGTCACAATCCGCCCCAGCGATCACATTGGTGCCACCAAGCCCTCAGGAGCCCGCCGCCATGAGTTACCAACACCTCCTTGTTGCCGTTGACGGCAGCCCCACCGCTGACCACGCTGTGAACGAAGCCACGGGCCTGGCCAAGGCAACGGGTGGACGCATTCGCCTGCTGAACGTGATGGACCCTTTGGCCCACATCAGCGGTTTTGAGCGGCCCGAGGTTTACAGCCAGGAGGTGCTGCCCCGCCTGCGCCAGGCGGGCGAGGCCTTGCTGCGCCGCGCCCAAGAGCGCGTGGCGCAAAGCGGTGTGCCGGTGGACACGGTGCTGATCGAAAACCTGGATGCCCGGGTGGCTGACCTGGTGGTGGAACACGCGCGGGCCTGGGGCGCCGACCTGATCGTGCTGGGCACCCACGGGCGCCGTGGCCTGGCACGCGTGCTGATGGGCAGTGATGCCGAGCAGATTGCCCGCACCGCTCCCGTGCCCGTACTGCTGGTGCGCCTGCCTGCCGGGGCAGACGGCGGTGCCGCCAGCGCCTGATCAATTTTCCGTCGCGACATGACCGCTTCCGAGCCACTGCCACCCCTTGCCCCCCTGCGCCCCAGCGTGCGCTTCATGCTGTCCCACCCCGCCCACTTCATGGCGCTGGGCTTTGGCGCGGGCCTGGCCCCCAAGGCGCCAGGCACCGTGGGCACGCTGTGGGCTTGGCTGGCCTACCTGATGCTGCAGCAGTGGCTGAACCCGCGGCAAATGGGCCTGCTGATCGTGGTCAGCACCGTGGTGGGCTGGTGGGCCTGCACCACCACAGCCCGCCATATGCGCGTGGCCGACCCCGGCAGCATCGTGTGGGACGAGGTGGTGGCCTTCTGGCTGGTGCTGTGGCTGGCCATGCCCATGGGGCTGTGGGGGCAGGTGGTGGCGTTTGGGCTGTTCCGCTTTTTTGACGCCGCCAAGCCCGGCCCGGTGGGCTGGGCCGACAGCCTGTTCAAGGGCTTTGGCTGGCGCGGGGGCTGGGGTATCTTGTGGGACGACTTTGTGGCAGCCTTCTGTACCTTGCTGGTCATCGCACTGTGGAGGTTCTGATGGCACCCACATCACTATCAAAAAGTGAGCTACTAGCGCAAGAAGTACAAGCGCTTGATGCCAATTTGACGCAAATATCGCTGCGTTTGCTGGCCCGCCGCCACATGCTGGCCACTGCCGAGAGCTGCACCGGCGGCATGATCGCCGCCGCCTGCACCGACCTGTCGGGCTCCAGCCAGTGGTTCGAGCGCGGCTTTGTCACCTATTCCAACGAGGCCAAGGCCGAGATGCTGGGGGTGCCCCCCGGCCTGATCGAGCAGCACGGTGCGGTGAGCGAGCCTGTGGCACGCGCCATGGCCGATGGTGCGCTGACCCACTCGCGCGCGCAGGTCAGCCTGGCCGTGACCGGCGTCGCGGGCCCCACAGGCGGCACCGCGACCAAGCCGGTGGGCACCGTGTGGTTTGCCTGGTGCGTGGGCGGCGAAACCCACAGCGAGATGCAGCACTTTGCAGGGGACCGCGCCGCCGTCCGCACGGCCACGCTGCGCTATGCGCTGCAGCGGCTGCTGGGGTTTCTGCTGGTTTGACAAATCGGCCCGCGCCGCACGGCGCGCTGGTTCTTGTCAGACGCTTTCCGCGCGGCGCCCGGCACCTAGTGAAACAGCCGTCAGGCCAAGCAGCAATGTGCCCAGCAGCAGCAGGGCCCAAGTGGACAACGTGGGAATTGCCGCTGCAGAAGCGAAGTTGACCGCAAACACACCTGCTACCGTGCTCTCGTTTTGAAGATTGCCATTCGCATCGCGCGCACCCGCCACACTCACATCCACGGCGGGGAACACAGGCGCAGCCTTCGCCTGCATGGCGGTGACCGCGCCCGAGACCACCCCCACGGCGAAGTTCTGCGCATAGTGCGTGCTGTCGATCCAGCTGCCGCCGGTGGGGGACAGCAAGGCACCCAGACTCTGGTTGGGGAAGCTCAGCAATGGCGTGCTGGTCATGTCCATGGGCTCGCTGTATGCCACGGTCAGGGTGAACACGCCACTGGCAGGCACCCCGCTGCGGATGGTCGCGGCGCTGGGCGCCACGCTGCCCACGGTGGGGTTCTTGGTGTCGATGCTGAACACGCCCACCAGCTCGAAGTCGGTGTTCTTGTTGCTGGTGTCGTCCTTGCGTCCCACGCCGCCGGCCACCATGACGTTGATGCTGCCGAACTGCTCGTCACCATCCGCAATCGTCCAGGTCACCCGGTAGCGGTTGCGCGTCAACCACTCCGAAGTGACGTTGGCCAGGCTCAGCGGCGTGCCACCCGTGTTGGTGAACACAAGGTTGGTGCACAGGAAGTTCTGTACCACCCCGTTGATGCATCCGCCATAGTCGGTGGGGATGTCGTACCGGATGATGAACTCGACGGTCTTGCCAATATCGGCGTCCGTGATGACCCGACCACTGCCAGCCGGGCTCACCAGGTTGCCATCCACCGAGCCCCGCATGTCGATGACATGCGATGGCGGGATCACGATCACGTAGGTGGTGATGTCGAACACGTTCGCCTGGAAGCCGGGCAGTTGGGCGGCGCCCAGGGTGTCCTGTGCGCCGTTCACCGCCACGTCTACCGTGGCCGTTGTCACGGTGACGAAGTCCGCGTCATAGCTCTGCCTGAAGGTCGTAGCGTTGAGCCAGGCGGCACCGGTCGGCACGAGAAATCCCCCGGGATCTTCGCCCGCCGTGGGAAACGAGATGACCGGATTGACGCTGGTGTCCATGGCGGTGTCATAGGTCACCGTCAGGCTGAAGGTGTCGCCTGCCTGCACCGGGCTGTGGTCTGCAGCGATTGAAAGCATGGCCGGAGCAGCCTGCGCCAATGAAGCGAAGAGACACAGACACCATGACAGCACGAGCCGCACAACCGGCCTTCCCGACCCCGACGAAAACACGCCTATGCCTACCCCTGCCCTGCCCGTACAGGCCACATTGATCGTACCCACGACTTTCCTTTGATCCGCTGGCATCGCCTCTTTTCGCCCCGTGCTCCCACGGGGGGCCTGCCGGGCAAGCAGGCATCGCGCGCCTTGTAAAAAAACCCAGGATGCAAAACCCATGGGGAAGCCCATCCCTCTGATGGCCCGTGTACACAACAGCCCCATGCGGCGGCTGGCTGGCAGCGGGAGCCCTGGAAGTCGCCTTCCCGAGGGGGCAGTTAGTGTAACGGCATGTAATTCAGGAATTTCTCCCATCTGGCAGCCCCTGCGAAGGAGCGGCATGGAGCCTCCCATTGCGGGAACGATGGCTCGCGGACCGGCGCATCTCCCTGTTGGCCCACCCGCGCTCGCGCCACAGAGCCGCGGTGTAGCATGGGCTCCCCAAAAAGGAGCCTCCATGCACCACAACGCCCAGCCCCCGCAACCCTCCGACGCGGCCCGCAGCGCGTCCGGTGCCACGTTGGACAGCGGGGCCGCTGGTCTGACGTCACTCCAACCGATGGGCGCACGCCACTCGCGGCGCACACCATGAACTGGTTCCAGGGATTCATCACCCACCGCCTTGCCACGGGCGGGGCAGAAATCTTTGTGCGCACGGGCGGCAGGGCCGACGGGCCGCCACTGCTCTTGCTGCACGGCTTTCCGCAAACCCATGCGCTGTGGCACCGCGTGGTGCAGCAATTGGCACGCGACTACTGTCTGGTGCTGCCGGACTTGCGCGGTTATGGCGACTCATCCCACGCGCCCGGCCTGCCCGACCACAGCAACTACAGCAAACGCGCCCTGGCGCAGGACATGGCCGAGGTGATGACCACGCTGGGCCACGACACGTTCTACCTGTGCGGCCACGACCGGGGCGGCCGTGTGGCCCACCGCCTGGCGCTGGACCACGCCGCGCGCGTGAAGAAGCTGTGCATGATCGACATCGCCCCTACGCTCGACATGTACGCGCGCACCGACATGGAGTTTGCGCGCGCCTATTACCACTGGTTCCACCTGATCCAGCCCGCGCCGCTGCCCGAGACCATGATCGGCGGCAACGCCCGCGCCTACCTGCACGCCAAGCTGGGCGGCTGGGGCAGCGCGGGCCTGGCCCACATCGAGCCCCAGGCCCTGGCCGATTACGAACGCTGCTTTTGCACACCCGAAGCCATCCACACCGCCTGTGAGGACTACCGCGCCAGCGCGGGCGTCGACCTGGACCACGACCGTGACAGCCGCGCGCGCGGCGAAAAAATAGCGTGCGACACCCTCGTGATCTGGGGTGCGCACGGCGTGGTGCACCGGCTGTTCGATCCGCTGGCACTCTGGCAGGCGCAGTGTGCGGGCGTGGTCACAGGCCAGGCCGTTGCGGCCGGGCACTTCATCCCCGAACAATTGCCCGAGGCCACGGCCCAGGCGCTGAGCGCCTTCATGCGCTGACGACCAGGTCGGACACGGCCCGAAAGGGCAATCGAAAGGATCTGCCGTGCATTTGTTCACGCGCTGCGCGGCCACCATGCCCCGTGCAGTGCGCACAGGTGACATTGCGTTCCTAGAATCCGCCGCTTCGCACGCTGCGGAACCCATGGCCAGCACCGGTGGCTGTTAAGCCATCACCTTCCGCAGCGCCCCCACTGTGCCTTGCCGATTGCGTGACCATGCCTCCCTTTACCGCGACCCAGAACCAACTGCTCACCGAGCACCTGCGCAACTTTCTGCCAGGCATCGAGCCCGAGGCGCTGGAGCTGCTGCGCGCCCAGCTCGAGTGGGTGGAGGTGCCCGGGGGCAGCACGCTGATGGCGCAGGGCGAGCCCGGCGAGTCGATGTACCTCACCGTCAGCGGCCGCCTGCGTGCCTACGTGCGCAGCGACGACGGGCACAGCGGCACGCAGCGTCGCGTGGCCGACATGGGCCGGGGCCAGGTGATTGGCGAGATCAGCCTGTTCACCGACGCACCCCGCGCCGCCACCGTGGTCGCCGTGCGCGACTCGGTGCTGGTGCGCCTGACCAAGGACGTGTTCAAGACCCTGCTGGCCAGCAGCGCCCAGGTGTCGATTGCGCTCACGCGCCAGATCATCCAGCGCCTGCAGTCCGGCACCGCCGCCCATACGGCCGCGCAGGAACGCCCGGTGGCCATGGGCCTGCTGCCGGTGAGCAGCGGCGTAGACCTGCAGGCTTTTGGCCAGCGTCTGGCGCGCCACCTCGGCACGGTGGGCCGCGTACGGGTGGTGGACTCGACCACCGTGGACGCCGAATTGCAGGAGCCCGGCATTGCGCAGCGCGAAGGCGCCGACGCCACGGCCAACCGCCGCATTGCCATGCTGCTCGACGAGATCGAGGCGCGCAATGACTTCGTGCTGCTGCTGGCCGACCCCGAGCCCACGCCGTGGACGCGCCGCGTAAGCCGCCACTGCGACGAGTTGCTGCTGCTGGCCGACGCACAGGCCGAGCCCGCCATCCACCCGATTGAAGAAAACTGCCTGCTGCGCCGCGCCCCTCTGGCCGAGGCCGCCGAGATTTTGGTGCTGCTGCACCCGGAAGGCACGCAGTGCCCGCGCGGCACCCAGCAATGGCTGGACCGCCGCCCCGTGGCCGACCACGTGCATGTGCGCCCTGCCCTCGACCGCGACATGGCGCGCCTGGCCCGCATCCAGAGCCGCACGGCCGTGGGCCTGGTGCTGGCCGGCGGCGGCGCGCGCGGTTTTGCGCACCTGGGCATCTACCGCGCGCTGCAGGAGGAAGGCGTGGAGATCGACTGCGTGGGCGGCACCAGCATCGGTTCGGTGATGGCCGCGTATGTGGCGTCCGACCAGCCGCTGGCGACGGTGATGGCCAACGCACGCGAGGCATTCCGCACCAACCCCACGGGCGACTGGAGCCTGCTGCCGCTGATGTCGCTCATCAAGGGCCGCCGACTGCGCCACATCCTGCATGACGCCGTGGGCCGGCTGGTGGGCTTTCCGGCCCAGGTCGAGGACCTGTGGAAGAACTACTACTGCGTGGCCACGAACTACTCGCGCGCCAGCGAACAGGTGGTGCGCCGTGGCAGCCTGGTGAAGTCGCTGCTGGCCAGCATCTCCATCCCCGGTGCATTGCCGCCTGTGGTGCACGAGGGCGACCTGCTGTGCGACGGTGGCACGTTCAACAACTTCCCAGTGGATGTGATGCGCAGCAGCATGCGCGGCGTGGGCACGGTGATTGGTGTGGACCTGAACTTCCGCAAGCCACGCCGCATCGAGCTGGACGACATCCCCAGCAGCTGGGCCCTGCTGCGCGACAAGCTGCGCCCGCGCGCCCAGCGGCGCTACAAGCTGCCCTCGCTGGCCAGCTACCTCATGCAGGTCACCATCCTGTACAGCATGTCGCGCCAGCGCCAGTCGCAGCAGCTCACCGACCTGTACTTCAACCCCCCCATGGACCGCGTGGGCATGCTGCAGTGGAACCGGTTCGAGCAGATCGTGCAGCAGGGGTATGCGCACGGCATCCAGGTGCTGGACGCATTGGACGACACCAAGCGGCGGCGCATCGGTGGGTTGCGCACCGGCTGAACGCACATCGCCGCGCAGGTCCCCCAGGTGGCATGCAGCGTTCCGGCCGGGGTGTAGCATGGACGCCCTTGAGGAGGAGAACCCATGCACCCCAACGCCCAGACCCTGCAACGCTTCTACACCGCGTTTGCGCAACTGGACCATGCCACCATGGCGGCCTGCTATGCCCCCGACGCCACGTTTGACGACGAGGCCTTTTCCCTGAAAGGCCGCGAGCAGGTGGCAGGCATGTGGCGCATGCTGTGCACTGCGACGAAAAAGCCCGGCGCCGCCGAGCACTGGAAGCTGGAGTTCAGCGGCATCGACGCCGATGCGCAGGGCGGCAAGGCGCACTGGGAGGCGCACTACCTCTTCAGCGCCACCGGGCGCAAGGTGCACAACATCATCGACGGCACCTTCACCTTCACGCCCGACGGGCTGATTGCCACGCACCGTGACCGCTTCAACTTCTGGCGCTGGGCCCGGCAGGCGCTGGGCGCGCCGGGCCTGCTGCTGGGCTGGTCGCCTTCGCTCAAGCGCAAGGTGCGGAGTACGGCAACGGGGAATTTGAAGAAGTTTCTGGCGCAGGGTTGACCCCGCACCGGCTGGCGGACACCACCCACGCACAAGGAAACGCCATGCAGGTACAAGGCCAATGCTATTGCGGTGCAATCGCCTACGAAGCGCAGGTGGAGCCCGGCACTGCGACGGTGTGCCATTGCACGGACTGCCAGGCGCATTCCGGCTCCGCCTTCCGTACCAACATCCCGGCCCCGGCGGCAGGCTTTCGGCTCACCCGCGGCACACCCCGCACGTACATCAAGACGGCGGCCAGCGGCAACCGGCGGGTGCTGGCCTTCTGCGACGTCTGCGGAAGCTCGCTGTATGCCTGCGCGGCCGACAATCCGCAGACCTATTCCGTGCGGCTCGGAACCATCACGCAAAGGCACGAGCTGGGCACGCCGCAGCGCCAGATCTGGACGCGGCGCCGCCTTGCGTGGGTCACTTTGCCAGAAGACATCGACGCGTTCGACGAACAGCCTTAGCGCCTCCGGCAGCAGGACGCTGCGAGAAAAGCGCGGGTCTATCAGCCTCCCGCGCTTTTGCTACAAGCGCAAACCGCTATCAAAAAAGTAGTGCCAGAGGTTGCGCTTACGCGCCGTGGCATTTCTTGTACTTCTTGCCGCTGCCACAGTGGCAAGGATCATTGCGCCCCGGCTCGGGCGCCTTGCGCACTGTCTCGACGCGCGGGCCCATGCTCTTCCACAGCTGGCGCAGGTCGTACACGGCCCAGATGGCTTCGCCGAAGGCTTCCACGCGCGCCTGGCTGGTGCTGGGCGGGCCGTCTTCGTCGTACATGCAGACTTCGGGCTTGCCGGTGTCATCTTCGGTCAGGGCCACGATGCGGTCCAGCGCGTCGTCCAGCCACTTGGCAGCTTCCTTGTCGCGCGGGGCGGCCCAGTCTTCGGGCCAGTTTTCCACCGCAAACATGAAGCCCAGCGCCCACACCTGGCCGAAGGACGGGATCTCCTGGTCGTCGCCCATCTCGGCACGCTGCTCTTCGGTCAGGCTGGCCACGGCACCGCGCATGTCCATGGCTTCTGGCTGGAAGGTACGGTCGTCGTCCAGCGTCTTCACGTCGGTGTCGAGCTGGATGACGATCTCGTTCCAGCGGCGCATCCACAGGTCCATGAAGCGCTCTTGCTGCGCGGCGTCGGCAAACGCGGGCAGCAGGGGCAGCGGCTCGCCCTCGGCCACATCCAGCTCGGCGCCATCGCCCAGCAGCATGGGCAGGTATTCGGCCGGAGCGATGGCACGGCGGCTGCAGATCAGCGCGGTCATGAAGCCGTCGCAGAACTCCCACTGCGGGATTTCCTCGCCGCGCGCGCGCAGGTCGTCGAGGATGTTGTCCATCTCTTCCAGTTCATCCGGGCCCAGCGCTGCGGCCGGAGCGGTGGTGGAATCGAGATCGTCGGTGGCGGGAGTGGGCGATGTGGGTTCGGTCATGGGAGGCTCCGGTCGTCAAGCGAGAAAGCGGGGGCAGTAAAGCGATGTTTTACTTTTATGATGCGCTGGCCTTGTGCCGCGCCGCTAGTGAGCGGCGGGTGCTAGGTGGCCCAGGGAAAGGCCTGGGCGTGAAAAAAGAGCCGCGCGCAACATGGCAACCCGATAAAAAGGCGGTCAGTGTAGCCCTCCCACGCCAACGCCCAAAACCAGGATCCCCATGATTCACCAGCTCAATTCCCTCTACCCGGTGCGCTACACGGCCTTTGCGCTGTGCGTGTTCGGGCTGCTGCTGTCGCTGTTTGCGCTGGTGGCGTTTGGCGTGGGCCTGCCCGTGGTGCTGGCGTTCGCCGCTCTGGTAGCAGTGGGCGTGTACGACCTGCAGCAGACGCGCCACGCCATCCTGCGCAACTACCCGGTCATCGGCCACATCCGCTTCATGCTCGAATATGTGCGGCCCGAGGTGCGCCAGTATTTCATCGAGAGCGACAGCGAGGCCGCGCCGTTCTCGCGCGCGCAGCGCTCACTCGTGTACCAGCGCTCCAAGGGCGACCCGGACAACCGCCCCTTTGGCACCCACCTGGACGTGGGCGCGCAGGGCTACGAATGGGTGAACCACTCGCTGGCGCCCACGCAGTTGCCCTCGCACGACTTTCGCGTGTGGATCGGTGGCAGCCCCGATGCGCCCTCACAGTCTGTATCGCCCTGCACCCAGCCGTACCACGCGAGCGTGTTCAACATCTCGGCCATGAGCTTTGGTGCGCTGTCGGCCAACGCCATTCTGGCGCTCAACCAGGGCGCGAAGAAAGGTGGCTTTGCGCACGACACGGGCGAGGGCAGCATCAGCCAGCACCACCGCGTGCACGGCGGCGACCTGATCTGGGAGATCGGCTCGGGCTACTTTGGCTGCCGCAACCCCGATGGCACCTTCAGCGAAGAGCGTTTTGCGGCCAATGCCACCGACCCGCAGGTCAAGATGATCGAGCTCAAACTCAGCCAGGGCGCCAAGCCGGGCCACGGTGGCGTGCTGCCGGGGGCCAAGGTGACTGCCGAGATCGCCGCCGCACGCGGGGTGAAGGAGGGCGAAGCCTGCATCTCGCCCGCCAGCCACAGTGCGTTTCGCACGCCGGTCGAGATGATGCAGTTCATCGCCAAGCTGCGTACGCTTTCTGGCGGCAAGCCCACGGGCTTCAAGTTCTGCCTGGGCCACCCATGGGAGTGGTTCGCCATCGTCAAGGCCATGCTGGTCACCGGCATCACGCCCGACTTCATCGTGGTTGATGGCGCCGAGGGCGGCACGGGCGCGGCGCCCGTGGAGTTCAGCGACCACGTGGGCGCGCCGCTGCAGGAGGGCCTGCTGCTGGTGCACAACACGCTGGTGGGCGTGAACCTGCGCGACCGTGTGCGCATTGGCTGCGCGGGCAAGGTCATCAGCGCTTTCGACATCGCGCGCATGATGGCGCTGGGCGCCGACTGGTGCAACGCGGGGCGCGGCTTCATGATGGCGCTGGGCTGCATCCAGGCGCAAAGCTGCCACACCGGCCACTGCCCTACGGGGGTGACCACGCAAGATCCGCTGCGCCAACAGGCCCTGGTGGTGCCCGACAAGGCCACGCGCGTGGCGCAGTTCCACCGCAGCACCTTGCACGCGTTGCAGGAGCTGGTGCAGGCCGCCGGCCTGCACCACCCCAAGGACATCACCGCCCACCACATCGTGCGCCGCATCAGCGACACCGAGGTGCGCCTGCTGTCCAACCTCATCACCCGCATGTTGCCCGGTGCGCTCCTGGGCTCGCTCGACGCGCAGCACAACGTGTTCCGCCTGTACTGGCCGCTGGCCAGCGCGCACAGTTTTCAGGCCAGCGAGCCTGCACTGGAACCCTCCATCCCCCACCATGTCGAGCTGGTGCATGCTGCAGCCGTGGGCACCGCAGCGGCGGTGGCGGGGGACGCTGCTGTATGAATTTGACGATGGATGCATCCGCCCCCACCTACACCACCGCCCCGGACTACGCCGCCTTTTTGCAGCAACAACTCGCCACCCAGCCGCACAACGTGATGGCCCATGTGCTGGGCAACGAACAGATCTGGATCAAGCGCGCGGGAGCCCCCCACGGAACAGGCCGCTACCGCGCCATGGCCTTGCTGGCCGCCCTGCTGCGGCTGGATGCGCTGCGCCCCGTGCCCAACCCCGGCGGCCCCACGGCGATTGCCACCGAAGTGCAACGCCTGCGCGACCTGGCCGCACGCGGCATCCGCGTGCCCGTGGTGCTGGCCGCGTTGCCGAATGGTTTTGCCATGCGCCACCTGGGCAACGTGGGTGAGGAAACCCATTCGCTGGGCAACGAGATTGATCACGCCGTGCAGGCGGGCGACGCGGCCGCTGTGCTGGCGCTGTGGCAGCAGGGGCTGGACACCCTGACCCAGGTGCACCACCAGGGCACCTGCCTGAGCCAGGCGTTTGCGCGCAATCTGGTGCGCTGCCCCGATGGCGAGGTGGCCTGCATCGATTTTGAGGACGACCCCGCCGCCGTGCTGCCGCTGGCGGTGTGCCATGTGCGCGATGCGCTGTGTTACGCGCATTCCACCGCGATTTACCTGCATGCCAGCGGCACGCTGACCGAGGGGCGCGAGCGCTGGGCGGCGTGGGTGGCGCAGGGGAGCGAGGAGATGCGGGCGGTGCTGGCCACCAGTGTCCGGCGGATGGGGTGGATGCGGAATCTGCCCACCAATCGCAAACTGGGGCGGGATTTGCAGCGGGTGCGGGCGGCGTATGACCTCTTGGCTCAAGGCTAGATCAACCAGTAGGTCGGGTTAGCCGCTGGCGTAACCCGACAGGCCATGCCCGTGGAAGAAAACGTCGGGTTAGACCGCGCTACCCCAACCTACGCTAGCCACAGCCAGGCAGCAACCCCCAAGCAGCCCACCGACAGCATCACAAAAATCCAGTAGAGGCCGGGAATGCCCCCCACTGCAGTGATTTCGTTCGATTGCGCGCCCTCCTGCTCGGCGCGCGACAAAGGATCCACACCAACCGCCCGACCGGAAGAGGGCGGCACGGCCCAGACTTTGTGACCGGATGTCCGGTTGAACTGAAACGCATCAAAAGCGAGGTAGGCGAAGAAGCCCGAGAGGACAAGAAAACCCAACGGCCCCATACCGATCCTTGCAGCAGAAACTAATCAATGCGTGATCAGGCCGCCGCCGTGGCGAGCGCCTCTTCCAGCACCAGCGCAGTCGCCACATCCGCCCCCAGGTTCACCAACCGCTTGCGCATGCAGATCACCGCCTTGTCCTTGCTCAGCAAAATTGCCCGGTGCGCCGCCGCCAGGTCGATGAACTTCTGGTCGTCCGCGTCCTTGCACACGTAGGCCACCTTGGGTGCGATGTCCACCAGCCGCACCTGCGCATCAAACGCTGCCAGCACCTGCGCGGCACCCACGCGGTAGTAGTCCATGCGCTCTGCGATGTGCGGATAGGCCAGCACGCGCTCCAGCTCGTCGCGCATGACCTGCGTAGCGATCCACAACAGACGGCCTTGGACCAGCAGCGTGCGCAATGGCACGGTGCGCGGGTCGCTGAAGATCAGCAGGTCCAGCGCCACGTTGGTATCCACCACCACAGGGCGCGCCGGCTCGTCCGCCGGGGCCTCGGCGGGCAGGGGCAGTTCAACCTTCATGGCGTGGGCTGCCGTCGGGGGCAGGCTTGGTAGCCCGGTCGCGCACAGCACCCTTGATCATGTCGAAGCGGAACATGCGGCATTCGATGGGCCCGTTCCACATGGGCACGCGGCGCGATTCCTTCAGGCGCATCTTGCCGGGCAGTTTCAGGTCGGGCGTGAGCATCCAGGCCGTCCAGCCGCTGTAGTTCTTCTTCCAGTGCGTGGCCAGCTGGCTGAAGAACTCGCCACCGTCTTCGGTCTGCGCTTCTTCGCGGCCCACGGCCATGCCCTGGGCGCGGTCGGCGGCGCGCTCGCTGGCGTTGCGGCCTGCAGTGCCGGCGGCGGCAATGCGCTCGCCGTAGGGTGGGTTGAGCAGCATCACACCGGGTTGCTCACAGGGTGGCATGCGCTGCAGTGCGTCGCCGCCGCGCAGCTGCACGGCGTCGGCCACGCCCGCGCGCTCGGCGTTGCGCTGCGCAAAATCAACCATGCGGAAGGCGACATCACTGCCAAACAGGGGGACAGCGCTAGTGCATATTGCACTTTCAGCTTCGTTTTTTATAGCACTCCAGACATGGACCTGGAACGGCAGCAGTTTCTCGAACGCAAAGCGCCGCAGCATGCCCGCCGGGATGCGGCAGGCGATCTGTGCGGCCTCGACCACGATGGTGCCGCTACCGCAGCAGGGGTCGTACAGGGGCTGTGGGTTGTCGCCATGCGGGTCCCAGCCGCTGGCGGCGATCATGGCGGCGGCCAGGGTTTCCTTGAGCGGCGCGTCGCCCTTGTCCTCGCGCCAGCCGCGCTTGAACAGCGGCTCGCCCGAGGTGTCGATGTAGATCGTGGCCTCGTCGGTGGTCAGGTGCAGGTGGATGCGCACATCGGGCCACTGGGTGTTCACATCGGGGCGTACGCCGCTCTTGTGGCGGAAGCGGTCGGCCACCGCGTCCTTGACCTTGAGGCCCGCGAAGTTCAGGCTCTGCAGCGGGCTGTGCTGGGCCGTCACCTCGACCTTGAAGGTCTGGCGCGTGGTGAACCAGATCTCCCAGGCCACCTCGCTGGCCATGGCATAGAGGTCGTTCTCAGACCGGTAGGGGCGGTGCGCCAGTTGCACCAGAACGCGCTGGGCCAGGCGGCTGTGCAGGTTGAGCTGCATGGCCTGGCGCCACGAGGCGCGCAAGAGCACACCGCCCCGGCCCACCAGCAGGTCTTGCCCCGTGAGGCCGGTGATGCCATGCACCTCGTCGGCCAGAAAGCCCTCGACGCCCGCAGCGCAAGGGAGAAAAAGTTGGAGTTGGTTCATGTCGATGGGGAGGATACGCGCTCGGACAATGCATGGGAATCCGGCGTGCCTGCGCGGGCCAGCAGCAATTGGCGGATGGATTCGGGGATCAGTGCCACCTTGCGGTCGGCCTTGCCGATGAAGACGATTCCGATCTTGCCGCGCGCCACCTCGCGGCCTGAGGTCTTCTCGGTCATGCAAAAGACCAGGTCAAACCCATAGCGGTTGAAATCCGCTGGCGCCATCTCCACCCGCATGGTCTCGCCATGGAAACCTTCGGACTTGTACTGCGCCACGATGTCGCCGACCACGATGGACAGACCGCCCACATCGGCCTCGGGGTAGCCGAGTGACTGAAAGAAGCGCACCCGCGCTTCGGACACCAGGCTGAGCAACTGCGCGTTGTCCAGGTGCCCGCCCTGGTTCACGTGGCTGATGTATATCTGCAGTTCGGTGGCAAAGCCGAAGTGCGGTGGGAGGTCGAAGACGATGCGGGCCATGGTGCGGAAAGTGGGAGGGCAAAACAGGAAGCGAAGGCAGGTGCCAGCGACGGACATAGCGCATTGCGCGAAAGACAGGGTCTGCCCTTCCAGGCGCCAGATGGGAAGCACAGGGGGACGCCATCCCATCTACCGCGTGGTGCCCAGGCCACTGCAGGGGAGCGTTGCGCACGAGTCCTGTGGGCCGGGCGCCACTGTCTCGTATGCTCTCGGGCAGTGGATTTTACCGGAGCCCCTTCATGCGCCCTTTTGTTCGGACCCTGTTGACCACCCTGGCGCTGGCCGTGGTGCCGTTGGCAGCCAACGCCCAGACGCTCTACAAATCAGTGGGTACGGACGGCAGGGTGGTCTACAGCGACAAGCCTCCCACGACCGGTGCCGTAGAGAAAACGATGAAGCTGGAGAACCTGCCGGTCAGCGTGGTACCGGAGGCGGGCCCCGCCCCCAAAACAGCCACTCCGGACACTCCACAGATTGCGGCTCCTCGGGGCGATGTGGTGCTGTACATGGCCACCTGGTGCGGCTACTGCAAGGCGGCCAAGGCCTATCTGGCGAGCAAGGGCATCGCCTATCGGGAGCTGGATATCGACACGCCTTCTGGCAAGGCGGCGTTCAGTCAGCTGGGGGCCAGAGGCGTACCGGTCTTGCTGACCAACGGCCAGAAGATCGCAGGATTCACGCCACAAGCATATGACGCGGTATTCATGGCGCGCAAATAGCCCGGCACTGAACTGTTGCCTGGACGGCCAGAGAACACTCGCGCGCCTCCACGCCGGGAGCGCTAAAGCGCCTTGCGCAAATTCGCTGGCGCGATCTTGAGCGCCTCGCGGTACTTGGCCACGGTGCGGCGTGCGCACTCGATGCCCTGCTCCTTGAGCATCTCGGCGATCTGGCTGTCGGACAGCGGCTTGGCCGGGTTTTCGGCGGACACGAACTGCTTGATCAGTGCGCGCACGGCCGTGCTGGACGCATTGCCACCGGTCTCGGTGCCCAGGCCAGAGCCAAAGAAGTACTTCAGCTCGTAGGTACCGATCGGCGTGGCCATGTACTTGGCCGTGGTCACGCGGCTGATGGTGGACTCGTGCAGGCCCAGCTCGTCGGCGATGTCGCGCAGCACCAGGGGGCGCATGGCCAGCTCGCCGTGGGTGAAGAAGTTCTTCTGCCGCTCGACGATGGCGCGCGAGACGCGCAGGATGGTGTCAAAGCGCTGCTGGATGTTCTTGATGAACCAGCGCGCCTCCTGCAGGCGCTGCTGCATGCCCTGGTGGCCTTCGCCGCCCTTGTGGCCACGCAGCGCGCCAGCGTAGATGTCGTGCACGCGCAGACGGGGCATCACGTCGGGGTTGAGCTGCACGATGAAGTTGTGCTGGCCGTCCCGCCCGTTGGCGCGACCGGCTTTGCGCACGATGACGTCGGGGATGATGATGTTGCGCTCTACGTCGGCAAAACGGCGGCCAGGGCGAGGCTCCAGGCGGGCGATGAGTGCCATGGCAGACCGGGTGCGTTCTTCTCCGGCCACGCCACCTTCGCTGCACAGCTGCGTCAGGCGGCGGATGTCGCGGCGGGCCAGCATCTCCAGCGGCTGCTGACAGATGCGCAGCGCGGTCTGCACGGTCTCGGGGTCGGCGTCGCTGTCTTCGTCGGCCGCCAGCGCGGTGAGCTGCAGCGTCAGGCATTCAGACAAATTGCGCGCGCCGACCCCCACGGGCTCCAGGCTTTGCAACAGGCGCTGGGCCACGGTGAAGCGGTGCACCAGTTCTTCGATCTGTTCCAGGTCGTCGGGCCCGGCCAGGCTGATGGCCAGCTCTTCAAGCGACTCTTCCAGGTAGCCGTCGTCGTTCAGCGATTCGATGAGAAAACGCAGCGCGGCAGTGTCCACTTCAGACAGCCTCAGCGACAGTGCCTGGCGGTGCAAAAAGGCGGTGAGCGATTCGTGCGAACGGGCCAGCTCGGTGGCGTCGGCCTCGTCGCCTTCCGCATCGTTGCGGGTGCGCGCCGGGGCGTCGCCACCCCACTCGGCGTCGTTGGGCGCCATCTCGACGGTGCCGTCGCCGCTCCAGTCGGGCTCGTCGGCACTTCCACTGGGGATTTCAGCCTCGTTTTGGCTCTCAGCGCCAGTACTGCTTGCGCTGACAGCTCCTGAAAACATAGCATCATCGGCGCTGTAGTCGTCGGCCTGCGCGGGCGTGTCGGCGGCTTCCAGGCCAAACTCCTCGCGCGGGGCTTCGTCGGCATTGCGTTCGAGGAACGGGTTTTCGTCGAGCATCTGCTCGACTTCCTGCGAGAGTTCGAGCGTGGACAACTGCAGCAGCCGGATGGACTGCTGGAGCTGGGGGGTCAATGCAAGGTGCTGCGAGACGCGCAGCGACAGTCCAGGCTTCATCACATGCGGAAATGCTCGCCCAGGTACACGCGGCGTACTTCGGCGTTGTCCACGATCTCGGAGGGCGTGCCCTGCGCCAGCACGCGGCCGTCGCTGATGATGAAGGCGTGGTCGCAGATGCCCAGCGTCTCGCGCACGTTGTGGTCGGTGATGAGCACACCGATACCGCGTGCCTTGAGGAAGCCGATGATGCGCTGGATCTCGATCACTGCGATGGGGTCGATGCCGGCAAAAGGCTCGTCCAGCAGGATGAAACGCGGCTGGGTGGCCAGGGCACGGGCGATCTCGACGCGGCGGCGCTCGCCACCGGACAGCGCCAGCGCGGGCGAGGCACGCAGGTGGTCCACACGCAGCTCTTGCAGCAGTGCCGTCAGGCGTTCTTCGATGGCGTCGCGCGACAGCGGCTGGCCGTCATCGGCGCGCTGCAGTTCCAGCACCGCACGCACGTTTTCTTCAACGGTGAGCTTGCGGAAGATCGAGGCTTCTTGCGGCAGGTACGACAGACCCAGCCGAGAGCGGCGGTGGATGGGCATGTGGGCCACCGAGTGGCCGTCGATGCGAATATCGCCGGCATCGCTGCGCACCAGGCCCACGATCATGTAAAAGGATGTGGTCTTGCCCGCGCCGTTGGGGCCGAGCAACCCCACAACCTCGCCTTTTTGCACCACCAGCGACACATCCTTGACGACCTTGCGGCTGCCATAGGATTTGGCCAGATGCTGTACCTCCAGGCGGCTACCCGCCTGGGAGTCAGGACCGGTACTCACAGCAGGCCCGCTCACTTGGCGCCGCCGCCAAGGCTGTTGCTGGGGCGCAGCGCCGGTGCGGGCGCGTCAGGCGCTGGGGCCGGGGCTGCCGCGCCGGGCGGAGGGTCTTTGGGCGCCAGCACGGCGCGCACACGACCACCGGGCGCTGGTGTGTCGCCCGCTGCGGCAGAAGAGGCTGGTGCCTTCTGGCCATCGACGGTGAACACATCGGTGAGGTTGTTGTAGACGATCACGGCGCCGGTGATCTCGTCGTTCAATACCGACCCACGGTACCGGCGGAGTTCGGCGCGGGTGATGAAGCGCACGTTGTCGGCCTTGCCGTCGTATTCGATGACTTCGCTTTCGCCTTCGATGAACTCGTCAGGCGCCCCCGCCACGGTGTCGCGCTTTTGGCGGAAGAACGCCCGTTTGCCCGCCTCGGCCGTGACCACGCCGTACTGGTAGCCGTCGGCGTCCTGGCGCACATCCAGCCGCGCGCCGCGCAGCACGATGGTGCCCTTGGTCATCACCACGCGGCCCGAGAACACGCTGGTCTGCTTGAGTTCATCGTGGCGCAGGGCGTCGGCCTCGATGTTCATGGGCTTGGCACGGTCAGCCTTTTCGGCGTGTGCCATGCCCGCAAGGCCGGTCAGGGCTGCGAGCACAAGGAGGGGGAGTAGGCGGTGGGTCATAGGGCACGAATCTTGCAATGATTGTAGCCACCCGATGGTACCCACCCCGAAAAAAAAGCCCGCGTCAGCGGGCCTTTGGGACAGCTTGCCGACAGGGTCGGCACATCGTCAGGCTTTGCGTGCCGTGGCCGCCAGGTATTCGACCACCTGCAACACGGTTTGCATGCTGCCGGCCATAGTGCCGTCGGTGTAGTACTTGCCTGCCACACCCATGGAAGGCACGCCCTCAACACCGTACGAATCTTGCAGCTGCGAGGCGCGACGCACTTGGTTGGCCACGCTGAAGGAGCCGTAGACCTCCTTGAACTTGGCCGCATCCACGCCCTGCTGGGTCACCCAGGCCAGGATTTCGTCGTCCTTGGCGAGCTTGGCCTTTTCCACGTGGATGGCACGGAAGACCTTGGCGTGCAGGGCTTCGAGCTTGCCCATGCCTTCGAGCGTGTAGTAAAGCTTTTGCTGGGGCACGAAGCTGGCGTTGAACGCCACGGGCACGCGGCGGATGGAGAGGTCCTTGGGCGCAGCCTTGACCCAGGCGTCCAGCGTGGGCTCGAAGGCGTTGCAGTGGGGGCAGCTGTACCAGAAGAACTCGATCACATCGACCTTGCCGGCCGGCGCATCGGGGGCGACGGGCTTGTCCAGCCGCTTGAAGTCCTTGCCCTCCTTGAACTGGCGGGCTTGCGCCATCGCGGGGTTGGCCACTGGCAGCGTCAGGGCAGAAGCGGCAACCGCCGAGGCGGCGGACAAAGAAAACTCACGGCGTTTCATGACAAAGACTCTCCTGGTTCAGGTATGCGGGATGTGAGAAATCCCTTTACAAAAAGTTCAGCCCTGGTGGTGGCGCTGTATGCACAGGCCCCTGTTCACAGCCACAGGCCGATCAGCGCTGCACACGCACCAGCGCCGATTCCAGCCCGGCGCCATCGAGTTTCTCTTTGAGCACTTCGGCATCGTCACGCTTGGTGAAGGGACCGATGCGCACCCGGAAGACCGCCCGGCCATTTTGCTCACGCTCGCTCACGCGGGCCTCCCAGCCCAGCATGGCCAGCTTGGCGCGCTGGGCGTCTGCGTCGGCCTGGGTGCGGAAGGCGCCCGCCTGCACAAAGTAGTCAAACGGGTCCACACTGCCCTTGGCCGCGGCCTTGGCCACGGCCAGATCGCCCAGCGGGTCAGCGCCCGGCTTGCTCTCGGCCTTGGCCTCGGCTTTGGCGTCTGGCTTGCTAGCGGCAGGCTTGGCAGCCGACGCGGCGGCGCGCACCTCGGGGGCCGGTGCCGATGCAGGGGCTGACGCGGCTGCCGCCACCGCTGGCGCCGCAGGGCGGGCCGGGTTCTTGCCATACAGCGGCGAGTTCGGGTCCCAGTTCTTGTTTTTCTGGGACTCCGCTGCGTCCAGGTCGGCACCGCGGCCATTGCCCTTGTTCAGGAAGGGCACCGGCACCTTGGTCACGTACACGGCCACGGCCAGCGCCGCGCCCAGGCCCACGATGACCCCGACGATGAAGCCGACAATGGTCCCGCCCGTCTGTTGCTTTTTCATATTGGTAGTAACTGCTTACATTCTGGCCGGGGCCGACACGCCCAGCACGGCCAGGCCATTGTGCAATACCTGGGCAGTGGCAGCGACCAGCGCCAGGCGCGCCTTCTTCACAGCCTCGTCGTCCACGAGGATGCGCTCGGCATCGTAATAGCTGTGGTAGCTGGCGGCCAGGTCGCGCAGGTAGAAGGTCACATCGTGTGGCGCCTCACCGTCGGCGGCGGCGGTGAGCATCTCGGGGTACTTGGCCAGTTGCAGCATCAGCGCCTGGGCCTGCGGGCCTTCGAGGGCAGACAGGTCCACATCCTTGAGCGAAGCCACATCACCACCGCCCGCCTCTTGCCACGCACGCAGCACCGACTGGATGCGGGCATGCGCGTACTGCACGTAGTACACGGGGTTGTCGTTGTTCTGTGCCACGGCCAAGTCCACGTCGAAGGTGTACTCGGTATCGGGCTTGCGGCTGAGCAGGAAGAAGCGCACCGCATCCTTGCTGGTCCACTCGATCAGATCGCGCAGCGTGACATAGCTGCCGGCACGCTTGCTGATCTTGACCTCTTCGCCGCCCTTGACCACCCGCACCATGGTGTGCAGCACGTAGTCGGGGTAACCCTTGGGGATCCCCACATCGGCCGCCTGAAGGCCGGCGCGCACGCGGGCGATGGTGCCGTGGTGGTCCGTGCCCTGGATGTTGACGACCTTGGTGAAGCCGCGCTCCCACTTGGCAATGTGGTACGCCACGTCGGGCACGAAATAGGTGAAGGTGCCGTCCTGCTTGCGCATGACGCGGTCCTTGTCGTCGCCGTAATCGGTGGACTTGAGCCACAGCGCACCGTCCTGCTCGTAGGTCTTGCCGTTGGCGACGAGCTTGTTCACCGTGGCCTCAACGCGGCCGCTGGCGTACAGGCTGGATTCGAGGTAGTACTCGTCGAACTGGAGGTTGAAGGCCTGCAGGTCCTTGTCCTGCTCGTTGCGCAGGTAGGCCACCGCAAACTGGCGGATGTTGTCGTAGTCCTCCACATCGCCGTTGGCCGTGAACTCGCGGTCGTCGGCCTTCACCGTGGCCTTGGCCTTGAAGGCCTCGGCGATGTCGGCGATGTAGTCGCCGTTGTAGAAGTTCTTGGCCAGCGGGTTCTCGCTGTCGGTGGGCCAGCAGTCGTCGCCGGGCTTGAAGCCCTTGGCGCGCAGCTGCGTGCTCTTGGTCAGCGTGTCGATCTGTACGCCTGCGTCGTTGTAATAGAACTCGCGGTGCACCTTCCAGCCCTGGGTGCTGAACAGGTTGCAAATCGCATCGCCCAGCGCGGCCTGGCGGCCGTGGCCCACGTGCAGCGGGCCCGTGGGGTTGGCTGACACGAACTCGACCAGCACCTGCTGGCCGTTGCTGGCTTGATAACCAAAGCGCTCGCCCGCAGCCAGCACCTCACGCACCACTTCCTGCTTGGCGGCGGGTTGGAGGCGGATGTTCAGAAAGCCCGGGCCCGCAATTTCAATGGCGGACACCCAGCGCTGAAAGGCGGGCGTGGCTTCGAGGGCGGTCTTGAGCTGTTCCCCCAGTGCGCGCGGGTTGAGCTTGAGGGGCTTGGCCAGTTGCATGGCTGCGGTGCAGGCGAAGTCGCCATGGGCCGCCACCTTGGGAGATTCAAAGGCTGCCTTGGCGCCAGCGCCGGGGGACAGTTTTTCCAGCTCGGCTGCGAGCGCAGCGAGCAATTCATTTTTGGCTGTGAGCATCGGTGGATTTTACGGGTCTGCCAGCAGCAGGGCGCCAGACGCGCCGCCAGGAGGCATCCCGCAGCAAAAGGCACAATGGGCCGCAATGCCTTTTCAACCGGAGATTGCGCGTGCAACCCCAGCCCATCCTGCTCTATCGGCGCCGCTGGACCCTGGTGTTTCAGGTGCCTTTTGTGCTGCTGATGGCGATATGCCTGGCCTTCTCGCTGTATTGGGCATCTGTATCGAACGACCGGCTGCTCACGGCCCTCTGCCTGTGTGCCGCATTCGTCTCCTTCTGTGTGGGCGGAACCCTGGGCCGGTCCGCCCTGGAGGCCTACCGGGAGCAAGACCCGGCGGTGGTCATTGACGCCACCGGCATCACCGATCTGCGCCAGGACGACCCCCACACCGTGACCTGGGAGGCCATGGAACGTGTGCACCTGGACGACTACGAAGGCGTGATCCTGGTCAAGTTGCGCCCCGGCCACAGAGACTCCGCACTGGGTGTGATCGTCAAGGCACTCAAACGCTGGCAGCAACGGGGGGATGTGGTGTTTGCCCTGGGTGGCCTGGCGCACGACCCCCGGCAGATCCACACGGCACTGAAAGCCTTTCATGCAGCCGCGGCCACCAGGGCCCGCGCAGGGTTGTGATGACGGGTCCGCGTTGTCGCGCGCCATGTTCTATGGTGCAATGCCACCGGGACCCCCCATAACGCATTCACACCAGGAGATTCCATGAAAAAGCTTCTTTCACTGACTGCACTCGGCCTGGCGCTGACACTGGGCTTTGGTGCCCACGCCGCCGAAGACGCCAAGGCCCCTACCAAACAGCAATCGAAGATGGCGACCTGCAACAAGGACGCTGGAGACATGAAGGGCGACGAGCGCAAAGCCTTCATGAAGACCTGTCTGAGCAACAAGCCCGCCACCCAGCAAGACAAGATGAAAACCTGCAACGCCGATGCCAAGGCCAAGACCCTCAAGGGCGACGAGCGCAAGGCCTTCATGAGCGATTGCCTGAAGAAGTGAAGTAAGTTCATACCCGGTGCAGCGCCACCGGCTCAGACAAAGAAAAGCCCGCCGGCATCAAGCCGGGCGGGCTTTTTTTATTGGGGGGTATTTGCGCTTACCAGCCGCGCGCCCAGAACACCGCAATCACAGCCACCACGGGCAGCACATGCGACTGGATCATCACCAGACGACGGACCCGCGCGACCTCTGCGGCGGGAGGCAGCGCACCGGTGCTGCGCAGGTTCTGGCGCCAGCGGCGGAACGCGGCCGAGGGCACAAACGACAGCAGGACCATGGCCAGCACCAGGGTGATCTTGATGTGAAAAAGGGGCTGCGACAGGTACCAAGAAGCGCCCTTCACGCCCCAGATCAACCGGGCCACGCCGCTCCCAATCATGACCGCACCGGCCACACCGTAGATCACATCCAGCCGGGCCAGGCGCTCGACCACGGCGGCGTTGAGCCACTCGATACGGCACAGCGCCGCCTGGCTGGACAGAAAAACCACAAAGGTCAGGATAGCCAGAAGGTGAAAGGCAGCCAGGAAGGCTTCGAGGGTCATGGTGCGGATTCCTTGTAGCGCCCGAGGCCACTGCGCCGCGCCAAGCGCTCACAGTGCCGTCCGGCAGGGCCACCATTGTGCGCGATGGCGTGGGCTCAACGCGCTCAAAGAAAAACGGCGCGGGCCCGAAAGCCCGCGCCGCTGGGAGCGCAGATTCAGCAAGTGCCAACCATCAAGCCACAGTGCGCGCCACCGTGGCCACAGGCACATCCGCCGGCACCACGGGCGCCGATGCCGCAGACACCGCGAGCGGCAGCGGATGGCCATTCATCGCCGCGTCCAGGCGTTCCTGGTCCAGCGCGTTTTCCCAGCGGGAGACAACCACCGTGGCCACGGCGTTACCGATGAAGTTCGTCAGCGAGCGGCATTCGCTCATGAAGCGGTCCACGCCCAAAATCAGCGCCATGCCAGCCACCGGCACTTCGGGCACTACTGCCAGGGTGGCGGCCAGGGTGATGAAGCCCGCGCCCGTCACACCCGCTGCGCCCTTGGAAGACAGCATCGCCACCAGCAACAGCGCCACCTGGTGGCCCAGCGTCAGCTCGGTGTTGGTAGCCTGGGCGATGAACAGCGCGGCCAGCGTCATGTAGATGTTGGTGCCGTCCAGGTTGAACGAGTAGCCCGTGGGCACCACGAGACCCACCACCGACTTGCTGCAACCGGCCTTTTCCATCTTTTCCATCAGCGATGGCAGGGCGGATTCAGACGAAGACGTGCCCAGCACCAGCATCAGCTCAGCCTTGAGGTAGCGGATCAGCTTGAACACCGAGAAGCCACACAGGCGCGCCACAAAGCCCAGGATCACCACCACAAACAGCAGCGAGGTGATGTAGAACGAACCCACCAGCCAGGCCAGATTGACCAGTGAGCCCAGGCCAAACTTGCCAATAGTGAACGCCATGGCACCAAACGCACCCAGGGGCGCGGCCTTCATCACGATGCCCACCACCTTGAACACAGGCGTCGTCAGCGCGTCCAGAAAGTTCAGCACCGGACGGCCTGCCTCACCCACCATGGCCAGGCCAATGCCGAACAGCACGGCCACCAGCAGCACCTGCAGGATGTTGTCGCCCACGAACGGGCTCACCAGCGTCTTGGGGATGATGTCCATCGCAAAGCCCGTGAGCGTCATCTCGTGAGACTTGGCCACGTAGCCCTTCACAGCCGTCTGGTCCAGGTCGGCCACATTGATGTTCATGCCCGCGCCGGGCTGCACCACGTTGGCCACCACCAGGCCCACCACCAGGGCCAGCGTGGAGAAGAACAGGAAGTACGCCATGGCCTTGCCGAACACGCGGCCCACGGTGGAGAGCTGCGACATGCCAGCGATGCCGGTCACGATGGTCAGGAAGATCACCGGAGCGATGATCATCTTGACCAGCTTGATGAACGCGTCACCCAGCGGCTTGAGCGCCTCGCCGTAGGACGGCTCGAAATGGCCCAGCAGAACGCCCAGGACGATGGCGAACACCACCTGGAAGTACAGTTGCCGATAAAAAGGCAGCTTCAAGGTCGAGGCTGCGGGAGCGGAATGGTTGTGCATGGAACGGTTCTCCTGGGGTCACGGGTCTGCACCACCGGGGTGCTTCCGGCGCGCGTCAAGGGTGCCGTTTGTACCGCTGCACTTTGTTTCAGCCGATAACCTATTGGTATTAGTCGAGAGCGGCTTCATAGGAGAACGCGTGCACCAAATCAGGGTAACTACTTAGTCCCCAGCCTGGTGCAGCACACTCCCACCCGCGCCCAATTGGCCTTGGTGCCGCACAACCACCCCGCTGGATCCCCATGCCCACGCCCCGCCTTCGCCAGTTCTGGACGCTGCTCATCCTGCTAGCAGGCACGGCGGCCAGCATGTTCGCGGCCGGCCAGTGGGCCTGGCACCGGTCCTTGCTGGACGAAAGCGAGAGCGTGCAGCGCCAGCTGGCCCTGTACGGGCAGACGCTGGCCCAGCGCATCGACCGCTACCGCACTCTGCCCGAGGTGCTGGCCCTGGACGCGCAGTTGCAGGACGCCCTGCGCCGCACCCTGAGCACCGACGAGGTAGCGCAGCTCAACCGCAAGCTGGAGCAGGCCAACGGCGCCAGCCAGTCCTCCACCCTCACCCTGCTCGACCGCGACGGCCTGGCCGTGGCCGCCAGCAACTGGCGCACGGCCACCAGCAACGTGGGCGTGGACTACAGTTTTCGCCCCTACGTGCAGCAGGCGCTGGCCCAGGGGCGCGGCAGCTTCTACGGCATTGGCGTGACCACGGGCGAGCCGGGCTACTTCCTGTCGCAGGCCATCCGTGACGACAGCGGCCACATCCTGGGGCTGGTGGCCATCAAGATTGCGCTGCAGGAGCTGGAGCGCGAATGGCTGCAGACACCCGACATCGTGCTCGCGTCGGACGCGCATGGCGTGGTCTTTCTCGCCAGCCAGGACGCCTGGCGCTACCGCCTTCTGGAGCCGCTGGACGACGAAGAGCGCCGTGAGCTGAACGCCACCCGGCAGTACTCCGACCAGCCGCTGCGCCCGCTCGACGTCCGCGTGGACGACCGCCTGGACAACGGCGGGCGGCTGGTGCGCGTGCAACCGTCCGCTGACATGCCCGCCCCGCCCGGCCGCATGCTGTGGCTGACCCAGCCCCTGCCCGGCACGCCCTGGCAACTGCACCTGGTGCACACCACCCACAGCAGCATTGCCGACAGCCGCTGGGCGGCCGCAGCCGGGGGCGGCGGCTGGCTGGCCCTGTCGCTGCTGGTGCTGTTTGTGCGGCAGCGCCAGCGCCTGGCCCGCCTGCGCCAACGCAGCCGCCAGGAGCTGGAGACCGTGCTGCAACAACACGCGCAGGAGCTGCGCACCGCGCAGGACGGCATCGTGCAGGCCGCGCAGCAGGCTGACATGGGCCTCTCCCGCAGTCTGGAACACCTGCCCCAGGGGGTGGTCATCATCGACGCCGACCTGAAGCTGGTGGCGTGGAACTCGCGCTATGTGCAGCTGTTCCGCTACCCCGCCGACCTGATGCAGGTGGGCCGCCCCATTGAAGACCTGATGCGCCACAACGCGCGCCGGGGCCTGCTGGGCCCGGGCCCGGTGGAAGAAGCCATCGAACGCCGCCTGGCCCACCTGCGCAGCGGCACCCCCCACCTGCACGAAAGCGCCAAGGACGACGGCACGGTGCTGGAGATCCGGGGCAACCCGTTGCCCGAGGGCGGTTTTGTGACCAGCTACGCCGACATCACCAGCTACAAGAACGCCGCGCGCGAGCTGCGATCGCTGGCCGACGCACTGGAGCAGCGCGTGGCCGACCGCACCCGCGACCTGGACGCCGCGCGGCGCGAGGCCGAGCAGGCCAACCGCTCCAAAACCCGCTTTGTGGCCGCCGCCGTGCACGACCTGCTGCAGCCCCTGAACGCCGCACGCATGTTCACCTCGCTGCTGCGCAGCCATCTGCCAGGCGACGCCGAACGGCACGCCGTGGACAGCATCGACGGCGCCCTGGCCGCGCAGGACGCCATCCTCAACAGCCTGCTCGACATCTCGCGCATGGAATCGGGCCAGTTCGATGTGCACATCCATGACGTGGCCCTGGGGCCACTGCTACAGGTGCTGGGCCACAACTTTGGCGTGCTGGCCGAAAGCCAGGGCCTGCAACTGCGCTGCGTGCCCACGCGCGCCGTGGTGCGCACCGACGACAACCTGCTGCGCCGCATCCTGCAGAACTTTGTTTCCAACGCCATCCGCTACAGCCGGCGGGGGCGCATCGTGGTGGGCTGCAGACGGGTGAAGCGGGTGGCGGGCGACCACCTGCGCATCGAGGTGCACGACCAGGGCCCCGGCATCCCCGAGGCATTGCAGCGCGAAATCTTTGAAGAATTCCGCCGCCTGGACGAAGGCCGCGCCGACGACCGGGGCGCAGGCCTGGGCCTGGCCATCGTCGAACGCCTGGGCCGCCTGCTGGGGCACGAGATTGGCCTGCGCTCGCAACTGGGGCGCGGCAGCGTGTTCTGGGTGTGTGTGCCGCTGGGCAACCCTGCCGCCGCGCAGCAAGCTGCGCCCCCCGCCACCACGCAACAACCCGCCGACGACGCCCCCCTGCAAGGCAGCAGCGCCTGGGTCATTGATGACGACGGCCCTACCTGCGCCGCCACGCAGGCCCTGCTGCAGCGCTGGGGGTGCACGGTGCCGCTGGCCGCTGGCGCGCCAGAGGCCCTGGCCGCCGCCCAGCCCGGCCAGGCGCCGCAGCTGGTGCTGCTGGACGTGCACCTGGGCGCCGGCCTCCACGGCCCCGAAGTGTTCGCGCAGCTGTGCCAGCGCTGGGGCCAGACACCCGCCGTGATCCTGGTCACCGCCGAGCGCGATGCCACCCTGCGCCGCCAGGCCGCCGAACGCGGCTGGGGCTTTCTGGCCAAGCCGGTGCGCGCCCCCGCGCTGCGGGCACTGGTGAGCCAGACGCTGCTGAGACAGGGAGCATCCCCCTGAGCCGCTGCGCGGCGGGGCGGCCTTTGCACGGCGCCTCGCGCAGGGTGCTGCGCCCGGGTGGAGAGGCTGCGCTCGTCGCTACGCTTTTAGTAGCATCCAGGGCTCGTTGAATAAGCGACAACGGCCGTTTCGATGCAGATCTCCACCTCAGGAAGACACGCCGTCTTCCGTCTCCAGGCTTTTGACCAGCACAGCCGCCTGCGTGCGGCTGTAGCACTCCAGCTTTTTCAGGATGGCGGTGACATGCACCTTGACGGTGTTCTCGGCCAGACCCAGCGTGGCCGCGATCTGCTTGTTGAGCAAACCATCGGCCAGGCAGAGCAGCACGCGGAACTGCTGGGGCGTGAGCTGCGCCAGGCGCGCGGCCAGTTCGGCGTCGGCCTCGGAGCGCTCGGCCGCCATGGGCGGGAACCAGCTGCCGCCGTCCAGCACGGCCTGGATGGCGTCGCCCATGGCGTCGGCGGGCGCGGACTTGGGGATGAAGCCCGCAGCACCAAACTGCTGGGCGCGCCGGATGACGCGGGGGTGGTCGTTGGACGAGATGATGACCACGGGCAGCTCGGGGTATTCGCCGCGCACATGCAACAGGGCCGAGAAGCCGCGCGTACCGGGCATGCTCAGGTCCAGCAGCACCAGCTCGACCTCGGGGTGGTCCTGCAGCGCCTGGCCCAGCGTGGCGGCGCTGGCCGCCTCCAGCGTGCGAAACTGCGGCAGCCGCTCGCGCAGCACGTGCAGCACAGCCGCACGGAACAGCGGGTGGTCGTCAGCAACGAGGAGTGTGGGCGCGGTGGACATGGAGTGTTGTGCAGTCTGCCACGGGGGCTATCAACCGCCGGCCTGCGGGCCTTTCCAGAACGCGGGCTGCGCGTACTGGTGCTTGAGGTGTTCGATCCACAGCCGCACCCGCAGCGGCATGTGCTTGCGCTGCGGAAACACCACATAGATGCCGTTGGGCGGCGCCGCAAAATCGTGCAGCACCTCCACCAGGCGCCCGGCGGCGATCTCGGCCTCCACCTCCCAGGTGCTGCGCCAGGCAATGCCGTAGCCCGCCAGGCACCAATCGTGCAGCACCTGCCCGTCCGAGCAATCGAGCGGGCCGCCGGGCTTGAGGTGGATGACCTCGGTGCCACCGCCTTCGACCGGCATGCGGAACGCCCAGCCGCGTGTTTGCGACGCCTCGCTCGACAGCGTGAGGCAGTCGTGCTGCACCAGCTCGCTGGGGTGGCGCGGCGTGCCGTGGCGCTGCAGGTAGGCGGGTGTGGCCACGCACAGGCGGCGGTTGTCGGCAATCCGCACGCTCACCAGCGACGAGTCGGGCAGGTCGCCCACGCGCACGGCGCAGTCATAGCCCTCGCCCGCCAAGTCCACCACGCGGTCGCTGAGGTTGAGCGAGATCGTCACATCCGGGTGCGCCGTGCGAAAACGCGGCACCAGCGGCGCCACATGGCGGCGGCCAAAGCCGGCCGGTGCGGTGATGCGCAAATGGCCCGTGGCCTTGACGCCCCCTTCGGACACGCTGGCCTCGGCATTGGCCACGTCGGACAACAGGCGCTGGCAGTCTTCCAGAAACGCACTGCCCTCATGCGTGAGGCTGATGCGGCGCGTGGTGCGCACCAGCAGCTTCACGCCCAGGTGTTCTTCCAGCGCATCGAGCCGCCGCCCCATGATGGCTGGCGCCACGCCCTCGGCCTTGGCCGCAGCGGTGAGGCTGCCGCGTGTTGCCACCGACACAAACGATTCGAAGGCCTTGAGTTTGTCCATGGGCGCTGATTATGGGGATAAAGCGGCGAAGGGCCTGGTGACGGACTTGGGCACGGCCTGTGATCGGTTTCAAAGCCAAAAAGGCCGCATGCGCTAGTGGAATATGCTTGAGCAGCTACATAAATGATAGTGAACCAGCATCACCCCCACTTCACACCAGGCGCGACTTGAGGAACCCCACGGTGCCATAGCGCTTGACCTCGGTGTAGAGGTCGCGCGTGAGGCCCTGCACCATGGCGGTGTAGGCGTCGGCCAGGTCGGGGGCGATGGTGAAGTGGTCGTAGTTCACGATCACGCCCACGCGCTCGCCCTGTGCGGCGAGCGGGGCGAGCAGGCGGCGCACCTCCTGCTCGATGGCGGCTATGGTGCTGGCGGTGTTGATCTGCAGCCCCGAGAAGTCGATGTGCAGCAGCTGGCGCGCGGCGTCCAGCTCAAAGCGCTGCACCAGCGGGCGGTTGAGCAACTGCTCGCGCAGGCCCAGCGGGCTGGGCTCGAACAGGCGCAGGTCCATGGTCTGCAGGCCGGGGCTGATGCGCGGCGTGAATGCCATGTGGGCCAGCACATCGCGCTGCAGGTCGATGCCGGGCGCCAACTCGATCAGCTCCAGCGCACCGCCGCCATCCACCTCGCCCGAGGGCACCAGGCGGAACACGCAGCGCTCGGTCACATACAACACGCGCTGGCCGCGCCGCAGGGCTTCGGCGCCGCTGAAGGTGCGGTGCTCGACCTCACGCACCAGCTTGCGCGCACCGCCCTCATGCAGGATGTGCAGGTGGCCGTCCACCGCTTCGACCTGCAGCGCGCCTGCCGTGAAGGTGCCGACAAACACCACGGTCTTAGCGTTCTGGCTGATGTTGATGAAGCCACCCGCACCCGCCAGGCGCGGCCCGAACTTGCTCACGTTGAGGTTGCCGTGCTGGTCGGCCTGCGCGAGGCCCAGGATGGCGATGTCGAGACCACCGCCGTCGTAGAAGTCGAACTGGTTGGGTTGGTCGATGATGGCCTGCGGGTTCACGGCCGCGCCAAAGTTCAGGCCACCCGCCGGGATGCCGCCGATCACGCCGGGCTCGGCCGTGAGCGTGACGAGGTCGATGATGCGCTCCTCAGCCGCTACGTTGGCCACGCCCTCGGGCATGCCTATCCCTAAGTTCACTACTTGGTGCGGGCGCAGCTCCAGCGCTGCGCGGCGGGCGATGATCTTGCGCTCGGTGAGTGGCATCGCCTCCAGGGTGTCCACGGGCACACGCAGCTCACCGGCAAAGGCGGCGCTGTAGGGCTCGGCAAAGGTCTGGTGGTGGTGCGCGGGCTCGGTGGCCAGCACCACGGCGTCCACCAGCACGCCGGGCACCTTCACCTGCCGGGGGTTGAGCGTGCCGCGCTCGGCGATGCGCTCGACCTGGGCGATGACCACGCCGCCCGAGTTGCGCGCGGCCATGGCGATGGCCAGCGCTTCGAGCGTGAGCGCCTCGCGCTCCATGGTGAGGTTGCCGTCGGCGTCGGCCGTGGTCGCGCGGATGATGCCCACGTGGATCGGAAAGGCCTTGTAGAACAGGTAGTCCTGCCCGTCGATGGGCAGGATGCGCACCAGGTCTTCGGTGGTGCGCGCGTTGAGCTTGCCGCCGCCGTGGCGCGGGTCCACAAAGGTGTCCAGGCCCACGCGCGTGAGCGTGCCGGGCTTGCCCGCAGCGATGTCGCGGAACAAATGCGTGATCACGCCCTGGGGCAGGTTCCAGGCCTCGATCTGGTTGTCCACCGCGAGCTTCTGGATGCGGGGCACCAGGCTCCAGTGCCCGCCGATCACGCGCTTGAGCAGGCCGGCGTGGCCCAGGTGGTTGAGGCCCCGCTGCTTGCCGTCGCCCTGGCCTGCGGCGTAGACGAGCGTGAGGTCGCGCGGGGTTTGGGTCGTTTCCCAGCGCTGGGCCAGCGCCACGGCAATGCTCTCGGCAAAGCCGATGCCCACAAAGCCGCCCGTGGCCACGGTGTCGCCATCGTGGATGAGCTGCACGGCATCGGCGGCGCTCACGATCTTGTTCTTGTGGGCCGCGTTGAGCGCGCTGGCGTCCAGGGGTGCCTGCATGGGTTTGTCTCCCGGTGGGTTTGTTGTGCGCGCAGCGTAGTGGGTAACGGGCGAAAGCACCATTCAGGGTGACTACGGACTGTCACCAGTTTTGCGTAAAAGTCACTGGTTTAGAGATTTTCAGCGTATTTATGTGGGCAAACATTTGCAATACAGTCTGTCCATGGCCTGCTGTTGCGGGCACCGTTTTTCATTGATCTCCGTTTTCACCACTCTTCTTGAGGCACCCCATGACCGAACGCACCCAAGTCCACGGCCTGCAAGTGGCCACTTCCCTGTACCGCTTTGTCGAAGACAAGGTGCTGCCCGGCACGGGGGTGGACGCCGCCGCCTTCTGGAAAGGTTTTGACGCCATCGTGGCCGACCTGGGCCCGCGCAACATCGCCCTGCTGGCTGAGCGCGACCGCCTGCAGACCGAGCTGGACACCTGGCACAAGGCCAACCCCGGCCCCATCCAGAACATGGTGGCCTACCGCGGCTTTCTCGAAAAGATCGGCTACCTGGTGCCCCAGCCTGCCGACGTGAAGGCCACCACCACCAACGTGGACGACGAGCTGGCCACGCAGGCCGGCCCGCAGCTGGTGGTGCCCATCCTGAACGCACGTTATGCACTCAACGCCGCCAACGCGCGCTGGGGCAGCCTGTATGACGCGCTGTATGGCACGGATGCGATCCCCGAGACTGACGGCGCCGAAAAGGGCAAGGGCTACAACCCCGTGCGCGGCGCCAAGGTGATCGCGTTTGCGCGCCAAGTGCTGGATGACACGGCGCCTTTGGCTGCAGGCTCGCACAAGGATTCGACGGGCTACAAGGTGGAAGGCGGCCAGCTGGTCGTGTCACTGGCCAACGGCAACACCACGGGCCTGAAGGACGCATCGCAGTTCAAGGGCTACCAGGGCAATGCCGCCGCGCCGTCGTCGGTGCTGCTGCAGCACAACGGCCTGCACCTCGATATCCAGATCGACCGCAGCACGCCCATCGGCCAGTCCGATGCCGCAGGCGTGAGCGACCTGGTGCTGGAAGCGGCCCTGTCCACCATCCTGGACCTGGAAGACTCCGTGGCCGCCGTGGACGCCGAAGACAAGGTGCTGGGCTACAGCAACTGGCTGGGCATCATCCAGGCCACGCTGACCGAGCAGGTCGCCAAGGGCGGCAAGACCTTCACGCGCGGGCTGAACCCTGACCGTGTTTACACGGCCCCCCAAGGCGGCGAAGTACGCCTGCATGGCCGCTCGCTGATGTTCCTGCGCAATGTGGGCCACCTGATGACCAACCCGGCCATCCTGTGGAAGGACGCACAAGGTGCCGTGCGCGAAATCCCCGAAGGCATCATGGATGCGGTGGTGACCACGGCGATTGCACTGCACGACCTGCAGGGCCATGGACAAAACGGCATCCGCAACTCCCGCAAGGGCAGCGTCTACATCGTCAAGCCCAAGATGCACGGCCCCGCCGAAGTCGGCTTTGCCGCTGAACTCTTCGGCCGCGTAGAGAAGCTGCTGGGCCTGCCCGACAGCACCGTCAAGCTGGGCATCATGGACGAAGAGCGCCGCACGTCCGTCAACCTCAAGGCCTGCATTGCCGCTGCATCGAGCCGCGTGGCGTTCATCAATACTGGCTTCCTCGACCGCACGGGCGACGAGATGCACACCGCCATGCTCGCTGGCCCCATGGTGCGCAAGGGCGACATGAAGACCAGCGCCTGGATCCAGTCGTACGAGAAGAACAATGTGCTGGTGGGCCTCTCCTGTGGCCTGCGCGGCAAGGCGCAGATCGGCAAGGGCATGTGGGCCATGCCCGACCTGATGGCCGAGATGCTCAAGCAGAAGATCGCCCACCCCAAGGCCGGTGCCAACACTGCCTGGGTGCCCAGCCCCACGGGCGCCACGCTGCACGCGCTGCACTACCACCAGGTGAAGGTGAGCGACATCCAGATCGAGCTGGAAAAAACCGATGTGAACGCCGAGCGCGACAACCTGCTGACCGGCCTGCTCACCGTGCCCGTGGCCGCCGCACCGAACTGGAGCGACGCCGAGAAGCAGCAGGAGCTGGACAACAACGCCCAGGGCATTCTGGGCTACGTGGTGCGCTGGGTGGACCAGGGCGTGGGCTGCTCCAAGGTGCCTGACATCCACAACGTGGGCCTGATGGAAGACCGCGCCACGCTGCGCATCAGCAGCCAGCACATGGCCAACTGGCTGCACCATGGCGTGGTGACGGAAGCCCAGGTGCGCGAGACCTTTGAGCGCATGGCTGCCGTGGTGGACCAGCAAAACGCGGGTGACCCGCTGTATCAGCCCATGGCCGGACACTTTGCCACCAGCATGGCCTACAAGGCAGCGTGTGACCTGGTCTTCAAGGGCATGGAACAGCCCAGCGGCTACACCGAGCCACTGCTGCACGCCTGGCGCCTGAAGCTGAAGGCAGCGCAAGCGGCCTGATTCCCGACTGCAGGCAGTGCCATATTCATGGCGCTGCCCGCTCTACTTTTGATAGCTGCTAGCGCAATCAACATTTGCACTAGCAGCTATTTTTCTTTCAGGCAGTACTCCGGCTCACCTTGTTCAGTTGTGTGAGAGGCGGCGACCGCGTTTGGGGCAAGCTGCGCCGTACACTGGCACCGACGTCCACGCGTTCACTCCTATGCCTGCAGCACCACCTACCCACCCCGTTCCGTCTGTCTGCCCGCTGTGCGGGCAGCCCAATCAGTGCGCTATCGCGGCGGGTCTCCCAGGAGAAAGCTGCTGGTGCATGACGCAGACCATCGACCCTGCGGCCTTGGCCGCTTTGCCGCAGGAGGCACGCGGCAAGGTCTGTATCTGCGCGGCTTGCGGCGCGCCGGCGCCAGACGCACAGCAACCCTCCGCCGCAGGCCACCCGCCTTCGCCGATATGATTTGGGCTTTTCGCTGTCTTCACAGCGCGCGAAGGAACAAGACATGCCCACGTACCACATCGAAATGATGGAAGGCCGCACGGTCGAGCAAAAGAAGAAGCTGGTGGAAGAGATCACCCGCGTATCCGTCGAGATCCTGGGCGGCTCGCCCGAGTCGGTGGACATCCTGATCACCGATGTGAAGCGCGAGAACTGGGCCACGGGCGGCAAGTTGTGGCTGGAGCGCACGTCCTGAGTGATGCGCCCCGTCATCATTGACCCCGTGGTATTGCCTCAGCATTTGGTCGCTTGATGAGCACCGCCTCGGGGTCTCTGGCCGTATTGCGCGAACGCTATGGCGAGCGCTACAGGTGGCTGCTGTTGCTGTCCGTGATGGTCGGCACCATGGCCTCCATCATGTCCTCCACCATCGTCAACGTGGCGATACCGGACATGAGCCACTACTTTGCACTGGGCCAGGAGCGCGCCCAGTGGGTCACTTCCGGGTTCATGGTGGCCACCACCGTGTCCATGCTCACCACCCCCTGGCTCTTGTCGCGGTACGGTTACCGCGCGACCTATGTGGGCGCGATGTTGCTGCTGCTCATTGGCGGTGTGGGGGGCGGCCTGGCGCGCGATTTTGGCCTGGTGCTGGCAGCACGCGTCGCCGAGGGGCTGGCAGCGGGTGTGGTGCAGCCCATCCCGGCCGTCATCATCCTGTATGCCTTCCAGCCCCACGAGCAGGGGCGCGCCAGCGGCATCTTCGGCATGGGCGTCGTGCTGGCGCCGGCCATCGGTCCGAGCATGGGCGGTTTGCTGGTGGATTGGTTTGGCTGGCGCTCCATTTTTTTCATGGTGGTGCCACTCTGCCTGGCCTCCATCTGGCTGGCGTACAAGTTTGTACCGGTCACCGCCCCTGGAGGGGTTGAGGCCAATCGGCAGGGCCAAGCGCTGGACTGGCGGGGACTTCTGCTGGGCTCGGTGGGAACGCTGTGCCTGCTGAACGGCCTGGTGTCGCTGCATGGCGGCTCTCACGTCGAGGCGGTGGGCTTGCTGGTGGGTGCGGTGGTGGCCGTCGCCTGTTTCATTGCCTGGCAGCGCAGGC
The DNA here is from genome assembly GCF_001427445.1 of Acidovorax sp. Root568. NCBI lineage: Bacteria > Pseudomonadati > Pseudomonadota > Betaproteobacteria > Burkholderiales > Comamonadaceae > Acidovorax > Acidovorax sp. Root568. The sequence goes on along the minus strand of NZ_LMGP01000019.1, from coordinate 1,896 downwards.
TGCTGCGCACCGGGCGCAAGCCGCTCATGGACCTGCGCCTCTTCCAATACCGGCAGTTCGCCATGGGCAGTGTGGTGGCATTCATCTACGGCACCGCCTTGTTCGGCTCTACCTACCTGTTGCCGGTGTTCATGCAACTGGGGCTGGAGCTGTCGGCATCGCACGTGGGCACCCTCATGCTGCCGGCAGGGTTCGTTCTGGCCGCCACCATCGCCATGGTGGGTCGATTGGCGGACCGCCAGCCCACCCATTTGTTGGTCAGCACCGGGCTCGGTTTGCTGGCCCTGTCGTTCGGGCTGATGGTGTTTGTGGGCCTTGGCTCGTCTCTGTGGATGCTCGTCGCTTTTGCGATCCTGGGACGCATCGGACTCGGCTTCATTCTGCCTTCGCTGAATCTGGGCTCCATGCGCCCGCTGGACAAGTCGCTCATTTCTCAGGGCTCCAGCGCCATTGGCTTCTTGCGCATGCTGGGCGGCGCAGCCGGGGTCAGCCTGTGCGGCATCGTGCTCGAATGGCGACTCGGCGCACATGGTGCCTCGTTGACGGCCGGAGCAAGCAACCCGGCGCGCATCGCAGCATTCGGTGAAACCTTTTTGATGCTGACTTTTCTGTGCGGGCTGGCGCTGGTGGCCGCCTGGCAGCTGCGCGAGGCGCGGGCAGATTGACAGCAGGCATACCTTGTCCTGATGCTTGGAGGCGGATGCGCGCATTGAGCACCCAAGCCTTTCAAGCAATCAAAGAAACGGAACCTTCGCCATGTGCCAACTCCTCGGCATGAATTGCAATGTGCCCACCGATGTGACCTTCAGCTTCACGGGCTTTGCGCAACGCGGCGGGAAGACAGACCACCATACCGACGGCTGGGGCATCGCGTTTTTTGAGGACAAGGGGCTTCGGCACTTCGTGGACCATCTGGCGGCTGTGGATTCACCAGTGGCCGAACTCATTCGCCGTTACCCCATCAAGAGCCGGAACGTCATCGCCCATATCCGCAAGGCCACCCAAGGCATGGTGAGCCTGCAGAACTGCCATCCGTTCGTGCGTGAGCTGTGGGGCCGCTACTGGGTCTTTGCCCACAACGGAGATCTGAAAGACTTCCGCCCTCGCCTGCATTCGCATTTCCGCCCCGTGGGCGATACCGACAGCGAGCATGCGTTTTGCTGGATCATGCAAGAGTTGGCCAAATCGCACGCCAGCGTGCCTTCTGTTCCAGAGCTGACGCTAACGCTCAAGGAACTCGCTGCCCGCATAGCGCCCCACGGCACATTCAATTTCCTTCTTTCCAATGGACAGGCGTTGTGGGCACACGCCTCTACCCATCTGCACTACATAGAGCGCCGCCATCCCTTCGGCGCTGCGCAGCTGAGTGACGAAGACCTCCAGCTGGATTTTTCGAAGGAGACTGGCGTGAACGATCAGGTGGCAGTGATCGTGACCAGCCCCCTCACGACCAACGAAACGTGGACGGCGTTCGGCAAAGGTGAACTGCTGGTGTTCGAACAAGGCCGACGGCTGCCTATCTGACGCATACGATATATCGCCGCTGAGAGAGGCTGTGAATATGGGGACGCGCGGAACGGGTGCACTTTGGTTCTCGCGAGGTTCTACCGATCAGCTCATGCCGTATCGATTGAAGCGAGTGGGCCCATTCTGACAGTTAGATCTGGAGCTGTGCGGACTGCGTAGATGAGGGGCTTCGTGCGTCTGGCGGCCCGGTAAGTCCGGTGCAACCCCTGCGAACTGCGGTACCACAAGCGTTGACCAGCCTACAGCCCCTGGCGCATTTCGATGTCTTCTCAAAGCAAAAAACCCCAGTCATATCTGACTGGGGTTTTCTGGGCTGTAAGAGCCTGACGATGACCTACTTTCACACGGGAACCCGCACTATCATCGGCG
>NZ_LMGP01000018.1:340113-651227 GCF_001427445.1 Acidovorax sp. Root568 | reverse complement strand
GCACAGTCACGTGGCAATGCAAGACTGAGCTGCCGCGTACATAACGTACATAAGAGTAAGAGGGAAATCCATGAAATCAGTATTCCGGCATATGGCCGCCGCAGCCGTGCTCTGTTGCGGCCTCATCGCCCCCGCGTGGTCGCAATATGTCGTGGGCGCTGGCGCTTCGATTGACATGTCCGGAGGAGGCTCTTGGGATATCGGCTGCCTCCCCGTGCAGGTGGAAGGCTCCCTGATCATCGGTGCCGGCCAGTTCTCGACAGGCAGCAACCTCGACATCGCTGGCTCGGGGGTTTTCAACGGCGGCACCGGCCTGCTTCAAGTGGGCGGCAACCTGAGCAGCTCCGGCACGTTCAACCCCGAGACCGGCTCTGTGGTGCTCACAGACGGATGCATAGGCAATACCAGCCAGCTTTCAGGCACCTTGGTGTTTCGCAATCTGACTTTGTCTAGCTCCACGGGACGTACCTTTGTCATTCCGGCAGGTACCAACATCACCGTGTTGGGGACCCTGACGCTTCAAGGAGCACCGGGACAAAACATCCAGCTGATCTCTTCGGGTGGCGGCACTGCCGTCATCAACCTCGGGCCCGGCGCAACAGTCAACCGCACCTTCGCCACTGTGGCGGGTAACGTTCAAATCGGCGCGGCCGTTGCGGCCAGCAGCATCCCGACACTCAGCGAGTACGGCTTGATGCTTCTGGCACTCCTGATGGGCATGGCTGCCTTCTGGCACCACCGCCGTGGTGCCCCAGCACCGCACGCTTGATATCTGCAACCAGGAGCGATTTGCCATGACATTCCCCTTCCATCCCCTTCGCCTGATGGTTGCACTGAGCGCAGCCTATGCCTTGCACACGCCGCTGGCCCTGGCCGCCGACATCTCCGCCACTGTCCCCAGTGGTGGTGGCTTTGTGATCAAGAACTCCGCCGGCACCCAGGAACGCTTTCGGGTACAGGACAGTGGTGAAGTGCGGGCCCCGGGCCTGAGCGGCGCAACGCCCAACACCAGTCTCACCTGCTTTGATGCTCCCACAGGTCGCCTGGGCCCTTGCGCCAGCGGTATCGGCACTGGCGCCACCGGTGCAACAGGCCCGACAGGCGCTACTGGAGCCATTGGAACGACCGGCCCCACAGGCAGCGCGGGAGCAGCAGGTGCCACTGGGGCAACTGGCGCAACGGGACCCACCGGGGCAACGGGCGCCACGGGCGCCACCGGTGCCACGGGAGCAGGCGCTACCGGTGCAACCGGCCCAACCGGTGCAACAGGCCCTGTGGGAGCCGCTGGAGCGGTGGGCCCCACAGGCGCCACCGGGGCCGACAGCACTGTGCCCGGACCACAGGGCACCCAGGGGATTCANGCAACAGGCCCTGTGGGAGCCGCTGGAGCGGTGGGCCCCACAGGCGCCACCGGGGCCGACAGCACTGTGCCCGGACCACAGGGCACCCAGGGGATTCAAGGCCCTGCGGGCGCCACCGGGGCAACTGGCGCTACCGGTCCCACCGGCGCAGGAACCGTGTCTCTGACCACCGTGAGCAACACTGGAAACTGGTTGCTGGCCGACCACACACCCCCAACCAATACTGCAGATGTCGAGCTGACTGCCACTTGCACTGCGGGCAAGACGGTGGTCAACGGCGGCTGCCGCATCACCGCAGGGAGGGGAGGCAGCTACTTTGAGGGGGGCTACCCATCTTCATCCACGCAATGGACCTGCCAGTACTCGGTTTTCAACGACCTCTCCGCAGAAGCATTCGCTATTTGCCAGTAAGGTATATCCAACCCATTCAACCGAGCGCGCGCAAAGCGCAGCCCTCCCTTAGTGAGCCCCCTCCCTATCTGCCTGAACATGATCGTGAAGAACGAGGCACCGGTGATCACCCGGTGCCTCGCTTCGGTGAAGCCCTGGATAGACCATTGGGTCATCGTTGATACGGGCTCTACCGATGACACACAGGACATCGTCCGTGAGTTCATGCGAGACATTCCCGGCACTCTGCATGAGCGCCCCTGGAAGAACTTTGCGCACAACCGCAACGAAGCACTGGAGCTGGCACGCCCTCATGGCGACTACCTGCTCTTCATTGATGCCGATGAGCAACTGCGCGTATCGCCAGACTTTGTCTGGCCCGCGCTCTCGGCCGATGGGTACACCCTCACCTGCCATATGGACGGCTGGGAATACCAGCGCAACAGCCTGGTGGCCACACGCATCGGCTGGCGCTGGGAGGGTGTGCTGCACGAGTACCTTACGGCCAAGCAGCATGGCCCCTGGCAGACCCTGCAAGGGCCCGTCATCCACGTATCCCACGATGGCGCCCGAGCGCGCGACCCGGAGACCTACCTGCGCGACATGGCGCTGCTGGAACAGGCAGTGCGGGATGACCCCACGAATACACGCAACGTTTTTTACCTTGCCCAGAGCTGCCGCGATGCCGGGAAAATCGAACCCAGCTTGCAGTGGTACCAGCGACGGGTTGACATGGGGGGGTGGGACGAAGAACGCTGGTATGCCCTGTTCCAGATCGCCGTGCTGCATGAGCGCAACCAGGCCCCACCCATCACCGTGCGCAATGCTTATCTGGCTGCCTACGCGGCCCGCCCGCAGAGAGCTGAGCCCCTGTGCGAACTGGCCCGCTATCACCGCGAACGGGCCGAACATGCACTTGCCACCGTGTTTGCCTTGCAGGCGTCACAGATTCCGCAACCTGCGGACATTCTTTTTGTGGATACACAGGTGTACGCATGGCGTGCACTGGATGAACTGGCCGTCAGTGCCTTCTACACCCCCCACCGAGACCTGGGCCGTGCTGCGCTGCAGCGGCTGCTGGCCGAGCGCCGATACCCGACGGACCAAGCCCAACGCATTGAAGCAAATCAGGCGTTCTACGGACTGTGACCTCCAGCACGGTACAGGCTGAAGGCGCTGCGACAATGCGCACATGCAGATCCCGCCCTCCCCTACTCGATGGCTCCACGAAGCCATCGCCCGCATCGAAGCAGACTACCAGCGCAGCGCTGACACCCACCTGATCCCACTGCGCCTGCCCGCGTTTGCCGCGCATGGCATTGACCTGTACCTCAAGGACGAATCCACCCACCCCACGGGCAGCCTCAAGCACCGGCTGGCGCGGTCGCTGTTTCTGTATGCGCTGTGCAATGGCTGGGTGCATGAGGGCTCGACCATCGTCGAGTCGTCCAGCGGCTCCACAGCGGTGAGTGAGGCTTACTTTGCCCGGCTGCTCGGCCTGCCGTTTGTGGCGGTGATGCCGCGCAGCACGTCACCCGAGAAAGTGGCGCAGATCGAGTTCCATGGCGGGCGTTGCCACTTTGTGGACAGCGCGGGCGCTGTGTATGACGCGGCCCGTGCGATTGCCGGGGAGACCGGCGGCCACTACATGGACCAGTTCACGTACGCCGAGCGCGCGACCGACTGGCGGGGCAATAACAACATTGCCGAGAGCATGTTCACGCAGATGGCGCGCGAGCCGCACCCTGTGCCGCGCTGGATTGTGGTGGGCGCGGGCACGGGTGGCACCAGTGCGACCATTGGCCGCTATGTGCGCTACCAGCGCCATGCCACGCAGGTGTGTGTGGCCGACCCGGCGGGGTCGGTGTTCAGCGCCTACCACCGCACAGGCGATGCCCAGCTGACGGCGCCAGGATCGCGCATTGAAGGCATTGGGCGCCCGCGTGTGGAGCCGAGCTTCATCCGCACGCTGGTGGACCGCATGGTGGATGTGGCGGACTGCGAATCCATCGCCGCCATGCGCGCGCTGTCGCAGTTGCTGGGGCGGCGCGTGGGCCCGTCCACGGGCACCAACTTTGTGGCCATGCTCACGCTGGCCAGCGAGATGCACGAGCGGGGCGAGCGCGGCTCCATCCTGTCGCTGCTGTGTGATGCGGGCGAACGGTATCTGCCCACGTACTTCGACACGGCATGGGTGGACCGCACGTTTGGCGATTGCTCGGCTGCGCAGCAGAAGGTGGATGGCCTGATCGGCTGATGCCAGCCACGCACTGCACCATGCCCTCCCACCCATTGCCCCCAGGTTCTTTGCCGCTTGCCCCCGGTCCCATGGTCACGCGCCGGCGGTGGCTGGCGCAACAGATGCACTGGGGCCTGGCCGCCATCGGGGCTGCGGGGTGGTTGCCCCTTTCCGCGCATGCCTTGCCTGCACGCACGCTGGCATTTCCGCGCGACCACGGCAGCCACCCGGAGCTGCGCACCGAGTGGTGGTACATCACCGGCCATGTGCAGGCGCAGGGGCAGCCCTGGGGTTTTCAGATCACGTTCTTCCGCTCGCGGGTGGATGGCACGCAGCAGTTGCAGTCCGCCTTTGCGGCCAAACACCTGCTGTTTGCGCACGCCGCCATCACCGATGTGCGAGGCCAGCAGCTGGTGCATGACCAGCGGATTGCGCGTGCCGGTTTTGGGGTGGCGCAGGCCAGTGAGGCCGACACCCGCATCCGCCTGCAGGACTGGACGCTGGAGCGCAGCGACACAGCGCGCGGCAAGTCAGACTTTGCAGCCAGCCGCTACACCACCCACATCGTGGGCAGCGATTTTGGGCTGGACCTGGTGTTTGACAGCACCCAGCCCGTGCTGCTGCAGGGGCAGCAAGGGCTGTCCCGCAAGGGGCCGGACGCCGAGCAGGCCAGCTACTACTACAGCCAGCCCCAGCTCGCCGTCAGCGGCACCTTGCAGGTGGGCAACAAACGCATGGCGGTGACACCCGACACGGGCCGCGCCTGGATGGACCACGAGTGGAGCGAGGCACTGCTGCACCCCGACGCGCAGGGGTGGGACTGGATCGGCATGAACCTGCACGACGGCAGCGCGCTCACGGCATTCCGACTGCGGCGGGCCGATGGATCAGCGCTGTGGGCTGGGGGATCGTGGCGGGCACCCGGGCAGCCGGTGCAGGTGTTTGGGGCGCAGTCTGTGGCGTTCACCCCCATGCGGTGGTGGACCAGCCCACGCAGTGGCGCGCGCTACCCGGTGCAATGGCAGGTGCAGACGCCCGCAGGCAGCTTTGCAGTGAACGCGCTGCTGGACAGCCAGGAGCTGGACAGCAGCGGATCGACGGGTGCGATCTATTGGGAAGGGCTGTCGGACCTGATGGGTGCCACAGGCCAGCCCGTGGGCAGGGGTTACCTGGAGATGACTGGATACGCAAAGCCGCTGCGCCTGTGAAGGCTGCAGCGGCTTGATGTCAGAAAGATACCGCCAGATCGGGCGGCGTCACCCCCTCAATGCTTGGCGGAGTTGCCTGCGCGGCGCTGCGCCAGCCAGGCGATGATCTCGCCCATGATGCCGCGGCGGAAGGCCAGCACGCAGATCACGAAGATCAGGCCCGTGACCATGGTGACGGATTCGCCCAGGGTCTTGAACCATTCCACGCTGGTCAGTGCGGCCAGCAGGTTGCCGAATTCGCCGATCTTGTTCTCCAGCAGCACCACCACGGCCGAGCCGATGAGCGGGCCCGACAGCGTGCCCAGGCCGCCTACCAGCGTCATCAGGATGACCTGGCCCGACGCGGTCCAGTGCACATCGGACAGCGTGGCAAAGCCGAGCACCAGGGTCTTGAGAGAGCCTGCAAGGCCCGCCAGAGCCGCCGACAACACAAAGGCCAGCAGCTTGAAGCGGTGCGTGTCATAGCCCAGCGAGATCGCGCGGGGCTCGTTCTCCTTGATGCCCTTGAGCACCTGGCCAAACGGCGAGTGGATGGTGCGCACGATCAGCAAGAACGCTGCGACCACGATGACCAGCGCGACGTAGTACATGACGAGGTCGCTTTGCAGATCGATCACGCCAAACAGCTTGCCGCGCGGCACACCCTGCAAGCCGTCCTCACCACCCGTGAAGGGGGCTTGGAGACAGGCGAAGAACAGCATCTGCGCCAGCGCCAGCGTGATCATGGAGAAGTAGATGCCCTGGCGGCGAATGGCCAGCCAGCCAAACAGCAGGCCCAGCAGCGCGCCACCGGCGGTGCCGAGCAGCAGGCCCACTTCAGGCGTCAGGCCCCACACCTTGATGGCGTGGCCAGCCACATAGGCAGCGCCACCGAGGAAGGCCGCATGGCCAAAAGACAGCAGGCCGGTGTAACCGAGCAGCAGGTTGAACGCGGAAGCAAACAGTGCAAAGCACATGAGCTTCATCACGAAGACGGGATAGGCGCCGAGAAAAGGCGCGGCAATGAGGGCCAGCAACAGCAGGCCGTAACCAATGGTGGCAGTGTTCTTGGAATTCATGCTGGCGGCCCCTTATTTTTCTTTGCCGAACAGGCCGGCGGGGCGAATGAGAAGAACGATGACCATGATGACAAACACCACGGTGGAAGACGCTTCGGGGTAGAACACCTTGGTGAAACCTTCGATCACTCCCAGGCCCAGCCCGGTCAAGATGGAGCCCATGATGGAGCCCATGCCGCCAATCACCACCACGGCAAACACCACGATGATCAGGTTCTGGCCCATGAGCGGGGTGACCTGGTACACGGGGGCGGCCAGCACACCGGCAAAGGCGGCCAGTGCGGCACCAAAGGCGTAGGTCAGGGTCACCATCACCGGCACGTTGATGCCGAAGGCCTCCACCAGGCGCGGGTTTTCGGTACCGGCACGCAGATAGGCGCCGAGCTTGGTTTTTTCGATCACATACCAGGTGGCCAGACAGATCACCACCGACGCGACCACCACCCAAGCGCGGTAGTTGGGCATGATCATGAAGCCGAGATTGGTCGCGCCTTCCAGCAGTTCGGGTGTGTCGTAGCCCAGGCCCGACACGCCATAGATGGAGCGGAACACGCCTTCGATCAGCAGGGTCAGGCCCAGCGTGAGCAGCAGCCCGTACAGGTGATCAAGCTTGTAGATCCAGCGCAGCAGCAAGCGCTCGATCAGCACCCCGAACAGCCCCACCACGAGCGGCGCCAGCACCAGCATCAACCAGTAGTTGATGCCGAAGTAGTTCATGGCCATCCATGTCAGCAATGCCCCGGTCATGAACAGTGCACCGTGCGCAAAGTTGATGACGTTGAGCAGGCCGAAGATCACAGCCAGCCCCAGGCTGAGGATTGCGTAGAACGATCCGTTGACCAGCCCCAGAAGGAGCTGGCTCAACAGGCCGGGCAATGAGACACCAAAGATTTCCATGGGAGGCAGCAGCAGGTGGAGAGAGTTCAGGTCAGAGGACCACACCGGGCCCAGCGCCCCGCAGGGACAGCCAGGCCGGTGTGCGCCCTCTCAGGGGTTTACTTCCAGAGCGGGCACTTGCTCTCGGCCTTGGTGGTGAACACCGAGTCACCAGGCAGCTTCTTGATCAGCTTGTAGTAGTCCCAGGGCTTGGTGGACTCTGCGGGCTTCTTCACTTCCATCAGGTACATGTCGTGCACATAGCGGCCATCAGGACGAATCTGACCAGAGGCGAAGAAGTCATTCAACTTCATCTTGCGCCAGGTTTCCATGACCTTGTCGGCATCCACCGACTTGGCTGCTTCCACGGCCTTGAGGTAGTTCATGGTGGCTGAATAGTCAGCAGCTTGAATTTCACCAGGCATGCGCTTGGTTTTCTCGAAGAAGCGGGCAGAGAACTTGCGGGTCTCGTCGTTCAGGTCCCAGTACCAGCTGGTGGTGAACTGCAGGCCTTCGGTATTGCGCAGGCCCAGGCTGTGCACGTCGGAGATGAAGATCAGCAGGCCGGCGAGCTTCATGCTCTTGCCGATGCCGAACTCCTTGGCAGCCTTGATGGAGTTGATGGTGTCACCACCTGCATTGGCCAGGCCCAGGATCTGTGCCTTGGAGTTCTGTGCCTGCAGCAGGAAGGACGAGAAGTCGGACGCGTTCAGCGGGTGGCGCACGGCACCCACCACATTGCCGCCCTTGGCCTTGACCACTGAGGTAGTGTCGGCCTCGAGCGCATGGCCGAAGGCATAGTCTGCCGTCAGGAAGTACCAGCTCTTGCCACCGCCATCCACAATGGCCGAGCCAGTGCCCTTGGCCAGCGCCACGGTGTCATACGCATAGTGGACGGTGTAAGGCGAGCACTGTTCGTTGGTCAATGCCGAACTGGCAGCGCCGTTGTTGATGTAGACGCGCTTCTTCTCGGCGGCTACCTTGGCAATGGCCAGTGCGGTGCCGGAGTTGGTGCCACCAAACACCATGGTCAGGCCCTGGGTGTCGATCCACTCGCGGGCCTTGGAGGCTGCGATGTCGGCCTTGTTCTGGTGGTCGGCGCTCATCAGTTCGATGGGCATGCCCAGCACCTTGCCGCCAAAGTCATCAATGGCCATCTGGATGGCGACTGCGCCGTTCTTGCCTTCCACGTCCGCGTACAGGCTGGACATGTCGGTGATGAAACCGATCTTGACCTTGTCCTGTGCGTGCGCGGCCGAGGTGGCCAAGCCTGCAACGCCCAGCATCAGTGCCAGCACTTTGAGTTGTTTCTTCATGGATTTGTCTCCTGTGGGTGTGGTGGAAGAAAGCGGTAGGGAAAGGGTGCGGACGTGGCTCAGACGCCCAGCAGTTCGTTGAGCACAGGCATCTTGGCTTCCAGCTCGGCAGCGCCGAACTTCTCCACGATGCGGCCGTGCTCCATCACGTAGAACCGGTCGGCCAGCGGTGCGGCAAAACGGAAGTTCTGCTCAACCATGACCACGGTGTAGCCCTTCTGGCGCAGCATGGTGATCATGCGGGCCAGGGCCTGCACAATGACGGGCGCCAGGCCTTCGGAGATTTCATCGAGCAGCAGCAGGTTGGCGCCGGTGCGCAGGATGCGGGCCACGGCCAGCATCTGCTGTTCGCCGCCCGACAGGCGCGTGCCCTGGCTGTTCTTGCGCTCGGCCAGGTTGGGGAACATGGCGTAAATCTCCTGCACCGACATGCCCGGCGTGCCCGTCTTGAGGGCGGGTGGCAGCAGCAGGTTTTCTTCGCACGACAGGCTGGAGAAAATGCCACGCTCTTCAGGGCAGTAGCCCACGCCCAGGTGCGCAATACGGTGCGTGGGCATGTTCACGGTTTCCACGCCGTTGATCTTGACCGAACCCTTGCGCGCACCGGTCAGCCCCATGATGGCGCGCATGGTGGTGGTGCGGCCTGCACCGTTGCGGCCCAGCAGCGTGACCACCTCGCCCGGCTGGACGACGATGTCCACGCCGTGCAGCACATGCGACTCGCCGTACCAGGCTTCGAGGTTCTTGATTTCGAGTGCGGGAGCGCCAGCCATCAGTGCGCTCCCTGCAGTTGGCCGTCGGTCGTGCCCATGTAGGCTTCCATGACTTGGGGGTTGTTGGAGACTTCTGCGTAGGGGCCTTCGGCCAGCACGGCGCCGCGCTGCAGCACGGTGATACGGTCTGCGATGGTCGACACCACCTTCATGTTGTGTTCCACCATCAGGATGGTGCGGCCTGCCGAGACCTTCTTGATGAGTTGCGTAACGCGGTCCACGTCTTCGTGGCCCATGCCCTGCGTGGGCTCGTCCAGCAGCATCAACTCGGGCTCCATGGACAGCGTGGTCGCGATCTCCAGTGCGCGCTTGCGGCCATAGGGCAGGTTCACGGTCACTTCATCGGCCAGGTCTTCCAGTCCCACCTCGGTCAGCAATTGCATGGCACGGTCGTCCAGTTGCCGCAGGGTGCGCTCGCTGCGCCAGAAATGGAACGAAGTGCCCAGCTTGCGCTGCAGGCCCAGGCGCACGTTCTCGATGAGTGTCAGGTGCGGGAACACGGCCGAGATCTGGAACGAGCGGATCACTCCACGGCGTGCAATCTGTGCGGGCTGCTCTCGCGTGATGTCATGGCCGTTGAAGCGGATGACACCCGAAGTCGGCTCCAGAAACTTGGTGAGCAGGTTGAAGCATGTGGTCTTGCCTGCACCGTTGGGGCCGATCAGCGCGTGGATGGACCCGCGCCGAACGGCCAGGTTCACGTCACTGACGGCGGTGAAGCCCTTGAACTCTTTGGTCAGGCTGTTGGTTTCAAGAATGACGTCGCTCATTGCGCCTTGGCCGCTCCGTAAGGTGCTGAAATGAGGAGCCTTGCAACAAGGTCTCCGGGGAGGTTGGATCGCAACGCATCGTATGTCTCCCTACCCCGCGGTAGATACTGGGACTAATGCCTATGTATAAATGCCTACGTACCCGCCCTGAGGGCGCATGGCGCTGGGGATGTACGGGCGCGGGCAGCGCGCCAATGCTCAATCTGGCGCCGTGGCAGGCACAAAAGACCACACGCGGTGGTGGTGCAGCGCCGCGCCCCTCACTGACTTTTTGCTGACAGGCCTTGGTATTCACCACCGTGGGCACCACCTACAGCGAGAGAGAGGCTGTGCCTCCTCCTTCTGCAGCGCCCGGCTGCGCCGCCTACACTGCCACGATGCCCTCCCCCTCCTCCTCCACGCCCACCCGCGGTGCGCCCCGGTCGCTCATGGGACTGCTGCCCTTTTTGCGCCCTTATCGGGCGCGCATTGCACTGTCGCTGGTGTTCCTGGTGCTGGCGGCATTGGCCACACTGGCGTTTCCCATGGCACTGCGCAATCTCATCGATGGAGGCCTAGTCTCTGCGACGGGTGACCGGGGAGCGCAGGCCATGGCCCTTCGTGGGCATTTTGAAGAGCTGTTTGCGGTGGCCATGGCACTGGGCGGGTTTTCGGCCGCGCGCTTTTATATGGTGAGCTGGCTGGGCGAGCGCGTCACCGCTGACCTGCGCAACGCCGTCTACACCCATGTGCTGCAGCAAAGCCCCCAGTTCTTCGAGACCACCCAAACCGGCGAGGTGCTGTCGCGGCTGACGTCGGACACGACGCTGGTGCAGACCGTGGTCGGCTCATCGCTGTCCATGGGGCTGCGCAATGCGGTTCTGGGTCTGGGTGCCCTGGTCATGCTGGTGTGGACGAATCCCTATGTGATGTCGGTGGTACTGCTGGCCGTCGTGCTGGTGGTGCTGCCCACGATGTGGATCGGTCGCAGGGTGCGCCGATTGTCACGCGACAGCCAGGACCGCGTGGCCGACTCCAGCGCCATCGCGGCCGAAGTGCTCAACGCCATCCCGGTTGTGCAGAGCTATACCGCTGAGCCACGCGAGGCCTCAAGGTTTGCGCGGGCCACGGAAGACGCCTTTAGCGCGGCGGCCAAGCGCACCAAGGCACGCGCCTTGCTCGTGGCCTTCATCATCATCGCCAACGCGGCCCTTCTGCTGTGGGGGTTGTACCGGGGCACAGAAGCCGTGCTGGCAGGGCAGATGAGTGCGGGCCACCTGGGCCAGACCGTGGTGTACGTGATTCTGCTGGCGAGCGCGGTGGCAGTACTGGGCGAAGTGTACGGAGACCTGCTGCGTGCTGCCGGCGCCACCGAGCGCTTGATGGAGTTGCTGTCGAGCCGTTCCCCCGTGGCAAACCCTGCGACACCCAAGCGGCTGCCCACTTCGGATCAAGGGCTGGAGGTGCAGTTTGACAACGTGCAGTTTCACTACCCGTCGCGCCCGGATCAGCCCGCGCTGCAGAACTTCTCGCTGCACCTGTCACCCGGAGAGACTGTGGCACTGGTGGGCGCCAGCGGGGCAGGCAAGACCACGGTGTTTCAGTTGCTGCAGCGCTTTTATGACGTGGATAGGGGCAGGGAGGCGGGTGCTCAGGGTTCACGAGCGGGACGCATCCTGTTGAACGGTGTGGACATCCGCGACCTGAGCTTGGACACACTGCGCGCCCATACGGGCACCGTGCCCCAGGATGCCGTGATTTTCTCCGCCTCGGCCATGGACAACGTCCGCTATGGCCGTCCGGATGCCTCCGACGAAGAGGTCATAGCGGCCACCCGGGCTGCCTTTGCGCATGACTTCATCGCAGCCCTGCCCGAGGGCTACCACACGTTTCTGGGCGAACGGGGTGTACGCCTATCGGGCGGCCAGCGCCAACGCATCGCCATTGCCCGAGCCATGCTCAAAAATCCGCCCCTGTTGCTGCTGGACGAGGCCACCAGCGCACTGGACGCAGAAAGTGAGCGCATGGTGCAGGCCGCGCTGGACACCGCCATGCAGCGCCACACGGGCAGAAGGACCACGCTGGTAATCGCCCACCGCCTGGCCACGGTACAAAATGCCGACCGCATCGTGGTGCTGGACCATGGTCAGATCGTGGAGCAAGGCACCCATAGCGCATTGATGGCACAAGGTGGGGTGTATGCGCGCCTGGCTGCACTGCAGTTCACCAGTTGATCCCGGCACCATTCCGCAAGGTCCACCCCCAGGACCGGGTGCAGTGGCTACTGCAGGGTTTCCTTGACTGCCGCTGGCAACGGCATGACCGCAATGCCCTCATCCAGCAACTGCAACGCCTCCTGCGCGGTGGCCTGGCCACGAATGGCCCGATCCTGAACCTCGCCGTGGTGCATGCGCCTGGCTTCGTCGGCAAACCGGGAGCCTACATCTTCGGTATTCGCGACGACCTTGCGGGCCAGCTCCAGCCACGCTGCCTGTAGCGCCGGGGGAAGCGTCGATGCCTCGACCTGCGCGCTGGAAACAGCATGTGAAACAGAAGTTGTGCCGGACGGTGCCGCCGCAGCTGCGGCGGGCTCGCGGGCGCCCAGATTCAGGCGCGGCGCGCTCAGCCGCTTGTCGATATGGACGTCTGCGCACAAAGGGCACTGCACCAACCCGCGCTGCTTCTGGCTCTGAAAGTCATCTTCAGAACCAAACCAGCCTTCAAACACATGGCCGTGCTGACATTGGAGATCCAGTACCTTCATAAGATGCATCGTACGCTGGTGAGCGCAATCCAATGACTGGCGGCACCAGGCACATCAACGTCCAGGTGCAGAGTTGTGTTCAGAAGTGCTCCACCCCATCTGCCGGCCTACTGCTGGCAACGGGGAAGTGCCCTCAAGGCTTTATCGAATGGCTCTGCCCGGAACCGACCGCTGCTTCAGCCGTGGCGCCGCAGCAGATACCGATAGACAAACCCGGGGAAGGCCAGCGTGAGAAACATGGTGCCGGTGATGGCGTAAAACTCCCAGCCCTGAGGTGCAATTTGGCCTGCACGACGCTCCAATAACAGAGCCATCCCGCCCACCAAGAAGTACAAAACGATCAGTTCGGCCATGCGCCCGACCAGAGGCTTGCCGTTGGCGACGGAGGGGCCCACCACCAGCCAGCGCTGATTGACGAAGGGCAGATTGGCGGCAATCAAAGCCGCCACAATCACAAGCCAAACCGAACCGGTAAGTGACACAGAGGAACTGATCGAGGCAGCAAATTGGGAATGGGAGCAGTAGCCCGCGCGACGTGTGCGCGCAGGCTACCGATCAGGTCGCCAGTGCGCGGACCACGGCGTCGGCACACAGGGCCATCAAACCGCCTGGCAGCAAGCCCAACACCAGCACCAAAGCGCCGTTGATGGTCAGCACCACGCGCACATCGGCGGGCGCCGATACATTGGTAGCGGTCAAGGGTGCGTCGAAATACATGACTTTCACCACCCGCAGGTAGTAGAACGCACCGATCAGCGACATGATCACGGCAAACACAGCCATCGCCATGTAAATGGTCTGCCCCGAAGCGATCAGGGCTTGAAGAACCGCCAGCTTGGCATAGAAGCCCACCAGAGGAGGAATACCTGCCATGGAGAACAGGCAGACAGCCATCACGCCCGCATACAGGGGGCTTCGCTGGTTGAGGCCTGCGAAATCGGAAATCTCTTCGCTCTCAAAACCTTCCCGGGCCAGCAGCAGGATCACACCAAAGGCCGCCAGCGTGGTCAACACATAGGTAATGACGTAGAACATCGAGGCGCTGTAGGCGTTCTCCACCGCAGTGGCGTCCACGTTGCCATTGATGACCCCGGACATCAGGCCCAGCAGCACGAAGCCCATCTGGGAGATGGTGGAGTAGGCCAGCATGCGCTTGAGGTTGGTCTGCGCAATGGCTGCCAGATTACCCACGAGCAAAGAACCAATCGCCAACACGGCCAGCATCTGTTGCCAGTCGATAGCCAGGGGCAGCAGACCATCCACCAACAAACGGATGGTGATGGCAAATGCAGCCAGCTTGGGCGCACCACCAATCATCAGCGTCACTGCAGTGGGTGCGCCCTGGTAGACATCGGGAATCCACATGTGGAAGGGCACCACCCCCAGCTTGAAGGCCAGACCGGCTACGACAAACACCAAGCCGAACACCAGCACCTGATGCTTGATCTGACCGGAATTGACTGCCTTGAACACCTGGCCAATATCCAGCGAGCCCGTGGCACCGTACACCATGGACAACCCATACAGCAGGAAGCCACTGGCCATGGCGCCCAGCACAAAATACTTCATGGCCGCTTCTGTGGCGGTAGCGTTGTCGCGACGCAATGCCACCAGGGCATAGCTCGACAGCGTGAGCAACTCAAGCCCCAGGTAGATCACCAGGAAGTTGTTGCCCGAGATCATGATGAACATGCCGAGCAAAGCGAACATGGACAGCGTGAAGAGCTCGCCCCCCCGCAACATGTCGCGGTCGGCAGCATAGGGGCGGCCATACACCAGGGTGACCATCATGGCCACGGTGGCAAAACACTTGAGCCAATTGCCCATGGCGTCACTCACCACCATGTTGCCAAAACCGTAGAAGGTGTTACCGCTGCTGGCATACATGGCCTGCAGGGCAGCCACCACGGCCAGCGTGAGCATGGTCAGCACATAGGTGCTGGTGCGACGAGGGCTGTGTACGCCCAGATCAACCAGCGCAATCACGCAGGCCATCGTCAACAGCACAATTTCGGGGTAAATCGCTAGCCAGCTGATGTTGTCAATCATCTCGAATCTCTCAGTTCAGTCTGGTCTGTTCAGTTCAGCTTGGTCTGCGCGACATGCTTGAGCAGTTCTGCCACCGAGGTGTCCATCACGTCGGTGAACGGACGGGGGTAGAGGCCCATGGCCAGCACCGCGATGCCCAGCACAGCAAGCACCAGGAACTCGCGGCTGTCGATGTCCGTCAAGCCCTTGACGTTGTCATTGCCCACGGGGCCCAGGTACACACGCTTGAACATCCACAGGGTGTAAGCAGCACCAAAAATCAGCGCAGTGGCGGCAGCCAGACCGATCCAGAAATTGGCCTTGACGGCACCCAGGATCACCATCCACTCACCCACAAAACCGGCCGTACCCGGCAGACCGCAGTTGGCCATGGCAAACAGCAGGGCAAACGCCGTGAAGTTCGGCATGGTGTTGACCACGCCACCATAGGCGGCGATTTCACGGGAGTGCACACGGTCGTACAAGACACCGATGGACAAGAACATCGCACCGGACACAAAACCGTGCGCAATCATCTGGACAATACCGCCGGACACGCCCAGGTCGTTGAAGATGAAAAAGCCCAAGGTCACAAAGCCCATGTGCGCCACCGACGAGTAAGCCACCAGCTTCTTCATATCCTTCTGGACCATAGCCACCAGGCCCACATAAATCACGGCGATCAGCGACAAGGCAATCATCAGCCACGCCCACTGGCGCGCAGCGTCAGGAGCGATTGGCAGCGAAAACCGCAGAAAACCGTAGGCACCCAGTTTCAGCATGATGGCGGCCAGCACTGCAGAACCGCCCGTGGGCGCCTCCACGTGCACATCGGGCAGCCAGGTGTGGACGGGCCACATGGGCACCTTCACGGCAAAGGCGGCAAAAAATGCGAAGAACAGCAGGGTCTGCGCACGTCCGCTCAACGGCAGCTGATGCCAGGTCGCAATGTCAAAGCTGCCACCCGACTGGTTGTACAGGTAGATCAGCGCGATGAGCATCAACAGCGACCCGAGCAGCGTATACAGGAAGAACTTGAACGCTGCGTAGATCTTGTTGGGGCCGCCCCAGATGCCGATGATCAGATACATCGGGATCAGCGTTGCCTCGAAGAACACATAGAACAGAATGCCGTCGAGTGCGCTGAACACACCGATCATGAGCCCCGAAAGGATCAGGAAAGCGCCCATGTACTGGTTCACGCGCTCCGTGATTGACTCCCAGGAAGCAATCACCACAATGACGGTGATAAATGCTGTCAGCGGCACGAACCAGAAGGAAATGCCGTCCACCCCAAGGTGGTAGTGGACGTTGAAGCGCTCGATCCAGTCAGCCTTCTCCACAAACTGCATGGCTGCTGTACCCAGCTTGAAGCCATCGTACAAAGGCAGCGTGACCAGGAAGCCGATCAGCGCGCCGACGAGCGCCAGCCAGCGCACGGCACGCGCGTGCTCATCGCGCCCGATGGCGAGCAACAGCACGCCAAACGCAATCGGTGTCCAGATTGCAAGACTCAACAGACCCATTTTTATTCTTCTCCTACTTGTTGAGCCAGACGAAATACGTCATGAGCACAAAAACACCCAGGATCATGACCAGCGCATAGTGGTAGATGAACCCCGACTGCACCCAACGCACAGCACCGGCCACCCACCGCACCAGCTTCCAGGACCCGTTGACCAGGGCGCCATCGATCACAGCCTGATCCCCACCCTTCCAGAGACCCACGCCCAGCGCACGTGCACCACGGGCCAGAATGTTCTCGTTGATCCAGTCGAGGTAGTACTTGTTTTCAAGCAACGTGTAGATGGGCTGTACGCGCGCCTTGATCGCCGTGGGCAACGCAGGATTGACCATGTACATGTAGTACGAAAGCGCAACACCTGCCAATGCGAGCCAGAACGGCGCCGTCTGCAGACCATGCAATGCCATGGCCCAGGCGCTGTGGAAATGCTCCGCCATGTGTGCCATGGAAGGATGCTTGGCCGCATCCACAAAAATGACATCCTTGAAGAAGTCCCCAAACAGCATGGGCTGGATGAACAGGAAACCCACCACCACCGAAGGAATGGCCAACAGCACCAGAGGCACTGTCACAACCCAGGGAGACTCGTGCGGTTCGTGGTGATCATCGTGGCCGTGGCCATGGTGATCGTCGTGGTGAGCATCCGGATTCTGGTCGTAACGCTCCTTGCCATGGAAGACCAGGAAGTACATGCGGAAGGAATAGAACGCCGTGATGAACACACCTGCGAGCACTGCGAAATGTGCAAAACCGGCTGCTGGCAGATGGCTGAAGTGCACCGCCTCAATGATGCTGTCCTTGGAATAGAAACCCGAGAACAGCGGCGTGCCGATCAGGGCCATAGAACCCAGCAGCGAGGTGATCCAGGTGATGGGCATGTACTTGCGCACACCGCCCATCCAGCGGATGTCCTGGTTGTGGTGCATGCCCATGATGACCGAGCCTGCGCCCAGGAACAACAAGGCTTTGAAGAACGCATGGGTCATCAGGTGGAACACAGCCACCGAGTACGCCGAGGCGCCAAGCGCTACTGTCATGTAGCCGAGCTGCGAAAGCGTCGAGTACGCCACCACGCGCTTGATGTCGTTCTGGATGATGCCCAGGAAACCCATGAACAATGCTGTGATGGCACCGATCACCAGGATGAAGTTGAGCGCAGTGTCCGACAGCTCGAACAGAGGCGACATGCGCGACACCATGAAGATTCCGGCGGTCACCATGGTGGCAGCGTGGATCAGAGCGGAGATGGGAGTCGGACCCTCCATCGAATCAGGCAGCCAGACGTGCAAGGGAAACTGCGCTGACTTGCCCATAGCGCCGATGAACAGGCAGATGCAGATCACCGTGACGAGCATCCAGCTGGTGCCGGGGAACGACAGAGAGCCCAGTTCACCCGCCTTGGCGAAGATCTCGCCATAGTTCAAGGTGCCGGTATACGCTGCGATCAGGCCAATGCCCAGAATGAAGCCAAAGTCGCCGACACGATTGACCAGAAACGCCTTCATGTTGGCGAAGATGGCAGAAGGCTTGTTGAACCAGAACCCGATGAGCAGGTAGGACACCAGACCCACGGCTTCCCAGCCGAAGAACAGCTGCAGCAGGTTGTTGCTCATGACGAGCATGAGCATGGAGAAGGTGAACAGCGAAATGTAGGCAAAGAAGCGGTTGTAGCCCTCGTCTTCTTCCATGTAGCCAATGGTGTAGATGTGAACCATCAGCGACACAAAGGTCACCACCACCATCATCATCGCCGTGAGGCTGTCGATCAGGAAGCCCACTTCCATCTTCAAGCCACCCACCACCATCCAGGTGTACAGGGTTTCATTGAACCGGGCACCATCGAGCGCCACGCTCTTGAGCGTCATCGCCGAGAGGATGAAAGCAACCAGCACCCCGAGGATGGTCAGGGTATGGCTCAGGCGACGACCGATCCAGTTACCACCGAAGGTCGTACCGAAGACGCCGGCCAGTAAGGCGCCTGCCAGCGGTGCCAACGGCACTGCCAGGAGGGTTGAAGCAGAGAGGGTTTGACTCATTCTTGAGAACCTTGGGAATACTCGCGACCCATCAACCCTTGAGGGTGTTGAGGTCTTCCGCGTTGATACTGGATTTGTTGCGGAACAGCAGCACCAGGATGGCCAGGCCAATCGCCGATTCAGCGGCTGCCACGGTCAGGATAAAGAACACGAACACCTGGCCGTGCATGTCTCCCAGGTAGTGGGAGAACGCCACGAAGTTCATGTTCACGGCCAGCAGCATGAGCTCGATCGCCATCAGCAGCACGATCAGGTTCTTGCGGTTCAGGAATATGCCGATCACAGCGAGTGCAAACAGCATGGCGCCCAGCGACAAAAAGTGGCCCAGAGTCAATGTCATGCTTTTTTCTCCTCAGCAGCAGCTTGCGCAGGCTCTTCAGCAGCAGGCTTTTGGGTGGCGGCCACCTTGACCACTGCCAGACGATCGGCCGCACGCACTCGGATCTGCATTGAAGGATTGATGGCCTTGCTGTCCTTGCGCTGACGCAGGGTCAGTGCGATGGCAGCCACCATGGCCACCAGCAAAATGACTGCAGCGATCTCAACGGGATACAGATACTGGGTGTACAGCAGCTTGCCCAACGCCTTGGTGTTGGAGTACGGGACCACATGACCAGCGGCATCGACCATGGCAGCGACGGCCTTGGGCTCTTCCATGCCGCGGAATCCGCCCATCAACACGGCAGCCATTTCCAGGGCGATGACCGCCCCAATGAGGGCCGCCAAAGGGAAATGCTTCCAGAACCCCTTGCGTACGGTATCGATATGAATGTCCAGCATCATCACCACGAACAGGAAGAGCACCATGACCGCGCCCAGGTACACCAGCACCAGCGCAATTGCCAGGAACTCTGCCTTGAGCAACAGCCAGACAGCCGCCGCCTGCGAGAACGCAAGGATGAGATACAGCACTGCATGCACAGGGTTGCGTGCAGTGATCACCCGGAAGGCTGCAAACAGCAACACCACCGAGAAGAGATAGAAGAAACCAGTCTTGGCGTCCATGAATCGGGTCTTTATAGAAAGTCTGGCAAAGAGGCAGAACCCCGTACCGCTCAGCGGTACTTGGCGTCTGCAGCCTTGGCTGCCGCAATTTCACCTTCGTACCGGTCGCCCACAGCCAAGAGCATGTCCTTCGTGAAATACAGGTCACCACGCTTTTCGCCGTGGTATTCAAAGATGTGTGTCTCGACAATCGAATCGACCGGACAGCTCTCTTCGCAGAACCCGCAGAAGATGCACTTGGTCAGGTCGATGTCATAGCGCGTGGTGCGACGCGAACCATCTGCACGCACATCCGATTCGATGGTGATGGCCATCGCAGGGCATACGGCTTCGCACAGCTTGCAAGCAATGCAACGCTCCTCGCCGTTGTCATAACGGCGCAGTGCATGCAGGCCACGGAAGCGTGGCGACAAAGGCGTCTTCTCTTCGGGAAACTGCACGGTCACCTTGCGGCGAAACGCATAGCGGCCAGTCAGGGCCATCCCCTTGAGCAACTCCACGAGCATGAAGCTCTTGAAGAAATCCTTGAACGAAAAAGGTGCAGCAGCAGCAACAGCAGTCATTTGTGTCCCCGCTTATTTCCAGATATTCCAAGGCGAGAGCAACCACCCGCCAACAAACAACAAGTACACCAGCGTGACCGGAATGAAGATCTTCCAGCCCAGACGCATGATCTGGTCGTACCGGAACCGCGGGAAAGTGGCCCGGATCCAGATGAACATGGATACCACAAGGAAGGTCTTGAGACCCAGCCAGATCCAGCCTGGAATCCAATTGAACACCGCGCTATCAAGGGGAGACAGCCAGCCGCCCAGGAACATGAGAGCCGCCAGGATGGACACGAGCCACATGCTGGCGTACTCGGCCAGGAAGAAGATCGCGAAGCCCATACCGGAGTACTCGACCATGTGGCCGGCCACGATTTCTGCCTCGCCTTCCACCACGTCGAAGGGATGACGGTTGGTTTCTGCCACGCCGGAGATCAGGTACACAAGGAAGATCGGCAGCAGGGGCAGCCAATTCCAAGACAGGAACGTCAGGCCCTTGTCTGCGGCCATGCCCCGCCCCTGACCCAGCACGATTTCCGTCAGGTTCATACTGCCCGACACCATGATCACGACGAGGAAACAAAAGCCCATCGCGATTTCGTAGCTCACCATCTGTGCCGAGGCCCGCAGTGCGCCCAAGAATGCGTACTTGGAGTTGGAAGCCCAGCCCGCAATGATCACGCCATAGACTTCGATGGAAGTGATGGCCATCACCAACAACAGACCAGCATTCACATTCGCCAAGGCCACGTCGGGGCCGAAAGGAATGGCCACCCAGGCAGCCAGGGCCGGCATGATGGCCATGACGGGCCCGAGAACAAACAGGCCCTTGCTGGCTGCCGTAGGCTGGATGATTTCCTTGGTCAGGAGCTTCAGTGCGTCAGCAATGGGCTGCAGCAGCCCCATCGGTCCCACGCGGTTGGGACCGTGGCGCACTTGCATGAAGCCCAGCAGCTTACGCTCCCACAAAGTGAGGTAAGCCACGGCACCCATGAGCGGCGCCAAGATGCAGACGATCTTGATCAGGATCCAGAGCACTGGCCAGAAGATGCCGGTCCACCACCCAAAGGAGAGCAGGTTCAGGCCCGCGTTGTAGATCGCGTCGATCATGCGGCCACTCCTTCGCGTGCCATGCGTGCGTCGGCAGTGAGCTGCAGCGACGTAGAACGGCGCACCAAGCCGTCCAGTTGATAGATGGAGGCCACGACCGGATCACCAGCTGCAGCCGTTGCGGGTGGCGACGCCTTCACTGCATTCGACAACTGTGCGGCGGGCACCTGCGTAACGGCCCCGGCAGCGGCGTTCGTCGCACGGGCCAGAACGTCCTGGGAGGTCTCAAAGTCGAAGCCTGGCACACCCAACAGGTTGGCCAGCACGCGCAGAACCTTCCAAGCGGGACGGGTATCGCCCAGAGGGCGCACCACGGCGTGGAAACCCTGTATGCGTCCCTCGGCGTTGACAAAGCTGCCCGAGGTTTCCGTGAACGGAGCAATTGGCAACAAAACGTCACTGAACTCCATGTTGGCCTTGAAGGGGCTCAACGTGACCACCATTTCTGCACCAGCAAGAGCAGTTGCAGCTTGAGCACCCGTCGCAGAATCATGGACGGGCTCGGTGTTCAGCAGCACCGCCGCCTTCAAACCACCGGAGAGCATTTGAGCCGCATTCAGTCCACCGTTGACAGGGTGAGCGCCCGCAAACTGCGCGCCCACCGTATTGGCGGCCTCTGTCAGATAGCCCACCGTTGCACCAGTGTTCTCTGCAATCCAGTTGGCCCATGCCAGCAACTGCGTAGCTTGCGCGTGGTGCGCCGCCGCATTGCCCAGCAACACCGCCTTGCGCTCCCCGCCCAGCAGCGAGCGGGCGATGGCCTGGGCAGCCTCGCTGGCCGCGCTGGCACCTTGCGGAGCGGGAATGCCCTTTTCATGGGCGATGGCGGAAGCAATGCCTCCGAGCATATCGACCCACTGGCCGGCACCTTGTGCCACAAATGTCTGCACCGGCATGGCCCAGTCATGGGATACCGAAGCGATGGCACTGACCTGGCAGCCATGGCGGGCCGCCTGACGGATGCGCTGCGCAAACAACGGATGGTCCTTCCGCAGGTTGGAACCCACGACCAGCACACGCTGAAGCGTGGACAACGAAGCGATGGACGTACCGAGCCAGCGAATACCTTCGGGAGCAGCGAACTCGGCGTTGCGCAGACGATAGTCGATGTTGTCGCTACCAAGACCGCGCACCAGGGCGCTGGCCAGATACAGCTCTTCCAACGTACTGTGCGGACTCACCAGCGCACCAATGCTGGCAGCGCCGTGGTCGTTCTTGATGTTCTTGAGGCCATTGGCCACGTATTCCAACGCAGTCTGCCAGTCCACTTCCTTCCACACCCCGCCCTGCTTGAGCATGGGCTGGGTCAGGCGGTCGTCACCGTTGAGCGCTTCATAGGAGAAACGGTCGCGGTCGGCAATCCAGCATTCGTTAACAGCCTCGTTTTCAAACGGGACAACGCGCATGACCTTGTGGTTCTTGACCTGAACAATCAGGTTGGCACCGGTGGAGTCATGCGGACTCACCGAGCGGCGGCGCGACAGTTCCCAGGTGCGGGCGCTGTAACGGAAAGGCTTGCTGGTCAATGCACCCACGGGGCAGATGTCGATCATGTTGCCCGACAGTTCAGAGTCCACCGTGTCGCCGGTGACCGTGGTGATTTCAGAATGCTCGCCACGATGGATCATGCCGAGTTCCATCACGCCCGCCACTTCCTGGCCGAAGCGCACGCAACGGGTGCAGTGGATGCAGCGGCTCATCTCCTCCATGGAGATCAGCGGGCCCACGTCCTTGTGGAACACCACGCGCTTTTCTTCCTCGTACCGCGAGGAGGAGCCACCGTAGCCCACGGCCAGATCCTGCAACTGGCACTCGCCGCCCTGGTCGCAGATGGGGCAGTCCAGAGGGTGGTTGATGAGCAGAAACTCCATGACCGACTGCTGCGCCTTGATGGCTTTGTCGCTCTTGGTACGCACGATCATGCCCTGCGTGACCGGCGTGGCGCAGGCAGGCATGGGCTTGGGAGCCTTCTCCACGTCCACCAGGCACATGCGGCAGTTGGCGGCGATCGAAAGCTTCTTGTGGTAGCAGAAATGCGGAATGTAAGTGCCAGCCTTTTCAGCCGCATGCATCACCATGCAACCCTCGGCGACTTCCACTTTCTGACCGTCCAGTTCAATTTCAACCATATGTTTTCTCGCGATCAGACGGAAGTCGCGGCTTGTGGAGCCTTGTTCCGGATCAGTGCCTCAAACTCGGGACGGAAGTGTTTGATCATGGCGCGCACAGGCATGGCGGCAGCATCACCCAGCGCACAGATGGTGCGGCCCTGGATGTTGTCCGCCACCGAATTGAGCAGATCCAGGTCACCCTCACGACCCTGGCCATGCTGGATGCGATCGATCACGCGCCACATCCATCCCGTGCCTTCACGGCAGGGCGTGCACTGGCCGCAGGATTCATGCGAATAGAAATACGACAGGCGCAGCAGACTTTCGACCATGCTCCGGGAATCGTCCATGACGATCACGGCACCAGAGCCCAGCATGGAGCCAGCCTTGGCGATGGAGTCGTAGTCCATCGTGCATTCCATGATGACGGATGCAGGCAGGACAGGGGCCGATGAACCACCAGGAATCACCGCCTTGAGTTGACGGCCTTTGCGCACGCCACCGGCCAGTTCCAGCAGCTTGGCAAATGGGGTACCCAAAGGCACCTCATAGTTACCTGGCTTTTCGACGTCACCAGACACCGAGAAAATCTTGGTGCCGCCGTTGTTGGGCTTGCCGCACTCCAGATAAGCCGCACCGCCATTGCGGATGATCCAAGGCACGGCCGCAAAGGTTTCCGTGTTGTTGATCGTAGTGGGCTTGCCATACAGGCCAAAGCTGGCCGGAAACGGTGGCTTGAAACGGGGTTGCCCCTTTTTGCCTTCCAGCGATTCGAGCAATGCAGTTTCTTCACCACAAATGTAGGCACCAAAACCGTGGGCTGCGTGCAGCTGAAAGCTGAAACTGCTGCCCAGGATGTTGTCGCCCAGATAACCTGCTGCCCGCGCTTCTTCCAGAGCGGCTTCAAACCGTTCGTAGGTCTGGAAGATCTCGCCATGGATGTAGTTGTAGCCCACCGAGATGCCCATCGCATAGGCTGCGATGATCATGCCTTCGATGACGATGTGCGGGTTGAACTGCAGGATGTCACGATCCTTGCAAGTACCAGGCTCACCCTCATCGGAATTGCACACCAGATACTTCTGGCCGGGAAACGAGCGGGGCATGAAGCTCCACTTGAGGCCCGTAGGAAAGCCTGCACCACCCCGGCCACGCAAGCCAGACTCCTTGACTGTGGCAATGACCTGGTCTTGCGTCAGGCCCTCTTCACCATCTTTGCCCAGGATACGACGCAGCGCCTGATAGCCACCACGCGCTTCGTAGTCCTTGATGCTCCAGTTGTTGCCATTCAGGCCCACATAGATTTGGGGGTTGATATGGCGGTCGTGGAAACAGGTCTGAACGCCCGTAGCCTGGAACTGGGAGAGTATTTGTGCTGCCGTGGTCATCACTGGCCCTCCGCGGCCCGCAGGCCATCAACGAGCTGGTCGAGCTTGTCGTTGTCCATGAAGCTGCACATCGTGCGATCATTCACCAGCATCACAGGCGCATCAGCGCAAGCACCGAGGCATTCGCATTGCTGCAGAGTGAACAGGCCGTCAGATGTGGTCTCACCCATCGAAACACCCAGCTTTTTTTCCAGGTGATGCAGCGCCTTTTGCCCGTCGCGCAACTGGCAGGGCAGATTGGTGCACACGTTGAGCTTGTACTTGCCCACCGGTTGCTGGTTGTACATGTTGTAGAAGGTCGTGACTTCGTGCACGGCGATCTGCGCCATGCCCAGATAGTCGGCGATCACTGCCTCGCTCTCGGCGCTGACATAGCCCTGCTCTTGCTGAACGATGGACAAGCAAGCCATCACCGCAGACTGCTTCTGGTCCGCAGGGTACTTGGCCACTTCGCGCGCAAACCGCGCCTTGGTCGCTTCGGTAATCATCGGTCAATCTCTCCGAACACGATATCCATGGTGCCAATGATGGCGACAGCGTCCGCGATCATGTGGCCACGCGCCATTTCGTCGAGCGTCGCCAGATGCGCAAAACCCGGCGCCCGGATCTTGAGTCGGTAAGGCTTGTTGGCACCATCACTCACCAGGTAAATACCGAATTCGCCCTTGGGATGCTCCACCGCCGCATAGGCCTCCCCTTCCGGCACGTGGAAACCTTCCGTGAAGAGCTTGAAATGGTGGATCAGCTCTTCCATGTTCGACTTCATGGATTCACGCGCGGGCGCAGCCACCTTGTGGTTGTCCGTGATCACAGGACCGGGGTTGGCCTTGAGCCAGTCCACGCATTGCTTGATGATGCGATTGGACTCGCGCATTTCCTGCACACGCACCAGGTAGCGGTCGTAGCAGTCACCGGTCTTGCCCACTGGCACATCGAAATCCACACGGTCGTATACGTCGTATGGCTGGGTCTTGCGCAGGTCCCAGGCGATACCGGAGCCACGGAGCATGGGGCCGGTCATACCCAGATTCAGGGCTCGCTCGGGTGGCACCACACCGATGCCCACCGTGCGCTGCTTCCAGATGCGGTTGTCGGTGAGCAGTGTTTCGTATTCGTCCACACAGCCTGGGAAACGCTGGGTGAAATCGTCGATGAAGTCCAGCAGAGACCCTTGACGATTCTGGTTCAACGCCTCCAGCGCCTTGGCATTCTTGATCTTGCTGACCTTGTACTGCGGCATGCTGTCGGGCAGATCGCGGTAGACGCCGCCCGGACGGAAATAGGCCGCATGCATGCGCGCGCCAGAAACCGCCTCGTACATGTCAAACAGGTCTTCCCGCTCGCGGAAGGTGTAGATCAGGATGGTGGAGCTGCCGCAGTCGTTACCGTGCGAGCCCAACCACATGAGGTGGTTCAGCAAGCGCGTGATCTCGGAGAACATCACGCGGATGTACTGCGCGCGCACCGGCACTTCCAGGCCCAGCAGCTTCTCGATGGCAAGGCAGTAGGCGTGCTCGTTGCACATCATCGACACGTAGTCCAGCCGGTCCATGTAGGGCAGTGACTGGATGTAGGTCTTGTGCTCGGCCAGCTTCTCGGTGGCGCGATGGAGCAGACCAATATGCGGGTCAGCGCGTTGCACAACCTCGCCGTCCAGCTCCAGCACCAGGCGCAACACACCGTGCGCCGCAGGGTGCTGCGGACCAAAGTTCAGGGAGTAGTTCTTGATTTCAGCCATGATGGATCACATGAGGCGCGAGGCGACTCAGTGCAGGCCTCCGTACTTGTCTTCGCGGATGATGCGGGGCGTGATTTCCCGCGGCTCGATGGACACGGGTTCATACACTACACGGCGCTGCTCGGCGTCGTAACGCATTTCGACATGTCCAGACAAGGGGAAATCCTTGCGGAAAGGGTGCCCGATAAATCCGTAGTCCGTGAGAATGCGGCGCAGGTCGTTATGACCATCAAACACGATGCCAAACAGATCGAAGGCTTCGCGTTCGTACCAGTTGGCTGCATTCCACAGCTCAGCTACCGAAGCAACAACCGGGAAATCATCGTCTTGGCAGAACACCTTCACGCGCACTCGCTGGTTGAGGCTGACCGACAACAGGTGCGACACCACACAGTAGCGGGCACCCTCATGGACTGCATCGCCATATGCAGAATAGTCCACACCGCACAAATCGATCAGCTGCTCGAAACGGCAACCTTCCGAATCGCGCAGCAAGCGCATCGCATCCAGATAGTCAGCAGCAGCGACCACCAGGGTGACCTCGTCGAGAGCGACCGAAATCTGGCGCACTTTGGCACCCAGCGCCGCAGAGATATTCTCTTTAAGCTTCTCAGGCCGAATGGCAACAGCTGTCATCATCAACCCTTCAGACACGAGCAATGGTGTTGGTGCGGCGGATCTTCTGCTGCAGCTGGATGATCCCGTAGATCAGAGCTTCTGCCGTCGGAGGGCAACCTGGCACATAAACATCTACCGGCACGATGCGGTCACAACCGCGCACCACCGAATAGCTGTAGTGGTAGTAACCACCACCATTGGCACACGAACCCATCGACAAAACCCAGCGCGGCTCGGACATCTGGTCGTACACCTTGCGCAGTGCGGGGGCCATCTTGTTGCACAGCGTGCCTGCCACGATCATCAGGTCGGACTGACGAGGGCTGGCACGGAACACTTCCGCACCAAAACGACCGATGTCATACCGGGCCGCCGCAGCGTGCATCATCTCCACAGCACAGCAAGCCAGACCAAACGTCATCGGCCACAGAGAACCGGTCTTGGCCCAGTTCACCACTGAGTCGTAACTCGTGGTGATGAAGCCTTCCTTCATCACGCCTTCAATCATTGCATTGTCCTTGTTGAAGTCCGCTCATTCCCAATCCAGGGCACCCTTTTTCCATTCGTAGGCAAAACCCACGACCAGAATGGCCAGGAAAATCACGACCGCCACAAAACCGGCCACACCCACCTCGTGCAGCGTGACCGCCCACGGGAAAAGGAATGCGATTTCCAGGTCGAACAGAATGAAGAGAATGGCCACGAGGTAGTAGCGCACATCGAATTTCATGCGCGCATCCTCGAAGGCTTCAAAGCCACATTCGTAGGGGGAGTTCTTTGCGGCATCCGGGCGGTTGGGGCCCAGTATGTAGCCGAGTACAAGGGGGACAACGCCTACGGCGATGCCGACCAAGATGAACAAAAGGACGGGGAGGTACTGATCGAGGTTCATCTTGAGGATGTGCTCACCGCTGTGGCCTTGCCCGTCAGGACCCAAGCCGGGTCATGCAGGCAGGCCTTTGTTTTGGTGCCGTCGGCGAGACTCGAACTCGCACAGCTTTCGCCACTACCCCCTCAAGATAGCGTGTCTACCAATTTCACCACGACGGCTGATTTTTGCATCTGGATGGCATGAGGAACCTTGCGGCTTTTGGCTTTCCAGACAATCCAGAATTCTACTCCGGAAAAACCCTGCTTCGGCCCTGCGGGCCGAAATTCAGTTCAATTATTTGGTCGGGATCTGCGCGGCGCCCGAAGCGGGAGCGGCAGGCGCTGCAGGCACCTCAGAAGCAGGTGCGCCGGCAGGCACGGCAGCGGCTGGCGTTTCCAGAACGCTGCCCGAACTGGCGGGACGAGCATTGCCAAAGTAGGCCAACGCGAGCGTAGAAACAAAGAACACTGCAGCCAGCACGGCCGTGGTACGGGACAGGAAGTTGGCGCTGCCGCTGGCGCCAAAGAGGCTGCCCGAACTGCCGCTACCGAAAGCCGCCCCCATGTCGGCTCCCTTGCCATGCTGAATCAAGATCAGGCCGATCATGGCCAGGGCCGCCAACATCTGCACTGCCAAAATCACATTCACGATCACGTTCATTCTCTGTTCACTCCTGATTGAATTGTTTGACTCGCAGCCGCCTCAACGGGCGGCCGCAATGATTTGTAGAAAGTCGGGCGCCTTCAGCGAAGCACCACCGACCAAGCCACCGTCGATATCGGGCTGCGCCAGCAACTGGGCTGCATTGGCCGCATTCATGCTGCCGCCGTACAGCAACCGGATGCGGTCCGCATGCTCGCTCGCAGCTGCCAGCTGGGTGCGCAGCACGGCATGCACGGCTTGCGCCTGCTCCGGCGACGCGGTGCGACCCGTGCCAATGGCCCACACAGGCTCGTAAGCCACCACGATCTCGCTGATGCAATGACCGTTGAGATGAATTACCGCTGCCAGTTGCCGCTTGACCACCGCCTCGGTCAGTCCCGCTTCACGCTCCTGCAGTGTTTCCCCCACACAGACCACCGGCGTCACACCGGCCGCCAGCGCGCGCTGGGCCTTCTCCGCCACAATCGCGTCCGTTTCACCATGGTACTGGCGGCGCTCAGAGTGCCCCACCAGCGCATAGCGCACACCAAAATCCTTCAGCATGGCCACCGATACCTCACCAGTGTAGGCACCCGCCTCGTGCGAAGACACATCCTGTGCTGCCACCGCAATGGCAGTGCCGGCCGTCAACGCCTGCACCTGCGCCAGATAGGGCGCTGGCACTGCGACTGCCACATCACAAGCCACATCTGCAGCACCCGCAATCAAGGCCTTCAACAAAGCTTCGTTGGCAGCGAGGCTGCCATTCATCTTCCAGTTGCCAGCGATGAGTTTTTTCTTGTTGTTCATGATTACCACGTCAAAACAATCTTGCCAACATGCTGGTTGGACTCCATCAGCGCATGGGCTTGTGCCGCATCCGCAGCAGCAAACGTGCTGTGGATGACCGGACGCACCTTGCCCGCTGCCAGCAAGGGCCAGACATGCTCACGCAGCGCCCGTGCAATCGCACCCTTGAAAGCCACGGGACGCGGACGCAACGTGGACCCTGTGATGGTGAGCCGCTTGCGCAGCACCAACCCTGCATTGAAACCGCTCTGCACACCCCCTTGCACGGCGATGATGACGATCCGTCCGTCCTCGGCTAGGCATTCGACCTCGCGGGCGACATAGTCACCTGCCACCATATCGAGCACCACATCAACACCACGCGCCTCGGTGATTCGTTTCGCCTCGGCCACAAAGTCCTGAGACTTGTAGTTGACGGCGTGGTGCGCGCCCAGCGCCAGGCACGCTGCACACTTGTCATCGCTTCCAGCGGTGGCAATCACGGTAGCACCGAAGGCACGTGCCAGCTGAATAGCCGTCACGCCAATGCCACTCGTACCGCCTTGCACCAGGAAGGTTTCACCGGCTTGCAAACGCGCACGGTCAAAGACATTGCTCCACACCGTGAAGAACGTCTCCGGAAGTGACGCAGCCTCTACGTCACTGAAGCCATCAGGCACCGGCAGGCATTGCACCACCGGCGCCACACACCACTGGGCATAACCACCACCCGCCACCAAGGCGCAAACACGGTCACCCACACGAATGCCCGCCTCTGCCATCGCCAAAGCATCGCCCGACTCAACCACCCCCGCGACCTCCAGCCCCGGAAGATCCGAGGTGCCAGGAGGCGGCGCATAGTGGCCCATTCGCTGCAATACATCTGGGCGGTTGATGCCACTGGCCGCCACGCGGATCAGCAGCTCACCCGCACCCGCTACAGGAGCGGGGCGCTCACCCAGACGCAGCACCTCAGGCCCACCAAACGATGTGATCTCAACAGCATGCATAACGGGGTTTACCGAAGATGGATTCAGATGATTTAGGCCGCTAGCGCATGATTTATATGCACCAGCAGCTACCAAATCAATAGCAGATCAATAATTTAGCCATTCACCTGAACAGACGCACCATCTGCAGGCAGGGCCTGCTGCTGTTGCTGCTCTGCGGGATGACGGCCGCCATCGCGACCATGATCGCGGCGGGGTTCGCGATCGCCACGTTCTGCAGGCGCTGGACGGTCGCTGCCACCGGCGGGACGATCTGCCAACACCTTCATGGACAGCTTGATGCGGCCCTTTTCGTCGGTTTCCATGACCTTGACCTTCACGATCTGGCCTTCGGTCAGGTAGTCAGACACCTTTTCGACGCGCTCGTGAGCGATCTGGCTGATGTGCAGCAGACCATCCTTGCCAGGCAGCAGATTGATCAGCGCGCCAAAGTCGAGGATCTTGGTCACAGGGCCTTCGTAGATCTTGCCGATCTCGACTTCTGCCGTGATCTGCTCGATGCGCTTCTTGGCTTCGTCGGCCTTCGCAGCGTCGGTAGCGGCGATGGTGATGGTGCCGTCTTCCTCGATGTTGATCTGGCAGCCAGTTTCTTCGGTCAGCGCACGGATCACAGCGCCGCCCTTGCCGATCACGTCACGGATCTTCTCGGGGTTGATCTTCATGGTGTACAGCTTGGGCGCGAAGTTCGACACTTCGGTCTTGGCTTCACCCATGGCCTCCTGCATCTTGCCCAGGATGTGCATGCGCGCCTCCTTGGCCTGGGCCAGTGCCACTTGCATGATTTCCTTGGTGATGCCCTGGATCTTGATGTCCATCTGCAGGGCCGTGATACCGCCCGTGGTACCCGCCACCTTGAAGTCCATGTCACCCAGGTGATCTTCATCGCCCAGGATGTCGGTCAGCACGGCGAACCGGTTGGCGTCCTTGATCAGACCCATCGCAATACCGGCCACGTGGGCCTTCATGGGCACGCCAGCATCCATCAGCGACAGGCAGCCGCCGCAGACCGAAGCCATCGACGAGGAACCGTTGGACTCAGTGATTTCCGACACCACACGCATGGTGTAGGGGAATTCTTCCTTGGTCGGCAGCACAGCAACCAGCGCGCGCTTGGCCAGACGACCGTGGCCGATTTCGCGGCGCTTGGTCGAGCCCATGCGGCCCACTTCGCCGGTGGCGAAGGGAGGCATGTTGTAGTGCATCATGAAGCGGTCTTCGTACTCGCCAGCCAGTGCATCGATGCGCTGTGCATCACGCTCGGTGCCCAGCGTGGTCACGACCAGCGCCTGGGTTTCGCCACGTGTGAACAGGGCCGAGCCGTGGGCGCGGGGCAGCACGCTGTTGCGGATCTCGATGGGGCGGACGGTGCGCGTATCGCGGCCGTCGATGCGGGGCTCGCCAGCCAGGATCTGGCTGCGCACGATGCCCGCTTCGATGTCGAACAGCATGCCTTCAACCTTGACGGCGTCGAACTCAACACCATCGGCCTTCAACGCCGCCATCACGGCTGCATAGGCTTCGCGGCAGGCCTGGGTGCGGGCTTGCTTGTTGCGGATCTGGTAGGCAGCGCGCAGCTTGTCGTCGGCCAGTGCCACCACCTTGGCGATCAGGGCTTCGTCCTTGGCAGGCGCTTCCCATTGCCACACGGGCTTGCCCGCGTCGCGCACCAGTTCGTGAATGGCGTTGATGGCCACATTGCCTTGCTCGTGACCGAACACCACGGCACCCAGCATGATTTCTTCAGACAGCTGCTGGGCTTCAGATTCGACCATCAGCACTGCGGCTTCGGTACCCGCCACCACCAGATCCATCTGCGAGTTCTTGCGCGCAGTCTGGCCAGGGTTGAGCACGTACTCGCCGTTGATATAACCCACGCGTGCGGCACCAATGGGGCCGTTGAACGGAATGCCAGAGATGGCCAGGGCAGCACTGGTAGCGATCAACGCAGCGATGTCGGCATCCACTTCAGGATTCAGCGACACCGTGTGGATCACCACGTGCACTTCATTGAAGAAACCTTCGGGGAACAGCGGACGGATCGGGCGGTCGATCAGGCGGCTGGTCAGGGTTTCGTGCTCGCTGGGCTTGGCTTCGCGCTTGAAGAAGCTGCCAGGGATCTTGCCGGCCGCGTACGTCTTCTCGATGTAGTCCACCGTCAGGGGAAAGAAGTCCTGGCCGGGCTTGGCGGACTTGGAGGCGACCACAGTGGCCAGCACCACGGTGTCGTCAATATTCACCAGCACGGCGCCAGAGGCCTGGCGGGCGATTTCGCCGGTTTCCATGATGACGGTCTTGTCACCCCATTGGAAGGTCTTGGTGACTTTGTTGAAAATGCTCATGTTCAGCTCCTGTTTTAATAGCTGGTAGTGCCCTACCAGATTGTCTTGGAGAGCAATTCAGAACACGATGCCATTCCAGGGAAGTTCTGCGCCAGGCAGTAACAACAACTTCATTGGAATGACACAGCTTCGCTCTGTTTTGCGGCTCCGAAGTAAAAAACGCCTGAGCTAGCGGACTAACCCAGGCGTTTTGGCATGCAATGAAGATTACTTGCGCAGACCCAACTTGGCGATCAGCGCGGTGTAACGGTCAGCGTCCTTGGCCTTCAGGTAGTCCAGCAGCTTGCGACGACGACTCACCATGCGCAGCAGGCCACGGCGACCATGGTGGTCCTTGGCGTGCGTCTTGAAGTGGGGAGTCAGTTCGTTGATGCGAGCGGTCAGCAGGGCCACTTGCACTTCTGGGCTACCAGTGTCATTGGCAGCACGGGCGTTCGCCTTGACGACTTCGGCCTTGATGGAGGATGCGATCATGTTTTTCCTTGAATGTGGCCTGCCGCAGGCGGAAGACCATGGTTTTTACTTGCGCCAGCAGCTGGAACGGCCGCAGGCGTGCGTCTTGCACCATGCAAAACCCGTGGATTATAACCCGAGGCCCTCAATTCGCCTCTGACCAGCCCACAGGCACCTTGCCAGCCCGATCTCGCCGGACCAGAACACGGGGGCTTGCTGCCGCCCTTCGTCGCCGGTGTAGCGTAGAGGATACGCGCAGCACAGGCCTCATCGGCGTGAGCCCGCCTCGACGCATTGCAGCCCAAGCCCACTTTAAGATCACCCGGCGCCCCGGCATCCCAACATTCACTACCCCGGACCACTCAACATGCCATTCCCCCCGCCCCTCCACCCCTCGACCAACGTGGCACTGCGCAAGGTTATCGCTCCCCTGCTTTTGTGGATGCTGGCCCTTAGCCTCGGGCTGCATACCGGGGCAAGCCACGCCACCACCCAAAATGCGACCCAAAGCGGCCATAGCGAAGTGAGCAAGAAAAAGAAATCCACCAAGGTGAAACAGGAGCGAAGCTCATCCGAGGAAAGCCGCTCGGAACGCGACCGCCGGCTGTATCGGGAGTGCAAGGGGCGCGCCAATGCGGGCGCCTGCCTCGGATACACCCACAAACCGTGACCCCACACACCACGCTGCCAAGCCTGAAGTCATCCGCATCCCTCAGAGACACCCCGGGGCGTGGCGCCGGTGCTGCGAAAAGGCCGTTGCTCTTTCAGGCGTTGGCCGCCGTGATCCCCCAGCGCGCGAGCGCTGCGTCGTCACTCACCCGTGCATCCACCCAGCGAGCGCCATGTGAGGTTTGTTCTTTTTTCCAGAACGGCGCCTGGGTCTTGAGGTAGTCCATCAAAAACTCGCAGGCCTGAAAACTCTGACCCCGGTGGGCACTGGTCACCGCCACCAGCACGATCTGGTCCAGGGGCTGCAGCAGACCTACGCGGTGAATCACGCGGGCGCCAAAAATATCGAAGCGCCGAAAGGCCTCTTCCACCATGGCTTCGATGGATTTTTCGGTCATGCCAGGGTAGTGCTCCAACTCCATGGAGGACACCTGATCCCCCTCGTTGCGATCACGGACGGTGCCCACGAAGCTGCAGACAGCGCCCACACCCTTGTTCTCACGACGCAGAGTAGCGATTTCGGTGGACAGGTCAAAGTCCTCGGTCTGAATAGAAACGCGGGGCAAGGTCATGACAAAAGGCTCTCAGCAGGTAGTGTGGAGTTCAGACAGAAAGTCGCTTCAGGGCGAACGATGCAGCCGTGGCGCAGCCAGCAGGGCACGTTCTTCCTCCACCACCTTGTTCAACTGCGCCAGTGCGGGCGATGGGGGCAACTGCGCCAGCAATGCCTGCAGCCGCGTGACGTCGCCCACGGTCGGTGCCACCTTGATCTGAGCAATGGCAGCGGGCAGGTTGCCGCCCCGAACCAACGCCAGCACCTTGGCGGGCCATTCACTTTTATTGCGTGCCATAGATTGGTAATAACGTTTGTCTGTACGATTCGCCCGCACTGTACCCGCATGCGATCCGGTACGTGATCTTCCAAGCCCTTTCCACCCATGGCCACACAAACGATTCAGACCGATCTCTACAAGCTCTACCCATCCCCGCGCAATACGGTCCGCGATGTGTTCGAGCACCAGGTCTTCGTGCCCCACCCCTACGCCATCATTGACTTGGATGTGATGGAGCTGGCGGGCAAAACGACGCTGTTTGGTGCCTGCCGCCTGTCGGACATGAAAATGGGCCAGGTGGTGACTTTCGAGCTGGCCTCCGATCAGGCCAAGTTCGAACGGCTGTTCACCCCCGACTAAACCACCCCATGGATGACGACAACCAGATCCACGTGCCGCCCTCCTTCATGGCGGTTTACACCGACACCCGAGGGCGCCTGACGGAAAAGGCGAACGGCGTGCGCGCCCGCTACGAGCTGTGCGAAGACCTGGCTGGCCACCTGGTGGAGCACGCGCAGACGCTGTACCACGTGCAGGCGCCATCCGAGTCCGAGATCCTGCAGCGCATCCACGCGGGGCTGTGCACGGCCGAATCTGGCGTGGCGGTGGCCGAAGCGACATGGATCGTCACCCGGCTGGCCGAGCTGCTGGTGTGGCAATGCCCCGTGCTGGTGCCGCCGCAGCCTGAATCAGCAGCCAACGCTGCCCGGCCACCGCAGGCAGGCTGACCAACCTTGGGACACGGTGGGCGCTTGGCTATACTGCGGCCCATGTCCACGCGCACCCCCTTTGCCACGACCGCCGCACCGGCGGTGGCGTTGCAGTGCGTGGGCAAAACCAAAAAACCAGAGCTCATCTGACCGGAGCTGTGGTTCCGTCCGGATGAGCGACGGAACCACCTGGTAGGGAAATTTCCTTTTCTCGTTTCACTCCCCGGCATTCAGCGCGCGCTCCCTCCGGACGGTTCTTCCCCTGGTCGAACCCTGAAAGGACGCTTCGCATGTCTGCCACCGATACCGCTACCTCCCACCAGCCGCTGTTCAGCGGGCTCTGGATCGCCTTGGTCACACCGTTCAAGGATGGCGCCGTGGACCACCCGGCCCTTGCCGCCCTCACCACCCGGCTGCGTGCCGACGGCGTTGCGGGCTTCGTTGCCTGCGGCTCGACCGGTGAGGCCGCGGCCCTCGACAAGGCCGAGCAACTGCAGGTGCTGGAGACCGTGCTCAGCGCCGCCCAGGGTTTGCCCGTGGTGATGGGCGTGTCGGGCTACCACCAGGACCAGGTGCTGGAGCAGGTGCAGGCCCTTGCACACTACCCGGTGGCAGGCCTGCTGGTGTCCGCCCCGCACTACATCCGCCCCTCGCAGGAGGGCCTGCTGCACTGGTTCCGCACTCTGGCCGATGCCAGCGCGGTGCCCCTGCTGATCTACGACATTCCGTACCGCACAGGCGCCACGCTCACCACCGAAACGCTGCTGGCGCTGGCGGCACATCCGCGCATAGAGGCCATCAAGGACTGTGGCGGCAACACGGCCAAGACGCAGGCCCTGATCGCCGATGGCCGGCTGCAGGTGCTGACGGGCGAAGACGCGCAGATCTTCCATACGCTGGCCCTCGGCGGCGCAGGCGCCATCTCTGCCTGTGCACACTGGCAGACGCCGCTTTTTGTGGAGTTGATGGCATTGCTGCGTCAGGGCGACCTGCCCGCAGCCCGCCATTTGTGGCAGGCCTTGCAACCCTGGGTGGAAGCGTGTTTTGCAGAGCCCAACCCTGCCCCGCTCAAGGCCATGCTGGCGCATGCAGGGTGGATGCGCAGCGAACTACGCGCGCCGATGATGCCGGCCTCGAAGGCGCTGCAAGATCGTTTGAAGGCGCTTTGAGGTGACGTGCTGGCGAGCTGGCTAGCCGCCCGTCACCGGGGGGAAGAAAGCCACCTCGGCCCCATCGGCCAGGGTGGCGGACTCGTCGCTCAAGGTCTGGTTGAGTGCCATGCGCACGGCCCGGCCCCGCGCCAGGCTGCTGGCATGGGCACCACCGCGTGCGATGAGCTCGTCGCGCAAGGCGCCCAGCGTGGTGGCAGCGGTTTCGACCGCCTCGCTGCCGTGCCCAATGGCCTCACGGATCGAGGCAAAGTAGCGCACAGAGACCTTCATCCCAGCAACTCCGAAAACGCGATAAACCGCACCATATCGCCTGGCGCAATCGTCTGGCCCGCCGGGTTGTCCACCACGCCATCACCCCAGGCGGCCGAAGTGAGCACGCCCGAACTCTGGTTGTTGAACAGGTCCAGTCCGCCCGCCGCGTTGTGCCGCACGCGCAGAAATTCGCGGCGTTTATCGGCTTTGGGCCAGCTGAAATCGGCACGCACCGCCACGGCCTGCGGAGTCACGTCCTGCACGCCCTGCAGCCGCAACACTAAGGGCCGCACCAGCAACGCAAAGGTCAGAAAGCTCGACACCGGGTTGCCGGGCAGGCCCATGAAGTGGGCAGCACCGCCTTCACGCGGGATCTGGCCATAGGCAAACGGCTTGCCGGGTTTCATCGCGATCTGCCACAGGTCCAGCGTGCCCAGAGTCTCCACAGCAGGCTTGATGTGGTCTTCCTCACCCACGCTCACGCCGCCGCTGGTCAGGATCAGGTCGTGCGCGCTGCTGGCCTGGCGCAGGGCGTCGATGGTGGCCTCGCGCCGGTCGGGCACGATGCCCAAGTCGGTCACCTCGCAGCCCAGGCGTAGCAGCATCGCACGCAGGAAAAATCGGTTGCTGTTGTAGATGGCACCGGGTCGCATCTGCTCGGGCGGGACTTCGCCGGGCATGACCAGTTCATCGCCCGTGGAAAACAGCGCCACGCGAGGGCGCCGCGCGACCTGCAGCTGGTGCTGACCGATGCTGGCCGCCAGGCCCAGTTCGGCCGGAGTGAGACGCGTGCCAGCCGACAGCACCACCGCACCCCGGGTGATGTCTTCGCCCGCGCTGCGGATCCACTGCCCGGCTTGCGGAACGGCGTTGATACGCACCGAGCCCAGGCCATCGGCCGCCGCAAGGGCTTCACAGTCTTCCTGCATCAGGATGGCATCGGCGCCTGCAGGCACTGGAGCGCCGGTGAAGATGCGCGCTGCCGTGCCGGGCTGCAGTGGGTCGCCCGCACTGCCGGCAGGAATGCGCTGGGACACCGGCAACACCACCCCTGCCGCCGCCACATCGGCGCAGCGCACGGCGTAACCATCCATCGAGCTGTTGTCCTGGGGAGGCACCTGCAGAGCCGACACACAGCTTTGCGCCAGCACGCGGCCGTCGGCGTCAAAGGTGGTGACGGTATCGGAGCCTGGCAGCAGCTGGGCGTGCGCCAGCAGGTCCGTCAGCGCCTCGTCCAGCGGCTTGAGCGGCTTCATTGCGGGGCGCATGGCAGCAGCCCTCCGTGCAATTCCCAGTTGTATTCAAAGCGGTGTTCGTACTGGATGAGCCAGTCCACCACTTGGTCGGGTGCGTTCAGGTCCAGCAAGGGCAATTGCGTGGCAACCGGCAGGCTCTTGGGGGCATCAGTGGCCACAGCCACCACAAAGTCGTCTTCGGGGTAACGCACGGGCTTGGCCACTTGCCCTGGCTCGGGGGCCCGCCAGACTTCGATCTTGAGCAGGTCGCTGTCCTTGAAACCCTCCACCAGCACCCAGTCCACCCCCTGGTACAGCTCCGCCAGCAGGTGGTGCACGCTGAGGGTGGCGGGCTGCTCGAACTCGCGCACCAGCATCAGGCGCTTGTCCGATGCCGCGACCACCTCGAAAGCCCCCGCCTCGCGGTGGCGGTAGGTGTCCTTGCCCGGGTGGTCCACATCAAAACTGTGGTGGGCATGCTTGACCACCGACACTCGCAGGCCCCGCAGCCGCAGCGCGGGGATCAACTGCTCGACCAGCGTGGTCTTGCCACTGCCGGAAAACCCGGCAAAACCGACAACCTTCATCCACTGCTCCTTGATTAGCTATGTTATTTATAGCTTTAAGTGCATACCAGACTAGCGCCCGGGGCAATATTGACCACAAAAGAGCCTGTCCTGGCCCGCCCGGCATCTGCCGGCCGCTCACGCGGACAGGCAGGTACCGACCGCTCACCCCAGCGCGGCAGGGGAGCAGTGGCGTTCGATGTAGGCCTTGACCAAGTCCACGTCGGCGGGCATCACCTGTACACGCTTGGGCAGGTCTTCGATGCCTGCAAACTTGGCAGGCCGCTCGGGCGCATGGCCCAGCGCTTCGACGATGGTCTCGGCAAACTTGATGGGCAGCGCCGTTTCCAACACGATCATCGGTACGTTGGGGTCTTGGTGATGCTCCAGGGCCACCTTCACCCCGTCGGCGGTGTGGGTGTCGATGGTCACGCCATGGCGCTGATAGTTGTCGCGGATCGTGGCCAGGCGGTCGGCGTGGGTGCTCTTGCCACTTTCAAAACCGTATTTGGTGGCGGCATCGGCAAACAGCGGCTCCGCGCTCAAGTCAAAGCGGCCGTAGGTTTGCAATGCAGCGCCGAACAAGGCCTTGGTACGTTGGCCGTTGCGGCCCAGCAGGTCGAAAATGAAACGCTCGAAGTTGCTGGCTTTGCTGATATCCATCGAAGGGCTGGACGTCTCGTGCGTGTCGGCACTGCTGCGCACGCGGTACACGCCGGTGCGGAAGAACTCGTCAAGCACGTCGTTTTCATTGGTGGCCACCACCAGCTTGGCAATGGGCAGGCCCATCATGCGCGCCACATGGCCCGCGCACACGTTGCCAAAGTTGCCCGATGGCACCGTGAAACTCACCTTCTGGTTGTTGGTCTCGGTGGCCTGGATGTAGCCCGCAAAGTAGTACACCACCTGTGCCAGCAGGCGCGCCCAGTTGATGGAGTTGACGGTGCCGATCTTGTACTTGTGCTTGAAGGCATGGTCATTGGAGACGGCCTTGACGATGTCCTGGCAGTCGTCGAACACACCTTCGATGGCGATGTTGTGGATGTTCTCGTCCTGCAGGCTGAACATCTGCGCCTGCTGGAACGCGCTCATGCGGCCGTGCGGGCTGGTCATGAAGACACGCACGCCCTCTTTGCCGCGCATCGCGTATTCGGCGGCGCTGCCGGTGTCGCCACTGGTCGCGCCCAGGATGTTGAGCTGCTCGCCACGGCGCTTGAGCTCGTACTCGAACAGGTTGCCCAACAGCTGCATGGCCATGTCCTTGAAGGCCAGCGTGGGGCCGTTGGACAGGGCTTCGAGCCACAGACTGTTTTCGAGGTGGCGCAGGGGCACGATCTCGCCCGTGCCAAACACTTCGGCGGTGTAGGTCTTGGCGCAGATGGCCTTCAAATCGGCGGCAGGAATGTCGTCGATGTAGAGCGACAGGATCTGAAACGCCAGCTCGGCGTAGCCTTGCTCGTGGTAGGCCTTGCGCAGGCGCGTGAGCATGGCGTCATCCACCTGCGGGTAATGCTCGGGCAGGTACAGGCCACCATCGGGCGCCAGGCCTTCGAGCAGGATGTCGCAGAACTGTTTGCGGTCTGCATGGCCGCGGGTGCTGAGGTACTTCATGAAGGATTCCCGTCGGTATCGGTGAAGGTGGTGAACTGGCTAAAAGCTGATGCCGTACACACGAATGTCAATGTAGAGACGCGAAGCGATCAGCAGGAAGAACCCGCCGATCAGGATGAGCCAGTGCAGTGCCCAGTCCTGGCGGTTGTCGGTGCGCTCCAGCAGCACAAAGTAAAGCCACGCGGCCAGAAAGCTGCCCACACCGTTGAGCAGGGCCTGCGTGCGCGACATGGCCCCGAACAGGGCCAATGCGACCAGCAGGCCGAACCAGAACGCCAGATGCCAGCGCGGCAGATCGACATGCGCCATCTTGAGCAGCGCCGACAGCGTGAGGGCGGCAACCAGAGTGGGCATGGCGAGGCAGCATCATGGTGTGGCGTGGCCCATCATCAGTTGAGTTCTTCCTTGCGAATGCGCGTGATGGGTGCCAGCACGGTCGGCAGCGCCTGCATTTGTGCAATGACGGCATCCATCGTGCCTTCGCGGGTGTCGTGGGTCAGGATGATCAGGTCGGTCTGCGTCGATCCCTCGCCGCCCACTTCGTCAGCCTCGCGCTGCAGCACGGCGTCGATGCTCACGCCTGCCTCGGCCAGCAGGCCGGTGACTTTGGCTAGCACGCCAGCCTGGTCGGCGACGCGCAAGCGCAGGTAGTAGCTGGTGACCACTTCGCTCATCGGCAGCACGGGCAGCTGGTCCATGGCGCCCTGCAGCGTGTTGGCCTGGAAGGCCAGATGCGGCACGCGGTGTTCAGGGTCGGCCGTGTGCAGGCGGGCGATGTCTACCAGGTCGGCGATCACGGCACTGGCGGTGGGCTCACTACCTGCGCCCTTACCGTAGTACAGCGTGGTGCCCACGGCATCGCCCTGAACCACCACGGCGTTCATCGCGCCTTCGACGTTGGCGATCAGGCGCTTGGAGGGCACAAGGCTCGGGTGCACGCGCAGCTCGATGCCCTTTTCGGCGCGCTTGGTGATGCCCAGCAGCTTGATGCGGTAGCCCAGTTGTTCTGCGTATTTGATGTCGGCGGCGGAGAGCTTGGTGATGCCTTCCACATAGGCCTTGTCGAACTGCACTGGAATGCCGAAAGCGATGGCGCTCATCAACGTCGCCTTGTGCGCGGCGTCCACGCCTTCAATGTCGAAGGTCGGGTCGGCCTCGGCATAGCCCAGGCGTTGCGCTTCCTTGAGCACCACGTCGAAGTCCAGGCCCTTGCTGCGCATCTCGGACAGGATGAAGTTGGTGGTGCCGTTGATGATGCCGGCGATCCACTGGATGCGGTTGGCCGTGAGGCCTTCGCGCAGCGCCTTGATGATGGGGATGCCACCCG
This sequence comes from Acidovorax sp. Root568, assembly GCF_001427445.1. Lineage (NCBI taxonomy): Bacteria > Pseudomonadati > Pseudomonadota > Betaproteobacteria > Burkholderiales > Comamonadaceae > Acidovorax > Acidovorax sp. Root568. Next base: position 609,907 of record NZ_LMGP01000018.1, on the reverse strand, counting down.
CCACGGCTGCCTCAAAGGCCACCATCACGCCCTTGGCCGATGCGGCCGCAAAAATCTCGGTGCCATGCACGGCCAGCAGCGCCTTGTTGGCGGTGACGACATGCTTGCCTGCGGCAATGGCTTCGAGCACCAGTGCGCGTGCGATGCCGTAGCCGCCGATCAACTCGATCACGATGTCGATGTCGGGGTTGGCGATGATGGCACGGGCGTCGTTGACCACCTGGACGCCGTCACCCACCACAGCCTTGGCGCGCGCTACGTCCAGGTCCGCCACCATGGTGATCTCGATGCCACGGCCAGCACGGCGGCTGATCTCGTCCTGGTTGCGCTGCAACACGTTGAACACGCCGCTGCCGACGGTGCCGATGCCCAGAAGGCCTACTTGGATGGGTTTCATAGCAATGGGAAGAGAAAGAAAAACAATGATTCGGGAGGGATGTAAAGGGCGCGGTGTCGAGCAGCAGATCCCTCAACGCGTGACATAGGTGGGCAACTGCCAGGCGCCACCCGCAAAGCCACGGCACATGCCGTCACCAGACTCGCTGCGCAGCACAAAACCCTGGCCGTCGAACTGCCACTCACGCACCCACCAGCAGTCGCCAATGCCCCGGCCCTTCATTGCCGAATGCACCATGCCCGAGGCCGGATCGAAATCGCCGTCCACGTCCTGCAAGGGCTCTGGCTTGTAGGGCGGGCGGTCGTTGGCCACCCACAGCAAGCTGCTGAAGTTGTAAGCGCCCATGCCACAGGGCACGGACAGCAGCACCTTGCGCTCCGTGAGCCGGTAGACCTGCACATTGGCGGGGTTGAACGCATCGTCGCCGTTGCACTGGCCTTCGGTACTGGCGCGGCCCAGCGCAGCCACCAGCGGCTTGGCCAGTGCGGCATCCCCCTTGCGCGCAGGCATCGGGGTCACAGCCTTGATGACCGGAGCAGGCAAAGACGGCAGCACAGAAGCCTCTGGCTTCGTGCCCTTGCGCACCAAGGCGCCCGGTGTGCCCACCCGGCCCTGGGCCTCGTCCATCTTGAGCAGAACCGCGGTGACACCCGCCAGTGACAGCACCCAACGGTCCTTGCCAGCGGCCACCGTGGCCTCTTCGTTCTTGAGCAGCTCCTGCAGCAGGCGGGGCACCTGCGCTGCAGGCACGCTGGGGGTGTCGCCCTTGAGCCCTGGCAAAGACAGTGTGCCCACCTTGAGGTGCAGCGACGCTGGAGTGGCTTTCTCGGTGGACACCTGCAGGTCCACCAGCACCGGCGTGTCAGGTCCTGCCTCGCGGGTCAGGCGCATGGAGACCGGCTCCGACTCGCCACTCTCCGACTGGTAACCCACGGCCCTGCAAGTGCGGGTGTTGTCGCACTGCAAGGCCCAGTCCTTGTGCTGGAAGCTCACGGGCTCTTTGCCCTTTTCGGCAGCCTGCACAGCAGCGCCGTGCAAGCCCGCCGCCACCAGCCCACAGGCGGCGACATGCCGGGCCAGGTCAAGAACGGGGGGTCTGTGCATGGAGCGTATCGCCTTGTCTTCTGGGCAACGCGACGGATCAGGCCGCGACGGCTGCCGCAGCGGTCTGCTTGCGCTTTCGGTATTGCTCCAGGAAGCGCGCCACGCGGCCAATGGCATCGCGCAGGTCGTCTTCATGGGGCAGGAACACGATGCGGAAATGGTCCGGAGCAGGCCAGTTGAAACCCGTGCCCTGCACCAGCATGACCTTCGTCTCCTGCAGCAACTCCAGGAAGAACTGCTGGTCGTCCTCGATGGGATACACCGCCGGGTCGAGGCGCGGAAACATGTACAGCGCGGCCTGAGGTTTCACACAGGTCACGCCCGGGATGGCCGTGATCAGTTCATACGCCAGATCACGCTGCTTGCGCAGGCGGCCGCCCTCACAGACCAGTTCGTTGATGCTCTGGTAACCACCCAGCGCCGTCTGCACGGCCCATTGGCCAGGAACGTTGGCACAAAGTCGCATGTTCGAGAGCATGTTCAGGCCCTCGATGTAGTCCTTAGCGGGCTTCTTGTCGCCCGAGACCACCAGCCAGCCAGCACGGTAACCGCAAGACCGGTAGCTTTTGGACAGCGAGTTGAAGGTGAGCGTGAGCACATCCTCGCTCAGCGAGCCGATGGCCGTGTGCTTGGCGCCGTCGTACAACACCTTGTCGTACACCTCGTCCGCAAAGATCACCAGGCCGTGTTCGCGGGCGATGGCCACGATGCCCTTGAGCAACTCGACCGAGTACAGCGCACCCGTGGGGTTGTTGGGGTTGATGACCACGATGCCTTTGGTACGCGGCGTGATCTTGGCGCGGATGTCCTCCAGGTCGGGCATCCAGCCATTGGCCTCATCGCACAGGTAGTGCACCGGCGTGCCGCCCGACAGGCTGGCCGCAGCGGTCCACAGCGGGTAATCCGGCGATGGCAGCAACAACTCATCGCCAGTGTCCAGCAACGCGTTCGTTGCCATCACGATCAGTTCGCTGGCGCCGTTGCCCAGGTAGATGTCATCCAGCGCCACGCCCTTGATGCCCTGCTTCTGGGTCTCGTGCATCACGGCCTTGCGGGCGGCGAAGATGCCTTTGCTGTCCGAGTAGCCCGCCGAGTTGGGCAGGTTGCGGATCATGTCCTGCTGAATTTCTTCGGGGGCATCAAAGCCAAACACCGCCAGATTGCCGATGTTGAGCTTGATGATCTTGTGCCCATCCTCCTCCATCTGCTTGGCCGCGTCCATGATCGGGCCCCGGATGTCGTAACAAACATTGGCGAGCTTGGCGGATTTTTGGACGGTTTTCATGCGCTGACAGTAGTGCGGTGGGGTCAGGAGGCCGCCGGAGCCGGCGCCCTCAGGCGAAACCTATAATTTGACCACAGAACCGTTGCCATCCCCTGGCGCCGGGCGCCGCTGCCACACCCCGCAGCACCTGAGGCCCACCACTTCCTGCCATGAAATTCCAGCCCGACCGCTCCAACGCTCAGACCATCAGCGGCTACGGCCCCGGCTGGATCGGCATCGACGCCGACAAGATCACCCACAGCATCATCATCGGGTCGGCAGGCCTGCGCCAGCCCTGGCCCTGCTCCCGCTTTGAGGATCTGACCCCGGAGCATTTCGCCCAGTTGGCCGGGCTGGAAACCGAACTGGTCATTTTTGGCAGCGGGCTGCGCAATCGTTTTCCCCCGCCCGCATGGCTGGCTCCCCTGATAGCGCGGCGAGTCGGGCTGGAGACCATGGACACCCAGGCAGCATGCCGCACCTACAACATCCTGGCGGGCGAAGGACGCAACGTGGTCGCAGCCCTGATTCTGGAAGTCTGAACGGGCGCTCACGGCCTGCATCAAAGTCTGGCGCACCGGGAATGCCACTTATGCACGGCCGTGCCAAAGTGCCCGCCGCCCCACGCAGGACACACTGTCTTACATTTGGCCGGGAACCGATTTCAGGGTAAAATCACCGGTTGCGGTCGGGGGCACCACCAAGAGCAATAACACACCCACTCCCCCGGCTTACCAACGACTACATCCTAAGAGATTGAAGTGATATGGCGATCGTTGTCAACAAACCCCTCCCTGAATTTGAAGCCAACGCAACCGGTGGTATCAAGGTCTCCAACACCTCCCACCTTGGCCAAATTCTGGTTCTCTACTTCTATCCCAAGGACAACACGCCGGGCTGCACCACGGAGGCCATGCAGTTTCGCGACAAGTACAAGGATTTCGTGAAAGCTGGCGCAGCCGTGTTCGGTGTCTCGCGCGACAACATGAAGTCGCACGACGACTTCAAGGAAAAGCTGGAACTGCCGTTCGAGCTGATCGCCGACACCGAAGAAAAGATGTGCCACATGTTCGGCGTGGTCAAGAACAAGATCATGTACGGCAAGAAGGTCAAGGGCATCGAGCGCAGCACCTTCCTGATCGGCCCCGATGGCCTGCTTGTGCAAGAGTGGCGCGGCCTCAAGGTACCAGGCCACGTGGACGAAGTCCTCAAGACCGTCAAATCCCTCAAGGCCCTGAAAAAGGCCGCCTGAGCAGAACCTGATCGCGTCAGCGCTGCTGCGACCGTTGCAATCCACCAAAGGGCACTGGAGCATCCACGCGACACACCGCCCGTTTTGCCCTGGCAAGACACATGGAGTGGGCATAATGGGTCAATGCCCCTGGTTCTTGCACCGTTAGCACCCATTCAAAAAGCCGCCTTGGCCTCCAGGCGGCTTTTTGCTTTCTGACCCCATCCGTTACCCCTTTACCGACCGAGGCCCTGCCACCATGCCCCTGCCCCCCGCCCCCAGCCGGCGCGCTGCACTCCTCGCGCCAGAAGCCTTTGAAGTCACGGCCCGCCCCCGCGTAGCCACCACCTCGGTCAACGAAGCCGTTGCCATGCCTCAGCGCGCCGCTGCAGCCCCAGCCCGCGCGGGACGCAAGGCAGACAGTGTGGCCTCGTCGCTGGCAGCGCCTGACACCGCTCCACTGCTACAAATCGAGACACGAACCCGGACAGCCGCCCCCTCTGCCGCTCCCGTGGCTCGCAGCACTGGCACGCGCAAGGCGCGCGGTACCGCCACTCCTCCTGCCGTCACCGCCAGCCCCGCGCCAGCCACCGCAACCACCACACGCAGCCGCAAGTCCGCATCGCACGGCCCGACCAAGCTCTTCGTGCTGGACACCAATGTGCTCCTGCATGACCCGACCAGCCTGTTCCGCTTTGAAGAGCACGACATCTTCCTGCCGATGATCGTGCTGGAAGAATTGGACGGCCACAAGAAGGGCATGACCGAAGTCGCGCGCAACGGCCGCCAAGCCAGCCGCACCCTGGATGCGCTGGCGGCCGCCCAGGGCGCCGACATGGCCAAGGGCCTCAAGCTCGACTCCACCGGCCAGCGCGCCGCAGGCGGCCACCTGTTCTTCCAGACCGTACCGCTGGATTACAGCCTGCCCACCAGCCTGCCCCCCGGCAAGGCCGACAACCAGATCCTGGGCGTGGTCGAAGCCCTGCGCAAGCTGCACGCCCCGCGCGAGGTGGTGCTGGTATCCAAGGACATCAACATGCGCGTCAAGGCGCGCGCCCTGGGCCTGAACGCCGAGGACTACCAGAACGACAAGACACTGGAAGACGGCGACCTGCTGTACGCCGGTGTGCTGGCCCTGCCCCCCGACTTCTGGGCCAAGAGCGGCAAGAACGTGGAAAGCTGGCAGAGCGGCGCCCACACCTACTACCGCATCGGCGGGCCCATCGTGCCGCAGCTGATGATCAACCAGTTTGTGTACTTCGAGGCCCCCGGCGAGCCCAGCCTGTTTGCGCGCGTGAGCGAGATCCGTGAAAAGACTGCGGTGCTGCAGACGCTCAAGGACTATGGCTCCACCAAGAATGCTGTGTGGGGCGTAACCACGCGCAACCGCGAGCAGAACTACGCCATGAATCTGCTCATGGACCCCGAGATCGACTTCGTGACCCTGACCGGCACTGCAGGCACCGGCAAGACCCTGCTGGCCCTGGCCGCGGGCCTCACTCAGGTGTTGGACGACCGCCGCTACACCGAGATCATCATGACCCGCGCCACCGTGAGCGTGGGAGAAGACATTGGCTTCCTGCCCGGCACCGAAGAAGAGAAGATGGGCCCCTGGATGGGCGCACTGGATGACAACCTGGAGTTTTTGGCCAAGGGCGATGGCGGCAACGCAGGCGAATGGGGCCGCGCGGCCACCAATGAGCTGATCCGCAGCCGCATCAAGATCAAGAGCATGAACTTCATGCGCGGGCGTACCTTCCTGAACAAGTACGTGATCATCGATGAGGCGCAGAATCTGACGCCCAAGCAGATGAAGACGCTGATCACCCGCGCAGGCCCCGGCACCAAGATCATCTGCATGGGCAACCTGGCGCAGATTGACACGCCGTACCTGACCGAAGGCTCCTCCGGCCTGACGTATGCGGTGGACCGCTTCAAGGGCTGGCCACACAGCGGGCACATCACCCTGGCGCGGGGCGAACGCTCACGCCTGGCGGACTTCGCCAGCGAGGTGCTCTGAGTTGGCGGCAAGCTGGGTTGCAGCACTGAAGCTGGTGCCCTGGGGCGACGTCATCGAGGCGACGCCCCAGATCCTGCAGGCGGCCAAGAAGCTGCTGGGCACCACCCAAAAAGGGAATGCCGAAGCGGCGACGGCTGCACTAGATGGTGCCGTTGGCGAGCCCGCCATTCCGGTGGCCTTGCAGCTTCAGCATCTGCGTGACCGCGTGGCGCAATTGGAGCGGGAGCAGCAGGAGTCCGCCATGCTGATCCAGTCCCTGGCCGAACAGCATGCCCAGGTGGTGCAAGCGGTGGAAGTGCAGCGCCGACGCCAGCAATGGCTCACCGTGGCGGTGAGCATGCTCGCAGTGGCTTGCGCCGGTTTGCTGGTGTGGGTACTAACTCAATAGTGCAATAGCGATACCGCGCATGCCGGGAGCCTGGAACCACGGGCACTGTACGGCATGGCACCAGAACTTGTTCGCTATAAATTCAATAGCTGCTAGCGCTTATAAAACCGGCGCTAACAGCTATTTTTATTAGAAATCGTCGCCGGAACCCATCGCCAGGTTCTCAAAGCGCGTCTGGTTCTTCTGGAAGAACAGCTTCACGGTTCCGGTGGGGCCGTTCCGCTGTTTGCCAATGATGACCTCGGCCACGTTGGGCTCTTTGGAGTCTTTGTTGTAGTAGTCGTCGCGGTAGATGAACATGATGATGTCCGCGTCCTGCTCGATGGCGCCCGATTCGCGCAGGTCGGACATCATGGGGCGCTTGTCGGTACGCTGCTCCACCGAGCGGTTGAGCTGAGACAGCGCGATCACCGGGCATTGCAGCTCCTTGGCCAGCATCTTGAGGCCCCGGGAAATTTCGCCCAGCTCCGTCGCCCGGTTGTCCGAGCCCGACGAACCCGAGCCGCTCATGAGCTGCAAGTAGTCCACCACGATCAGACCCAGCTTGCCGCACTGGCGCGCCAGACGGCGCGCGTTGGCACGCAGCTCGCTGGGCGTGAGGCCCGGGGTTTCGTCAATGTGCAGCGACACCGTGCGCAGCTTTTCGATGGCTTCGGTCAGGCGTGGCCATTCATCGTCGGTGAGCTTGCCGGTGCGCAGGTTGCCCTGGTTCACCCGGCCGATCGAGCCCACGATACGCACCGCCAATTGAGCGGCACCCATTTCCATCGAGAAGATGGCAACAGGCAAGCCCTCGTTGAGCGCCACGTGCTCAGCAATGTTCACCGCGAACGAGGTTTTGCCCATGGACGGGCGGGCTGCCAGCACCACCATGTCGCCCGCCTGCAAGCCGCTGGTCATGCGGTCCAGGTCGGCAAAGCCGGTGGGGACGCCCGTGACGTCCACAGGGTTGTCAGCCATCTCCTGCACGCGGTCGAGCAGGTCAATCACCAGCGTATCGAGCGACTGGAAGCCCTGCTTGGTGCGCGAACCCTCTTCGCCAATGGCAAAGATCTTGGCCTCGGCTTCGTCCAGAATGCGTTCCACCGTTTTACCCTGGGGGTTGAACGCGTTGGTCGAAATTTCATCGCTGGCCGTAACCAGCTTGCGCAGGATGGCGCGTTCGCGAACGATTTCGGCATAGCGCCGAATATTGCTGGCACTGGGTACGTATTGCGCCAGATTGTTCAGATAGGCCAGCCCGCCCATCTCCTGCGCCTTGCCTTGGTTCTGGAGGTGCTCGAACACCGTGATCACGTCGGCTGGCTTGCTGGCATTGATCAGCGCGCCAATGGCCGTGTAGATCATCTGGTGCTCGTGGCGATAGAAATGGCTTTCTACCAGCAGGTCGCCCACGCGGTCCCAGGCGTTGTTGTCCAGCAGCAGACCACCCAGCACACTGGACTCCGCCTCGATGGAGTGCGGTGGCACACGCAGCTGGGCAATTTCACGGTCCGGCACGGGCGTGAATCCATCATCAAGGGGTGGGAAAACGGCAGACATGGAATCCTTGGAGCTAACCCGGCATGCTATCGCCCACGCGGCGTGTCGTCATGGCACAAGTCTGTGGATAAGGCGGGGGTAACCCGTGGGCAACCGTGTAAAAACTACGGTCACACAAAGACAAAAGCCGCCCAAGGGCGGCTTTTTTGAGAGGTCCTGACGGACGATCAGGCGGTTTCGCCGTAGACCGACACGTTGACCTCCACGACCACGTCGGTGTGCAAAGCAACGCTCACAGCGCTGTCGCTCACGACCTTGATAGGGCCGTTGGGCAGGCGGATTTGCGACTTGGCAACCTTGTAGCCTTGCTTATTCAGCTCTTCGGCGATGTCATGGTTGGTCACGGAACCAAACAGACGGCCATCCACGCCAGCCTTTTGTGTCAGCTTGACAGTGGTACCGGCCAGCTTTTCACCTTGGGCCTGGGCTTCTGCCAGCTTGGCAGCAGCGGCCTTTTCGAGTTCAGCGCGCTTGGCTTCGAACTCTGCCTTGGCAGCTTCGGTGGCGCGACGTGCGCGGCCAGCGGGAATCAGAAAGTTGCGGGCGTAGCCGTCTTTGACCTTGACGATTTCACCGAGGTTGCCGAGGTTCACAACCTTGTCGAGCAGGATGATTTGCATGGGTTGTGCTCCTTAGATCTTGTGCTGGTCGCTGTAAGGCACCAGGGCCAGGAAGCGTGCGCGCTTGATGGCAGTGTTCAGCTGACGCTGGAAGATGGCGCGCGTGCCGGTCAGGCGTGCGGGGATGATCTTGCCGTTTTCGGCGATGAAATCGCGCAGCGTATCGACATCCTTGTAGTCGATTTCTTCAACACCGGTCACCGTGAAGCGGCAAAAGCGCTTGCGCTTGAACAGCAGGGACTGGGTGTTGCGCTTTGGGCGCTTGTCTTTGTTGAACTTCTTGAACGTGGCCATTGCGGACCCCTTGAAAATTAATTTTGTTGAATATCCTGGATGTGCAGCACTGCAATCTTGCCATTGCGCGGTGTGGCCAGAAATCCATGAAAAGTCCAAAGACTTCCGATGTTTTGCCTTGCCAGTCGCTCAGCCATCGCTCCAAAGGCGGTGGCTTTCAGGGCGGCCTTGACTTCGCGGGGATGGCCTGCCTCAGTTTGCTGGGACTCGTGTTCGAGGCGCAGCGTGAGGGCAGGCAGTCCGGCGGGCGTGTATCGCAGGGGCTCAGCCTCTGCGATACAGGCGGTCAAGACGACGCGGTTCTCCACTCCAAAGAGAGAAGAGGATCAGCGCTCGCCGGCCGCTGCGTATTCAGCTTGGCTGGCCTTGCGGGCTTCTTCGCGCTCGACGGTCTTCATCATGGAGGAAGGACCGGTTTCAGCCTTCTTCTTTTGCACGGTCAGGTGGCGCAGCACGGCGTCGTTGAACTTGAAGGCGTGCTCCAGTTCAGCCATCACAGCCTGGTCGGCTTCGATGTTCACGCACAGGTAGTGGGCCTTGGCCAGCTTGTTGATCAGGTACGCCAGTTGACGACGGCCCCAGTCTTCCACGCGGTGCACCTTGCCACCGCCAGCGGTGATCATGCCCTTGTAGCGCTCCAGCATGGCTGGAACTTGTTCGCTTTGATCCGGATGGATCAACAAAATGATTTCGTAATGACGCATGCAGACTCCTTTTGGGTGAGACCACCCACCGCGTCTAGAAGTGGTGTGGCAAGGGAAAGCCTGCGATTATAACCCGACCGCTTGCGCTTGTACACTCTGCTGCCCCGCTGCCGCCATCGTCCACCCCCCATTTGTCCAGCCATGGAAGGTGCGGCCCTTGCAAAAACGGCGGTTGGGCCGACATGCCTTAGAACCACTTGCGCCAACCCGGGGCCGTCGTAACGACAAATCCCTGGCGCAGACCTTGATATTTCCCGGCAAGCCCCCAGATGCCGCGCGTACTGCTTTTTTACCTCTTCAAATCCTGACATGTCAGACCACAGCCAAACCAACCCCTCCCCAAGCGCCCCCGCCCCCGAAGAAGTCGAAGCCGCCATGGCCGCCCACGCCTCCGATGAGCTGGCACGCCTGCAGGGCGAGCTGGCCGAGCTGAAGGCCAAAAGTGCCGATCTGGCGGACCAGTTCCTGCGCGCCAAGGCCGAGGCGGAGAACGCCCGCCGCCGCGCTGAAGAGGAAGTGTCCAAGGCCCGCAAGTTCGGCATCGAGAGTTTTGCCGAGAGCCTGCTGCCCGTGGCCGACAGCCTGGACGCGGCCCTGGCCATCAAGGAGGCCACGCCCCAGCAGCTGCGCGAAGGCGCCGACGCCACCTTGCGCCAGTTGACGTCTGCGCTGGAGCGCAACAAGGTGGTGGCCATCAACCCGGCCGCAGGCGCCAAGTTCGACCCCCACCAGCACCAGGCCATCAGCGTGGTGCCCGCGGAGCAAGAAGCCAACACGGTGGTGGCTGTGCTGCAAAAGGGCTACGTGATCGCGGAGCGCGTGTTGCGCCCGGCGTTGGTCACCGTGACTGCGCCCAAGTAAGCCTCAAAAAAATCGACCTGGAAGACTTGAAGCAAACCAAGTTATCCACAAGTTACTAGCCATCCAAACCATTCAAGCATTCGGAGAAAAATCATGGGAAGAATCATCGGCATTGACCTGGGCACCACCAACAGCTGCGTTTCCATCATGGAGGGCAACACGACCCGCGTGATTGAAAACAGCGAAGGTGCACGCACCACGCCCTCCATCGTGGCCTACCAGGAAGACGGCGAGATCCTCGTCGGCGCCTCGGCCAAGCGCCAGGCCGTGACCAACCCCAAGAACACGCTGTACGCCGTCAAGCGCCTGATCGGCCGCAAGTTCACCGAAAAAGAAGTGCAAAAGGACATCGACCTGATGCCCTACAAGATCGTGGCTGCCGACAACGGCGACGCCTGGATCGAAGTGCGTGGCAACAAGCTGTCGGCCCAGCAGGTGTCCGCAGACATCCTGCGCAAGATGAAGAAAACGGCTGAAGACTACCTGGGCGAGCCCGTGACGGAAGCCGTCATCACCGTGCCCGCTTACTTCAACGACGCCCAGCGCCAAGCTACCAAGGACGCTGGCCGCATCGCTGGCCTTGATGTCAAGCGCATCATCAACGAGCCCACCGCTGCAGCCTTGGCCTTTGGCCTCGACAAGCAGGAAAAGGGCGACCGCAAGATTGCCGTGTATGACCTGGGTGGCGGCACGTTCGACGTGTCCATCATCGAAATCGCCGACGTGGATGGCGAAAAGCAGTTCGAAGTGCTGTCGACCAATGGTGACACCTTCCTGGGCGGCGAGGACTTCGACCAACGCATCATCGACTTCATCATCGGCGAGTTCAAGAAGGAACAAGGCGTGGACCTGTCCAAGGACGTCCTGGCCCTGCAACGCCTGAAGGAAGCCGCCGAAAAGGCCAAGATCGAGTTGTCGAATTCGGCAGCGACCGACATCAACCTGCCCTACATCACGGCCGACGCCTCGGGCCCCAAGCACCTGAACATCAAGCTGACCCGCTCCAAGCTGGAACAACTGGTGGAAGAGCTGATCGAGCGCACCATCGCTCCTTGCCGCATGGCGATCAAGGACGCGGGCGTGTCGGTGTCCGACATCCATGACGTGATTCTGGTCGGTGGCATGACCCGCATGCCTAAGGTGCAGGAGAAGGTCAAGGAATTCTTCGGCAAGGACCCCCGCAAGGATGTGAACCCTGACGAAGCCGTGGCCGTGGGCGCCGCCATCCAGGGCCAAGTGCTGTCGGGCGACCGCAAGGACGTGCTGCTGCTGGACGTGACCCCCCTGTCGCTGGGTATCGAAACCCTGGGCGGTGTGATGACCAAGATGATCACCAAGAACACGACCATCCCGACGAAATTCGCTCAGACCTTCTCGACGGCCGACGACAACCAGCCTGCCGTGACCATCAAGGTCTACCAGGGCGAGCGCGAAATGGCCACCGGCAACAAGCTGCTGGGCGAGTTCAACCTCGAAGGCATTCCGCCCGCAGCCCGTGGTGTTCCGCAGATCGAAGTGTCGTTCGACATTGACGCCAACGGCATCTTGCACGTGGGCGCCAAGGACAAGGGCACCGGCAAGGAAAACAAGATCACCATCAAGGCCAACTCGGGCCTGTCGGAAGAAGAAATCCAGAAGATGGTGAAGGACGCCGAGCTGAACGCTGCGGACGACAAGAAGAAGCTGGAACTGGTGCAGGCCCGCAACCAGGGTGAAGCCGCTGTGCACAGCGTCAACAAGAGCCTGGCCGAACACGGCGACAAGCTCGACGCAGGTGAAAAGGACGCAATCGCTGCAGCCGTGAAGGCCCTCGAAGAAGCCCTCAAGGGTGAAGACAAGGCCGCGATTGACGAAAAGACGACCGCGCTGATGGCCGCCAGCCAGAAGCTGGGCGAGAAGATGTACGCCGAATCGCAGGCAGCGCAAGCCGCCCAGGCGGCCGGTGGTGCAGACGCCGCAGGCGCATCGGCCGGTGCAGCCAACAAGCCCACAGACGACGACAACGTCGTTGATGCCGAGGTGAAGGAAGTCAAGAAGGGCTGAACGAGCCCCCGTTGACCCGAGCCGCCGCGCAATGCTCGTCAGGGGCTGCGCGGCGTTCCTGTTCCAACCGGGTTCTGAATCACTATGTCCAAACGAGACTTTTACGAAATCCTGGGCGTTCCGAAGAACGCCTCGGACGAAGAAATCAAAAAGGCCTATCGCAAGCTGGCGATGAAGCACCATCCTGACCGCAATCAGGGGGATGCAGCCAAGCCTGCCGAGGAGAAGTTCAAGGAGGCCAAAGAGGCCTACGAGATGCTCTCGGACCCCCAAAAGCGTGCGGCCTATGACCAGTATGGCCATGCGGGGGTAGACCCCAACATGCGCGGCCCTGGTGGCGCGGGAGCGGAAGGATTTGGCGGTTTTGCGGAAGCCTTCGGCGACATCTTTGGCGACATGTTCGGCCAACAAGGCGGGCGCGGACGCGGCGCCGGTGGACGCCAGGTCTACCGTGGCAGTGACCTCAGCTATGCCATGGAGATCACGCTCGAAGAAGCAGCTCGCGGCAAAGACGCGCAGATTCGCATCCCGTCCTGGGACACCTGCGACACCTGCCATGGCAGCGGCGCCAAACCCGGCACCAGCGCCAAGACCTGCGGCACCTGCCAGGGCGCGGGCACTGTGCAAATGCGCCAGGGCTTCTTCAGCGTGCAACAGACCTGCCCCCACTGCCGTGGCACGGGCAAGATCATTCCTGAGCCTTGCACCACCTGCCATGGCCAAGGCAAGCTCAAGAAGCAGAAGACGCTGGAAGTGAAGATTCCTGCTGGCATCGACGATGGCATGCGCATCCGCTCCACCGGCAACGGCGAGCCGGGCACCAACGGCGGCCCGCCGGGCGACCTGTACATCGAGATCCGCCTGAAGAAACACGACATCTTCGAGCGCGACGGCGACGACCTGCACTGCCAGGTACCGGTGAGCTTCATCACGGCGGCGCTGGGTGGCGAGATCGAGGTGCCCACCCTGCAAGGCAAGGCGGCCATCGACATCCCCGAAGGCACCCAGGCCGGCAAGCAGTTCCGCCTGCGCGGCAAGGGCATCAAGGGTGTGCGCGCCAGCTACCCGGGTGACCTGTACTGCCACATCGCGGTCGAGACACCCGTCAAGCTCACCGAACACCAGCGCAAGCTGCTGCGCGAGCTGGAAGACTCCCTCAAGAAGGGCGGCGCACGCCATTCGCCCAGCGGCGAGAGCTGGACGGACCGGCTGAAGAACTTCTTCAGCTGATCACGCGCGGGTTTCCCGCCAAAAACCGCCTGCAGCCCCAAAGCCGCAGGCGGTTTTTTCTTGATGCAAGGCAAGAAACCCCCTGGCAACGTCCGCAGGCGCAATCCGACCAGTAGGATGGTCATCATCGATGATCACCCGGGAGTCTGGACACATGAACGTCAACATCACTTTCCTGGGGGGCTCCGGCACCGTCACCGGCTCCAAGTACCTGGTGCGTTACAACGGCAAGAGCCTGCTGGTCGATTGCGGCCTGTTCCAGGGCTACAAGCAGTTGCGCCTGCGCAATTGGCAGCCCCTGCCCGTCACGCCTCAACAGATCGACGCCGTGGTGCTGACCCATGCCCACCTGGACCACAGCGGCTACCTGCCGCTGCTGGCGCGCGACGGCTACACCCACGCCATCCACTGCACCCCGGGCACACGTGACCTGTGCACCATCCTGCTGCCCGACAGCGGGCACCTGCAGGAGGAGGACGCCGCCTTCCTCAACCGCCACCAGCTCAGCAGCCACAGCCCCGCTCTGCCCCTGTATACCCGGCTCGACGCGCTGCACTGCCTCAAACAGTTTCAGATCCATGCCTTCCACAAGGCGTTCGAGCCCCTGCCCGGCTGGCGCGCGACCCTTTCGCCCGCAGGCCACATCCTGGGTGCGGCCAGCGTGCTGCTGGAGGTGGGCGGCAGGCGAATCCTGTTCTCTGGCGACCTGGGCCGGCCGGACGACTTGCTGATGAATCCACCGGACGCCCCACCCCAGGCGGACACCGTGCTCATCGAATCCACCTATGGCGACCGGGAGCACCCGCCCGAAGGTCTGCTCGACGAACTGGGCCCCGCCCTACAGCGCCTGGCCGCACGCGGGGGCATCGCCGTGGTGCCCGTCTTCGCCGTGGGCCGTGCACAGGTCGTGCTGCACGCCATCGGGTTGCTGAAGGCGCAGGGTGTGGTGCCAGCATCGCTCAAGGTATTCCTCGACAGCCCCATGGCCGTGAGCACCACCGGACTGTTCCAGCACCACATGCAGGAACACCGCCTGAGCGGCCGCGAGGTGCAGGCGCTAGAGCATGGCGCCACCATGGTCCAGACACCCGAGCAATCCAAAGGACTGGCCAAACTGCATGGTCCCATGGTCATCCTGTCAGCCAGTGGCATGGCTACCGGGGGCCGCGTGCTGCACCACCTGGCACTGCACGCTGGCGATCACCGCAACATGATCATTCTGACCGGGCACCAGGCGCCGGGCACACGCGGCGCGCGGCTGGCTGAGGGCGAAAAGACCATCCGCATTCACGGCCAGGACGTGGCCGTGCGCGCCGAAGTGGTCAAGCTGTCTTCCGCATCGGCCCACGCCGACGGCAACCAGCTCATCGCCTGGCTGCGCAGCATGGGCCACGCGCCCGACCAGGTGTATGTGGTGCATGGCGAAATGGGCGCCGCCGACCTGCTGCGCCAGCGCATTGAACACGAATTGCGCTGGCGGGCCTCAGTGCCAGAGCACGGCAGCACCTGCGCGGCCTGAGCCTCGGTCTCTTTCTGCACTCCAAGAGAGCCTCTCTCGCGCAGAAGGGCATCGCAGCCATCGCGTATCGCGATGACAAACTATCAACAATGGGGAGAAAATATGAAACCTTCTCTTTCTGAGAAGCCAAAACCCCATGAAAAGCTCCGAGCGCAGTTTTGCGCGCCGTATTGACCTCACCTCGCTGCAATTGTTCGTGGCGGTGTGCGAGTTGGGCAGCATCGGCCGCGCCGCCGAGCGCGAATTCATTGCAGCATCGGCGGTCAGCAAGCGCCTGTCGGACCTGGAAACGGCTGTAGACACCGCCCTGCTCTACCGCCACAGCCGGGGTGTGACGCTCACGCCCGCTGGTGAGAGCCTGCTGCACCATGCGCGCACCGTGCTGTTTGGCCTGGAGCGCATGCAGGGCGAACTGAGTGAATATGCCGACGGCGTTCGCGGCCATGTCCGCATGCACGCCAACATCTCGGCCATCTTCCAGTTTCTGCCCGAAGACCTGGGCGCCTTCGCGCGCGAGCACAGCCAGATCAAGATCGACCTGCAGGAGCACCTCTCCAGCGATGTGCTGCACGCCGTGCAAGAAGGAGCCGCCGACCTGGGCATCTGCAACATCGGCATGGCGAA
The DNA here is from genome assembly GCF_001427445.1 of Acidovorax sp. Root568. Classification (NCBI taxonomy): domain Bacteria; kingdom Pseudomonadati; phylum Pseudomonadota; class Betaproteobacteria; order Burkholderiales; family Comamonadaceae; genus Acidovorax; species Acidovorax sp. Root568. The sequence continues at coordinate 594,066 of NZ_LMGP01000018.1, read as the reverse complement.
CGGCGGCGGCGTCCTGGAGCTGCAGAGCCGCCCCTACCGCGCCGACAATTTGGTGCTGGTTGTGCCCCGAGCGCATGATTTATCTGCGCTGAATGCTATTAATTTTGAAGAAGTCCTGGACTGGGACATTGTGGGCCTGCACGCCAACAGCAGCATCAGCCTGGCCATGCGCGCAGCCGCTGCCGCCGCCGGGCGCCCCCTGCGCCAGCGCATCCAGGTCACAGGGCTCGACGCCATGTGCCGCATGATCGACAACGGCCTGGGCGTGGGCCTGCTGCCCGACCGGGCGTTTGCGCTGATGCGCGGCGTGGGCAACCTGCAAGCCATTCCGCTGAGCGATGCCTGGGCCCACCGCGAACTGCGCGTGGTAGCCCGCGACTTTGATGCCCTGTCCATCACGGCGCGTTTGCTGGTGGAACACCTCTCACCCCGGGCAGAACCCGCCCCGGCGCAACCGGCCCCCGACACTAAAATCCAATCACCCACCTGAAAGCAGAAAGAAAGCCACGCCATGGGACGCACCCTGTACGACAAGATCTGGGACGAGCATGTCGTCCACACCGAAGAGGACGGCACCTCCATCCTCTACATCGACCGCCATCTGGTGCATGAAGTCACCAGCCCTCAGGCATTCGAAGGTCTGCGCGAGGCGGGCCGCAAGGTCTGGCGCATGAGTTCCATCGTGGCCACGGCCGACCACAACACGCCCACCACGGGCTGGGAAAACGGCTACGACGGCATCACCGATCCGATCAGCAAAGAACAGATCACCACGCTGAACGACAACATCGCGCAGATCACACCCGCCGCGTTCTTCCCGTTCATGCACAAGCGCCAGGGCATCGTGCACGTCATTGGCCCTGAAAACGGTGCCACCCTGCCCGGCATGACCGTGGTCTGCGGCGACAGCCACACCAGCACCCACGGCGCGTTTGGCGCACTGGCCCACGGCATCGGCACCTCCGAGGTCGAGCACGTGATGGCCACGCAGACCCTGCTGGCCAAAAAGGCCAAGAACATGCTGGTGCAGGTGGACGGCACGCTGGCCAAAGGCGTGACCCCCAAGGACGTGGTGCTGGCCATCATCGGCAAGATCGGCACGGCCGGCGGAACGGGCTACACCATTGAATTTGCAGGTTCCGTCTTCCGCGCCATGAGCATGGAAGGCCGCATGACCGTGTGCAACATGGCCATCGAAGGCGGCGCGCGCGCGGGTCTGGTGGCGGTGGACGACAAAACCATTGAATACGTCAAGGGCCGCCCCCTGTCGCCCACGGGCGTGGAATGGGACCAGGCCGTTGCGTACTGGAGGACGCTGCACTCCGACGCCGACGCAAAGTTCGACACCGTGGTCAAGCTTGATGCGGCCGACATCGTGCCGCAGGTCACCTGGGGCACCAGCCCCGAGATGGTGCTGGGCGTGGACGCCCGCGTGCCCGACCCGGACAAGGAAAAGGACACCAACAAGCGTGGCGCCATCGAGCGCGCGCTGACCTACATGGGCCTGCAGCCCGGCAAGCCGATCAATGACATCACGATCGACAAGGTGTTCATCGGCAGCTGCACCAACAGCCGCATCGAAGACATGCGCGAAGCCGCTGCCGTGGTGAAGAACCTGGGTCGCAAGGTGGCCAGCAATGTGAAGCTGGCCATGGTGGTGCCCGGCTCGGGGCTGGTCAAGGAGCAGGCCGAGCGCGAGGGCCTGGACAAGATTTTTGTGGCCGCAGGCTTTGAGTGGCGCGAGCCCGGTTGCAGCATGTGCCTGGCCATGAACGCCGACCGGCTGGAGCCTGGCGAGCGCTGCGCATCCACCAGCAACCGCAACTTTGAAGGCCGCCAGGGTGCTGGCGGCCGCACGCACCTGGTGAGCCCGGCCATGGCCGCAGCCGCTGCCGTGCACGGCCACTTTGTGGACATCCGCCAGTTCACCTGAGCTGATCATTCATCCCATCATCCGCCCGTTGTCCTCTCTACTGCCCCAACTGCCTGAAGGAGCCTTGTCATGAAAAAGACCGCCACCCTCATCGCCCTGTCCCTGGCCTTTGTGCTGGCTGGCTGCAACACCGTCAAGGGTGTGGGCCAGGACATTGGCAAAGCCGGCAGCGCCATCGAGCGGGCCGCCAAGTAACTGATACCGCCATGCAAAAATTCACCTTGCTCAAGGGCCTTGTAGCCCCCATGGATCGCGAGAACGTCGATACCGACGCCATCATCCCCAAGCAGTTCCTCAAGTCGATCAAGAAGACCGGCTTTGGCGTGAACCTGTTTGACGAATGGCGTTACCTGGACCACGGCGAGCCCGGCCAGGACCCCGCCAGTCGCAAGCCCAATCCCGACTTCGTGCTAAACCAGCCGCGTTACCAAGGCGTCAGCATCCTGATAGCACGCAAGAATTTCGGGTGTGGTTCCAGCCGCGAGCACGCGCCGTGGGCCTTGGATCAGTTCGGCTTCCGCGCCATCATCGCGCCCAGCTTTGCCGACATCTTCTTCAACAACTGCTTCAAGAACGGCCTGCTGCCCATCGTGCTGCCCGAGGCCACGGTGGCCCAGCTGTTCGATGAAGTGCTGGCCTTCCCCGGCTACCAGCTCACCATCGACCTGGAGCGCCAGGTCATCGTGCGCCCCCAGGGCGAAGAGATCCCGTTCGACGTGCAGGCCTTCCGCAAGTACTGCCTGCTCAACGGTTTTGACGACATTGGCCTGACCCTGCGCCAGTCGGACAAGATCAAGGCCTTTGAAGCCCAGCGTCTTGCCACCAAGCCCTGGCTGGCACACACCATGGTGTCGTAACTCAAAAATTCAGCCCAATCGGCCGCAAGCGCTACATCCATATGCGCTAGCAGCTATCAAAAACAAAGCAAAATCAATGAAAATCGCAGTTCTGCCGGGTGACGGCATCGGTACCGAAATCGTCGCCGAGGCCGTCAAGGTCCTCAACGCACTCGATCTGAAGTTCGAGATGGAATCGGCCCTGGTCGGCGGCGCCGCCTACGAGGCCCACGGCCACCCGCTGCCCGAGTCCACCCTCAAGCTCGCCAAGGAAGCCGACGCCATTCTGTTCGGCGCCGTGGGCGACTGGAAATACGACAAGCTCGACCGGCCCCTGCGCCCCGAACAAGCCATCCTGGGCCTGCGCAAGAACCTGGGCCTGTTCGCCAATTTCCGCCCCGCCATCTGCTACGAGCAGCTGGTGGGTGCATCGAGCCTCAAGCCCGAGCTGATTGCCGGCCTCGATATCCTCATCATCCGCGAGCTGACGGGCGACATCTACTTCGGCCAGCCCCGCGGCCGTCGCACGGCAGTGGACGGCCACTTCCCCGGTGCCGAAGAAGCCTTCGACACCATGCGCTATAGCCGCCCCGAGATCGAGCGCATCGCCCACGTCGCCTTCCAGGCCGCCCGCAAGCGCAGCAAGAAGGTCACCAGCGTGGACAAGGCCAACGTGCTCGAAACCTTCCAGTTCTGGAAGGACGTCATGACCGAGGTGGGCCAGCAGTACCCCGACGTGGAACTCCAGCACATGTACGTGGACAACGCGGCCATGCAACTGGTCAAGGCCCCCAAGGCGTTTGACGTGGTGGTGACCGGCAACATGTTTGGCGACATCCTGTCGGACGAAGCCTCCATGCTGACTGGCTCCATCGGCATGCTGCCCTCGGCCAGCCTGAACAGCAGCAACCAGGGCCTGTACGAGCCCAGCCACGGCAGCGCCCCCGACATCGCCGGCAAGGGCGTGGCCAACCCGCTGGCCACCATCCTCTCGGCAGCGATGATGCTGCGCTTCAGCCTGAACCAGGAAGCCGCCGCCCAGCGCATCGAAGCCGCCGTGCAGAAGGTGCTGGCCCAGGGCCTGCGCACGCCCGACATCTACAGCGAAGGCACCACCAAGGTCGGCACGGCGCAGATGGGCGACGCGGTGGTGAAGGCGCTACAGGCGTAAATCACCCCAGCCGTCCGAGCTGCCCAGAGCGGCGGCGCGCGGCATCCGCAAAAGGCGATCCTCTGTGATCGCCTTTTTTATGGGCGCGGACCGACTCGCACACCCATCCAGCCCGCCAGGGGCACCGTTGCCGAGCAGACCATGGCGTGCTCGCAACGTTGCAAGCCCCGTGCAAGCCGCGATCTATTACAATCATGCCCATGTTTGCCGCCCGCCCGTTCGACCTGAACACCGCTACTGCCGCCCTGGCAGGCGTGGCTGTGCGCGCAATCACCACCAAAACCACGACCATTATTAAGGGCTGATCCAGCTCCGGTACCGTCGTGCGCCCTCTCCCGGCCAGACGAGCCGGGGCAAACAGTCTGGTCTGGCACTGTTTCTTAATCTGAAAAGGGGCGTTGAAATGAGCAAGTTGGTAGGTTTGGTCGGCTGGCGCGGCATGGTCGGCTCGGTGTTGATGGACCGCATGGTCGAGGAAAAAGACTTCGACCTTATTGAGCCATTGTTCTTCTCCACATCCAATGCCGGCGGCAAGGCCCCTGCGCAGGCCAAGAACGAAACCACACTGCAAGACGCCTTCAACATCGACGCCTTGAAGCGCTGCGACATCATCGTCACAGCCCAAGGCGGCGACTACACCACCGAAGTCTTCCCCAAGCTGCGCGCCGCAGGCTGGAACGGCCACTGGATCGATGCTGCTTCGACCCTGCGCATGGAAAAAGACGCGGTCATCATCCTGGACCCGGTGAACATGCCCGTCATCAAGGACGCGCTGGCCAACGGCGGCAAGAACTGGGTGGGCGGCAACTGCACCGTGAGCTGCATGCTGATGGGCGTGGGCGCACTGTACAAGGCCGGGCTGGTCGAGTGGATGAGCACCCAGACCTACCAGGCGGCATCGGGCGGCGGCGCGCAGCACATGCGCGAACTGCTCACGCAATACGGCACGCTCAACGCCGAAGTGAAGGCCCTGCTCGACGACCCCAAGAGCGCCATCCTGGAAATCGACCGCAAGGTCATCGCCAAGCAGCGCGCACTGACCGGTGCAGAAACCGCCAACTTTGGCGTGCCGCTGGGTGGCTCGCTGATCCCCTGGATCGACAAGGACCTAGGCAACGGCCAGTCCAAGGAAGAGTGGAAGGGCATGGCCGAAACCAACAAGATTCTGGGCCTGGGCGAAGGCTTTGACTCCGCAGCCATTCCAGTCGACGGATTCTGCGTGCGCGTGGGCGCCATGCGCTGCCACAGCCAGGCCCTGACCTTCAAGCTCAAGAAGGACGTGCCCGTGGCCGACCTCGAAGCCATGATCGCCGCCGACAACGAGTGGGTGAAGGTGGTACCCAACACCCGCGAAGCCACCATCAAGGACCTGACACCCGTCGCCGTGACGGGCACCATGACCATCCCCGTGGGCCGCATCCGCAAGCTGGCCATGGGCCCCGAGTATGTCGGCGCCTTCACCATCGGCGACCAGCTCCTCTGGGGCGCCGCCGAGCCACTGCGTCGCATGCTGCGCATCTTGCTCAACGCCTGATCGTCTCACCTCATAAAGCGCGCGCAAGCCCCCTTGCGCGCGCTTTTTTACGCCTGAGACATCGACACACTCGGTTACGCGGCGTTGGCAATTGGCAACATCTGCACGCCCCAATTTGGGGCGCCGGGACCCCACTCAAAGCTTCGGAGCCACCTCAGCTTGTCAGTGCAAAACATTGATGCTATGGTGCTTTTTACATATTTTCACGCGCCGGGGCGGGGATCAGACCATGAGAACAAAAGCACCGCTCGTCCGAGCCGCAAAAAATCCTAATCAGTTGTTGGCAAACATGCATCGTTGGAAATTTTCTGTCCTGGCGGCCGCGGCCGTGGCTTGCGCTGGTTTCTACACCAGCGACGCGTCTGCGCTGGCACTGGGCCGCATCACCGTGCAGTCTGCCCTGGGCGAGCCGCTGCGCGCTGAAATCGACCTGCCACAGATCACTCCTGCCGAAGCGGACTCGCTGCGTGCCACGACGGCCACGCCTGAGGTCTTCCGTGCCCAGGGCATGGAATACACGCAGACCATGAACAACCTGCAGATTCAACTGCAGCGCCGCGCCGACGGCACCGCCGTGTTGCGCCTGTCAAGCGACCGGCCTGTGAACGAACCCTTCCTGGACTTGGTGCTGGATGCCAACTGGGGCTCAGGCCGCATCGTTCGCAGCTACACCATGCTGTTTGACCCGCCAAGCATGCGCCGCGCAGCGCCTGCCGTCACAGCAGCGCCCCAAATTTCTGCACCGGTGGCGCCCCAGGTCCCTGCGACGCGCCCCGCAGCCACAGCCCGTGCCAGCGAGGCAACTGCCGCTGCACCCGCACCCCGTGCGGCAGCCCCACGCCCCGCCCCCGCAGATGGCGTGACGGTACAGGCCGGCGATACCGCCGGCCGCATCGCGAACGCGTACAAGCCTGCAGGCGTTTCGCTCGACCAGATGCTGGTCGCCATGATGCGTACCAACCCGGACGCATTCATCCAGGGCAACGTCAACCGCCTGAGGGCAGGTGCCGTGCTGCAAATGCCCGACCAGGCCGCAGCGCAATCCACTTCAGCCCCCGAAGCACGTCAGATTCTGGCCGCACAGGCCCGTGACTTCAACGACTTCCGCCGCAAACTCGCGGGTGCGGCCCCTTCGACCGAAGTGGCAGCTGCCCAGCGCTCCGCCTCTGGCACCGTACAGACGCGCGTAGAAGACAAAAAACCCGCGACTGCAGCGCCCGACAAGCTCACCCTGTCCAAGGGGGCCGTCAAAGGCCAGAAGGCAGCCGAAGAGCAAGTCGCCAAGGACAAACAGGCCAGCGAAGCCGCCACGCGGATGGCAGAGTTGTCCAAGAACATCACCGACCTCAACAAGCTGAGCGCAGCCTCTGCAGCCGCCGGAAGCAGCCCTGCGCCCGCCGCAGCGGGTGCAGCCAGCGCACCTGCGGGGGTGGCCGTGCAGGCCCCAGTCGTCCCGGCAACACCGACCGCGCCGCCGGCGCCCGAAGCCCCGGCATCCGCCCCCGCTGCGGCCGCCAGCACCCCGCCAGACACCGCAGTGGCAGCAGAAGCGGCTGCCTCGGCACCCGCCACGGAGGCCTCTGCACCCGCACCGGCCCCCAAACCAGCGCCCACACCCAAACCTGCTCCGGCCCCGGTCGAGGAGCCCGGTTTCCTGTCCACCCTTATGGACGACCCACTGTTGCCTATTGGCGGCGGCATCCTGGTGGCGGGTCTGCTCGGATTTGGCGCTTACCGCCTGGTCCAGCGCCGTCGACAGAACGGTGGGGTGGACAGCTCCTTCCTGGAAAGTCGCATTCAACCCGACTCGTTTTTTGGTGCCAGCGGCGGCCAGCGTGTAGACACGGCCAACAGCGACATGACCACCGGCTCGTCCATGGCCTATTCACCCAGCCAACTGGACGCCGGCGGTGACGTGGACCCCGTGGCCGAAGCCGACGTTTATCTGGCCTACGGCCGCGATCTCCAGGCCGAAGAAATCCTGAAAGAAGCCGTGCGCCACAACCCGGGCCGCGTCTCAGTGCACGTCAAGCTGGGTGAAATCTACGCCAAGCGCCAGGACCGCAAAGCCCTTGAGGCCGTCGCTGGCGAAGTATTCAAGCTGACCCAGGGCGAAGGGCCTGACTGGAACCGCATTGCCGAACTCGGGCGTGACCTGGAGCCCGAAAACCGCCTGTACCAACCTGGCGGCCGCCCTGGAATGGCCGAGGATGAATCGCCTTCCGTGCCACCGGGCGGGTTCCCCAGCACCTTCACTGGTGCAGGCAGCCCTGCCGCAGCCCTGCCACCAGACTTGGACCTCGACCTGGATCTGGACCTGCCCGATGACGCGCTGACGGACGCCCCCCCCGCTGCAGCCGGTGGTTTTGCTGCGGCTGCTGCGGCTGCTGCGGCCAACAACCGCAGTGAAGCCAGCGAACCACAGACGCTACGCCCCGAGTTGGATCTGCCCAGCATCCCCGACGAGCCCACGGCCGCGTGGAGCAGTCAGGAAACCGCTCCGAGTCCCATGATGGCGCCGCCTCCAGTGGCCAATTTGGACTTCCCCAGCAGCGACGACCTGACCATGGCGCCGTCCGGCCCCATGCCTCTCCATGGCGAACCCCAAGACTCCGGCCCTATGGAGTTTGATCTGGGCGACCTGTCGCTGGACCTGAACGCCCCCTCCAAGCCCATGGCAGCTCCCGCCGCCAAGGCCCCGGCGGCTCCCGCACCGGAATTCACCGACGATGGATCGGCCGCAGCGCAGGACGACCCGCTGGCCACCAAGCTTGCGCTGGCCGAAGAGTTCAACGCCATCGGGGACACCGACGGCGCTCGTACGCTGATTGAAGAGGTGGTGGCAGAGTCCAGCGGCGCCCTCAAGACCCGCGCCCAGCGCATGCTGGCCGAACTGGGCTGATGCCGCTCGGCCCCTCCGCTGATTTAACCCCCAGCACGTCCCCAGGCCGCCCCGTGACCCGGGTGGCGCTGGGTGTCAGCTATAACGGCCAGGCCTACAGTGGCTGGCAGAGCCAGCTTTCTGGCAATACCGTGCAGGACAAACTCGAAGCGGCCCTGGGCCGCTTTGCTACGCATCCGGTCAGCACCCTTTGCGCAGGCCGTACCGATGCGGGTGTGCACGGCCTGATGCAGGTGGTGCACTTTGACACCCCGCTGGACCGGCCCGCGGCGTCCTGGGTCCGGGGTACCAACACCTTCCTGCCCTCCGACATCGCGGTGCAATGGGCTCAGGCCGTCCCAGGCAACTTTCATGCGCGTGCCAGCGCCGTGGCCCGGCGCTATGCCTACGTGCTTCTGCAATCGCCGGTGCGGCCCAGCGTGGATGCCGGGCGGGTGGGCTGGGTGTTTCACCCGTTAGACCATGACGCCATGCGGCAGGCGGCCGACTACCTGATCGGCGAGCATGATTTCACCTCGTTTCGCGCGTCCGCCTGCCAGGCCAAGACCCCGGTCAAGACCTTGCAACGCATCGACATCGTGCGACGGGGGGCGGACACACCGCACCCCGAACTGGGCTGGAGCCCCTGTTACTGGCGTTTTGAATTCGAAGCCAACGCCTTCTTGCACCACATGATCCGCAACATCATGGGCTGCCTGATCACCATCGGCCAGGGCACGCAGCCTCCCGAATGGATGGCCGAGGTGCTGGCAGCCCGGTCCCGCAAGGTGGCTGCGCCGACATTCTCGCCAGACGGGTTGTACTTTCAAGGGCCCGTCTACGACGCCGCCTGGGGGCTACCCCAGCGCACGGCTGCGTATGATTGGCTTCCATGAACCAGGCCACTACACCGACCACAACGGCCCCCGCCGTCAGTCAACGCCTCCACGCCCCTTTCCAGGCGTCTGCCAACGTACGCACCCGCATCAAGATCTGCGGGCTGACCCGCGAGGAAGACGTGGATGCAGCTGTGGCTGCGGGCGCCGATGCGGTGGGTTTTGTACTCTACGCCCCCAGCCCACGGTCGGTCACCCCCCAGCGGGCCGCGCAGTTGGCACGGCGCCTGCCGCCGTTTGTCACGCCCGTGCTGCTGTTCGTGAACGAATCCACTCCTAATGTGATAGCAGCCAGTGCAATGATTGCTGGCGCTACAGTGCAATTCCATGGTGATGAGACGCCACAGGACTGCATGGCGGCCACCCACCAGGGGGCACGCCCCTACCTGCGAGCCGCCCGAATTCCCCTCGGTGATGGAGCGGCGCAGTTTGACCTCGTAAAATACACCCACGATTACTCTCACGCCCAAGCCATCCTGCTCGACGCCCATGTCGAAGGTTTTGGCGGCAGCGGCAAGGCATTCAATTGGTCACTCCTTCCACCAAGCGTCAGCTCTCACCTCGTTTTGTCTGGTGGACTCACGCCTGCAAACGTGACCGATGGCATTTTGCAAGTCCGCCCGCGGGGTCTCTCGCTGGCGGTTGATGTCAGTTCCGGCGTCGAAACCGATGGTCCTGATGGCAAACCCGTCAAGGGCATCAAGGACGCCGTGAAGATCCAACGCTTCGTTGCCGCCGTGCGTGCGGCCGATGCACAACTTGCAAAGAACCCCCATGAATTCCTATCAGCAACCTGATGCTTCCGGTCATTTCGGCCCGTATGGCGGCAGCTTCGTCAGCGAAACCCTGACCCACGCCATCCAGGAGCTGCGCGAGGCTTACGCGCGCTACCAGAACGACCCTGAATTTCTGGCTGAATTCCATTACGAACTCAAGCATTTCGTCGGTCGCCCCTCCCCCATCTACCATGCAGCGCGCACCAGCCGCGAGATGGGCGGCGCACAGATCTATCTCAAGCGCGAAGACCTGAACCACACAGGCGCGCACAAGATCAACAACGTGATCGGCCAAGCCATGCTGGCCAAACGCATGGGCAAGCCCCGCGTGATTGCCGAAACGGGTGCGGGCCAGCACGGCGTGGCCACTGCCACTATCTGCGCGCGCTACGGACTCGAATGCGTTGTTTACATGGGTGCCGAAGACGTGAAGCGCCAAAGCCCCAACGTGTACCGCATGAAACTGCTGGGCGCTACGGTGGTGCCCGTGGAGTCTGGCAGCAAGACCTTGAAGGACGCCCTGAACGACGCCATGCGCGACTGGGTGGCGAATGTGGACAACACCTTCTACATCATCGGCACGGTGGCGGGCCCGCACCCTTACCCCATGATGGTGCGCGACTTCCAGAGCGTGATCGGCAAGGAATGCATCGAGCAGATGCCTGCCATGCTGGCCGAGCAAAAGGTGCTGGGCGACCAGCCCGATGCGGTTATCGCGTGCGTGGGTGGTGGCAGCAATGCCATGGGTATCTTTCACCCATACATCCCTTTCGAGAAAACGCGCCTCATCGGCGTGGAGGCAGCGGGCGAAGGCCTGGAGTCGGGCAAACACTCGGCGTCGCTGCAAAAGGGCAGCGCGGGTGTGCTGCACGGCAACCGCACCTTCATCCTGCAGGATGACAACGGCCAGATCACCGAAACCCATAGCATCAGCGCAGGCCTGGACTACCCCGGCGTGGGCCCGGAGCACGCTTGGCTGCAGGAAATCGGCCGCGCCGAATACGTCGGCATCACCGACCAGGAAGCGCTGGACGCCTTCCACTACCTGTGCCGCACCGAGGGCATCATCCCCGCACTCGAATCCAGTCACGCCGTGGCCTACGCCATGAAGCTGGCCAAAACCATGCGCCCAGACCAGTCGATCCTGGTCAACCTCTCGGGCCGGGGCGACAAGGACATTGGTACTGTGGCCGATCTCAGTGGCGCCGACTTTTACTGCCGACCCAGCTGCCAGGGGCAGTCCGTCAAGGGCGGCGAGCAACCCATCAAGTTGGTGAAATAAATGAGCCGTATCGCATCCACCTTTTCTGCCCTGCAAGCCCAGGGCCGCAAGGCGCTGATTCCTTATGTGACCGCCGGTTTCCCGTTCGCCGACATCACCCCCGCGCTCATGCACGGCATGGTCGAGGCCGGTGCCGACGTGATCGAGCTGGGCGTGCCCTTTTCCGACCCCATGGCCGATGGCCCGGTGATCCAGAAGGCGGGTGAAAAAGCCCTCAGCCTGGGCATTGGCATGGTGCAGGTGCTCGACCATGTGCGTGAGTTCCGCAAGCGCAACAGCACCACGCCAGTGGTGTTGATGGGCTATGCCAACCCTGTGGAACGCTACGACCAGAAGCACGGCGAAGGTGCGTTTGTGCGCGACTCTGCCGCTGCGGGCGTGGACGGCGTGCTCATCGTGGACTACCCACCCGAAGAATGCGAAGCCTTTGCCGCCAGCCTGCGCGCGCACGGCATGGACCTGATCTTCCTGCTGGCCCCCACCAGCACGGATGAACGCATGGCCCAGGTGGCGCGTGTGGCCAGCGGCTATGTGTACTACGTATCGCTCAAGGGCGTGACCGGCTCAGGCGCGCTGGACACGGCGGCCGTGGAGCAGATGCTGCCCCGTATTCGCCAGCACGTGACCATCCCGGTGGGTGTGGGCTTCGGCATCCGCGACGCCGCCACCGCCCAGGCCATCGGCAAGGTGGCCGATGCCGTGGTCATCGGCAGCCGCATCATCCAGTTGATTGAAGACCAGGAGCACGCCAAGGTGGTGCCCCTGACCATCGACTTCCTGCGCGGCATCCGCAAGGCCCTGGACGCCTAGTCGCATAATGCAGCCCGGCGCATCCTGCGGGGTGCGCCGACAGATTCACACCCGGCCTGCCCCGCAAACGCCTACGGGCTTTGTAGCAGGTCGCGCCACTGAAGAGGAGAACACCATGTCCTGGCTCGAAAAACTTCTACCCGCCAAAATCCAGCAAACCGACCCCACCGAGCGCCGTCAGGTGCCCGAAGGCCTGTGGATCAAGTGCCCGAGCTGCGAAACGGTGCTCTACAAGGCCGACCTGGAGCACAACCAGAATGTGTGCCCCCACTGCAGCCACCACCACCGCATCGGTGCGCGCGCCCGACTGGACGCATTTCTGGATGCTGAAGGCCGCTACGAAATCGGCCAGGAAGTGCTGCCCGTAGACGCGCTCAAGTTCAAGGACAGCCGCAAGTACCCCGAGCGCCTGAAGGAAGCCCTGGAGAATACCGGCGAGACCGACGCCCTCATCGTGATGGGCGGCGCGGTCAAGAGCATCAACGTCGTCGCCGCCTGCTTCGAGTTCGACTTCATGGGCGGCTCCATGGGCTCCGTAGTGGGCGAGCGATTTGTGCGTGGCGTGGAAACCGCCATCGAGCAAAAGGTACCCTTCATCTGCTTTACCGCCACCGGCGGCGCCCGCATGCAGGAAGGCCTGCTGTCGCTCATGCAGATGGCCAAGACCAACGCAGCGCTGACCCGCTTGGCCAAGAAGGGCCTGCCCTACATCAGTGTGCTGACCGACCCCACCATGGGTGGCGTGAGCGCAGGTTTTGCCTTTGTGGGCGACATCGTGATTGCCGAGCCCAAGGCGCTGATCGGCTTTGCTGGCCCGCGCGTGATCGAATCCACCGTGCGTGTGACCCTGCCCGAGGGCTTCCAGCGTGCAGAGTTCCTGCAAACCAAGGGCGCGGTGGACTTCATCTGCGACCGCCGCGAACTGCGCAACACCGTGGCCAGCAGTTTGGCCATGCTGCAACGACTGCCTGCTGACGCGGTGATGTAAATACCCGGTCCCCGAAAAGGTGACTGAGTGAGGCCTCACCACGCCATTGCTATATTTTCAATAGCAAACAGAGCATATTTGGCTAGCGCATCGGGCCTTTGGGATGCTTAACGCATCACACTGGCCTGCAAATGACCCAGAACAATCATCACAACCTGCAGCACCACCAGCGCCACCAATGGCGACAGGTCGAAGCCGCCCACCAGCGGAATGACGCGCCGAAAAGGACGCAACACAGGTTCACACAGGCGCGCGATCACATCCGCCAGCGGTGAACGGCCACCCTGTACCCAGGACAGGACGGCATAGACAATCAGCAGGCCGATCAGCCCCGAGACCGCCACGCGCAGCAGCCCGAACAAGGCCAACCAGGGCAACCACGCCCATGCCGATCCCGCACCGAGCAGCAACGTCAACAACGCGTACTGCACCAGCTGCACCAGCATCGCAGCCACCAGACTGGACACATCCCAACGCCCCGCAGGGGGGATCACCCGTCGCAGCGGCATGATCAGCCAATCGGTCAACGCAAACACCAACCCACCGACCGGGTTGGAGAACGGCACCCGCTGCCACTGCATGTACAGCCGCAAAAGGCAGGCTCCGGTTAGCAAGCCGCCAACAACATCGAGCAGGAAAGAGGCGATCTGATAGAGCATGGATGAGACAAAAACAGTGGTGTGCAGCAAAAGCCGACGGTGTCATGGGATGATAGCGGGCGAAGGCATCCACGCGCCCATGACCCCACCCCTCACCTTGTCGTCCCTGCCGCTTTTCCCCCTGGGCTCTGTCTTGTTCCCGGACGGAGTGCTGGCTCTGAGGGTGTTTGAGGTGCGCTACCTGGACATGGTGCGCAAGTGCCACCGGACAGGCGCCCCCTTCGGTGTGGTTGCACTCACCCAAGGCCAGGAAGTGCGCCAAGCCGGAGCGCCAGAAGAACGCTTCAACGACATCGGTACCCTGGCCATCATCGAGCAATTGGAGACACCCCAGCCCGGACTGGTCACCCTGTTATGCCGTGGTAGCCAGCGTTTTCGCATCACTCAACGCCACCACCTGCAGCACGGCCTTTGGATTGCTGACGTCGATCACGTCGAACAGGATCTGACAGTACCGGTTCCAGACGATCTCAAAAAGGCGTCAACTGCATTGGGACAGGTCTTGCACACGCTGCAGGTGCGCGACCCAGACATGCCCCACTTGGTCACCCCCACTGCAGCACAACTGAACGATTGCGGCTGGGTGGCAAACCGATGGTGCGAACTGCTGCCAGTGCCACTTGAGCTGAAACAGCGGTTGATGGAGCTGGACAACCCCCTGGTCCGCCTGGAACTGGTGGGGGATGTGCTGGAGCGGACGGGGATCGCGCAGTAGCGCGAGAGACACAGGCGGCAGCCTGAGTCAACGGACTGTGTATTCAGGTACCAGACTCTGGAGCCAGGCACGCAGCGACGAAGCTGCTGGGGCAACCCCTAAACTCTCAATATCGCTGCAGACCGTCTCAGGGTTCAGGCGGCCCGGTGAGCTGGTTTTGGCCACGTGCAGTTTGGGATGTGGTGTCGGAATAGTGGTTTCGCCATTGGCAAGAAGCTCTTCGTAGAGTTTCTCTCCGGGTCTGAGCCCTGTGAACACCACAGGAATTTCCTGCTCGTTTTTGCCAGACAACCGTATCAATATCTTCGCGAGATCAAGGATTTTGACGGGCTCCCCCATATCCAGCACAAAAATCTGCCCTGATTGCCCCATCAAACCAGCCTGCAGAACCAGTTGGGCAGCTTCCGGAATCGTCATGAAGTAACGAACAATGTCCGGATGCGTGACTGTTACAGGACCGCCACGCGCGATCTGCGCAGAAAACAGCGGAACAACCGAGCCACTGGAACCCAACACATTTCCAAAACGCACGGCCACAAAACGCGTGCTTTCGCATTCGCCAGCCACCGACTGCATGACCAGTTCAGCGAGCCGTTTACTCGCACCCATGACATTGGTCGGGTTGACCGCTTTATCGGTGGATATCAGCACAAAACGCGTAGCTCCGACAGCGCCAGCGACGCGAGCAGCATTCAAGGTTCCCAACACATTGGTGCGCAGGGCTTCCACCTCGTTCAAAGACTCCATCAAGGGAACATGCTTGTAGGCGGCAGCATGAAATACCACCGTTGGTCGGTGGAGCTGAGCGATGGCAAGCAATCGCTCATATTCTCGGACGTTGGCGGTGTAGTAAAGCCCTTGCATTTGGGGATGAGCCCTGAGTAGCTCTTGCTCCAGTTGGTAGATGGCGTATTCGGACACGTCAACACACACAAGCCGCGCAACACCAAAGCGCGCAATCTGGCGGCACAATTCAGACCCAATCGAACCTCCTGCACCGGTGACCAGCACCGTCTCTCCGGCAATGAGATCAGACAGGCCCTTTTCATCCAGCGCCACAGGCGCTCTACCCAGCAAGTCCTCCAGCTCGATACGCCTAGGTTGACCATCTTCAGCGCGCAGCCATTCGTCTGGCCGCGGCATTGTCAAAAGGGGCAGACTCGCTTCGCTAGCACCCATGAGCACTTCTCGCCGGGCATCAGACCCTGTGGCCAAGACCACAAGGGCGGCTACCGCTTGGGTGCGCGCAGCGATATGGGAGAGGTCGCCCAAACCTCCCAGCACACTCAGTCCCTGCAGGCTGCGGCCTTTTTCGGCGGCGATGGGACTTACGATACCCACCGGCGACCACAGCCGCGTCCCGCGCAACGCAGGCAGTGCTGCTGCTGCGTCTTGAACCGAACCCACCAGCAGCAAGGGCTTGCCGGTAGGTGCACTTTGCCCACGGTTGACCAGCAACAGTCGGGCGCTGATGCGGGCACCGCCCAAAAGCAGCAACACCAACATGGGATGCAACAGCAGCACCGAGCGCGGGAAAGACCCGACTCGCAGCATCAGCACTGCAGACGCAGACAACAAACCGGCGAACACCACGCCATATACAAGGCGCGTGAGTTCGGCCACGCTGGTATAGCGCCAGATGTGGCGGTACACCCCCCATACCAGCAGACTCGTACCAAACCCGAGCAACGGCCATGGCAGGGTGTCAACCATCATGGCCTGGAATTCATCGGGTGTCTCGAGGTTGAAGCGGAGCCAAAACGCAAGCCACCAGCCAAGTGCAACCAGTGCCAAGTCGATCGGCAGCTGCAGCCAACGGTTGCTCATAGGCTGCACACCGCTCACGGGCATATCGGTTGCGTGACACAGGGTAGCACGGCGCTCACGAGTCCTGGCCTTCACCTAGCAGCGACCATGCCATGGGGGTGCCGGCCTTCACATCTTGTCCGATGGACAAACCCAATAGGCTGCCCAGATGCTTGGGCGCGAGACCGAATCCGGGCCGCACACAGCGCAGGTTTTCAGAGGTGAGCACCTCACCGGCCTGCAAGTCCTTGGCGATGTAGAGCGATCGGCGAAAAGCAAGTGACCTCATCTCGGCTGCTGTAGGGCCGTAGCTCACTTGCCCCAGTGCCTGCCAAGCACGCTCAGTCTCTTCACGCAACTGACGCAGCTCCTGAGGCTCCATCGAGAAAGAAGAATCTACACCACCGTCGGCGCGGTGCAGAGTAAAGTGCTTTTCGATCACCGTTGCGCGTAAAGCTGTAGCCGCCACCGCCACGCCGCAACCCAGGGTGTGATCCGACAGACCAACTTCGCAGCCGAACAGAGTGCGCATGTGCGGGATGGTCGCAATATTGGTGTTGTCGGCACTCGCCGGGTAAGTGCTGGTGCACTTGAGCAGCACAATGTCACGGCAACCGGCGTCGCGCGCAGCGCGCACGGCCTCATCGATCTCGCCCGCCGTGGCCATGCCGGTGGACATGATTATGGGCTTGCCGGTAGCCGCCACGCGGCGGATCAGCGGCAGGTCGGTGTTCTCGAACGAGGCAATCTTGTATGCCGGCACATTCAGCGATTCAAGAAAGTCTACCGAACTGAAATCGAACGGTGTGCTGAAGCAATGCACGCCGTGCCGGGCAGCGCGCTCCATGATTGGCGCGTGCCATTCCCAAGGGGTATGGGCTTCCGCATACAGCTCGTACAACTGGCGCCCCGCCCATAGACTTTTGGGGTCGTCAATCGTGAAGCCGGGCATGCGCAGGTTCAGCGTCATGGTATCGGCGGTGTAGGTCTGCAGCTTGATGGCATCAGCACCGTGCGCGGCGGCGGCATCCACGATGGCCAGCGCGCGTTCCAGCGACTGGTTGTGGTTGCCAGACATTTCCGCGATGAGATAGGGGCGCTGGCAGAGGCCTATGGTGCGATCGAGGATTTTCATGATTCGGTGTATTCCGAGGCAGGCAATGGGCCAACCAATTTCCGGTATCGCAAAGCCCCCCAATGGTATCCAGCAACCTGAAACAGGCGTTGTGATGCGGTGTTGCCAGGCAGGACCTGTGCCTCCAAGGTGAAGCCGCCGGGGTGCAACGCAAGCAGCGCCTGTTCACCGGCCGCCAGCAGTCGCTGCCCCAGGCCCAGGCCTTGCA
Organism: Acidovorax sp. Root568; assembly: GCF_001427445.1. Classification (NCBI taxonomy): domain Bacteria; kingdom Pseudomonadati; phylum Pseudomonadota; class Betaproteobacteria; order Burkholderiales; family Comamonadaceae; genus Acidovorax; species Acidovorax sp. Root568. Next base: position 576,436 of record NZ_LMGP01000018.1, on the reverse strand, counting down.
GGTCTGGGTCGGTATAGAGCGAAACCTCAACATGTCCGCTGTCGAGCCAGTCGAAACGGATGCTGCCCACGGGCAATTGGCCGATCTGGGCAACGAACAACCAGCGCGCAGGGTTCTCCAACACGGCGTGCAGCCAGCGCTGGTGCGCGTCAAAGGCGATTGTGTCCTGGGAGACCGACACCACGCGCACAGAGAGGTGGTTACGCCACGCATGCAACTGCGAGGCGTCGTCGGGGGTGGCGGGGCGCAGTTGCAGATGGTCGCGCAGAAGCATCAGAGCCACGCGCTGGGCGCCACGGCCATCAACCAGTGCTGCCGCACGCTCAGAAAGCACAAGCCGTGCAGTGGGATCCGCGATAAGTTCACGCAGCACGCCCGGCAGGGTCGCTTCATCGGCGGAACGCACCGCGCCCAGTTCGGCCAGACCAGCCACCACAGCCGATTGGTTGGCCGCCATGACCAAGGCGACGGTGGGGGCACCGACACAGCAACGCTCCCAGGTCGCCCCACCACCAGCGCCGATCTGCAGGTCATGGCGTGCGAAGAAGGCCGAGAGATCGGATTGATCTACTGTCAACATGACGCTGGAGTCCGCGGCACAAACCTCACGCAGCGCGTCCAGGCGTGGATTGGCCGAAGTGGACACAACCTCGATGAGTCCGACAAAACCTGCTGCCCTGCAGGCATCCAACACGCGGGCCGACACGCCCTCCGGGTCAGTTCCTCCCATGAAGATACCAAGGCTGCTCACCTTGGGCTGGTAGGCGTAGCGCAACCCACTCCGGTATGCGGGTGAGAGCAAAGCGTAACGTGGACCAGCCAACCAGCGCGACTCGCACGCCAGCCGACCCGCGTATTTGGCACGGTGGTCGGGCGCCCAGTTGGGGTCCAGCAAGACATCGGCACTTATTGCACGGTCTGCGGTGTCATCAATCACTAACAGGCGGCAGCCGAGGGATGTACGAACAGTCTCGTGCCAGCGCGCATCAAAGGCATAGTGGTCTACCACAATCCAGTCGGGTTGCTTGCTTCGCAGGGCGTTCGCGGTGTCCTCGGCGTCCTGAAACCACGAAACACGTGCCCATGCAGCATGTGGCGTGGCGGTTGTATCGGTCGAAGTGTCGCCACTGGGTGCAGGCAACCAGTGCAAACAGCAAGGCGTTTCACGCGACAACACCTGCGCCGCTACTGCGTCCAGAGCGCGCGTTACCAGTATGACCTGAGCACCTTGTTCTAGGAGCGCGTGCGTCAATGACAGGCAACGCGTTAGGTGACCGGTGCCCATGTTCGCAGATGCATCTACGCGAATCGCCACAAGCGTCATGTCAGGTCAACGCTTTTCCATCAAGAACCAAGTGATGTCGTCCTGCGGAAAGCTGGGGTCGCGGCGGTAGGCAAAGCCGTAATCCACTAGTTGCAATTGCGGGTGGCGATCCATGATCTCGCCCGCAAAGTCGCGCTTGAACAGACGGTCGTCGTGGCCACGATAGGGAATGGCCACCGGCACCGGGTTGTAGTACTCAGCTACCAGAAGATAGCGACCGCAGGCGGCGAACAGCTTGTCGTACACCTGGGGGAGCACCTCCTGGTTGATGTGGATTAGCACACCTTTGACAAGGGTCAGGTCCCATTGGCGCATAGGCACGAAGTCCAAGATAGACGTGTTATAGACTTTTGCCGACGGGAGGACCTCGCCCAGTTGGTTCGCGGCCGCGGCGTTGATCTCTATGGCGTAGGCGTCAATGCCAGGGTGCAGCAGCTTAAGTGCCCTGAGGTTCATGCCGATGTTCGCGCCGAATTCGATACAGCTGCGAAAGCCGCTGGCCTGACGCAGGGCCTTGCCGAAGAAATCGAGGTTGGAGGCGAGCAGCGCATCGCCCTGGTTGCGCTGGATGTACTCGGTGCCGAAATCGCCGGCCCAGAAGGCTTCCTGCTCAGTCTTGAAGGTCATGGGTTTTTCTTGACGGTCTGGGTTTCGTTCGCAGGCTTCTGCATGATGTGCTGGTTGAGCGCGATCCAGTCGGGGTGCTGGTCCAACAGTGTCAACACGTCGGCCTGATTGAAATAGGGCTTGGTCGGCATCAAGTGGTCGAACAAACGACTGACGAGCGCATAGTCCTCGGGGGTATCCACAGTCCAGCGATGCTGGCTCAGGTCCACAGGGCTGGCAACATTGCACAGGCGGTAACGCTCGGGGCGCCAGTAGAGAAATGGCGTGACGTGCTCACGCTCGGCCGCTTGGGTGGCTTCTTCATGGGCCTGAGCCAGCACAGCCTCGCTAAACACCTCCACAGCCATGCCGTATGGCCAGGTTGGCGGCAGCATATTGGAGACGTAGTCGCCGCAGCCCTCTTCATAGGCGTTGATCACCCGGTCGATCAACGCGGGGTCGATCAGCGGACAATCGGAGGTGACGCGCACAACCGTGTCGGCGCCGTGCAGTCGTGCAGCGTCGGCATAACGGGAAAGCACGTCGTGTTCGAGCCCCCGATGGCAGGAAACGCCCAGCTGCGCGCACAGCCCAGCGATCGGATCGTCGGTCACGTTGGTGGTGCTGGCAACGACGATACCGTCGGCGCGCTGCACTCGACGCAGCCGCTCGACTAGCCGCGTGAGCATAGGTTCGCTAGCCAAGGGCAGCAGCACCTTGCCCGGCAGTCGGGTCGAGGTCATGCGCGCCTGGACGATGATCAGTGTGGTCATGCCTGCAAGGCCGCTGTCAGCGCCGCCACCACACGGTCCTGTTGAACATCTGTCAGGGATGGGTAAAGCGGGATTGAAAGGGCTTGTACAGCATAGGCCTCGGCGGCCGGGAACTGGCCAGGCTGAAAGCCCAGGCCGCGATAGTACGGCTGCAGCGGAATCGGTTCGTAGTGCACATTGACACCGATGCCAGCCTCGCGCATACGAGTGAACACGGTGGCGCGGTCGGCCACGCCAAGGCCCGGCAGCAGCTCCACCACGTAGAGGTGCCAGGACGAATGGGCAGTCGAGCCCGGGCCGGGCACGCGGGCCGGCCGCCGCAGGGGCAGCTTAGCCAGCAATTGGTCGTAGCGTTCGGCCAGACGTTCGCGGGCGGCTTGGAAGCTGTCGATGCGCTGTAGCTGCGAGTGGCCCAGGGCGGCCTGGATGTCCGTCATCCGATAGTTGAAGCCCAGGCTGTGCTGTTCGTAGTGCCAAGCACCCGTTTCAGGGTGATCCATCTCACACACCTCACGCGTGATGCCGTGCGACCGAAGCAGCTGTAGACTGCGCGCCAGCGCAGCGTCCTGCGTGGTCACCATGCCGCCTTCACCGGTGGTCACGATCTTGACCGGATGGAAGCTGAACACGCTGGCGTCGGCATATGCGCTCCCAATAGGCTGGCCGTTGTAAAGGGCGCCCACAGAGTGGGACGCATCTTCCAGGACCTTGAAACCGTAACGGTCCGCCAACGCTCGCATGGGCACGAGGTCGCAGGGCAAGCCGCCGAAATGTACCGGAATCACTATGGCGGGCAGGCGGCCGTCGCGTTCGGCCTGTTCCAGTCTCACAGCCAAGCCCGCCACACTCATGTTCCGGGTGACGGGGTCGATGTCCACGAAGTCCACATCTGCACCGCAGTACAGCGCGCTATTGGCCGAGGCAACGAAGGTATTCGGGCTGGTCCACACGGTCTTACCTGGACCTGCACCTAGAGCAAGGCAGGCGATGTGCAAGCCGGCGGTGGCGTTGGACACGGCCACCGCGTGAGCTACACAGTGCCGCTGCGCGAAAGCCTGCTCAAACCTTGGCACAGCTGGGCCCTGGGTCAACCAACCCGAGGTCAGAGCCTCGCGCACTGCTGCCAAGTCGTCTTCATTGATCGACTGTGTGGCGTAGGGGATGAAGTCCATGACGCTGCCCGGATCAGATGCGGCCGATCTTGTCCTGGTGCTGGGCGATCCAGGCCTGCAGGGCGGACACGTCCATCCACTCGGTGTTATTGTCGCTGGCGTAGGTGAAGCCTGCGGGCACGCGCCGCCCATCCTTAATACGCTTGAAGTCCTCGTGCCAGCTGTGAATGGCGGGCAGTATCTTGAAGTGCTCCGGGTATTCATAAGTGTAGTAGGCGTCTTCCGGACTGATCATCTGTTCATGCAGTTTCTCGCCAGGACGGATACCCACGATCTCGTGCTGTGCTTCAGGGTCGACCGCCAGGGCGATATCGGTCACCTTCATCGACGGGATCTTCTTGACATAGATCTCGCCGCCCTCCATGTCCTCGAATGCGTGCCAGACCAGCTCCACGCCCTGTTCAAGGCTGATCATGAAGCGGGTCATGCGCGCGTCGGTCACTGGCAAAGATCCTTTACCCTTCTGTGTCAGGAAGAATGGAATGACCGAACCGCGCGAACCCATGACATTTCCGTAGCGCACTACCGAGAACTTGCATCCATCGACACCAGCGTAGGAATTCCCTGCAACGAACAACTTATCAGAAGCGAGCTTGGTCGCTCCGTAGAGATTCACTGGGCTGCTGGCCTTGTCGGTGGACAGGGCCACCACACCCTTGACCCGCTGGTCAATACATGCATCGATCACGTTCATAGCACCATTCACGTTAGTTTTGACGCATTCGAACGGGTTGTACTCTGCTGTGGGTACGATCTTGGTGGCGGCGGCGTGAACCACGTAATCCACCCCATCCAGCGCCCGGTACATGCGCTCGCGGTCGCGTACGTCGCCGATAAAAAAGCGCACTCGTTCGTCACCCCGGAACAACTTGGCCATTTCCCACTGCTTCATCTCGTCGCGCGAGTAAACGATGAGCTTGCGAGGGTTGTAGCGCGCCAGGGTCATGGGCACGAAAGTGTGGCCGAACGATCCGGTGCCGCCGGTGATGAGTATGGTGGACTGGTTCAGCATGTCCTGAGAGCGGATTAAAGTGGAAAAAAATGCCTAGCGACTCACCTAGTCACTGAGCTCGTGTCTCCTCCAGCCACCATCAAACCACCATACCCGCGGGTCCCGGAAGGTGTCAGCGATAGCATCGAAGGTGGTTTCATCCATACCCACGTAATTCAGCCAGCGCTGCACATCAAACGGCTTGACCGGGTCGTGATGCCGAGCTAACGCAATGCCTTCAGCGCGCGATAGTACGCCACTGCGGATGTCTTTGGATGCGTGATCTGTACAGCGGCCATAACCGAACTTCACGTATTTCATGTAGTCGTGCGCGCCGTTCTCGTGCATGTCGTCTAGGTTGGACGCTCGGCGGTAGGTGCGTTCAAACGGCGTGTTGCCTGCCTCAAAACCGTACAACTCAGAAGCCAGTTTGCTGTTAGCGTTACCGTCCCATGGTACATAGTTAGAGAGGTAGATACCCTTGAGGTTGAGGTCAAAAAGCTCTTGATCACTGGGGTACTGGTAAGGCACCATGTCAGCCGCCGTGATGTCTTCGAAGCCCACCATGTAGTTCCACTCGTAGCCGCGGCCAAAATGCTCAAGGCGATTGCGGTAGCTCCACTCAACAAAGTCGTTCATGGAGAACTGCCCGCACAAGTCGGCATAGCCGTGCTCACCCCAAACTACCAAAGGAATCTTATGCAACGCAGCGATTTTCATTGGCAGTGTGGCGATACCCATATGGCCGTGCCAGTTCATATCCCCCATAATCTGGAAGCCTAGGCGATTGAGCTTTTTCAGCAGGGTCACACTGGGTTTGTAGATGATGTGATCTACATCGAACACCTCGGCCATGCGCCGCAAGTTGTATTCGCCCTCTGGGGTGTAGTTGTTGCCGTAATACGTTACCAAGAGCGGTTTGTAGCCCAACACGTTCTTTACGTAGTGAGTCTGGAAGTAGCTATCCTTGCCACCTGAGACGCCAATGACGCAGTCGTGCCGCGTTCCGTCGGATGAACGGGCTTGTTCAAAAATTCCGCGCAGGATTGTGCCGCGACGTTGCCATTCCGAGGCTCCGAAATCGGTCTTCATCTGCGCCATCTGGCAACCCGTGCACAACCCCTTGGCGTCGTACTCCATGGGTGTGGCACTCAGTGATGGATACAGACATTGTGTGCACCAGCGCATCTTTCGTTCACGCGGATCCTGCGCCGCTGCGAAAAGACCTTGGCGCGCATGGCTCATCCGCATCTCGAGTTTGGCTTTTTCAATTTGAAAGTCGTATTGCGGTTCACGCGTAAACCACTTGTTGGCGAGTTGCACGGGCCGCATGGCAACCCCCGCATCAATGCAAGTTTTTTTGGCGTGCGGGTAAGCCAGCTCATAGAAGTTGAAGATGTTGGCTGCAGCTGCGGCACTGGCGCCGGCTTCATTCAAAGCGGGCACGAAGTCAGCGTATGTGCCGACACCACCGCAAGCAATCACGGGGATCGATACTGACGTTGTAACCGCCTGAACCAATGCAAGGTCATAGCCGGTGCCAGCACCATCGCGGTCCACAGAGTTGAGCACGATCTCGCCCGCGCCCCGTTGTTCACACTCGCGTGCCCACGCCAATGGATCAAGCCCAGTCGGCGTTCTACCGCCGTCGATCATCACTTCCAAGCGACCATCGCGATGGCGAAGCACGTCGATGCTTACCACCACGGCCTGGGCACCAAATGCCCTCGAGGCCTCAGTCAGCAGTGCAGGGTTGCGCACCGCCTCGGAGTTGATGACGCATTTGTCTGCACCTGCAGCAAAGCGTTCGCGCATAGCCTCGATATCTCGAATGCCGCCTCCCACCGCCAGCGGCATGAAGCACAGTTTGGCGATCTCAGGAAGCAAGCCCAGCAGGGTGGTGCCTTGGTATTGCACCTGGAGGTCGTCGCGACGCAGGTCATGGCGGTCTTCGGTAGAGATATCGAGCAAGATCAGCTCATCAACGTTCCAGTTGGAGAGCCGACGCACCGTGTGCATAGGGTTACCGATGCTTTGATGGATACTGAACAGTTGGCTACGTACTATCAGTCCGTTCTTGAGCAGTAGCACCGGGATGAGGCGTTTCATGTTCGATCAGCGGAAGTGACAAACTAGTGCGTGAAGGAGGTCCAAGCCGGGCTCCTGGCTTTTCTCAGGGTGAAACTGAGTCCCCAGCACTCGACCCCGAGCCACAATGCTGGCGATGTCTTCTTCAGCAAAACGCGATGTGCCGATGCAGTGAGAAGGCGACTTCACCTCAAAGTGGTAGCTATGCACATGGTAGAAATTAGCGCCGTCGAGAACGGCTGGTAGCACTGCCGTTGAATACTCGTTCAAATGAACCGTGCGCCAGCCTACATTTGGCACGCGATGGTCTGGCAGCTTTTCTCGCAACCTGACCACCTGCCCTGGGATCAGTCCCAAACCTGGATGTTCGCCATGCTCCTGGCTGGAATCTCCGAGCAGCTGCATGCCCAAACAGAACCCTACAACGGGACGCTGGCGCTCTAAAGCATGGTGTTGAATCGCCTCCGCCAGCCCGCTTTGAAACAAGCGTCGCGAAGCCTCTGCAAATGAGCCTACACCCGGAAGTACCAGCAGGTCAGCCTGCGCTATCGCGGCTGCATCGCGTGCAACTATCACCCGCGCGCCCACCAAATTCAGAGCTTGGGTCACTGACAATATATTCTGGATTTGCAAGTCCACCAAAGTAACTACGCGTTGGGGCATCGAAGACCTGTTCGTGTGACTGGATATGGTAGTTGCTCAAATTGGCTTGCGCGCCAAGACCCAGAGATTTGAGGAAAGCCCTTGCGCTATCAGATAGTCTTGGAACGCTTGGCCATGCTGCTCCCATCCGTCAAGCAACACCCTCTTCAAAAACGGCTGATGGCTCAGGTCGAATGAACCTTCGAGCACCTTGTTGCGCACCAATTCGGCATCCAGCAAACCCGGGGTGAACGACTCTAGTACGTCCAAGCCAACGCGCCGCAGCATTTTTTCAAGCGATGCGGCATTGAAGTAGTTCAGATGCTCATGATCAACCGTATCGCTCACAGGGCCAAGTGTCTCGATGTCAAAGCCTTGTCCATTGGGGCAGGTCAGCAACAGCAGCCCGCCAGGGCGCAGCAAGCGAACCATCTGCAGGGCAAAGTCCAGGGGGCTAAACAGGTGTTCGATAACTTCGAAGCTGGCGACTACGTCGAACAAGTCCGTAGACTGCAGAGTGACCTCCTCGATCGGCATTTCGAGCACTTCAATGCCACGCTCTCGGCAACTGATGGCAAGCCCTGGTGTCGGCTCGACAGCCACGACTCGCTTGAAAACGTTTCGCGACATGAGCTCAGCACAGAAAGTACCGAATCCCGCACCGACTTCCAGTAGTGAGTCCGTCCGGGTCTGGTGCCGGGCGCATATCTCCAGCAAGCGATTGACCCGAGGCACAAAAATCCGAGTCCTCCGCGAAACCTCCGATGCAGGGAAGATGTGGGCATTCCAGTACGCGTAGTTTGGAGAGTCGCGGTAAAACCAAGCCAAAACTTCAGCTGTAGGCCGGGGTGAGACATAGAGAGTTTGGCAATCTTCACACCGAACGTACCGTAGTCCATTTTTGCTGTACTGCGCTGTACGTCGATGAACGCCACACGCTGGGCAATCCACCTCAACGAATTCACTGTAGCGCGTGAGAAGACGACCCACGTCGGTAAGTGCTGCGACCTTCTGGCCCGTCATCAAATTTTTCGGGCGAATTTCTTCCTCAGTCAGTTTTGTCGTCATGGAGAGTTCAAAAGTTGTAGAGCCAGCTCGGCAATGCGGGGTGTAGCAGGCCCTTGAGGGACAGACACAGGGCGGTCAGCAGCTGGCGCTGGGCGATTGTTGAGCATGGTTGCAATCTCGTCGAGGCTGTTTACCAACTCACTGGGGCCAAGACTCCCCAAGTCGAAGTCGGCACTCTGAACCCAGGCGGAAAACCCAAGGTGGAGTACGCGCTTACCGAGCACGGCCGCTTGCAGTCCAACCGTACTAACTTGGTGGATCACCGTATCAGCTGCGTGCAGCAAGGGGGCAATCGGATCCACCCTCGGGATACTCAAGTGCACACCTTCCTGCGGTGCTAGGCGCGCAAACTCGTGATACTGAGCCGGGTGGTAGCGAACGATCAGACCGGTCTGAGGCGTATTCTTGACCCAGGCTCGCAGAGCTTGCTCTACGGCCAGGCCAAAAGCAGCGCCGGGAAAAGTCGCGTGATCCGGCTCAAGTATCCCGGCCCAAAGCACTATGTGAAATCCTTCCCAGCCCAACTTCGCCCTCAGAGCTCGACCCTGCTCCACAGCGCAAGGGTCAAAAAGTTCGTCGAAATCGGGGCTACCGGTCACAAACACCTGATTAGATGCGAGGCCGTGGGCAAGGAATCTCTCACGCACCTCTGTGGCGATGACAGTAATGCACCGGGCATGCACAGGTCTGTAGAGAAAGGGGTCAGACTCTGGCGCAAACAAATCAACCATCGTGAGCGTTGGGATACCACGACTAACTGCGGAACGAATCGCTGCCTCCTCGGATCGAGGCGTGCTGGTAGCCACGACTAGGCCGGGCTGCAGAGCATCCAGCACCCGCCCCATGAAATCGACCGGCATGAACCCTTGGCGACCCCTCTGCTGATACCGCAGGCGGGCGGCCACCTCACCTTCGGCATCAACCCATTGCAAGAAGTTGATACCTAAGTAGCAACGCGTTTCCTCCAAATCGACTTCGGGATGTGTGTTGCCGACCAGCAGGCGATCTCCCCACGATAGTGCCTCCTCCATTCGAGGACCTAGCAGGGGCAGGAAATCCCGATAGCCCATAGGTTCAAGTCCCAGCTGCCGAGCCTTCGGATAGCCGATCGTGAGTGCCATCAACAAACACTCAACGCCCTGTCGTCGCAACTCGCGAACCACTGGCGCAATTTTGGCGATGTGGCCAGCGCCATAGCTAACAAAAAAAGCCCTTCGCCGCGGATCGCGCGTGCGGAAGCGCGGCAGAGTCTGCGAGTTCAGCATGCAGTACTCCAAATTTCTAACGCGGCCAGCGCACGTAGCTCCCGAGTGAAGTTACCTTGGCCGTCCCTATGCCGATCCAACATACAGCCCAATATTGTGGGATCGAACAATCGTCCGATTACTTCACTGCCCTGCAGGGTCTGACGCAACCAGCCATGCAACTCGCCTTGGAACCAATCACCGATGGGCACAGTGAACATTTGCTTCTTGCGGTACGCCAATTCGTTACCTATCAGCGGTGCAGCCGCCCGCTTCAACCAATGCTTTTTGTCGCCCCGCGCCGATAGCTTGGTCGCGCCGCGCGAGCGAAAGGCGAACTGCATCATCCGCCAGTCCAGGAATGGTGTGCGCGCCTCAATACTCGCAGCCATACCCATCCGGTCGGGCTTGACAAGGTTGTTACCGCTCAGTAGCAGCTGCATATCTAAGTAGAGCGCCTGGTTGATACGGTCAAAATGGCATGCCTCTTCGAACCAGGGTTGGGCCGCAGCAGTGAAGCTGTCGACGCCAGCCAGTTGCGCGCGCACTTCTGGCCGATACAGCGCGGTCTTGGCCTTGGGAGTGAATAGCGAAATACTGTCAAAGTAACTGCGCTCAAACGCGGTTTGCGGCAAAGTCAGTGCATCTGGCTGCGCGAAGAACTGGGCATATTTGTCGTAACCAGCAAATAGTTCGTCGCCGCCGTCACCTGTCAGCACCACCTTGACCTGCTTCGCCGCGAGTTCGCTCACGCGCAGGGTGGGCATGAAAGAAGCATCACCATGCGGCTGGTCCAGGTGATGCAGTGCGCGGGGCCACTGCGCCAACATATTCAATTCGGCAACTTCCATCGTATGGTCACAACCAAAACGCTGGGCGGCCTGTAGAGCGAAGGCCGACTCGTCGTAGCGCAAGTCTTCAAAGCCTATACAAAAGGTTTTGACCGGCTCCCGCACGTGGCGCGCCATCAGTCCGACGATGGTGCTCGAATCGACCCCGCCCGAAAGGAAAGCGCCAAAGGGTACGTCGGCACGCAAGCGGATGCGGGTGGCGTCGTCGAGCAAAGCCATGAACTCATCGGACCAATCGCCAAACTCAAAGTCTTGCTCACGCTGGTCTGCCAGGCTCCACCAGCGCTGCGTCTGCACATGGCGGCCCCGCGTGTATTTGTGCCAGGTGCCAGGCATGACATGGCACACGCCTTCGTAGGCCGTCCACGGCGCAGGGACATAGTTGAACGTCAGGTAATGATGGATTGCTTCCAGGCACATACCAGGCTTGCGCCGAACGGCCGGCCACAGGGCCTTGGGCTCAGAGCCAAACAGCATACGTTGGCCGTCGTCGTACACAAACAGGGGCTTGACGCCGATGCGGTCGCGCGCCAGATACAACGCGTCTTCGCGCGCATCGTCGATGGCAATAGCGAACATACCGTTCAGGCGACTCAGGCAGGAGATGCCCTCGCGCTCGTACAGGCGCAGGATGACTTCGGTGTCCGACTGCGTGCGCAGACGCACGCCCTGGGAGCGCAGCTCGGCGGCCAACTCCAAGTGATTGAAGATTTCGCCGTTTTGCACCACGGCAACCAAGCCGTCGTCGCTGGCAAAGGGCTGGTGACCGCCGCCTAGATCGATGATGGACAGCCGCCGGTTGCCGATAGCTACACCCCGCTGGGGCTGGTGGTGGATGCCTTCGTCGTCCGGTCCGCGGTGCACCAGCGCTTGCGCCATACCGCGCAGGACTTTATCGTCCAACGACTGTTGTATGCGATCCCAGTAGCCAAAGATACCGCACATGGTTCAGTTCGCGCCCTGGCCGCCCAGGCGCTTGAATGTCCACCAGCAGATCTTCAGGTCGAGCCAGAGCGAAGCTTCGCGTGTGTAGCACAGGTCGGCTTCGAGCCGCTGCACCTCTGTCGAATCGGACCGGTACAGGGCCTGAGCCAGCCCTGTGATACCGGGTCGCACGCTGCAACGCTGCGCCCAATCAGCGTCGGTGTATAGGCTGCGCTGAGCGGGCACGTCGGGACGCGGGCCGACTAAGCTCATCTCACCCGTAAGCACATTAAATAGCTGAGGCAGTTCATCGATGCTGGTGCGGCGTATGAAGCGGCCAACGCGGGTGATGCGCGGATCATTTTCAGCGGTGAAATATGGCCCCATCTGAGCCGCATTCTTCACCATGCTGCGAAATTTGTACATGCCGAACTCTTGGCCATTCAGACCCAGGCGGGCCTGCCGGAAAAGAACCGGAAAACCCGTTTCTAAAGCAATCGCCAGCGCAGCCACCAACAGCAGCGGGCTCAGGACCAGCAGCGCCACCAAGGAAAGCACGATATCCACGCCGCGCTTCAATCCACTGCCTCTACAGTCCGCACGGACATGGACGTTGCAATAGAACGTATCACACTGCTGATACGTAGCCTGTCTGCAACGACCTGCTCTGGCGTACGCCTTGACAAGGTCTGCTCAGACTGCCGCAGGGCTTCAACCTCGGCCTCAAAGGTGTGCACGGCAGCCCCCGATTCGTCTGGTCGATGAAAAGTGCGCGACAAAATCACGCCTCGTGAGCCTAAGCGAACATGCTCAGCCAACACATCACGGCCCGGAAGCAGCCCTTCGTCCAATCGTGCGATGCCGCCAAAACCAAAGCGCAATCCATACGCATGAGCCTTGAGTGCCACGCCGTCCAGCAGCCCCTGCGCCAGGGGCTCGAACATGAATCTGCAGCCCAGCGACAGATGCAGGTCGTTCAACCCCACGAACACCTCTCGCAGACCAGTGGTATCAACCCAAGAATCCAGCGAATGCAGCGCGCCCGCCGTCTCCAGCAACGCAACGATAGGAGCCCGCCCTGCCACGATACGGCTAAAGGCGCGCAACTCGTCGGGGGTCTGGAACATGGGCAACATCACCGAGTCGGCACCTTGCGCCAGCACTGTGTCCAACTCCACGGCCGTGCCTTCGTGCAACGGGTTCACCCGCACCATCAACTGGGACCGCCGCAACTGAGCCTTGATACGACCTACATCCTCGGGTTGGTGCGTGCTGACGAACGTGTTACGTCCTGCCTGACGCGCGGCCTTGCCATTCCTTTCAAGATCGACAAACAAGCGCATACCGGGCAGCGCATCGCAACGGCGCGCCAGATCTGGGTCATTGGTGATCTGTAGAAAATCCATCATGGTTGGGATCGGATTATGACCGCAGGGCTTGGCGCAATCCGGGGCCAACGAACCAACCAGACGCTACAACAAAGAGAGCAGCTACCGCAGATAGAAGAAACGCTTGAGCCTGTTTTGATCCAGGAATCGAAGAAGGTGTTGCTCCCGCAAGGCCAAGCCATTGCGTCACGGCCACCCAGGCCACCAGCATGAAAAAGGGCGACAGCAAGGCCCCCACCGGAACCCAGCGCCGCATGGCAGGCACGCCCAGCGCGCCCCAAGCCACCACCGCAGCACCAAGGAACCCCGCATTCAGAGCCCACATCAGCTGGTGCCCCGCCGTGTAACCCATGGCTCCAGCAACGAGCACTATCGCCAGGGCGAGCGCATAGGCCAGCACTGCAAAACGCATGCGCCCTACAGTGGCCAAAATAGTCAAAGCCACTGCCAAAAGTGCTTGCGGCAACAAGCCCCAGGCACCCACACTACCCCAGGCTGCAATCTGCACCAACGCTGAGGCTTGCATGCGCCCCCAGCCGAAGAGCACACTGGAGATAGCGGGAGCCCCCACCAACAACGCTGCTGCTGCTGCGCAGGCCAATGTCCAGGCCAATATCAGGGCGCTGCGTACGGCAGATGCCATCGCTTCCCCGTTTGAATTTTCAGAGTCGGTTTGCCTGCCGTGGGCGTGGGCGATGGCGGGGAAAGCCAGCGACGCTACCAATTGGATCGCCAGAACCAACGGCAACTCCACCAGTTTCCATGCATAGTTGAAGGTAGCAAGAGCCCCCTCACCAGCGCCAGACGCGAAGGTACGCGCCACGAAGGGCAAGGTCAGTGGCAGACCGGCCCCCAAAACCGCCCATATCCAGATGCGCCAGCCGGGCAAAGGGCCAGGCGCGATGGAAGAAGAGGGCAGCGAGTTGCCGTGGCGGTACAGCGGTCGCATGCGCCAGCCCTGCCACAGCAGCCTCATGAAGACCGCTACCAACAGAAAGACACCCAACGTTGGCACCGCCCCTTCGCCCGTCGCAGATCCACGCGTGCTCCAAAAGACCAGCGCTGTGATCAACACGCCATTGACCACCAGGTTCGCGCTATACATACCTAGGAAGTCCTTCTCATGCTGCAGCCGCGTTGCCCACAGACCCGCCAGCATGGCGGCGGGTAAGGCAAAAGCACTCCAAACCACCGCTTGACCGACTGAGCCCTCAAGGGAAAGCGATACTCCCGGCACCAGCAGAGCCCCCAATGAAGCATGGGCCGCCATCATCACACTTGCAAGCAGGATGCTTCCCCACAGCAGATACGTGGCAACGCGATGTTGTGTGGCATTTTGCTGCGCGGCTGACTCTCTCGCCCAATGCGGAAGCAGAACATAGGCCAACGCACCGCTGACGAATACGCCCGCAAGCCAATCCGGCAGGGTCAACATGACAATGGCCACATCTGCCATGCCTGAGCTGCCAAAAGCAGCGGCCAATGCCGTTTCGCGCAACACCCCCAATACGCGACTGACCAGCAGCAACAGCAGTGAGAGGAGGCCCGCTTTAAGAAACATGCGGCAAATTATCCGGGCTCAGACGGGAACAAGCACCCCACGGCACGTGCAAAAAACTAAAATCACGGGTTTTGGTTCGAATAACGCCTCTGAACGCCTCCATTTGCGGGCGGCTCTCCATGTCTGACACCACCACCTCCCTCCCCCCTCAGGACGACAACCAGCTCATCGCCGAGCGCCGCGAAAAGCTCCGCGCTCTGCGCGAAGCCCAGGCCAACGGCGGTAGCGTTGCTTTTCCCAACAACTTCAAGCCCGGCCACAAGGCTGCCCAGTTGCACCTGGAACACAGCGCTGCCACGAACGAGTCTCTGGAAGCCACGCCGGTGAATGTGTCTGTGGCCGGCCGCATGATGCTCAAGCGGGTGATGGGCAAGGCCAGCTTCGCCACGATCCAGGATGGCTCGCTGGGCGAAGTGGGTGGGCGTATACAGCTCTATGTGACCCGTGACGCTGTGGGCGAAGAGCTATATGCGGCCTTCAAGCACTGGGATCTGGGCGACATCGTTGGTGCCGAAGGCTTGCTGATGAAGACCAAGACCGGCGAGCTGTCGGTCAAGGTGACCAGCCTGCGCCTGCTCACCAAGAGCCTGCGCCCGCTGCCCGACAAGTTCCACGGCATGGCCGACCAGGAGCAGAAGTACCGCCAGCGCTATGTGGACCTGATCACCGATGAGCAAGCCCGCAAGCGCTTCGTGGCCCGCAGCAAGGCCGTGAGCGGCCTGCGCGAGTTCATGGTGAGCCACGGTTTTCTCGAAGTCGAGACGCCTATGCTGCACCCCATACCGGGCGGCGCCAATGCCAAGCCGTTCGTGACGCACCACAACGCGCTGGAGCAGGAGATGTACCTGCGCATCGCTCCGGAGCTGTACCTCAAGCGCCTGATCGTGGGCGGCTTCGAGCGCGTGTTCGAAATCAACCGCAGCTACCGCAACGAAGGTATCTCGGTGCGCCACAACCCCGAGTTCACCATGATGGAGTTCTACGCGGCGTACTGGAACTACCTGGACCTGATGGACTTCACGGAGACGCTGATCCGTGAAGTGGCGCTCAAGGCCACGGGCTCGCTGCAGATGACCTACCAGGGCCGCGCGGTGGACCTGACCCAGCCGTTTGCCCGCCTGACCATCCGCGAAGCCATCTTCCAGTACACCGAGGCCGGTGCCCATGTGGACGATGCCGCCTGGCTCATCAGTGCATTGAAGAAGCTGGGCATGACCGAAGGGAAGGACAAGCTCTCGACCCGCACGCTGGCCAGCCTGCAGGTGTTGTACTTTGAAGAAACGGTGGAAGACAAGCTGTGGCAGCCCACCTTCATCATGGAACACCCCACCGAAATTTCGCCCCTGGCACGTGCCAACGACACCCGCCCCGAGGTGACCGAGCGCTTTGAGCTGTACATCACCGGCCGCGAGTTCGGCAACGGCTTCAGCGAGCTGAACGACGCCGAAGACCAGGCCGCACGCTTCCATGCCCAGGTGGCCGCCAAAGACAGTGGCGACGACGAAGCCATGTTCTACGACCACGACTTCGTGCGCGCACTGGAGTACGGCATGCCACCCACGGGGGGTTGCGGTATTGGTATTGACCGCCTCATGATGCTGCTGACTGACAGCCCCAGCATTCGCGACGTGATTCTGTTCCCTGCGCTGCGCCGCGAGTCCTGAGGCCTGATTTGCGTCGGAGGGCGGTCAGCGACCGCCCCCTCTACCGGTCACTAGGCACCAAGGAGACATACCGTGCCCTTCAGCTCCAGCAATGCGCCCTACCCTGCCAACGAGCCCCTGCCTTCGGGCAATGCTTTTTCGGTACTGGTGGTCGAAGACCAGGGGTCCGTGCGCGCGGCGCTGGTGGCCGAACTGCGGCGGGCGGGGGTGTCAGACATCTTCGAGGCACCCGAGGGCCCGGCTGCGCTGCATCTGTTCAAGACCCACCGGCCCGATCTGGTGCTGCTGGACATCAAGCTGCCGGGCCAGGATGGCTACTGGGTGGCGCAGCAGATGCGTGAGAGCGAGGCGGGGGACTGGACGCCCATCATCTTCCTGTCGGGCCTGGACAACGAACTGGATGTGTGGCGCGGCATTGAGGTGGGGGGCGACGACTACCTGGTCAAACCCGTCAAGCCCATCGTGCTGATGGCCAAGCTGCGCGCCATGCGGCGGTTGCTGGACATGCGCCGACGGCTGGTGTCGATGTCGGCCGAGTTGCATGTCGCCAATCAGCGGCTTAACGAGATGGTGGAAATCGATGCGCTCACGGGCCTCGTCAACCGCCGCGGGTTTGACCGCATCCTGCACAACGAGATCCTGGCCGCGCGACGCGACGGCACGCCGCTCACGCTGATGCTGTGCGATCTGGACCACTTCAAGCTTTTCAACGACGCCAGCGGCCATGTGCAAGGAGACGCCTGCCTGAAAGAGGTGGGCCGCCTGTTGCGCGAGGTCTGTGTGCGCCCCCGGGACGTGGCCTCGCGCTACGGGGGGGAAGAGTTCGCACTCATCCTGCCCAACACACCCCGCTCCGGCGCCATGACCTTTGCACGCGCCCTGGGGCAGCTGCTCAAGGTGCGCGCCATTGCACACGCAGACTCCCCACTGGGCGACACGCTGACCCTGTCGGGTGGCATCACCACCTGCGTGCCCGACGACAGCACCAACGCCGAGAGCATGATCATGCGGGCCGACCAGGCGCTCTATGCCGCCAAGGCCCAGGGCCGCAACCGCTTCTTCAGTTTTGAAATGCAAATGGACACCGTGGAGCAATTGCGCAATTGAGTTTCTTCCACTTCTTCTCGTTCGACGCGACTGAACGCAACGCCCGTACCGCCGTCTCCCGCATGCAAGTTCTGAAAACCCGACTGCCCGAGTGGATGCAGGACTGGCTTGAGGTCATCATTCCTGGCTCGCAGATCCTGCTGATTCTGTTTGTCGCCTGGCTGTTGCAGCGCACACTGAGGCGCCTGGTGCGCCGTGCCAGCGCCCACTACCAGTTGCCCAATGAACTGCTGGTGCCCATCAACGGCCTGATCCGCTGGCTCATCATTGCCAGCGCCGTGCTGCTGGTGCTGGAGCGCATGGGGGTGTCGGCCACGGTGCTCTGGACCGCCTTCACCGGTTTTGCCACTGTGGGTGCCGTCGCGTTCTTCGCGGCCTGGAGCGTGCTGTCCAACCTGTTTTGTGCGCTGCTGATCTTCACCGTGCGGCCCTTCAAGATCGGCGACTACATCGAGGTGCTGGACACCGCAGAGAAGCCTGGCGCCAAGGGGCGCGTGGTGGACATCAACCTGCTTTACACCACGCTGGAAGACCACGGCGCAGCCACCGATCACACGGCTTGGCTGCAGATTCCGAATGCGCTGGTGTTCCAGCGCGTGGTGCGCAGGTTTCAAGGAGTGCCGCCGCCCCCTGCCCCGCCTGCGGCCACTGCGGATGCGGCAGCCAATGCCTCACCGGCCGCACCGACGCCTGTGACGCCAGGGCCCGTCAACACGCCCTAGCGGGTAACCACGCGGCACCGCAAGGGGTGTGGCACCCGTACCGGACACACCACCACACGCAGGTCAGGGCAACAGGTCCAGCGCCTGCAGGTAGGCAGGCTGGTACATCAGTTCATCCCAGGCTTGCGGCAGGGTTTCGGGCAGCAACGCCAGGCGGCGGGATTCGCTGTCCACACTGGGTTGCCAGCGCCCCTGGTTGCGGGCGTTGTCGAGGCCCGTGATGAGTTCGTCCACCGCCTTGCCCTCACCCACGCTCTGGTTGCACAGCAGCACCAGGTCGCAACCCGCTTCCAACGCCGCCACGGCGGCATCGGTGTAGCTGACCACCTGGCCGTCCAGGCGGCGGGCACCTTCCATGCTGAGGTCGTCGCTGAAGATCGCGCCGTCAAAACGCATCTGACGGCGCAGGATGTCTTGCAGCCAACGCTGCGAGAAACCGGCGGGGCGGCTGTCCACCTTGGGGTAGATCACATGGGCCGGCATCACACTGGTGAGGGTGCTGCTGAGCCAGGGGTAAGGCGCCGCATCGTCGGCCAGGATGGCCTTGAGGCTGCGCTTGTCTACGGGTACCTCGGTGTGCGAGTCCGCCTTGACAAAGCCGTGGCCAGGGAAGTGTTTGCCGCAGTTGGCCATGCCCGCCTGCAGCAGGCCGTGCATGAGGCTCTTGGCCAGCAGCGCCACCACACGGGGGTCGCGGTGGAAGGACCGGTCTCCAATCACTCCGCTTTCGCCCCAATCCAGGTCGAGCACGGGCGTGAAGCTGAAGTCCACACCGCAGGCGCGCAATTCGGTACCCAGCACATAACCCGCCGCCGTGGCCGCATTGGTGGCGCGCAGGGCCCCGCTGCCGGGCACAGCCTTGGCACCCTTGCCGTCATCCATCCACATCTCTCCCAGCGCACGCATGGGCGGCAGGTGGGTGAAACCATCGGTGCGAAAGCGCTGCACACGGCCGCCTTCGTGGTCCACACAGATCAACAGGTCGTCGCGCACGGCCTTGATGCTGCTGGTGAGCTGCAGCAGCTGTGCGCGGTTTTCCCAGTTGCGGGCAAACAGGATGATCCCCCCCGTGAGTGGGTGCGCCAGGCGGCGGCGGTCATCGGCATTGAGGGTGGTGCCAGCGACGTCGAGGATCAGGGGTGCGTGTTCAGTCATGGGACGTTTCAAGGGTCAATTGCTACTCAATTGATAGCTATCAGCACATATGAATCATGCGCCTCAAGGTAATTTGGTTTGGATTTTTTCTACCACACAGAAGCTGGCGGCGTAGTCGGTTTCGTCGGTCACGCTCAGGTGCGCCTGCAAGCCCTGGGCCTCAAACCATTCCTTGAGCGCGCCGTGCAGCACGATGACAGGTTGGCCGCTGCGTAGCTTGGCGACCTCGCAGTGGCGCCAAGTCATCGGCATGCGCATGCCCAGACCGATCGCCTTGCTGAAAGCCTCCTTGGCCGAGAACCGGGTGGCCAGGTAGCGCAAACCCCGGTCGGGCCAGCGCGCGCTGCGTTCACGCCAGGTGGCCAGTTCGCCCTCGGCCAGCACCTTTTCAGCAAAGCGGTCGCCGTGGCGCGCCAGGCTGGCCGCGATGCGGCGCACGTCGCAGATGTCGGTGCCGATGCCGTAGATCATGAAATTTCAATCAAAATGGCTAGAAGCGCTAGTGAAACATGCCTCCGCAGCTATCAAATCAGGAGTTTCCTGCGCCCACAAAGCCCTGGGCAATGCAGTCCAGGTACGCCTGCACGGTTGCGGCGTAGCCCAGCTCCAGCGCATCAGCAATCAGCGCATGGCCAATCGAGACCTCCAGAACGCCCGGCACTTCGCGCACAAAAGCAGCAAGGTTGTCCCGGTTGAGGTCATGGCCAGCGTTGACGCCCAATCCGACGTCCAGCGCAGCCTGGGCGGCTGCGGCATAGCGTTTGAGCTCGGCCGCCTGCTGTGCCGAACCCCAGGCGGCGGCATAGGGCTCGGTGTACAGCTCCACCCGGTCGGCTCCCACGGCCTTGGCCGCAGCCATTTGCTCAGGGACCGGGTCCATGAAGAGGCTCACGCGCACACCCAGGGCCTTGCATTCGGCCACCAGGGGCGCCAGGCGCTCGGCATCTTGCGGAAAGCTCCAGCCGTGGTCGCTGGTGAACTGGTCCTCGCTGTCAGGCACAAAAGTCGCCTGCTGGGGGCGCACCTGGCGAATGAAATCCATCAGGTTCTGCGACGGGTTGCCCTCGATGTTGTATTCGCGGTCGGGCCAGGCCTTCATCAGGGTTGCCAGCTCATGCACGTCCTGGCCGCGAATGTGGCGTTCGTCGGGCCGGGGGTGCACCGTGATGCCCTGCGCACCCGCTTGCAGGCACAACTCGGCCGCGCGGGTGACGCTGGGAATGCCCAGGTGTCGCGTGTTGCGCACCAAGGCCACCTTGTTGACGTTGACTGACAAGGCGGTGCGCTGGGGAGAGTGAGAGGATGGATTCATAGGGCCTGCAAATCAATCATGAGCTGGCGGGTGCGCAGCGTCGGGCTGCCGCAATGGTATTGCAGCAGGGCACGCAGCTGCGGCTTGAGTTCGGTCGCCACGGGGGCACATGCGCGCAAGGTGGCGGTGTAGCTGGCCACGTCATCCAGACCATGCTGCAGGGCCCGCCACTGGCTGCCCAGCAGGCCTGCGCGGTCCGCTGCCGACGCGGCACGCAAGCCGCCTTCGGGCACCAGGGTGTAGCGGGTGCCCGGCTCCAGGGGGGCGAAGGTCATGGTCTGCACGTCCAGTCCCGGCAAGAGGCCGATCTCGCGCAGGAGCAGCAGCTCAAAACTGCGCAGCACCGCCTCGAGCGCATCGCCATGCTCACTGGCCAGCACGCGCACCACTCCTGCATAGGCATCAAACAATGCAGGGTGCGGGTCTGCCCTCGCCAGCAGGCGCAGCAGCAGTTCATTGAGGTACATGCCCGACAGCAGCGCATCGCCCGTGGGCATCACATGCCCCCCCACCCATTCAGCGCCCTTGAGCGTGTGGATGTCCGCATGGCCATCGCCCGTGAGCGTGTAGGTCACCAGCAAGGGCTGCAGCGGCAGCAGCACCGGGCGGAAGTTGGAGCTGGGCTTCTTGGCCCCTTTGGCCACCAGTGCGGTCCGCCCTTGCTGGCGGCAGAAGACCTCCAGGATCAGGCTGGATTCGCTCCAGTCGTAGCTGTGCAGCACGAACGCAGGTTCATCAGAAATGCGCTTGGCTACGGCCACGGTGCTGCGGGGATGAATGGTACGGAGGGATCGCCCGTGACGCCTGCTGCGGGGTGTGTGCGCAGGAAGACGGGGAAGTCAGCTTTCGGGACTTACTCGTAGCCGAAGGAGCGGACCCGGGCTTCGTCATCGGCCCAGCCGGAGCGGACCTTGACCCACAGCTCCAGAAACACCTTGGCGTCCATGAGCTTTTCCAGCTCCTGGCGGGCCTCGGTGCCAATGCGCTTCAGGCGCTCGCCCTTGTCGCCAATGACCATCATCTTGTGGTTGTCACGCTCCACCACGATGGTGGCGGCAATCTTGACGAGGCGTTTGTGCTGCTTGCTCTTTTCCTCATCGAACTTGTCGATGACCACGGTCGAGGTGTAGGGCAGTTCGTCGCCCGTGAAGCGAAACAGCTTCTCGCGCACGGTTTCAGAGGCCAGGAACTTCTCGCTGCGGTCGGTCAGTTCATCCTCGCCATACCACCAGGCCTGCTCGGGCAGGTATTTGGCGCAGATGCCAAACAAACGCTCGATGTCGCCCTTGTTCTTGGCCGACATGGGCACGAACTCGGCAAACGGATGGCGCTCCTGCATGCTCTTGAGCCAGGGGGCCAGCTCGGCACGGCGGTGCACCATGTCCAGCTTGTTAGCCACCAGCAGCGTGGGAATGCCCGGCTTGAACAGCGAAAGCACCTTGGCATCCGCCAGCGTGAAGTTGCCGGCTTCCACCACAAAAAGGATCAGGTCCACGTCGCCAATCGCGCCCATCACAGTCTTGTTCAGCGACTTGTTGAGTGCGGTGGCGTGCCGGGTCTGGAAGCCAGGGGTGTCCACAAAAATGAACTGCGTCTGGTCCAGGGTGCGAATGCCCGTGATGCGGTGGCGCGTGGTCTGCGCCTTGCGCGAGGTGATGCTGATCTTTTGCCCCACCAGGGCATTGAGCAGGGTGGACTTGCCCACGTTGGGCTTGCCAACAATGGCGATCACACCACAGCGTTGGCCGGGCACAGCCGCCGGAGCCCCCGCAGCAGCCAGCATGGCTTCCAGATCGTTTTGCACCGGGGCGCTTTCAGCACCCTGGTCAGCAGCTACATCTTTGGTAGCGTCATTCATAAATTCTTTGCTTTCAATGTGGCCAGCATGGCCGCGGCGGCGGCTTGCTCGCCTGCCCTGCGGGAACCGCCGATGCCACGCTCGGTCAGGCCCAGTTCGGGAATATCGCACTCGACGTCAAAGGTCTGGCGGTGGGCCGCACCCACCGTCGCGACCACCTTGTACTGCGGCAGCCTCATTTTGCGGCCCTGGAGCCACTCCTGCAACGCGGTTTTGGCGTCCTTGGATGCTGCCTGCATCTGCGGGTTGATCTCCACGCCCTGGAAAAGACGGTGCACCAGCGCTTCTGCGCTGGTGTAGCCGGCATCCAGATACACCGCCCCAATCAAGGCCTCCAACGCGTCCGCCAGGATGGAGGGGCGCTGCTGCCCCCCTGATTTCGCCTCACCCTCTCCGAGGCGCAGTACCTCTGAGACTTTGAGTCGTACCGCCAACTCGTGCAACGTGTCCTGCTTGACCAAATTGGCCCGCACCCGCGACAAGTCACCCTCGGGCAAGGCAGACAAACGCTGGTACAGCAGGCTGGCCACCGCCAGGTTCAAAACGGAGTCGCCCAGAAATTCAAGCCGCTCGTTATGGTCCGCAGAGAAACTGCGGTGTGTGGTGGCACGCTGGAGCAGCGAAGGATCAGCAAACACATGCTGCAGGCGATCCTGCAGCGCTAAAAGACCGGGCTGCACCTAGTTGGTCTGCGCATCAAAGCGGTAGACCAGATAGGCTGGGCCCGCCAGAGGAATCTCGCGCGAGTATTTGAACGACACCACCACCTTGTCGCCTCGCTTCGTTACCTCAAGGTCTGACCCCTTGATGGATTTGATGTCGTCAATGGCCGCAGCACGATCAAACGCAGCGCGCACCCCGGGCACCGTACTCTCCACCTTGGCCTTTTCAATGGCCTTTTTCGCCGAAGCGAATTCCAGGAAGATCGGAACTGATTGACCTCCGATAGCAAAAGCCGCCACGGCGATCAGCCCCACAAAAATCAGCCCGAAAAACGACAGCCCGCGTTGGCTTGAGCGGCTTGCAGTGCGATATGTCTTCATCAATGACCCCCTCAATGTTATTGGCAAGCGCCCGCACTCAATGGAACGAGCCGATGCGCTTGAGATTACCGAAATTCATCCAGACAAAAAAGGCCTTGCCCACGATATTGCTCTCGGGCACGAACCCCCAGTAACGGGAATCCAGTGAGTTATCGCGGTTGTCACCCATCATGAAGTAATGCCCCTCCGGCACCTTGCAAGTGACACCTTCCACACTGTAGCGGCAGTTTTCACGATAGGCAAAAGTGCTGGCGCCTTGTACGAAAGCGGGCACATCGGGGTTATTCAACAACCGATGGGGCTGATCGCCGAGTTGCTCTTCAAACTGCTTGAAGTAACGCATGGAGTCTTCTTCAAAGAAGTCGGGCAACGCCTTGGTGTCAACAGCTTTACCGTTGATGGTGAGGCGCTTGTTGATGTAGGCCACCTCATCGCCCGGCACCCCTACGACACGCTTGATGTAGTCCATGCTGGGCTGTGGTGGATAGCGGAACACCAGAACATCGCCGCGAACGGGCCTGGAGCCCTCGGTCAACCGTGTGTTGATGACAGGCAGTCGAATGCCATAGGTGAATTTATTCACCAAAATCAGGTCACCAACGAGCAGCGTTGGGATCATGGAGCCCGATGGAATCTTGAAAGGCTCGAAAAGAAACGAGCGCAAGAAAAACACCGCAGCGATGACTGGGAACAACCCCGCAGTCCAGTCCAGCCACCAGGGTTGCATGAGGATGCGGCCCTTGGCTTCCTGCACATCCACATCCACCTTCTGGATGCCCATGCGATCCAGCTCTGCACGCCGCTCAGTTGCTGCGTCCTCGATGGCCTGCGCCGCGCGGCGCCGCCGGGGCAGAAAATAAATGCGCTCTGCCAGCCAGTAGATGCCGGTGACGACCGTCGCCAGAAACAAAAGCAGTGCAAAGTTGCCCTCGATAGCTCCGGTATACCAGGCACCGATATAGCCCACGAAGGCCGCCAGCACCAGTGACGTCAAAATTTGCATGAACTGCATCAATCTTCCACCTGCAAAATGGCCAGGAATGCCTCTTGAGGCACCTCGACCGATCCGATCTGTTTCATGCGCTTTTTGCCTGCTTTCTGCTTCTCAAGAAGCTTGCGTTTGCGGGTGATATCGCCGCCATAACATTTGGCCAACACGTTTTTGCGCAGTGCCTTGATGGTTTCGCGCGCAATGATGTTGGCGCCGATGGCCGCCTGGATGGCCACGTCATACATCTGGCGGCTGATGATCTCGCGCATCTTGGCAACCACTGCCCGGCCGCGGTACTGCGACTGCGAACGGTGCACGATGATGGACAAGGCATCCACCTTTTCTCCGTTGAGCAGGATATCAACCTTCACCACATCGGAGGCACGGTACTCCTTGAACTCGTAGTCCATGGAGGCGTAGCCGCGCGAGACCGATTTGAGCTTGTCAAAGAAGTCGAGCACGATTTCACCGAGCGGCATTTCGTAAGTGAGCATTACCTGGCGACCGTGGTACGCCATGTTCATCTGCACGCCACGCTTCTGATTGGCCAGCGTCATCACCGGGCCGACATAATCCTGCGGCATGTACAGATGGACCGTAACGATAGGCTCGCGGATTTCCTCCAGACGACCCTGGTCAGGCATCTTGGAGGGGTTCTCGACCATGATCACTTCGCTGTCGGCCTTGACCACCTCATAGACCACACTGGGGGCCGTCGTGATGAGGTCCTGGTCGAATTCGCGCTCCAGCCGCTCTTGCACGATCTCCATGTGCAACAGTCCGAGAAAGCCGCAGCGGAAGCCAAAGCCCAGCGCCTGACTCACCTCGGGCTCATAGTGGAGCGAGGCATCGTTGAGCTTGAGCTTTTCCAGGGCGTCACGCAGCGAGTCGTACTCACTGGCTTCGGTGGGGTAAAGACCTGCGAACACCTGGGGCTGGATCTCCTTGAAACCAGGCAGCGCGTCCGTAGCAGGCCCTGCATTGTTGGGGAGCTTCTTCTCGAGCGTGATGGTGTCACCCACCTTGGCGGCCTGCAGCTCCTTGATGCCGGCAATGATGTAGCCCACCTGCCCTGCATCGAGGGAATTGCGCGGCTCGTTGGCGGGCGTGAACACCCCCAGGTTGTCGGCGTTGTACACCGCGCCCGTGGCCATCATCTTGATGCGCTCGCCCTTGAGCAAGCGGCCATCGACCACACGCACCAGCATGACCACCCCGACGTAGCTGTCGAACCAGCTGTCGATGATCATCGCGCGCAGCGGGCCATCGGCATTGCCACGTGGTGCGGGCACCTTGGCAACAATCGCCTCCAGAATCTCATCGATTCCCATACCGGTTTTGGCAGAGCAAGGAATCGCGTCGGTGGCATCAATGCCGATCACATCTTCGATCTCGGCCTTGGCATTGTCTGGATCAGCGTTGGGCAGATCCATCTTGTTGAGCACCGGCACCACTTCCACACCCAGATCCAGAGCGGTGTAGCAGTTGGCCACAGTCTGCGCTTCGACCCCCTGCGATGCATCCACCACCAACAGCGCACCCTCGCATGCAGACAGCGAACGACTCACCTCGTACGAGAAGTCCACATGCCCTGGCGTGTCGATCAGATTGAGGTTGTAGACCTGCCCATCCTGGGCCTTGTACTGCAGCGCAGCGGTCTGCGCCTTGATGGTTATCCCACGCTCTTTTTCGATATCCATCGAGTCCAGAACCTGGGCCTCCATCTCACGGTCTGCAAGACCTCCGCACCGCTGAATCAAGCGGTCGGCAAGCGTCGACTTGCCATGGTCGATGTGCGCAATGATGGAAAAATTTCTGATGTGATTCATCAACGGAAAGCGTCAAGTGATTGAATTAAAACAGTGCGCACAAGAAAAAAGGGCGCGTCGAATGGCGACGCGCCCTGAACCAACAATCATTGGCAACTGCGATAGTTGGAGCTTCATTGTAGGCAAAAAGGCCGCCTGAAAAAGCCCGACCCTCGGCATCCAAGGGAAGTTGCCAGGGTGCAACAGGAATTTTATACACAGTTTATGCACAGTCTGCACAAGAACAACGCTGGACAACTTGTGGGTGAGCTGTGGATCAACTGTGCATTGCTCAAAAACATCCCACATCGTGAACAGAGCGCCCGTCGATATGCAGATAAGCGTTGAACGCAAGTCTCTATTCTATCGAAACTGGTTGATGGACCTCTGAAAAGTTAGCAAAAGCTAACATCTAGACTGGTGTGGGCGCTTCCTGCCAACCCCTCAAAAAAAACCAGGCACCGACAATGGCCACCTTGAAACGTAGGGAATGGCCCGACTCCGGGCCATCCTCGTTCTCGCTTGTGCCGCTTATCTGCCGGGGCGAATCAGCGCGTACTGAGCCCACTCGCCACGGCGATACAGCACGTTGATGGACTTGCTCTTATCAGCCTTGGACAACACGGATTCAAACTCTTTCACGCCCGCCACTTCGGTGTTGGCAACCGACAGGATGATGTCCCCTTCCCGAAGGCCAGCGCGTGCTGCCGCGTCCGTGGCGGTCGCCACGACCACCCCGCCCTTGAGCTTGAGCTCCTTCTTCTGGGCATCCGTCAGTTCCGTCACTGACAAACCGATCTGCTGTGCAGCGGCAGAGGCCTTGGGCTTCTCCTCGCGCTCGGCTACTTTGGTGGCGGGCTTGTCAGGCTCAATCTCCGCGATGGTGATGGCCAGATCGCGGGATGCACCGCGACGGAACACCGTCACCGAACTGCGATTGCCTGGTTTGGTGTTGCCCACAAGGCGCGGCAGGTCTGCCACCTTCTCGATGGGTTTGCCATCAAAGCGCGTGATGATGTCGCCCGCCTCCACACCCGCTTTGTCGGCGGGCGATCCTGCCTCCACTCCGGTCACCAGAGCGCCCTGCGCCTTGCCCAGACCAATCGACTCAGCAACATCCTTGGTGACTTGCCCGATCTGGACACCGATACGGCCACGCGTCACACGGCCCGAAGCGCGCAGCTGCTCACTCACACGGATGGCTTCATCCATGGGGATGGCGAACGAGATACCCATGAATCCGCCAGAGCGGGAATAGATCTGGCTGTTGATGCCCACCACCTCACCACGCATGTTGATAAGCGGCCCGCCAGAGTTTCCGGGGTTGATGGCCACATCGGTCTGGATGAAGGGTAGGTAGTCACCCGTATCGCGCTGCTTGGCACTGACGATGCCCGCGGTGACCGTGTTTTCCAGCCCAAAGGGTGAACCGATCGCCATTACCCACTCGCCCACTCGGAGGCGACTCACATCCCCCACTTTCACAGCAGGCAATCCTGACGCCTCGATCTTCACAACGGCCACGTCAGTGCGCTTGTCAGCCCCCACGATGCGCGCCTTGAACTCACGCTTGTCCGTCAAGGTCACAATGACCTCGTCAGCGCCTTCAACCACATGCGCGTTGGTCATCACAAACCCGTCAGAGGTCAGAATGAAACCCGATCCCACTCCACGTGGCTGCGCCTCTTCTTCCTGTTGAGGCCGTTGAGGCCGCTGTTGACGCGGAGCATTGGGGATGGGTACCCCAAACCGGCGAAAGAATTCCAGCATCTCTTCGTCCATGCCATTGGCGTTGGCTCGACTGGACGCTTTCTCGACGGTGCGGATGTTGACCACTGACGGCCCCACCTGATCCACCAGATCGGTGAAATCAGGCAAACCCCGAACCAGCGGTGCAGGTTGTGCCAACGCCGCATGGGGCGCTACCGAGACCGTGGCCAGACCACCCATCAGGCATGCCACTGCCACCGAACGCAACATACTTCCATCAAACTTCGGCATCTTCGACCTTTCTTGATTCTTGGCGAATGCTGTTCACGAATTGTGTGTGACTGTGAAGAGTGTGACGCCAAATGGTTCCCCGCATTCGTCACGCCCTCCATGCCCACACAAACCGCCAAATGACCGGGTATGGCGGCCCGCAGTCATCTGCAGCGCGGCTGTCAGCGCAGGCGCTCCAGCTGACCTACAAAAAGGCGCAGTGTCTGCAGAGGTACCTCTCCCACTGCGGTCAACCACGTGTCTGACGGCCCACGCTGGGCTACCAGCTGTGTAGCGCCCATGCTGGACACCTGGGGCTGCGCGGGATGACGCTGCGGGTCGAAGGGCTCCAGAAACAACGACACCGAGGCCAGTCCATCGGAGTACAGGCACTGCAAGACACTGGAGGCATCCGGAGCGTCAGACATCGCCCGTCGGTGACAGCTGACAGGCACAAACCCAGCCACGGGCTGGCGCAAGGCCCAACCTTCGGCCTTTGCCGTAGTTTTGACCACTGAGGGTGCAACCACCTTGTAACCCGACGTCGCGTCCATCAGACGCGTCAGCTGATCAACCTTCACCGGCGCATTGAGATCCAGCTCAGAAAAAGCCGCTTGCTCCAAGACCCGACCATCAGCCGCCAGCGTCTGCAGCTTCACCACCAGCCCGGTTTCGCGCTCGCTCCAGAGCCGATAACCGAAACGCAGGGTATCCGTAGGCTGAAACCAGACCACGTCCGACACGAAGCCAGCCACCCGCTCCTGCCCCAGCAGGCGGGGCGTGTAGAACTGGGCGATCGATGTACCGCTGACCACAGGTACGCGCGGAAAGAGCCCAGATGCATCGCGGCGGTCTGACCGCACAACGCGCGCCTGGGGCAGGAAGGTACGAACTTCGTCGTTACGGCGATAGACCGTGCGCGGAGTGCCACTGAGCGATTCAACCCGCTCCAATTGTTGCTGGCCATCGCATGCGTGCCAGATGCGTGAACTGGACATGGCGCCGCTGGCCGACAACACCACAAAGGTTCCGGCATAGGCTCGGCTGCACGGTGCGCTGTGCATGCGCTCGATCCACTGCGCCATGTCGCGCTCGGCCACTGCGGTGGTAGTTGACTCAGAGGATGCAGCAGGAGCCCCCGCGACAGGCCCCACGAACAAACCACACATCGCTGCGGCTATCAACGAGCCAAGCCATCGAACCCGGGTATTTCCAAAGACCTTCGCAACTCCAGGGGGGTTCATCACACTATCTCAGCGCCAGACATACCGTTCACGATTCAGCGGCCAGGAGTCTCAAAAGTAGCGTTGCGCAAAAAGCCAGCAGGCATCTGCAGGGCCGACGTACTGCCAAACTGCTTATGGGCCGCCAGCAACTCATCCAATCGAGGATCCCGGATCATCACTTGCTGGCCGTCCGCATCAGCAACAGCTACGACAGGCGCGCCTTGCGCAGTCGCACGCTCGGGGGAAGACGCGGCCAGTTGAGCCCCAGCTCCACCCGCCCCCTGCAGTTGGGAGAACGAAGTCCAGCCAATGGCGGCCACAGCGGCCAGCGACGCAAAGCCCGCAACCATCTTCCAACGGAAAACCGAAGCATTGGCAGCCACAGGCAGAGGGGTCGCTACGATGCCCAGTTGGGCTGGAACATGGGGACGCTGTGGCGGAGCCTCCTTGGCCAGCTCTTCGCGCAAGCGGGACAGAAACGCTGGATTTGCTGGCCGCGCCAAATCAGAAGAACGCAACGCATCGCCCACAAGGTGGTAAACCGCCCATGTGTCACGTCCTTCGTCTTCCGCCGCCCAGGCCAGCGCATCGGCAAACTCATCGCCGTGCAGCTGACCATCCGCCAGAGCAGATAGCTGTTCGCTCCGTCCGCCGGTCAAGCTGACGTCCGCCGAGGCGGTGATACCTGTTTGTGCCTTGTTCATTCAATCACCTCACCACCGTTTGCCCGACTGGTTTTCGAGCAAGGGTCGCACTTTGGCCGAAATGGCTTCTCGCGCCCGAAAAATTCGAGATCGCACCGTACCAATGGGGCACCCCATCGCGGTAGCAATTTCTTCATAACTGAGCCCTTCGATCTCTCGCAGCGTGACAGCTTGGCGCAGATCATCGGGCAAGGCCTCCATGGCTGCATTCACGACCTGGGCGATTTCCTGGGCCGCAAGGACAGTTTCGGGGGTTTCGTCGCTGGTTAGTTCGTGTCCAAGGCGGGAAGTTTCATCCTCGTCCTCCGAACCCCTGAATGCATTTTCGGAAATGACCGGGTTGCGCTTCATGTCCATGAGCGCCTTCTTGGCTGTATTGACAGCAATCCGGTACAGCCAGGTGTAAAACTGGGCGTCGCCGCGAAACTGATGCAGCGCCCGATAGGCGCGAATGAAGGTTTCCTGGGCAATGTCCTGCACCAGGTCCGTGTCGCGCACCATGCGCCCGATCAGTCGTTCGATGCGGCGTTGGTACTTGATGACCAGCAATTCATAGGCGCGCTGGTCGCCCGCTACCGTGCGCTCCACCAGTTGGAGGTCGCTGTCTTCGGAGGGGGAAGGCGGAATTACAGTCATGGATACTCAGTATTCACGCCCTAGGGCAGCTTGCCGGGCGGTTTCGTCAGCGTTGTCAGCGCCCGATCTGGCGCGCGAATATACCGCACGGCGCAAGTCCATCCAGCGCTCTGGCTGGCTAGAACGCTCCAGCCACAACCACAGCGGCGGATGTCCGACGAGCAAGATGCGCACCCACAGATGCGCCTGCAGATCCAGAAGCACCTCAGGGGGCGCCGAAAGCGTCAGCGGCACACTGGTGGGCGGCGCCACTCGGTTCAGCGTCCAGGCTTGGCCGTCGAACTGCAAAACTCCACGGGCTTGGCTCCACCAAAAGTGCATGGCAGCCGCCATCGCTGGCAGCCAGAAACACAGGGCCACTGCGATAGACAGATGCGCGGCACGGCTACCCAAAGCGATCCAGGCAACCAAAACGGCACCACCAGCAAGCACCCAGGCAGCCAACAGCACGCTCAGCGCCCGACTGCGACGCAGCGAATATTGGATAGAGGGAGGCCGTCTCGAAAGCCGCGTCACAAGACAGCTCCCTTCGACGGACGAATCAAGCGCCAATTCGATGACGGACAGACACCACAGTCAATGACACATCGCCCGCAGGCCCACGAGCGATACGTATTGCCACCGAATCCGAGATTGGTATATGCGCGCAATCAGACGCGTTTGAATACCAGCGTTCCGTTGGTGCCGCCAAAGCCAAAGTTGTTCTTGACGGCTACATCAATCTTCATGTCCCGCGCCGTATTGGCGCAGTAGTCGAGATCGCACTCCGGATCCTGGTTGAACAGGTTGATGGTGGGCGGCACTTTTTGTTCATGCAGTGCCAGCACGGTGAAAACACTCTCAATCCCCCCCGCACCGCCGAGCAAGTGGCCCGTCATGGATTTGGTGGAACTCACAACGGTCTTGTAGGCGTGGTCGCCCAAGGCCGCTTTGATTGCATTGGTTTCGTTGATGTCACCCAGAGGAGTGGACGTGCCGTGGGCGTTAAGGTAATCCACCTGATCGGCATTGATCCCGGCGTTGCGCAACGCGCTGAGCATGGCGCGGCGGGGTCCATCCATGTTGGGTGCCGTCATGTGACCTGCATCTGCGCTCATGCCGAAGCCGCTGAGTTCGGCATAAATCTTGGCGCCTCGCGCTTTGGCGTGTTCATACTCTTCGAGCACCATCACACCGGCGCCTTCGCCCAGCACAAAACCGTCGCGATCCTTGTCCCAGGGGCGGGATGCCGTCTTGGGGTCGTCGTTGCGGGTGGACAGGGCCCGCATGGCGGCAAACCCGCCGATGCCCAGCGGAGATACCGTGGATTCGGTACCGCCAGCCACGACCACGTCCGCATCGCCGTATTCGATCATGCGACCTGCCTCGCCGATACAGTGCAAGCCCGTTGTGCAGGCAGTCACCACGGCAAGGTTGGGACCCTTGAAGCCAAAGCGCATGGACACATGCCCTGCCACCATGTTGATGATGGACGCAGGTACAAAAAATGGAGTGATACGCCGTGGCCCGCGGCTGACCAGCTCGGCGTGTGTGTTTTCGATCAGCGGGAGGCCGCCAATGCCGGAGCCGATCACGCAGGCAATGCGTGTGGCGAACTCCTCACTGAGCGCTTCACCCGTGGGAAGCCCTGCGTCCTGGACGGCCTGCGCTGCAGCAGCGATGCCGTAGTGGATGAAGGTATCCATCGCGCGCGCATCCTTGGCGCTGATGTACGACTCCAGGTCAAGACCTTTGACCTCTCCCGCAATCTTGCAGGCGAAGTTCGATGCATCGAACTTGGTGATGAGATCAATGCCGGACTGGCCGGCAAGGAGATTGGCCCAGGACTCGGCCACCGTGTTACCCACGGGGCTGACGCAACCCAGGCCGGTCACGACAACGCGACGACGGCTCATGCGTATAAAACCTTCTGCTGATCGCTTGAGTCAGGCGCAGGGCGCCGCTCAGGCCTTCTGGTGGGTGTTGGCGTAGTCGATGGCGTTTTGCACCGTGGTGATCTTCTCGGCGTCTTCGTCCGGGATCTCGATGCCGAATTCGTCTTCCAGAGCCATCACCAGTTCCACCGTGTCGAGCGAGTCGGCACCGAGGTCTGCCACGAAGGCCTTTTCATTGGTGACTTGGGACTCTTCCACACCGAGTTGTTCGGCAATGATTTTTTTGACGCGTGCTTCGATATCGCTCATGGTTTCCCTCTGGGGGTTGTGAATGAATCCGCGATTCTAGCCGCTTAAGGAGAAGCCCCTAAACGACCCGCCGTCCGGATGAACCGGCGTTAACTTTCAATAACTACATGTACATGCCGCCATTGACATGCAACTCCTGTCCCGTCACATAGCCTGCCTCGCGCGAGGCAAGGTACGCCACCGCGTGAGCGATGTCGGCCGGCTTGCCCATGTGACCCAGCGGGATCTGCGCATTGAGCGCTTTTTGCTGCTCTTCGGGCAACACGGAGGTCATGTCGGTCTCGATGAAACCGGGTGCCACGCAGTTCACGGTGATACTGCGGCTGCCCAGCTCACGGGCCAGTGCGCGCGTCATGCCCGCCACACCCGCCTTGGCCGCAGCGTAGTTGGCCTGGCCCGGATTGCCCGACGCACCCACTACGCTGGTGATGCTGATGATGCGCCCAAAGCGCTGCTTCATCATCGGCCGGATCGCTGCGCGGCTGACACGGAAGACCGCCTTGAGATTGGTATCCATGACAGCATCCCAGTCGTCGTCCTTCATGCGCATGGCCAGAGTGTCGCGCGTAATGCCCGCGTTGTTCACCAGCACATGCAGGCCACCTTGCTGCTTGACGATGGCGTCCATCAGGGCCTCGACCGCAGCCACATCGTTCACGTTCAGATTGGCACCGCGGCAACCAGGGTAAGCCGCCAGCGCCTGGCTGATGCGCGCAGCGCCTTCATCCGTGGTGGCTGTACCCACCACCTGGTAGCCGCGCACCGCCAACTCCAGGGCAATGGCAGCACCGATGCCGCGCGATGCACCGGTCACCAGCGCCACTTGCGCCGCCTGCACTGCTGTCTGGGTCGATTCCGTCATGCCAACAACTCCCGGGTTTCAGCCAGTGTGGCCGAGTCAAACAATGCTGCGCCGACCAGTTCAGGGTCGATGCGTTTGGTGAGGCCTGCCAGCACCTTGCCAGGGCCACATTCAATGATGTGCGTCACACCACGGCCTTTCAGCGCGTGCACGCATTCCACCCAGCGCACGGGGCCAAAAGCCTGGCGGTAGAGCGCTTCGCGAATGGCATCAGCGTCTTGCTGCACCAACACGTCCACGTTGTTGACCACCGGAATGTGAGGGGTAGCAAGCGCAACCTCCGCCAGCGCCATACGCAGCTTTTCAGCCGCAGGCTTCATCAGGCTGGAATGGAAAGGCGCCGACACTGGCAGGGGCAATGCGCGCTTGGCGCCCGCCGCCTTGAGCACTTCACAGGCCTTGTCCACACCCGCCTTGGTACCGGCGATCACGGTCTGGATCGGGTCGTTGAAATTGACAGCCTCCACCACCTCAGCCGTACCTGGCCCGAACGATGCCAAAGCCTCGGCACAACCAGCGATGACCTTGGAAGCCTCCATGCCCAAAATGGCCGCCATGGCACCGGTGCCGACAGGCACCGCCTCTTGCATGGCCGCCGCACGCAGCCGCACCAGAGGGGCCGCCTGCGCGAGCGTCAACACACCAGCCGCCACCAGAGCGGAGTATTCGCCCAGCGAATGCCCGGCAACGGCCACCGGGGCTGCGCCGCCTTCTGCGCGCCACACCCGCCATGCCGCCACGCCAGCGACCAGCATCACCGGCTGGGTGTTGGTGGTGAGGGCCAAAGCCTCCTTGGGGCCTTCCTTGATCAGCAGGCCGACATCCTCACCCAGAGCATCCGAGGCTTCCTGCAGGGTCTGCGCCACCACCGGGTGGTCACCCCAACCATCGAGCATGCCAACCGATTGCGAGCCTTGCCCCGGAAAGACAAATGCAAAAGACTTCATGAAAAATCCAGAAATATGATGAAACCGGCCGGTAGCGCAGGTACTTATTGCGCCAGCAGCTACAACTTCAGGAGCACAGCACCCCAGGTAAAACCACCACCCACGCCTTCGAGCAGCAGGGTTTCGCCTTTCTTGACCTGACCGGTGCGCACCCCATGGTCCAGAGCCAGCGGAATGGAAGCTGCCGAGGTGTTGCCGTGTTGGTCCACCGTGATCACCACCTTGTCCATGGACATCTTCAGTTTGCGGGCGGTGCTCTGCATGATGCGGATGTTGGCCTGGTGCGGGATCAGCCAGTCGATATCGGCCTCGGTCAGCCCGGCCTTGGCCAGGGCCGCGTGGGCCGCCTTTTCCAACACACCCACTGCCAGCTTGAAAACCGCCTGCCCGTCCATCTTGAGGACCGGATCCCCAAGCACCTTGCCGCCGGACACATTGCCGGGCACACACAAAATATCGACATGCTTGCCATCGGCGTGCAGGTCGCTCGACAGAATGCCAGGCGTGTCGGAGGCCTCGAGCACCACAGCGCCCGCACCATCACCGAACAACACACAGGTGGTGCGGTCGTTGAAGTCCAGGATGCGGCTGAAAACCTCTGCACCAATCACCAGCGCGCGATTGGCAGCACCTGTCTGGATCATGGCGTCCGCCACCGACAGGGCATAGACAAAACCGCTGCACACAGCTTGCACATCAAACGCAGGGCATCCATTGGCACCCAGCTTGTTCTGCAAGATACAAGCAACGGACGGGAACACCATGTCCGGCGTCGACGTGGCCACGATGATCAGATCGATATCGGTGGGCTGCAGGCCGGCGGCCTGCAGGGCATTGCGCGCAGCCTCCAACCCCAAGTCGCTGGCGGTCACATCCGGCGCCGCAAAGTGGCGCGCCCGGATGCCGGTGCGCTCCACAATCCATTCATCGGAGGTTTCGATACCGCGCTGGCCCAGTTCGGCAACCAGATCAGCGTTGGTCAACCGGCGGGGAGGCAGGTAGCTGCCGGTGCCGGTAATGCGGGAATAACGTCTCATTATTGTGCGGTCGCCGCAACGCCAGGCTGGGGCTGGGCATCTGCAGGCGCCAGCAGGGGCGCCGCGTGCGCAATCCGGGTCCGGACACGGTCGAGCAGGTTGTTGCGGGCTGCATCATACGCCCGGTTCAACGCCTGCTCGAAAGCCATGGCGTCTGCCGATCCGTGGCTCTTGAACACCAGCCCGCGCAGGCCGAGCAGCGCCGCGCCGTTGTAACGGCGGTAGTCCATGCGCTTCATCAACGCTTTTAAGATCGGATAGGCGACGATAGCGGCCATTTTAGTAAAAATGTGGCGCGAAAACTCGGTTTTAAGCGCCCCGATGATCATCGAGGCCACACCTTCGCTGGCCTTGAGCGCCACATTGCCCACAAAACCGTCACAGACCACGATATCCACCGTGCCCTTGAAGATATCGTTGCCCTCCACATTGCCATAGAAGTTCAAATCGCCGGAATTAGCTGCAGATCGCAACAATTCACCCGCCTTTTTGATCACTTCACTGCCCTTGATGACTTCTTCACCAATGTTCAGCAGGCCCACCGTGGGCTCGCTACCCTCTTGGAGGACCGATACCAGGGCAGAACCCATCACGGCGAACTGCAGCAGGTGCTCGGCCGAGCAATCGACGTTGGCCCCCAGGTCCAGCACCGTGGTGGCACCACCGGTGGCGTTGGGCAGCTGGGTAGCGATGGCAGGACGGTCGATACCGTCCAACGTTTTGAGCAGATAGCGGGCAATGGCCATCAAGGCACCGGTATTGCCCGCAGACACAGCCGCCGAAGCCGTGCCATCCTTGACTTGCTGGATGGCCACGCGCATCGAAGAATCTTTCTTCTTGCGCAAGGCCACTTCCACCGGGTCATCCATAGCGACCACTTCGGTAGCGGGAACGATGGTGGCTCGGTCGTGGGAGAACGATTGCAGGCTGTCCGCCAGGCCAACGAGCAGCAGACGGGCATCCGGGTGGTGGTCGAGAAACTGGCGGCACGCCGCGAGCGTGACGCGGGGGCCGTGGTCGCCCCCCATGCAGTCAACAGCCAGTGTGATCATGGGCGACTTGTCCGGTCGGCCCGAGGGGCCGAGAAATGAATACGACGGTCAAAACAAAGGCCCGCGCTACAGGGTGTGTAGCAACGGGCCTTTGGATGGAGTGAAGGTCAGGCTTCAGACTTGTTCTTCAGCACCTGACGGCCACGGTAGAAACCGTTGGGGCTGATGTGGTGACGCAGGTGCGTTTCACCGGTAGTGGGTTCCACAGCAATGCCTGGCACATTCAGGGCATTGTGCGAGCGGTGCATACCGCGCTTGGAAGGGGATTTTTTGTTTTGCTGAACGGCCATGATGGCTCCTGATCTGGAATAGGTTGGTAAAAACGCGATCAGCCCAAAAAGACACGATGGGGTTCGCGTGAAGCCCACGATTATAACCCAAATGATTTTTGGGTCGATGAATCAGTCTTTGGCGTCTTTGCGCAAGGCTGCCAGCGCGGCAAACGGGTTGGGTTTTTCGGCGTTGGCTTCTTCAAAATCGTCGTCCGAAGACGCCAGCGGCACCGAGGTCGGGCACTCGTCGTGCTTGGGCACCACGGGCAAAGCCATCAACAGCTCGTCTTCAATGAGTTCGTGCAGATCAAACTCGCGGCTCAGGGCCAGCAGGTCTTCTTCGCTCTCATCGTCCAGGGCCTCGGCCGTGGCTTCGTCCGCCACAAAGCGGAACTCACGATCCACCTCCAGGGGCACATCGACCGGCGTCAGGCAGCGCTGGCACTCCATGGGGAAGCTGGCGCGCACTTTGATATGCAGCCAGACCTGCCCCATGCCTCCCAGGGCAGTGCGCACTTCGCCCGTCGCCTCCCAGTCCACCAGCAGGTCGGGGTGCAGGCCTTTGGCCTCTTGCGCCAGGCGTTCGTACTTCAGCAGCGAGTCGTGTCCCGCCAGCCGACCGCCCGCCTGTGCGAAGGCTTTCACGTCGAGGCGCTGTGCGGAGAATTCCTTGGTCATGGCGGCAGTGTAAGAGAATCGGCGCATGCATCAATCCCCCTCCCCGCAACGCCCTCTGGTATTGGGCTCGACCTCGCGCTACCGGCGCGAATTGCTGGAACGGCTGAACCTGCCTTTCGAAGTGACCGCCCCCCATGTCGATGAGACTCCCCTGCCCGGCGAGGCGCCCCGCGCCCTGGCCTTGCGCCTGGCTCTGGCCAAAGCGCAAGCTGTGGCGCGGCAGCACCCCGAAGCCGTGGTGATCGGGTCCGACCAGGTGGCCGACCTGGCCGGGGAGCCGCTGGGCAAACCGGGCCAGCACGATCGCGCGGTGCAGCAGTTGCGCCAGATGCGCGGCCAGACGGTGGTGTTCCAAACCGCCCTGGCAGTGGTGTGCGCGGCCACCGGCTTTGAACAGGTGGACCTCGCCCCCGTAGAGGTGAAGTTCCGCGACCTATCGGATGAAGAAATCGAGCGCTACCTGCGCGCCGAACAGCCCTACGACTGCGCAGGCAGCGCCAAGAGCGAAGGCCTTGGTATTGCACTGCTGGACGCCATCCACAGCGACGACCCCACGGCACTCATCGGGCTGCCACTGATCCGCACATGCCGCATGCTGCGCGCAGCAGGGCTGGTGCTGCCATGAATGTAAAAACCGGCACGCTGTTTCTGGTGCCCGCCCCCCTCGACTTTGGCTGCGACACCCAGGCCCCACTGCAGGATGCCCTGCCCTCAGCCACCCTGCAGACAGCCGCCCGACTGACCCACTGGGTGTGCGAAAACGCCAAGAGCACGCGCGCCTACCTCAAGCGCATTGACGCGCTGCACCCCCTGGCCCTCTCTCTGCAGCAACAGCAGATCACTGAGTTGCCGCGTGAAGTGCACAAAAAAGGTGACCACGGCGACAAAGGCTCAGCGCCGTTCGACGCCCGCCCGCTGCTGGCTGCAGCCCTGAACGGGCACGACATCGGCCTGGTCAGCGAAGCGGGCATGCCCGCAGTGGCCGACCCTGGCTCGTCGGTGGTGCGGGCCGCGCACGACCTGGGCCTGCGCGTGGTGCCGTTGGTAGGGCCGGTGTCGCTGCTGCTGGCCCTGGCCGCCAGTGGCCTCAATGGACAAAACTTCGCCTTCGTCGGCTATCTGCCACAAGACGGACAAGAGCGCACACAGCGCATCAAGGAGCTGGAAGGCATCGCGCTGCGCACGGGCCAGACCCAGCTGTTCATCGAGACCCCGTATCGCAACCCAGCACTGTGGCAGGCACTGGTTCAGACCCTGCAGCCGCACACCCGGCTGGCGCTGGCCAGCGGCCTGACCCTGCCCGACGCGCGGGTGCAAAGCCAGCTGGTGCGCCAGTGGAAGCAGCAGCCCGCACCGCCGGACAACCGCACCCCCGTGGTGTTTGCGCTGGGGCGTTGAGACAGCGACGGGGTAACACGCTACGGGCGAGGCGCCTGGAATGCTACATATTCAGGAGCATTCCAGGCATATTCCACTAGCGCAACCGCCCCAAAACACCCCCAAAACCCTCAGACCGCTGCACAACGGCCCCACACCGGCACGGCGGCACAGCGAAATTGGGCCCAACAAAAAGCCCCGGCAGATCCCTCTGCCGGGGCTTCGAATAGACATCTGCCGTCAATGCAAGGGCTTGCGCGGATGATCACGCCCCCTGCCGACTCCGAGGCGAATATCAGCGCAACTGTGGCCCCGATATGGCCAGTGACTTGACGGCGCCCATGCCCACCGCCGCGCCAAAACGCTTGGCCAGGCGCTCGGCCACGTTGTCGCGGCGGGTGTAGTCGATGATGTCCTCGGCCTTGACCACTTCGCGCGCGACATAGTCCAGGTTACCCAGCTTGTCCGCCAGGCCCATTTCCACGGCCTGCTGGCCCGTCCAGAACAATCCGCTGAAGGTATCGGGCGTGGTCTTGAGACGGTCACCGCGCCCCGCTTTCACCACGGCAATGAACTGTTGGTGGATCTGGTCGAGCATGGTCTGCGCGTAGGCGCGCTGCTTCTCGGTCTGCGGGCTGAAAGGGTCCAGAAAACCCTTGTTCTCGCCTGCGGTGAGCAGGCGGCGCTCCACGCCCACCTTCTCCATCACGCCGGTGAATCCAAAACCGTCCATCAGCACACCAATGCTGCCCACGATGCTGGCCTTGTCCACGTAGATATCGTCGGCGGCGGCTGCAATGTAGTAGGCAGCCGAGGCGCAGGTTTCTTCGACCACGGCGTAGATCGGCTTGTTGTGCTTGGCTTTCAGGCGCACGATCTCGTCGTTGATGATGCCGGCCTGCACCGGGCTGCCACCGGGCGAGTTGATGAGCAGCACCAGCGCTTGCGAGCCCTCATCCTCCAGCGCGCTGCGCATGGCGGCCACAACAAACTCGGCACTGGCCTCGGCGCCACTCGCGATCTCGCCCTTGATGTCCACCACGGCAGTGTGCGGCGTGCTTTTGCTGGTGCTGGGCGACGCCTGACGCAGGGCCACGAACGCAACAGCAGCAAACAACACCAGCCATGCCAAGCGGAAAAAAATCTTCCAGCGGCGGGCGCTGCGTTGTTCGTTGAGGGCGGCAAAGGCCAGCTTTTCCAGCGTGGCGCGTTCCCACCCGGGTTCACGCGATGAGTCGCTCACAGGGGCTCCTGAATTAGTAGCTGCTTGCGCCCACAGATCGGGGGCGGAATTGCTTTTGGGGTCAAAGCCCGACGAGGCGGGCTGATGGGGGTCTGTCATGTCATGCGTCCTGGGCACTGCACCGCTGCGGCCCGCGCGTTGCGGTGGCCCGCGTCGGGCGGCAGCACATCAGGGTAATTCATCTGGATTTTCTAGAACTCTACAGGCTGCAGGTTGTAGGCAGTATGCCAGCGCACCACACCATCGCTCTCCGACAGGGCAATTTTCACCAGCCCACCGCGGCAGGGACCGCCCGCACACTGGCCGGTATGGGGCAAGTAGGCCGCCCCGTGGGTGGCACACAACAGCCAGTTGCCTGTGTCATCAAAAAAGCGGTTGGGCTGGTAGTCCATCTCCATCGCCACATGGGTGCAGCGGTTGAGGTAAGCGTGCGGGAGGCCTCGGTAGCGGATTGCAAAGGCCCTGCACGTTTGGCCTGCGTACTGCACATCAAACGGCACGGCCAGGCCTCCATCGACAAGGTCGCCACTGTTGCACAGCGCGATAGGCTGATCAGTGGAGGGTATGGTCATGGGCTCGTCCCGCTCCGATACCCGCGTCAAGCGTTGTGCAGCAGCCAGTCGTGCAGCTCGCGCACCGAATGCACAACCGCCAGCGGCTGGAGGGCATGAAAGGCGTCGGGCTCGTGTGCGCCATAGCTCACCCCTACGCTCGCGCAGCCCGCGTTGACCGCCATCTGCAGGTCATGGGTGGTGTCGCCAATCATCAGCAGGCGCTCAGGCGCCACGTCAAATTCGGCCATCAGCTCCTGCAGCATCAGGGGGTGCGGCTTGCCAGCGGTCTGGTCGGCGGTGCGGGAGCCGTCGAACACGCCGCGCAAATCCACCGAATGCAGCGCCTCGTCCAGCCCGCGCCGGCTTTTGCCCGTGGCCACGGCCAGCAGGTGCCCACGTTCACGCAGATCGTTCAGCAGCGGCAACACGCCATCGAACAGGCTCAGGTCGTCCTGGTGCTGGATGTAGTGGAAGCGGTAGCGGTTGCCCAGCTCGGTGTACTTTTCGGGCGGCACATCGGGGGCGGCATGGGCCAGCGCCTGCATCAGGCCCATGCCAATCACATAGGCGGCCTCCTTGTCTGTGGGTACCGTGCCGCCCACGTCGCGCACCGCTGCCTGGATGCAGCGCACGATGATGGCGGTGGAGTCGAACAGGGTTCCATCCCAGTCAAAGGCGATGAGGTCGAAGCGGCGCGGACGGAAGTTTTTGGCAGACATGGAGGGGGTTCTTCGCGCAGGATCGTCAGGCAGGGGACACAAAATCGGCCAGCTCAGGGGGTAGCTCGGCAATCAGTTGCACACGCTCGCCCGAGGCGGGGTGGTTGAACTGTAACCGCCATGCGTGCAGGAACATGCGCTTCATCGAGAGCTTCTGCAAGCGCTTGTTGAGGTCAAAGTCACCGTATTTATCGTCACCCACGATGGCGTGGCCCTGGCTAGCCAGGTGCACACGGATCTGATGGGTGCGGCCGGTCTTGATGGTCACCTCCAGCAGGGACATCGCCGGCAGGCCTTGAGCGGCGCGCGCGGGCACAGTGCTGCGCACCTTGACCAACGTGATGGAGCGCATGCCATCCGGGTCATCGGCCGTGGTCACACGCACGCGGCGCTCGCCGTCGGCCTGCAGGTACTTGTGCAGTGGCAGGTCGATGACCTTTTTGTTGGCAGGCCAGGTGCCCGTGACGAGTGCCAGATAGGTCTTGCCTGTCTCGCGCTCACGGAACTGGTCTTGCAGGTGAGTGAGCGCTGACCGCTTCTTGGCCACCAGCAGGATGCCCGAGGTCTCGCGGTCCAGACGGTGCACCAGTTCCAGGAACTTGGACGCCGGCCGCGCCTGGCGCAATTGCTCGATCACGCCAAAACTCACGCCGCTGCCGCCGTGCACCGCCACGCCCGCGGGCTTGTCCAGGGCAATCAGGTGCTCGTCTTCGAGCAGGATGGGAAATTCGCGCGCAGGCGCCGGACGCTCGGCCTTCTCGGCCACCTTGTCGGAGATGCGCACGGGCGGCAGGCGCACCACGTCCCCTGCTTGCACGCGGGTGTCGGCGCTCACGCGGCCTTTGTTGATGCGGACCTCACCGCTGCGGATGATGCGGTAGACATGCGTTTTTGGCACGCCTTTCAAGTGGCGTATCAAAAAGTTATCAAGCCGCTGGCCAGCGGAG
Source organism: Acidovorax sp. Root568 (assembly GCF_001427445.1). Classification (NCBI taxonomy): domain Bacteria; kingdom Pseudomonadati; phylum Pseudomonadota; class Betaproteobacteria; order Burkholderiales; family Comamonadaceae; genus Acidovorax; species Acidovorax sp. Root568. The sequence continues at coordinate 533,727 of NZ_LMGP01000018.1, read as the reverse complement.
TCAGCATCCACTTCCACCAGGCGGGCTGCGGGAAGCCCCGCAGGGGCTGTGGGCGGTTTGGCCCCTATAATGTGTTTCACCTGCGCGTTGTTATGTAAGTGGTTGATTTGTCTGGAGTTTAGTCCACACAGCCCTTGCCCCTCACGCAGGCAGGTCGATGCCACCGGGCGTCGTGCGCGCAGATTGCAGGCCAGATGCCTGTGGTGGCCAGCACGCCGTGCGGCGGGCTGACAGATTGAAACACTGATACGGAATCCCCCAAGCTGGCAGATGTTCCCTACCCGGGCGCAGCCTGTCAGCGGATCAAAGCGAGCATGTGGTTGTTGATGAGCTGGATGGTGACCTTGTGGCGGTGGCTGATGCCCCCGGCTGCACGCTCCAATTCAGCCCCAACGCCCAGCCAGCAAGCGCAATCAGCTACTCTTTTGCTAGCAAAACTGCGCTCCTACCACTCGCCCCCATCCACGCGCCCCTGCCTCACGATGCTGCGCTAGAGCGCGGCAGATCATTGGCATTCCCGGCAATTCCCTTCGTTTCGATGCGTCAGTCCAGGCATTCACAGCTCCTGTAGAGCTTGTTGTATTGGTTTGGAAACTGTGGGCGGCAGCCCGCGCAGCCCTTCCTGTGGGTCAGGTGGGCTGCACCGCTGCTGTCCGCGAAACACTGAAGGAATCGCATCATGAAGCGGATGCTCATCAACGCCACGCAGCCCGAAGAACGGCGCCTGGCCATCGTCGACGGACAAAAGCTCCTCGACTACGAAATCGAAATCGAAGGGCGCGAACAGCGCAAGGGCAACATCTATAAGGCCGTCGTCACTCGCGTCGAGCCTTCGCTGGAAGCCTGTTTTGTGGACTACGGCGAAGACCGCCACGGTTTCCTGCCGTTCAAGGAAATCTCGCGCAGCTACTTCACCCCCGGTGTCTCGCCCAGCCAGGCGCGCATCAATGAAGTGATCAAGGAAGGCCAGGAACTGCTGGTCCAGGTCGAAAAAGAAGAACGCGGCAACAAGGGCGCGGCCCTGACCACCTTTGTCTCGCTGGCCGGCCGCTATGTGGTGCTGATGCCCAACAACCCCCGTGGCGGCGGCGTTTCACGCCGCATCGAGGGCGAGGACCGCGCCGAGCTCAAGGAGGCGATGGACCAGCTGGAATACCCGAACGGCATGTCCATCATCGCGCGCACCGCTGGCATTGGCCGCACCGCGCCCGAGCTGCAGTGGGACCTGAATTACCTGCTCAAGCTGTGGAACGCTATCGACGGCGCCGCCAAGGGCGGCAAGGGCGCCTTCCTGATCTATCAGGAATCGAGCCTGGTGATCCGCGCGATCCGCGACTACTTCAACAACGACATCGGTGACATCCTCATCGATACCGACGACATCTACGAACAGGCACAGCAGTTCATGGCGCACGTCATGCCCGAGCATGCCGCCCGCGTGAAGCGCTACCGCGACGACGCCGCCCTGTTCAGCCGCTTCCAGATCGAGCACCAGATCGAATCGGCCTACGCCCGCACCGTGCAACTGCCCTCGGGTGGCGCCATCGTGATCGACCACACCGAAGCGCTGGTCAGCGTGGACGTGAACTCGGCCCGCGCCATCAAGGGCGGCGACATCGAGGAAACCGCCACCCGCACCAACCTGGAAGCCGCCGACGAAGTGGCCCGCCAGATGCGCCTGCGCGACCTGGGCGGCCTGATCGTCATCGACTTCATCGACATGGAAGAGTCGAAGAATCGCCGCGAAGTGGAAAACCGCCTGCGCGACGCGCTGCGCCAGGACCGCGCCCGCGTGCAGTTCGGCACCATCAGCAAGTTCGGCCTCATGGAAATGAGCCGCCAGCGCCTCAAGCCCGCCTTGAGCGAGGGCTCGTCCATCCCCTGCCCACGCTGTGGCGGCTCGGGCCACATCCGCGACACCGAATCGTCGGCCCTGCAGATCCTGCGGATCATTCAGGAAGAGTCGATGAAGGACAACACGGCCGCTGTGCACTGCCAGGTGCCGGTGGAAGTGGCCTCTTTCCTGCTGAACGAAAAGCGCACCGAGATCGCCAAGATCGAACTCAAGCAGCGCGTGGCCGTGCTGATGGTGCCCAACAAGACGCTGGAAACCCCCAACTACCGCCTGGAACGCCTCAAGCACGACGACCCGCGCCTGGACCACATCGAAGCCAGCTACAAGCTCGCCGAAGAAGTGGAAGACCCCACCGCCGTGACGCGCCGCTCGCAAGAGCCCACCAACAAGCAGACCCCGGTGATCAAGGGCGTGCTGCCTGACGCACCCGCCCCCGTGGCGGAGCCCCGCCCCGAAGGCGCCGCACGCCCACCCCGTGGTGGCCAACGCCCTGCAGCCGCTGCCACCCCTGCACCTGCACCAGTAGCCGCTCCAGCGCCCGCCCCTGCCGCACCGCAAGAGCAAGGCTTCTTCGCCTGGCTCAAGAGCCTGTTTGGCTTTGGCAGCGCACCGGCAGCCCCCACCCCGGTCGCAACGGCATCGCCCGCAGCCGCACCTGCCGCTGCCGAAACCACGAGCCGTGGCGAACCGCGCCGCGAAGGCCGCAACGGTGAAAGCCGTGGTCGCCGTGGCGGCCGCGATGGCAACCGGGACGGTCAGCGCGAAGGCGCACCACGTGATGGCAACCGCGAAGGCAGCTCTGGCGAAGGCCGTGGCCGCCGTGGCGAACGCTCGGCCGAAGGCCGCGCTCCCCGCGATGCAGACAGCCGTCCACCCCGCGACGCAGAGCGCCGTCCCGAAGGCGAAGGCCGTGAAGGGGGCCGCAACGGACGTGGCGAAGGCCGTGAAGGGGGCCGTGGCCGCCGCGACAGCGAGCCGCGTAACCTGAACGCTGGCGTGAATGGTGACAACACCAACGCCGCAACCACTCCGGTAGAAGGCCCCAACGCGGGCAACACCGGTGGCGCAGAAGGCCAACCGACCCAGCAACCCCGAGGCGAGCGCGGTCCGCGCCGCGAACGGGGTGATCGCGGTGGCAACCGTGGTGAACGCGGTGAACGCGCTCCTCGCGCGGTCGAGGCCCAGGAGGCAGGCGCCACGGCCGCCGCTGGTGACTTTGCGGACACCGCTCCACTGGCATCGCTGCCGGACCTGGACCTGAGCGGCAATGACGCACCCGCCAACGGCAATGGCGCCACCGAAGAGCAGCGCCGCGAGCGCCGCTCCCGCGACCGCTATGGCCGTGACCGCCGCGAACGCGGCGAGCGTGGCCCGCGCGACAACAACGGCAACGCCGAAGCAGCTGCGCCAGCGATGCTGGACTTTGACCCCACCCAGGCCGAGCCCGCACCGGCACAGGACGAGGCGCCGCGCCGCAGCTACTTCAGCAACGCGCCCGCCGCCGAGCCCGTGGCACCGGTGGCAACCCCTGTCGCAGCTCCTGTGGCAGCCCCAGCCGCTTCAGCCACTGAGCCAGCCGCAGCGCCTGTTACCACGGCAGCTGTTGCAGCGCCCGTTGCAAACCCTGCAGCCGCCCCGGTGGCTGCCCCGGCACCTGTCGCAGCACCTGCACCGGCGGTAGCCGCCCAGGCCCCCGTGGCGACAGCTGCACAAGCCAAGGGACTGCCCCGCGTTCAGGCGTTCACGCTGCCCATCGATGAACTGCAGCAAGTGGCTGCCGCATCGGGCCTGCAGTGGGTGAACTCTGACGCGGACAAGATCGCTGCCGTGCAGGCCGCCATCGCTGCCGAGCCCAAGCCCATCCGCGTGCCCCGCGAACGCCCCCCTGCGGTGGTGCTGGACGAAGGTCCGCTGGTGCTGGTGGAAACCCGCCGCGACCTGTCGGCCATGGCGCTGCCGTTTGAGCAGCCCCCCGCAGCCTGATGCGCTGCAATGGCTGCTGCCCCAGGGCTGCAGCCTGCACCAAGAAGGCGGCTCAGGCCGCCTTCTTTTTTTGGGCAACCGAGCAAGCACCGTGCTGGGCGCCAATACCCGCAAGCCACAGAAGACGGTCGTCCAGCAGGTACCATTTCAGGCCGCTGGTGCAGCCAGCAACCCGCGCTTTCCAGGCCACACTTCACCCCCGAGATCCACGGACCCTTTGCCCCCATGCTGTTCCTGCTGTCTCCCGCCAAATCGCTCGACTACGACACGCCCGTTCCCGAAGGCCTGCCGCACACCACGCCCCAGTTTGTGCCGCAGTCCACGGCCCTGATCGAAGTCCTGCGGGAGCAGTCGCCGCAGCAGATCGCGTCGCTGATGGAACTGAGCGACACGCTCGCGGCGCTGAACGTGGCGCGTTACCAGGCCTGGCGCCCCCGCTTCACGGCCCACAACTCGCGCCAGGCGGTGCTGGCCTTCAATGGCGACGTGTACGAGGGGCTGCAAGCCCGCAGCCTGAGCACTGACGACCTGCACTGGGCCCAGAGCCATGTCGCCATCCTCAGCGGCCTGTATGGTGTGCTGCGGCCGCTGGACCGCATGCAGCCCTATCGCCTGGAGATGGGCACGCGCCTGGCCACCGAGGCAGGCAGTAACCTGTACCAGTTCTGGGGCCGCCAGATTGCCGAGCACCTGAACACCCGGCTGCGCGCCGACACCACGCCGGTGGTGATCAACCTCGCCTCGCAGGAATACTTCAAGGCCGTGGACCGCAAGGCACTCAAGGCCCGCGTGATCGAATGCGTGTTCGAGGACTGGAAGGGCGGCAACTACAAGATCATCAGCTTCTTTGCCAAGCGCGCACGCGGCCTGATGGCGCGCTACGCCATCACCCACCGCCTTGCCACACCCCACCAGCTCGAAGGGTTTGACCTGGACGGATATGCCTTTGCCCCGGCATCATCCGAGCCCGAGCGCCTGGTCTTCCGGCGCAAGACCCCGCCCTCCGCATAAATCCGCCCACCACCCTGCTCTTGTTGAAGGACCGCCATGGCATCGCGTTCTGACCAGCACCCGGACAGCATCACCACCCAGCACGCCAGCGCAGCGCGGCAGGCCATCACCCCCGAGTTGCGCCGCTGGATCATCGAGCAGGCCCAGGCGGGCTATGCTGCGCCCGTGGTGCTGCAGTCCATGCGTGACGCAGGCTGGGACGAAGACGTGGCGGCGGACGCGCTGGAGATCACGCTGCAGGAGCACCTGAACGACCTGGCTGTGCAGCAAGGCCTGCCCTCGGCCGTGCGGGTGCCCGAGCCCCGGCTGGATGAATCCCCCGCCCAGGTGGACTGCGGAGACCGCACCGTGAATGTGCTGCTGGCCATGGCACAGCCGCGCATCGTGGTGTTTGGCAACCTGCTGTCGCCTGAGGAGTGCGATGCCCTGATAGCCGCTGCAGAGCCCCGCATGGCACGCTCGCTCACCGTGGCCACCAAGACCGGGGGCGAAGAGATCAATGCCGACCGCACCAGCGACGGCATGTTCTTCCAGCGCGGGCAAAGTCCCCTGATCCAGCGCATCGAGGAGCGCATTGCGCGCCTGCTCCAGTGGCCCATCGAAAACGGCGAAGGCCTGCAGGTGCTGCACTACCGCCCCGGCGCCGAATACAAGCCCCACTACGACTACTTCGACCCCGCCGAGCCCGGCACGCCCAGCATCATCCAGCGCGGCGGCCAGCGCGTGGGCACGCTGGTGATGTACCTGAACACACCTGACAAAGGCGGCGGCACCACCTTCCCCGACGTGCACCTGGAGGTGGCGCCGCAGCGTGGCAACGCGGTGTTCTTCAGCTACGAGCGCCCGCACCCGTCCACCCGCACCCTGCATGGCGGCGCCCCCGTGATCGCTGGGGACAAATGGATTGCCACCAAATGGCTGCGTGAGCGGGAATTTCAGTAAAAACTCCGGCATGCGCTAGTCGAACATGCGCCAGCAGCTATAAAAATAGTAGCAATAGCACAGACTCCCTTAGAACCCACACACCCGAAAGACCAGGCCATGAACACGCCAGAACAATCCCAACTCGGCAAGGCATCGGCCTATGTGGACCAGTACGACGCCTCGCTGCTGTTCCCCATCCCCCGCGCGGGCAAGCGGGCCGAGATCGGCATCACCGGCGCGGCGCCCTTCTTCGGGGCCGACCTGTGGACGGCGTTCGAGCTGTCCTGGCTGAATGCGCGTGGCAAGCCGCAGGTGGCGCTGGCGCACATCACCGTGCCCTGCGAGACGCCCAACATCGTCGAAAGCAAGTCGTTCAAGCTCTACCTCAACAGCTTCAACAACACGCGCTTCACCGACGCAGCCGAGGTGCAGGCACGCATCCGCGCAGACATCAGCGAAGCCGTGTGGCGTGGCGCCGAGCACCCTGCCACCGTGGGGGTGAAGCTCATCGCGCCCGAGCTGTTCGACCAGGAGCCCGTGCACGAGCTGGACGGCCTGAGCCTGGACCGGCTGGACGTGGAATGCACGCGCTACCAGCCCGCGCCCGACCTGCTGACGGCCACATTCAACGAAGCGCCCGTGACCGAAACCCTCACCAGCAACCTGCTCAAGAGCAACTGCCTGGTGACCGGCCAGCCCGACTGGGGCAGCGTGCAGATCAGCTACAGCGGCCCGCAGATCAATCAGGAAGGGCTGCTGCAGTACCTGGTGAGCTTTCGCAACCACAACGAGTTCCATGAGCAGTGTGTCGAGCGCATCTTCATGGACGTGTGGACACGCTGCAAACCCATCAAGCTCACGGTGTACGCGCGCTACACGCGCCGGGGCGGGCTGGACATCAACCCCCTGCGCACCAGCCACCCGCAGGCCCTGCCGCGCAACGTGCGCACTGCCCGGCAGTAGGCCTGCCCCCGCCACCCGTCAACCGACCGCATCCGTCAGTTGCGCGCGTCGATCCAGTCGCACCGCAGGGTGTGGCGCAAGTGCGCGCGGGTGCGCCAGGCAACGTACAGGCTGGGGACAAAAATGCCGATCAGGCAGACCGGCGCGGCGCAGGGCTCGCCAAAAGCGCAGATGGGAAACCAGCCCACCCAGCCCAGCATCCAGACCGTCAGCACCAGGTCCCACAGGTGGTATTCGAGCGGGTGGTCGGCCTTGTGCGCCACATGCCACTGCTTGATGCGCTGCAGCTCGTCGAGGGTCATGGTGATCTCCCGGAAAACGGGAAAATCACTGTAAGTTACGAGTAAGAATTCGTCAAGGTGCGAGTGTTCCTTGGCGGCTCGTTGCAGCGCCGCTCACCCCAGCCGGAACACATCCACCGAGCGGCCCAGCGACACCGCGCTTTCCTTGAGGCCCTGGGCGGCGGCGGCCGACTCCTCCACCAGCGCTGCGTTCTGCTGCGTCACGGTGTCGAGCTGGGTCACGGCCTCGTTGACCTGGGCAATGCCCTGCGACTGCTCCTTGGTGGCGCTGCTGATCTGCTGGACCAGCGTGCTCACGCGTTCCACCGCATGGACCACACCTTCGATGGTGGTACCGGCATGGTCCATCTGCTGCGCGCCGCTGGCAATCTGGTTCACCGTGACGCCAATCAGACCGCTGATCTCCTTGGCCGAGCTGGCGCTGCGTTGCGCCAGGGCCCGCACCTCGCCCGCCACCACCGCAAAGCCCCGGCCCTGCTCGCCTGCACGGGCCGCCTCCACGGCGGCATTGAGCGCCAGCAGGTTGGTCTGGAAGGCAATGCCCTCGATCACGCCCACGATCTCGCTGATCTTGGTGGACGACAGCTTCATCTGCTGCATGGCCGCGCCCACCTCCTGCACCGCCTGACCACCGCGCGTGGCGATGTCGCTGCTCTGTGCGCTCTCGTGCGACACCTTGGCCGCTGTCTCCGACGTCTGCAGCACCGTGCTGGCCAGTTGCTCCATCGCAGCGGCGGTTTCTTCCAGGCTGCTTGCCTGCGACTCGGTGCGGGCCGACAGGTCCATGCCGCCGCGCGCGATTTCGTCGGCCGATTCGATGAAGTTGCGCACCTCGGTGCGCACGTCGCCCACCACGGCGCGCAGGTTGACCTGGGTCTGCTGCAGGCGCTGCATCAGCGCGCCCAGGGGCTGGGGGTAGTCGGTGCCCACCGACGTGGCAAGGTTGCAGGCCGAGATGTCGGACGCGAAGCGGGTGGCATCGTGCACGCCCTGCAGCACGGTGGCCTGAAAGCGCCACAGCGTCCACCCCGCCCCCAGCAACAGCAGCACTAGGCGGGCCACCCAGGCGGTGGTGCCTTGCAGCCCCATCACGTCGGGCAACAAGGCCAGCAGCACCGTCATCAGCAGCAGGATCGCCATGCGGGGCAGCAGCGCCATCTGCGCCAGGCGCTGCTGCCAGCCACGCACTCCCCGGTAGCGCACGTTGCCCGAGTCCAGGTAGAAGCTGCTTGCGCCCGAAGCCGCCTCGCTGCGCATCTGTGCATACAGGGCCTCGGCGGCCACCATCTCGGCCGCACTGGGCTTGGTGCGCACCGACATGTAGGCGCGTGGCTTGCCGCCTTCCATGATGGGAGTGACGTTGGCGCGCACCCAGTAGTGGTCGCCGTTCTTGCGCCGGTTTTTCACCAGACCTGTCCAGGGCTGGCCCCGGCCAATGGTGCGCCACATGTCCTTGTAGGCCTCGGCCGGCATGTCGGGGTGGCGAATGATGTTGTGGGGCTGACCAATGAGTTCGTCGTAGCTGTAACCGCTGACGCGCACGAACGCCGGGTTGCAGTGCGTGATCTCACCCTTGGTGTTGGTGCTGGACACCAGCAGCTCTTCACCGGGGTAGTCAAAATTCTGCTGGGTCACTGGCAGATTGATGCGCATTCGAGGCTCCTGAAGGGCCTGCGGCAGGGGCAGGCGGCGCGGCTTTTTTTGGCGTGTTGTATGTAACCGCTTGATACGAATCAAGTCTAACTGCTCCCTCCACTGCTTTGCCCCAAAAAGGTGCCTCCTCACGCCCCTCAAAGCGCAAACACTGAGAGCCTGCTCACCGTCTTTTGGAAATCCGCTGTCTCAATCAAAAAAGCTGTCCGGTTTCCATGGTCGCCTCTGTCCGAGGCCCGCGCCGACGCCCCTCTGCGGCCGCTGTGGCACGCGGCTCCAGCGCAGGTTCCTCCCCCCGCCGCGCCAGTGTGCTGGCCCGCACGCCGAGCAGCCGCAGGCGCTTGTCCAGCGGCACGCGCTTGAGGCATTGCCCGGCCAGCTGCCGGATGGTGGCTCCGTCGGCGGTGTAGCTGTTGGCGGTGTGGTCACGCGTCGCGATCTTGAAGTCGTCGTAGCGCAGCTTGATACCGATGGTGCGCGCCACATAGCCCTTGCGCTGCAGATCTTCGGCCAGCCGCATGCACAGGTCGGTAAAAATGGCGCCCAGCTCGGCCCGGTCACGCACCGCATGCAGGTCGCGGTCGAAGGTGGTCTCGCGGCTCATGCTCACTGGCTCGCTCTCGGTCACCACCGGACTGTCGTCTCGGCCCCAGGCCACGCGGTGCATCCAGGCGCCGGTGGACTTGCCAAAGTGGCCCATCAGCCACTGCTCATCCTGCGCGGCAAGCTGCCCGATGGTTTCAATGCCCAGCCGCGCCAGCTTCTCGCCCGCCTTGGGACCGATGCCATTGATCTTGCGCACGTTCAAGGGCCAGATTTTGCTCTGCAGGTCTTCCTCGTAAACGATGGAGATGCCGTTGGGCTTGTTGAACTCGCTGGCCATCTTGGCCAGCAGCCGGTTGGGCGCCACGCCGATCGAGCAGGTCAGCCCGGTCCTATCAAAGATGCTTTTCTGGATGAGCCTCGCCAGCACCCGCCCGCCTTCGCGCTGGCCGCCGGGCACGTCGGTGAAGTCGATGTAGACCTCGTCCACCCCCCGGTCCTGCATCACCGGTGCGATCTCGGTGATGGTGCTCTTGAACAAGCGCGAAAAGCGTCGCACCTCTTCAAAATCCACCGGCAGCACGATGGCCTGAGGGCACAGCTTGGCGGCCTTCATCATGCCCATGGCCGAGCCCACGCCGAACTGCCGCGCCGGGTAGGTGGCCGTGGTGATCACACCCCGGCCCACGTAGTCCTTGAGCAGCGGAAAGTCTTCCACCGGTATGAAGCGCCGCTCGCGCTCCTCGGTGCCGTCTGGCCCGCGCAGCAGCAGCTCGTCCACCTTGCGCCGCCCGCCACCGATCACCACAGGCAAGCCTTTAAGTTGCGGGTAGCGCAGCAACTCGACGGACGCAAAGAACGCGTCCATGTCCAGGTGCGCGATGCGGCGTAACGGCATCATGTGATCCATCTCAGTGCTTGATCGTCGACAGCACAGAGAAGGACGGCCATGGCTGCACAACGGTGATCATCACTTGCACACCTGCCAATAAATCAGGCAGCGCCTGCAACCTGGAGCCGAATCCGAAGCCGCGCCAACATCTCGTCTGACGGCAGTTGAACGTCGGTCAGAGTCGCGTCATGCAATCCATGATCGGGAATCGGTAAACCAGCCTGCTGATAATCGTAGCTCCAGTTGGATTCGTAAAGCACCGTCCAGCGGTCAGTCCATTCCATTCGCAAACGATGCGCACGAACAAGGTCGAACATAAGCCGGTCGCACTTGGGCGTTGCAGCGCGTGGAATCATCCCCCAAAGGGTCCACACGAATGCGGCTGAACGATGAAAGGACATGCAGCTGGTATCGACATGCTGCCGCGAAACATCCTCTTGCGACACCAAGCGCAAGTGTTCATGCCCCGGCAAAAAAATGTGCCGGGACCCAAAAACGGCATCGAGTGGAGCGCCATCATCTATCCCACGCTGATAGGCAGACACCAGGCTTTCCAGGTGCTCGGGCTCGAACAAGTTATCTGCGTCGAGAAAGCAAGCCACGTCGGCCCCTTCGTTCAGTGCCAGCAAGGCGCCTACGCTTCGCGGAGTGCACCCATAGTCTGCATGCGCACTGGGCAAATTAACTGCCACTACGCGCTCATACCCCTCCATCACCTCAGGCCTGGGATGACCATCGGCCACCATGTAGTGCACAAAATTTCGATAGGTCTGCCTCTGCACGCTGTCCATTCCGCGACGCAATACCGCCTCAGACTCTTTGAAATAAGGCGTGATGACAGCAACTTTCATGACGCACCTTCCTCACGCATTACTTGAACAACGCCGTCCACAGAAGTGGTTGAGGTGGCTGACAAAAGTTGCCGAAAATAGTCCACCGTCTTTTCCAACCCAACGGACAAAGGCACTGTGGGCTCCCAACCCAGTACGTGCTTGGCGCGCGTAATGTCCGGACGCCTCTGGCGGGGATCATCTTGGGGCAAAGGACGAAAGTCCACCGCGGTGCGCGCCCCCGTCAAGGTCAGTACACGATCCGCAAGCTCACACATGGAAAGCTCGGTAGGATTGCCCAGATTGATAGGTCCGGTTACCTCCAGCGGGCTTGCCATCAAAGCGAGCAGCCCTTCGATCAGGTCGTCAATGTAGCAAAATGATCGCGTCTGCGAGCCATCACCGTACACCGTTAGCGAGTCGCCACGCAACGCTTGCACGATGAAGTTGCTCACCACTCTCCCGTCATCTGGCTGCATGCGAGGTCCATACGTGTTGAAGATTCTCGCTACCTTGATGGCCACTCCGTGACGGCGATGGAAATCGAAAAACAGGGTTTCAGCGCAGCGCTTTCCCTCGTCGTAACAAGCCCTTGGCCCCAAGGGATTGACATGGCCCCAGTACGCCTCGGTCTGTGGACTGACCTCAGGATCACCATAGACCTCGCTGGTAGACGCTTGCAAAATGCGCGCGCCACACCGCTGGGCGAGTTCGAGAAGATGGATAGCCCCGTACACGGAGGTTTTGACGGTATGCAACGGATCGGCCTGGTAGTGCGGAGGCGATGCCGGACAAGCAAGGTTGTAAATTTCATCAACCTCCATCCCGGCTGGCAACGGTTGTGCGATGTCGTGCGTTATCAGTGCAAAGTTCCGGTGCGCCAAAAATGGGGCGACATTCGCATGCGATCCCGTCAGGAACGAATCCATGCAGAGGACGTGACAGCCAGAACGCAGCAATCGCTCACACAAGTGGGAACCCAAAAAGCCAGCACCACCTGTAACAAGAATGCGTTTGGAGACCATGGAAACCTTGCAGGAACGAAGGCGGAATGCAATGAGCAAGTGAACTGCATAATTATCAGTGCCTACCGTTGCTGGGATCTCCATGATGATGGATACCGACGCGCAGGCAACGGACAACAACATCTTCGCTGCGCTGAGGTAAGGACACCTGCAGCGCACTCTGCGGGTACTACCCACCCGGGTATATCCTCCGCCTCTCAAGGTCCCATGAAAATAGCTGTCGCTGGAATCGGGTATGTTGGTCTTTCCGTGGCCGTGTTACTTGCGCAACACCACGATGTTGTATTGATCGATATCGCACCAGACAAAGTACAGCAAGTTTCTGACCGGATATCGCCCTTCTGCGACCCCGATATCCAACAGTATTTGAGCGACACGTCGTTGCGCCTAGAGGCCACACTAAGCCAGCAAGCAGCCTATGAGCGAGCAGACTATGTGATCGTGGCAACGCCCACAGACTTTGATCAGAAGACCGGCACTTTCGACACTGCCTCTGTGGATGCTGTCATACAGAGCGTATTGGCGATCCAACCCAATGCGGTGATCGTGATTCGCTCGACCGTGCCAGTAGGATTTACTGAAAACGCAAAGACCCGTTGGGGTACCAATCAGCTGGTTTTCTGTCCAGAGTTTCTGCGGGAGGGCCAAGCTCTGCATGACACGCTCAACCCCTCACGTATCGTTGTGGGTGAGCGCTCGGAACGAGCACAGACTCTTGCAGGTCTTCTATTGGAAGGCGCGCGCTCCAAAGAAGTCCCCGTGTTGTTCACCAACGCCAGAGAAGCAGAGTCGATCAAGCTTTTTGCCAATGCCTATTTGGCGATGCGTGTGGCGTACTTCAATGAACTTGACAGTTTTGCCGAAACCCACGAGCTCAACGCGCGGCAGATCGTCGAAGGCGTGTGCGCCGACCCTCGCATTGGGGGGCACTACAACAACCCATCGTTTGGCTACGGCGGGTACTGCCTGCCCAAAGACACCCAACAGCTGCAGGCCCAATTCGACGGTATCCCTCAACACCTGATCAGTGCCATCGTACGCTCCAATGCTGCAAGGCAACATTTCATTGCTGAGCGCATCATGCAACGCGACCCGCAGAGGGTGGGAATATTTCGGCTGATCCACAAGCAAGGATCGGGAAACTTCCGCACATCCAGCATACAAGGGGTAATGATGCATTTACAGGATCGAGGAGTTGAAATACTTGTCTACGAACCGAACTTGAATGCAGCAGACTTCCTTCATTTCCGCGTGGAGCATGATCTCGACACCTTCAAGCGCTGCTGCGATGTCATCCTCGCCAATCGAATTACAGATGTCCTCAACGACGTAACGCACAAGGTCTACACCCGAGACCTCTTTGGCCGAGACTAGCGCCACCAGTTCGCCAACAATAACTGCTAGCTCCCAATCCACTCTATGGGTAGCAGATGTGGGCTATGGACCTCGCCCAAGCTTCTGACCAAAACCCATAGAAATCAGCATCAACACCATCCCCCCCAGCTGCCAACCGCCCAAGGTGTGCTGAAAGTACAACCAGTCCACCACGATGGCGACCGTGGGGTAAGCAAACTGCAGTACCGCCACCCGGGCCGTCGCCAGGCGGGCCATGCCTGCGTACATCAAGGTATACGCCAAGCCGGTGTGGATCAACCCCAACCCACCCAGCCATGCCCAGGAGACTCCCCAGGCAGGCCAACCGTGTCCCACGGGGGCCACCCACAGCACGGCCGCACCCAGCGCACATTGCCACCACGCGAGGGTCCCCAGCGGCAGCGCCCCCAAGCGTTTGGCGACCACGGTGACGGTGGCTGTGCACAGCGCACCTATCAGGCACAGGCCCACGCCCACCCAGTAGCCTGGCGCGTGGCTACCGCGCGATGGAGCCACCCCCTCCGCAACCCCCGTGGCCAGGACCAACCCCACCATGGCGACCAGCACCGACACCACGCGCTGCCGGGGCACGGACTCTTTCAACCACCAAGCCCCCAGCAGCAACACCCACAGCGGTTGCACATGGAACAGCACCACCGCCACCCCGGTGGGCACCTGCTGGATCGCGGTGAAAAACAGCCACCAGCTCGCCAACATGAGCCCACTGAGCAGCAACACCCACGGCAAAGCAGCCCAGCCCACCCAGAGCCCCCGCCGAAGTCCCGACCATGACCGGTGGCGCCAGGCCATCCACAACGTGAGCCCGATGAGGCCAAACGCGCACCGGAACCACGTCACCGTCAACGGCGCCGCCTGCGCCTCATGCACGAACACGCCGATGGTGCCCAGCAGCGCGTTGCCCAGGAAAAAGGCGATCCAGCCGTCCAGCCGGTGGGCAGACGACAGCCCACGCGCGCTGCCCGCAGGGGAAGCGGACGCGGGAACCACGGAGACGGATGTGCCTGAAACGGTAGAGGACGGCTGCTGCATGCTCGCAGTGTGGCTGCCAGCCTCTGCAACCGAAAGCGCATAATTTACGAGTCAACCATTCGATCATCGAATACATCACCACAGGGGCAATCCATGAGCTACCGTGACTTGCAACTCGACTGGCTTCAGTGCCTGGTGGCGGTGGTGGATGCAGGCTCGCTCTCCGGCGCGGCGGCCGAGGTGCACCGGTCCCAGTCGGCGGTCAGCATGCAGCTCAAGAAGCTGGAAGACGCCGTAGGCCACAGACTGCTGGAGCGCGATGCCCGCAAGCAGCACCTCACGCCCGAGGGTGAAACCCTGCTGGGCTACGCCCGCCGCATTCTGGAGCTGCATGCGGAAGCACATGACGCACTGAACGGCGACGCCCTCACAGGCCGGGTGCGGCTGGGGGTGCCAGATGACTACGCAGCGCGCTATCTCACGCCCGTACTCAAACGCTTTGCGCCCCGGCACAGCGCGGTGGAGATTGAGCTGGACTGCGAGCAGTCCACCGCCCTCATCCCGCGCGTGGCCAGTGGCGACCTGGACCTGGCATTGATCTCGCGCGACCACGCACGCCGGGGCACGCTGCTGTTCCATGAGCCCATGGTGTGGGTGGGGTCTGCGCAGTTCGAGTTGTGGAGGCGCGACCCGCTGCCGATTGCGGTGTACGAATCGGCCAGCCTGGCGCGGCGCGGCGCCATCCACGCGCTGGCGCAGCAGGGGCGCCGCTACAAGGTGGTCTATCACAGCTCCAGCCTGGCCGGACAAATTGCGGCGGTGGAAAGCGGCCTGGCCGTGGCCGCCCTCACCCACTGCAGCGTGCCACCGCAGTTGCAGGTGCTCGGCACCGAGCACGGCCTAGGGCCGCTAGCGCCCATGGAGGTGGCCGTCTACCGCAGCCGCGCATCGCGCGGCTCCAAGGCGGTGGACAGCCTGCAGAGCCTGCTGGTGCAGACCCTGCGACAGTCCAGCGGCGCCCGCGTGACCGGCTGAACGCCTGCTTACGAAACGGGAGCCTACTTCTTGGAGAGTGCCGCGCTGCGAATGCCCTGCAGTGTGCCGGTGGGCGTGATCGCCTCGGGGTCGATCAGGCAGTGCAGCACGCTGGGCAGGCCACTGGCGCGGGCGCGGGCCAGCGCGGGGGCAAAGTCTTCGGTGCGCTCCACCCGCTCGCCATGGCCGCCAAAGGCCTGGGCGTAGGCCTTGAAGTCAGGATTCTTGAGCTGCGTGGCGCTGATGCGGCCGGGGTACTCGCGCTCCTGATGCATGCGGATGGTGCCGTACATGGCGTTGTCCAGCAGCACCACGATGATGGGCAGGCCGTACTGCACGGCGGTTGCAAATTCCTGACCGTGCATCAAAAAGTCGCCATCGCCCGCAAAGATCACCACCTCGCGCTGCGGCCACAGGCGCTTGCCGCCCACCCCAGCAGGCAGGCCGTAGCCCATGGAGCCGCTGGTGGGCGCGAGCTGGCTCGCGTAGGTGGTGAAGGGCCAGAAGCGGTGAATCCACGTAGCGAAGTTACCCGCGCCGTTGCAGAAGATGGTGTCGGCGGGCAGCACTTCCTTCAGGTGCTGCATCACCTGGCCCATTTGCAGGTTGCCGGGGATGCGGATGGGTGCCGTGTCGCTCCAGGCCAGGTACTCGGCATGGGCCGCTTCAGCGTGCGCCTTCCAGGGCACTGCCGCCGTGGGTCGCACAGAATTCAATGCAGCTGTGAAAGCCTGTGGCGTGGCGTGGATGGCCTGGGTGGGGCGATACAGCTTGCCCAGTTCATCCGCATCTGCATGCACATGCACCAGGGGCTGCGCGGGGGTGGGAATGTCGAACAGCTCATAGCCCTGCGAGGGCACTTCAGACAGACGCCCGCCCACCACCAGCACCAGGTCCGACGCCTTGATGCGCGCCAGCAGCTTGGGGTTGACGCCCAGGCCCAGGTCACCGCCGTAGCAGGCATGTGTGGCCGGGAACAGCATCTGGCGGCGGAACGAGCAGTACACGGGAATGGACCACGCTTCGGCAAACGCGGTGAACTCGCGCACCGCCTGCTCAGACCAGCGGCTGCCGCCCAGGATGGCCACGGGATTTTTGGCGGCTTGCAGGCGCTGCGCCAGCTCGGCCATCTGCGCTGCGCCGGGGTGGGTCTCCGTCACCTGGTAGGGCAACGCATCGGCCACAGTGGCGGCCTCGGTCAGCATGTCTTCGGGCAGTGCCACCACCACGGGGCCAGGGCGGCCCGAGGTGGCGACATGGAATGCGCGCGAGATCAGCTCAGGCACACGCGCCGGGTCGTCAATCTGCACCACCCACTTGGCCATGGTGCCGAACACAGCGCTGTAGTCCAGCTCCTGAAACGCCTCACGCCCCATGGCGTTGCGTGCCACCTGGCCCACGAACAGGATCATGGGCGTCGAATCCTGGTGCGCGATATGGATGCCTGCCGATGCATTGGTAGCGCCGGGCCCGCGCGTCACAAAGCAGATGCCGGGCTGGCCGGTGAGCTTGCCCTGCGCCTCGGCCATCATGGCCGCGCCACCTTCCTGGCGGCACACGGTCACGCCGATGTCGGCATCGTGCAGGGCATCGAGCACAGCCAGGTAGCTTTCGCCAGGCACGCAAAACAGTTGCTGTACACCGTGGGTGATGAGCTGCTGCACCAGGATCTGGCCGCCGGTGCGTGGGGTGAGTGAGGTCGTGTTCATATCAACGGTATCGGGTCAGAAATTCAGAATCAGAACAGGGCCTGGCAGGCGCGTTGGATGCGTGCGCAGGCCTCTTGCAAGTCAGCCGTGGACGCAGCGTAAGAGATGCGGAAGTACGGCGCCAGCCCCAGCACGCCGCCGGGCACCACGGCCACATGGTGCTCGCGCAGCAGGTAGGCGCAGAAGTCGGCATCGGTGCGCAGCAGCATGCCGCCCGGTGTGGTACGGCCCAGCACACCTTCGCAGCTGGCAAAGGTGTAGAACGCGCCTTCCGGCACACGGCAGCGCAAGCCTGGCGAAGCATTGAGCGCGGCCACGACCAGGTCACGCCGGTCCTGGAACGCTTGGCAGCGCTCGCGCACCACGTCTTGCGGCCCCGTCAGCGCCGCCACGGCAGCCGCCTGGCTGATGGACGACGGGCAGGACGTGGCCTGGCTCTGCACCACGGCCATGGCTGCAATCAGTGCCTTGGGGCCTGCGCCGTAGCCCAGGCGCCAGCCCGTCATGGCATACGACTTGGAGACACCGTTCACCGTCAGCGTGCGATCGCGCAGCGAGGGCAGCACGGCGGCGGGCGTGGCAAAAGCGCGGCCGTCGTACAGGATGTGTTCGTAGATGTCGTCCGCCAGCAGCCACACCTGCGGGTGGCGCTCCACCACTTCCAGCACGGGCAGCAGCTGCTCGGCACTGTAGGCGGCCCCGCTGGGGTTGGAGGGCGAGTTGATGAACACCCAGCGCGTGCGCGGCGTGATGGCCGCCTCCAGCTGCTCGGGCGTGATACGAAAGCCGTTGGCCTCGGTGCAGGGCACCACCACGGGTACACCGCCTGCAATCAGCACCATGTCGGCATACGAGGTCCAGTACGGCGCGGGCAGGATCACCTCGTCGCCAGGGTTCACCGAGGCCATCAGCGCGTTGTAGAGGATCTGCTTGGCACCCGCGCCTGCGGTGATCTCGTTGAGCTGAAAGTCCAGCCCGTTGTCGTGCTTGAACTTGTGCTGGATGGCCGCCTTGAGTTCTGCCGTGCCGTCCAGCACCGTGTAGTGCGTCTCCCCCCGCGCCATGGCCTGCTGCGCGGCCTCCAGGATGTGCGCGGGCGTGTCGAAGTCGGGCTCGCCCAGGCCCAGCACGATCACGGGCTGGCCCTGGCGCTTGAGCTGGTTGGCCTCTTGCGTCAGGCGCACGATTTCCGAGACGCCGATGGCGCCGAGGCGGTCGGCCGCGCGGAAGGCCGTAGCGGGGATGGCAGCGTTCATTGCTGGTAGGTCTCCAGGGGCTTGTCGTTGGGGGTGGCGAACAGCTGGCGCAGCGTGGTGCCCAGTGGCAGGTTCAGGCTCATGTTCTTGGGCGGAATGGGGTTCACAAACCACTTGGTGTAGATCTTTTCCATCTCGCCGCTTTGCATCAGCTTGGTCAGCACACCATCCACCGCAGCCTTGAAGGTCGGGTCGTCCTTGCGGAACAGCAGTGCAATCGGCTCGGCGCCCAAGGGCTCGCCCACGATGCGGTAGGCCGAGGGGTCCTTGGAGTTGGCAATCATCCCGGCCAGCAGGTTGTCATCGAGCACAAAAGCGTCGGCGCGGCCTGTTTCGAGCAGCAAGAAGCTCTCATGGTGGTCCTTGCCCAGCACAGTCTTGATGGGCGCGCCACCCAGCGCGCGCTCTTGCTTGCGCAGCAATTGCACGGCGGTGGTGCCGGTGGATGCCGCAATGGTGCGGCCTGCAAGCTGGCTGATGGACTTCAAGTCCGAATCCTTGCGCACCGCCATACGCACTTCGCTCACGTAGGTGGTCACCGCAAAGGCCACTTGCTGCTGGCGCGCGGTGTTGTTGGTGGTGGGGCCGCAGCCGATATCCAACGTGCCGTTCTGCACCAAAGGCAGTGTGTTTTGCGCCGTCACGGCCATGTATTCGAGCTTGGCGTCGGGCGCGATTTCCTTGAGCACGCGCTCGCACAGCTCCACGTGGTAGCCCACGTATTTTTCGTTGGCGCCCAGCGCGTAGGCCATGGGTGGCGAAGTCTCGCGCACGCCCAGCACGGCCTTGCCCGATGCCTTGATCTTCTCCAGCGTCGGCTGGGTGACCGTCTGCGCCAGCGCGGGGGCGGTGGCCATGCAGGCCAGGGCCAAGCCTGCAGCGATCGCAGTGAAGGTCTTGCGGGAAATTGCCATGTCGTTGTCTCCGTATGTTTTGTGGTTGGCAGGTTGAGAAAGGGGTGAGGGAAAACCGGCGGTACCGATGGTGCTCAGATCACGTTCTTTTCGAGCAGTGGTGCGTTGCGTGCAAAGCGCTCGATGGACAGCGGCGACAGGTCCAGGCTTTGGTAGCTGCCCGTAAGCAACAGCTCGGCCACGCCTCGGCCCACGGCAGGGCACTGCTGCAGCCCGTGACCCGAAAAGCCGTTGGCAAACACCAGGTTGTCGCACGCCGGGTGCAGGCCCACGATGGCGTTGTGGTCGAAGGTGTTCATCTCGTAGTAGCCCGCCCAGGCGCCCTGCATGCGCAGTGCTTCAAAGCCAGGGATGCGCTCGGCCAGCGTGGGCCAGATATGGTCCTCGAACGCTGTGTACTCGGGTTCCAGCGGGGCAAAGTCGGCGTCGTTGTCGGCTGCAGGCGCAAAGCCGCAGATAAAACCCTTGCCCTCGGGCCGCAGCCAGATGCCACTGGTGTCGATGAGCAGTGGGCAGCCCGGCAGCGCTGCTGGGCTGCCCAGGTTAAAGACGGTGCGACGCTTGCCCACCACGGGCAAATCAATGCCCGCCCAGCCCGCAATGGCTGCCGCCCAGGGGCCACCGGCGTTCACGGCGTAGCGGCAAGGCAGCACGGCGCCGCTTTGCAGGCGTACTGCGTTCACATGCAACACGCCGTCGCTGGCCGCAGTGTCCAGCCCCACAGCCTCATCGGCCACATAGCGCACGCCCTGGCTCTGCGTCTTTTTGCGCAGCGCCGTCAGCAGCAGGTAGCCGTCAAACCAGCCCTCGCCCGACAGGCCCAGCGAGCCCAGCGCCACGTCCTGCAGCGCCAGCCAAGGAAAGCGCTCTGCCAGTTGCTGCGGGCTCAGCAGCGCCACATCGGCGCCGTGCTGCTTTTGCAACGCATGGTTCTCGCGCAGCGTGGCCTCGCCCGCCTGGGTGGCCAGGTACAGGTAGCCGCCTTCGTGCAGACCGATGTCGGGCACATCGCCGTTGCAGGCCAGCAGCGTGCCCACATTGCGCAAGAAGCCGATGCCAAACGCCGAGATCTGGATGTTGATGTCCGTCGAGAACTGCTGGCGGATGGAGCTGGCCGACAGCGCCGACGATGCACGTGCATAGGTCGGATCGCGCTCGACCACCACCACCTCGCAGCCCGGCTGCTGCAGCGTGAGGAAGTACGCGATGGCACTGCCGATGACACCACCGCCAATGATGACGATGGGGTGTGGGGTCTTAACAATCAACATGAACGGGGCAACCAGCGCGTGGGTTACACGTCAAATGTCACGCCCTGTGCCAGCGGCAGCGCGGTGGAGTAGTTGATGGTGTTCGTCGCCCGGCGCATGTAAGCCTTCCAACTGTCCGAGCCCGCTTCGCGGCCGCCGCCGGTTTCCTTCTCACCGCCAAACGCGCCGCCAATTTCGGCGCCGCTGGGGCCAATGTTCACGTTGGCAATGCCGCAGTCCGAGCCTGCGGCAGACATGAACAACTCAGCCTCGCGCACATTGAGCGTGAAGATGGACGACGACAGGCCCGCGCCCACGGCGTTGTTCATGGCAATGGCGTCGTCAATGGTGCTGTAGCGCACTACGTACAGGATGGGCGCAAAGGTTTCGTGCAGCGCGGGGCCTTCGTGTTTTTGCAGCTCCACTAGTGCGGGGCGCACGTAGTACGCATCGGCACCGCCGATGCCTTCCACGCGGCCACCACCGTGCACCGTGGCACCCAGCGCACGGCTTTGCTCCAGCGCCTTTTGCATGCCGTCAAACGCCATGCGGTCGATCAGTGGGCCCACCAGCGTGCCAGCGGTGCGCGGGTCGCCCACCTGCACGTTGGCGTAGACCTTGGCGAGTTGGGGCACCAGTTGGTCATAAATGCTTTCGTGCACAAACAGGCGCCGCAGCGTGGTGCAGCGCTGGCCTGCGGTGCCCATAGCGGCAAACGCTATGCCGCGCAGGGCCAGGTTCAGGTCGGCCGTGGGGGCCACGATGGCCGCGTTGTTGCCGCCCAGCTCTAGAATGCCGCGCGCAAACCGCGCTGCCAGGCGCGGGCCCACGGCGCGGCCCATGGCCGTGGAGCCGGTGACCGACAGCACGGGCACGCGGGCGTCATCCACCAGCACCTCGCCAATGTCGCGCTGGCCCACGATCAGCTCCAGCAGGCCTTCGGGTGCATCGCTGCCAAACCGTTCAATGGCGCGCTGTGCAATCGCGTGCGTGGCCAGGGCCGTGAGCGGGGTCTTTTCCGACGGCTTCCACACCACCGAATCACCGCACACCAGTGCCAGCGCGGCGTTCCACGACCACACGGCCACCGGGAAGTTGAAGGCCGAGATCACGCCGCAAACGCCCAGCGGGTGCCAAGTTTCCATCATGCGGTGGCCGGGGCGCTCGGTGGCAATCGTCAGGCCGTACAGCTGGCGCGACAGGCCCACGGCAAAGTCGCAGATGTCGATCATCTCCTGCACCTCGCCTAGGCCTTCGGACGGGATCTTGCCCGCCTCGATGGTCACCAGCAGGCCGAGGTCCGCCTTGGCGGCGCGCAGCTCTTCGCCCAGCAGGCGCACCAGCTCGCCCCGGCGCGGTGCGGGCACATTGCGCCATGCCAAAAAGGCCGCATGCGCGCGGCCGATGGCAGCGGTGGCATCGGTCGGGCTTTGCTGTGGCACCTGGGCCAGCACCTCGCCCGTGATGGGCGAGCGGGCCGCCAGCGTGCCGCCCGTGTACGCAGCGCGGGGCACGCCCAGGCGTTGCAGCAGTTGATCGACTTCGGACACAAGGGGGGTGGCGGCAGGGGTGGCAGACATGGCGGCTCGCAAAGGTGAGTGGAGGCGAATAGAAGGAAGCAGCGTGGGAGAAAACGCACGATCAATGCGCCAATATCCGCCAATCGCGCCGTGCTGGATAGCAAAAAAATGGAACTACTTGATCACAAATCAGCATGAAGTGCCTGAAAATTGCAGAGCTACCAACGCTTGATGTACTAGCGCCACAGCCTAAAACCACGCACAACCTGACAGAGCTGCTCATTCCCCCTTCGCATGATTGACCCCATTTGCCACCATGACCCTGCTGCGCCGCACCTTCCTGCCCTCCACCGCCGACCTGCTGGCCTTTGAGGCGGCGGCGCGCCACCAGAGCGTGTCGCGCGCGGCCGAAGAGCTGCACCTCACCCAAAGTGCCGTGTCGCGCCAGATCCGCCAGCTGGAGGAGCAGATTGGCACCGCACTCTTTCACCGTGTGCGCCAGCGTGTGGTGCTGACCGACGCGGGCCGCGTCTACGCGGCCGACGTGCAAAACGTGCTGCAGCAACTGTCGGCCAGCACACAAAAGGCCATGGCGTTTTCCAGCACCGACGGCTTGCTCAACCTGGCCGTGTTGCCCACCCTGGGCACGCGCTGGCTCATCCCGCGACTGGGCGGCTTCATGGCGCTGCACCCTGAGGCGCTGGTCAACTTCTCGGCCCGCACCGAGCCGTTTGACTTTGCAGGCACCCCGTTTGACGCCGCCATTCACTTCGGCACGCCGCACTGGGCGGGCGCCGTGTGCGAATACCTGATGCATGAAGAAACCGTGCCCGTGTGCAGCCCCACCTACCGCGACCGCCACCACATCCACACCCCGCAAGACCTCACGCGCGTGGTGCTGCTGCAGCAAAGCACCCGCCCCACCCAATGGGCCGAATGGTTCGAGCTGGTGGGCGCCCCCACAGCCCTGGCCCTGCGCGGCCCCCAGTCCGAACACTTCGCCATGATTGCGCAGGCTGCCGTGTCGCACCTGGGGGCAGCGCTGCTGCCGCGCTTCTTGATCGAGCAGGAGCTGGCAGCCGGGAGCCTGGTGGAGCTGTCAGACCAGGTACTGACGAGCACCGATGCGTATTACCTTGTGTACCCGGAAGCGCGGGCGCAGACTCCGCTGGTGAAGGCGTTCAGGGATTGGGTGGTGGGGGAGTGCGCAGTGCAGAGGTAGGGGAAAGGATGACGGCGGCAGCGACCACCAGCATGTCGAATTCGTTCAAGACGCCGCCCCCAGGGCCAGGGCACCATCCCGCGTCATGCAACTTGAATCCCTCGACACCCATCTCTGGCACGCCACCCACGCCTTCAAGGCCAACGGACTTCCCATCACCACGCGCATGACGTTGGTGCGGCTGCCAGGACAGCAGCTTCTCGTCCACTCACCAATTCCAATGCCCCCAGGCAGTTCACTGCTGGAGCAGCTGCAGGCACTTGGCACGGTGGCTTTCATCGTGGCACCTAACAAGATGCACCACCTGTTTCTGGCGCCTTGCACCCAGACCTTTCCGAACGCCAGGGTGTATGGCCCCAAAGGACTGGGCCAGAAGCGGCCAGACCTGGCAGCCAGGAGACTGCGCGAACTGCCCGCAGCCGATGTGCCCGAATGGCTGCCAGACCTGGAGCACCTGGCTTTTGAGGGCATTCCTGCAGGCAATGAGTCGGTATGGTTCCACCGACCTTCGGCCACGCTCATCGTGACGGACCTGCTGCAGTGGATGGCGGGGGACCTGCCTTGGTCCACGCGTGCCTATGCCACGCTGACCGGGGTGCGGCGCCAACTGGCCGTCCCGCTCACTGTGCGCGCGCTAGTGCGT
The DNA here is from genome assembly GCF_001427445.1 of Acidovorax sp. Root568. Classification (NCBI taxonomy): domain Bacteria; kingdom Pseudomonadati; phylum Pseudomonadota; class Betaproteobacteria; order Burkholderiales; family Comamonadaceae; genus Acidovorax; species Acidovorax sp. Root568. The sequence goes on along the minus strand of NZ_LMGP01000018.1, from coordinate 509,833 downwards.
GACCGTCGTGCCGCAGCCCGCAGCGCAGAGCGCGTATTACGCTGGCCCTTTGAGCGGGTCGTGACGGCCCACAACCAGGTGCTGGACAACCATGCCTACGCACAGGTCAAACAGGCGCTCGCAGTGCTCTGACCGAAACAATCACCCCATCATCTGCGGAACGCCGTGGGCCTCACTGCCGCGCCACCACCCCGTATCCCTCAAAGATGTCGGAGCACATACCCCAACCCGGTATTGGCCAACAGCCCCACCAGCACCAGCCCACCGGCCACCACGGCCGCATGTACCTTGCCGAGGGCTGCGCGCTCGCGCACCCAGTGCCATTCGGCGATACAAAACCACAGCAGCGCCAACAGAAACAGCCCCACGCCGACCGCAGACAGCACCCCGCCCACCAGGGCCAGCGACGTGCTGATCGACACGGCCAGCGCAAAGGGTGCGACCAGGTAGCACTGCTCGTAAAACGGGTTGCGCAGGTTGAGACGGTGAATGGGTTGGCGGCTATGGCGCAGATACCACACAGCCCCGGCCAGCGACCAGATGCCAAAAGCCATGGTGCGATACAGCAGCAGGTTCTCCTCGGACTTCAGCAACGCGCCCGCGAGCGTGCCCATCGCAGGCGCTGCCTGCTTGCGCAGAGCCAGATCAAGCACATGGGCCACCAGCACGCACAGGATGAGCAAAAGCGGCGGGCTGATCGCATCGCCGTAGCGGTCATCGCCTTCGCGGTCTTGCTCCGCCTGCACATAAGTGACCATCTGGCGCGGGCGCCGCACGATGCGCCACAAGGTCTTGGGCAACAACACCAGCCAGATCAGCGCTTCATACACAAAGTCTTCAAACGACTTGAGGATTTTGAGAAAGTCCAAAAAACAACTCCTTGAGGCCTTGGGCCCATCCAGTCAGGGGCCCATGCTGCGTGAAAAGGCCAGCGCAAAGGCCATGATCGCCCAGTCGTTAGCGATGTGAGCGATGGTGCTGGCCCACAGATTGCGGGTGTAGAGAAATACCGCAGTCAGCACCAGGCGCGCGGTGCCGATGACCAGCAAGGCCTGGCCGACATGCCATTGGTAGGTGGGCAGGTGCAGCGCTCCAAACAGCAACGCCGTGGCCACCCACGCCACAGCAATTGCCCAGCGGGCAGGCATGCCGACGCGGTGCAGCAAGGCGACGGTGGCCAGCAGCGGGAGAATAGTGAGCAGCTCCTCACCCAGCAATTGCACAGCCACCAGCGCAAACCGCGCTACCAGTTGTGCAGATGTCAGGCCCGCAACGGCATCCACACTGGCGTTGGCACTGAGGTGCGACATGCCAAGCCCGTACACAGCCACCAGCCCAGGCAAGCCCAACACCAGTGGCACGGCAGCCAATGCCAACGCCACGTCGCGCCAGCGGGGGCGTCTGAACAGGGCAACCCAGTCTGGGCCCACGGCGACGCGCAATCCTGCCCACTGCACGCCCACAAACAGCACTGCTGCCAACGCCCCGGTCCACGGGCTCGGGTCCCAGCCCGGCATCGTCAACAACAACACGAAAGCGAGGGCACTGGCGACCCACAACGTCATGCAGCCGTTGGTGGACAGAGATACGGGATGGCCAAAACAGTAGGGCAAGTCCGGCTTAGCTGATAAGGAGGTTGGTGCGGGTGATGTATGCGGCAAGGTGGTTCCATGGGTATGCGCTGCATCCCTCCCAAAGGATGCGGCTCTGGCCCTAGGTTACCTGTGGATCAAGAAGACGGCCATGGGCCGCTGGGGCCTGCCCCTCACCGAATCTCGCATAGAAGAGGTGTGACTCGCAGTACCACACCCCAGGCCCCCCAGGCCGAGATTCAGGCCGCCTACTTCTGCTCCTGCCCCGCGGGCTGAATGGCCTGGTCGGGGCGCACGCTCGACAGGCTTTGTGCCGGCCGCCGCAGCGTCACATCAAACGGATTGATCTTGGGCCCCACTGCCAAAGCTTCGCGCTTGAGCAGTTCCACCACGGTGGGCAGCCGGTCGTCATTGAGCCGCGCAGAAATGGTGCCCACGCTCAGCGCCGCCACCGCGCGCCCTTCGCGGTCCAGGATGGGTACGGCCACACCCGCCATGCCTTCGAGCAAGCCGGTGTTTCGGCCCGCGTAGCCCAACTGGCGCACGCGCTCGATTTCGGTGCGCAGGTAGACCTCGTCAAACACACCGTACTCCCGCACGCGCGACAGGTTGAAGCGGATGACTTCTTCGCGCTCGGCCTCGGGCAAGAAGGCCAGGATGGCCAGCGCACCCTGCCCCACGCCCAGGGCCACGCGGCCGCCGATGTCGCCGGTGAAGGAGCGGATGGGGAACGGCCCCTCGCTGCGGTCCAGGCACACGGCATCGAACCCGCTGCGCACCAAGAGAAAGATGCTGTCACCCAGGCTGGCGCACAGGCGCAGCAGCGCGGGGCGGCACAGGCTGCGCAGGTCGCCGGGGTTGCCCGCTTTGGCAGCCAGGGCGAAGAAATCCATGCTCAGGCGGTAGAGCTTGCTGCGCTCGTCCTGCTCGACCATGCCCTCTGCCACCAGCGATTGCAGCAAACGGTGCGTGGTGCCTTGCGTGAGGCCCACGGCACGCGCCAATTGGGTGACTCGCCCGCCCTCGGCCTGCACGGCCGACAGGGCCCGGATGACGGCAAACACCCGGGGTACGCCGCCGGTGGCGGTGGATGCGGCTTCCATACCTCGCTCCTGTGGAATTCGTTGATCAAACTGAAGGCATCATATTTCATTTAACGGAATAAATTCAATAAAAATTCTGTTTAATGGAATACCCGAAGCATTCTGGTTTGTTTATTGCAATAGATTCAATCGAATCGAGCGGCTGTTCCAGCCTTTGTGCGGCACTTGCACCACCCCGGTGCAAGCACACCGAAGGCCCGCAGCCCATCCATGCAACTCCACAGCAGGTGACACGCACAGCCCCCCTGGCAAACCGTGCGATGCCACCACCGGAAAGGCTTTCGCCATGTCGTTTCTCAAGCTCACGGATGTGACCAAGTTCTATGGCAGCACCTGCGCGGTGCAGTCCATGAACCTCACGGTGCAAAAGGGTGAATTTGTGTCGCTGCTGGGCCCGTCGGGCTGCGGCAAGACGACCACGCTGCAGATGGTGGCGGGGTTCGAGGCCGTGACCAGCGGGCGCATCGAGCTCGATGGCAAGGACATCACCCACGCCAAGGCCAACACGCGCGGGCTGGGCATCGTGTTCCAGAGCTATGCGCTGTTCCCGCACATGACGGTGGCGGCCAACGTGAGCTTTGGGCTGGAGATGCGCAAGGTGCCCAAGGCCGAACGCGCCGAGCGCGTGGCCCAGGCGCTGGCGCTGGTGCACCTGGAAAAGCACGCCACGCGCTACCCCCGCGAACTGTCGGGAGGCCAGCGCCAGCGGGTGGCCCTGGCACGTGCGCTGGTGATCGAGCCGCCAGTGCTGCTGCTGGACGAGCCCCTGTCCAACCTCGACGCCAAGCTGCGCGAGGAAATGCAGTTTGAGCTGCGGCAGATTCAGCGCAAGGTGGGCACCACCACCATCATGGTCACGCACGACCAGAGCGAGGCCATGTCCATCAGCGACCGCGTGGTGGTGATGGAGGCCGGCCGCGCCACGCAGATCGATCACCCGCATCGCGTGTACGAACACCCGCGCACGCGCTTCATCTCCACCTTTGTGGGCAAGGCCAACCTGCTGCCCGGCCAGGTAGCGCATGCCAATGGCACACACACACAGGTGAAGGTGGGAGCCCTCACGATGGAGGTAGACGGTGCCCGCTACCGCCCCGGCGCCGCTGTGCTGCTGAGCGTGCGGCCTGAAAAAGTGCAACTGGTACCCGCCGTGCAGGGCCGGATGGATGGCCAGGTGTGCGAGCGGTTCTTCCTGGGCAGCCAGTGGCTGTACCGTGTGGGCACCCCCGTGGGCGACCTGATGGTGCTGGCGCCCAACGACGGCCGCGCTGCGCTGGCCGAGGGCGAGCGCACGGGCGTGGACTGGCCCGACCACTGCATGCGCCTGCTGCCCGCCGATGAAACCGCCATGGCCGAGCTGGAGGCCGAAGACACCGCCGCCGAGGTGGCGCCATGAGCCTGGCCACCACCTTGTTGCACAAAAAGGCCGCGCCCTGGTGGCTGTCGGGCCCGGCGCTGGTGCTGTTCACGGTGCTGCTGCTGGTGCCGCTGGCGCTCACGGCCGTGCTGTCGTTCAACGCGTTCGACCCGGCCACCGGGGTGAAGGCGGGTGAGTTCACGCTGGAGCATTACGCCCATGTGTTCACCGATTCGTATTACCACACCATCTTCTGGCGCACGTTCTGGATTGCGGGGCTGGTTACGCTGATCTGCGTGGCCATTGGCGCACCCGAGGCCTACATCCTGAGCCGCATGGGCAACCCTTGGCGTTCCATCCTGCTGCTGGTGGTGCTCGCGCCGCTGCTGGTGTCGGTGGTGGTGCGCGCCTTTGGCTGGAGCATGCTGCTGGGCCCCGAGGGGCTGGTGAATGGCGCCCTGCAACTCGTTGGCATTGGCCCGGTGAAGATGCTCTACACCGAGATCGCGGTGGTCATCGCCCTGGTGCATGTGATGCTGCCCTTCATGGTGATCCCCGTATGGACCTCGCTGCAGAAGCTGGACCCCGGTGTGGAAAACGCGGCGCTGTCGCTGCAGGCCTCGCCCTTCACCACGCTGCGGCGCATTGTATTGCCGCAGGTGCTGCCTGGCATCCTGTCCGGCAGCCTCATCGTATTCGGCCTGGCGGCCAGCTCGTTTGCCATCCCCGGCCTGCTGGGTGGGCGGCGGCTGAAGATGGTGGCCACGGTGGTGTACGACGAGTACCTGCACGAGCTGAACTGGCCGCTGGGCGCTGCCATTGCGCTGACGCTGCTGGTGGCCAACCTGGTGGTGATGCTGAGCTACAACCGACTGGTTGAAGGTCGCTACAAGAAAGCGCTGGGCTGAAGCGATGCAGAAGAACGGCCCTCTCGCCCTCGCGTTCAACGCGCTGGTCATCACCTTCATGCTCGCCCCGCTGCTGGTGGTGTGCATCGTGGCGTTTACGCCGCACAACACGCTGACGCTGCCCACCACCGAGTTCTCGCTACGCTGGTTCAAGGCGGTGTTCGAGCATTCGGACTTTGTGCAGTCGTTCTGGAACAGCCTGTGGCTGGCGCTGGCATCGGCCACGCTGGCCACGGTGCTGGCCGTGCCTGCGGGCATTGCCATCACGCGCTATGAGTTTGCGGGGCGCGGCTTTCTCAACGGGCTGTTTCTGTCGCCGCTGATCATTCCGCACCTGGTGCTGGGCGTGGCCCTGCTGCGGCTGTTTGCGCTGCTGGGTGGCACGGGCAGCTTTGGCTGGCTCGTGTTTGCGCATGCGCTCATCGTCACGCCCTACACGCTGCGGCTGGTGGTGGCGGCGCTGGTGGGGTTTGACCGCAGTGCCGAGCACGCCGCCCTGTCGCTGGGCGCGAGCCAGGCCACGGTGTTCACGCGCATCACGCTGCCGATGATTTTGCCGGGCGTGACGGGCGGGTGGATGCTGGCCTTCATCAACAGCTTTGACGAAGTGACCATGTCGATCTTCGTCACCTCGCCCAGCACCGTGACGCTGCCCGTGCGCATGTACATGTATGCCACCGAGTCGATCGACCCGCTGATGGCTGCGGTGTCGGCACTGATGGTGGCCCTGACGGCCTGCGCGATGGTGATTCTCGACCGGGTGTACGGCCTGGACCGCGTGCTCGTAGGGCGCAAATAAATGGGCACGACTTCCATGACTGTGAACACAGCCCTGCTCCACCGCGTGGCCGAAAAAGACCGCGCGCCCGTGCCCTTCGTGCTCGATGGCGAACCCGCCGCTGCGCTCGAAGGTGACACGGTGCTCACGGCCATCCTCACCCACCGCGCCCAGTTGCGCCGCAACGAGTTCAGCCACGAGCCGCGCGCAGGCTTTTGCCTGATGGGCGCGTGCCAGGACTGCTGGGTGATGACGGCTACCGGCGAACGCCTACGGTCTTGCGCCACCTTCATCCAGACGGGCATGCAGCTGACTACCGGAGGGGCCGCATGACCGCCCCCACCTTACAACCCGTGATCGTGGGCGCAGGCCCCGCGGGCATCCGCGCGGCGCAAACCCTGGTGGCACATGGTGCGCGGCCCACCGTGATCGACGAGGCCGCACGCGGTGGCGGGCAGATCTACCGCCGCCCGCCTGCCCACTTTGCCCGCAGCCCGCAAACGCTGTACGGCACCGAAGCATCACGCGCCACGGCATTGCACAGCACGCTGGATGGTCTGGACGCCCACATCGACTACCAACCTGACAGCCTGGTGTGGAATGCCCAGGGTGGCTTGCTCGATGTGCTGCACGGCCCCACACAGACCACGCGCACGGTGCCCTACGGCCAGCTCATCGTGGCCAGCGGCGCCACCGACCGCGTGCTACCCGTGCCGGGCTGGACGCTGCCTGGCGTGTACACGCTGGGGGGAGCGCAAGTGGCGCTCAAATTCCAGGGCTGCACCATTGGCCGCAACGTGGTGCTGATGGGCACTGGGCCGCTGCTGTATCTGGTGGCGTACCAATATGCCAAGGCGGGCACCAAGGTCGCCGCAGTGCTGGACACCGCCCGCTTTGTCGACCAACTGGCCGCGCTGCCCGGCATGCTGACGCAGCCCGCCGTGCTGGCCAAAGGGATGTACTACGTAGGCTGGCTGCGCGCGCATGGCGTGGCGGTGCACACCGGCGTGCGGCCTGTCCGCATGGAGGGCGAAATACGGATCAACGCCGTGGTGTGGAGTGACGGCCAGGCCGAGCACACCGTGCCCTGCGATGCCGTGGGCTTTGGCTACGCCCTGCGGTCCGAAACCCAACTGGCAGACCTGCTGGGCTGCCGCTTTGCCTGGGCCCCGATGCACCGCGCCCACCTGCCAGAGCGCGATGGCGCGGGCCGCACCAGCGTTGCCGGCGTGTACCTGGCGGGCGATGGCGCGGGCATCATGGGCGCCGATGCGGCCGAGTGGGCGGGTGAGCGCGCTGCGCTGGCGCTGCTGGCTGACCACGGCGTGAAGGTGGACACTGCACGCGCGGCGGAGCTGGAACGCAAGCTCACGGGCTTGATGCCGTTCCGCCAAGGGCTGGAGCGCGCCTTCCCCTTCCCCACAGATTGGGCAACGCACGCCCCCGACGCGCTGGTGGTGTGCCGCTGCGAGAACATCACAGCCGGTGAGCTGCGCGCCTGTGCCCGCGATGCGGGCGCAGACGAGATGAACCGTCTTAAAGCCCTGACCCGCGTGGGCATGGGCCGCTGCCAGGGCCGCATGTGCGGTGTGGCCGCTGCAGAAATCCTGGCCCACGCCACAGGCAAGCCGATTGACACGGTAGGACGGCTGCGCGGACAGGCGCCGATCAAGCCCATTCCCATCCACCTGCAAGCCCAGGCGGAGGCCACCGAATGAGCACGACCACCCGAACCATCGACACCGACGTTGCCATCGTGGGCGGCGGCATCATGGGCGCATCGGCCGCGCTGGCACTGCGCCGCAAAGGTGTGGCCGTGGTGCTGCTGGAGCGCGACCTGTGCGGCTCGCGCTCCAGCGGCGTGAACTACGGCGGCGTGCGCCGCCAGGGCCGCCCTGTGAGCCAGCTGCCGCTGGCGCAGCGCGCCCACCAGGTGTGGGCCGACCTGCCCGCGCTGGTTGGCACCGATGGCGAGTACCAACGCAGCGGGCACTTCAAGATCGGGCGCAGTGAGGCGGACATGGCTTCGCTGGAAGCCTATGCCCACTTGAGCCGCGACTTTGACCTGGGCATCCAGCTCATCTCGGGCACCACGCTGCGCGAGCGCTGCCCTTGGCTGGGCGGGCGTGCCGTGGGTGGCTCGCTGTGCCCCGACGACGGCCAGGCCAACCCGCGCCTGGTGTCGCCCGCGTTTGCGCTGGCGGCCAAGCGCGCGGGCGCGCAGATTCTGGAGCGCACACCGATGACCTCGGTGGAGCACGACGGGCAGCTGTTTACCGTGCGCTCCGGCACCACCGTGGCGGTGCGTGCGCCTGTGCTCATCAACTGCGCTGGTGCCTGGGCCGGTGCGCTGGCCGCGCAGTTTGGCGAGGCCGTGCCCATTCACTCCGGCCATCCGGCCATGGCCGTGACCGAGCCCCTGCCCTTTTTCATGCACTGGAGCCTGGGTGTGGAAGGCGGCGGCATCTACTGCCGACAGGTGGCGCGCGGCAATCTGGTGCTGGGCGGCGGCGCAGGTGTGGCGCTGGATGCCGACCGCGCCCGCTCCGAGCGCAGCGCCATCGCGACCCTGGCAGTGCAGGCGGTGGAGCTGCTGCCCGCCCTCAAGAGCGCGCACTTCATTCGCACCTGGAGCGGCACCGAAGGCTATCTGCCTGACCGCCAGCCGGTGCTGGGCAAGAGCCACACCACGCCTGGCCTGATCCATGGCTTTGGCTTTGCGGGTGCGGGCTTTCAGATTGGCCCCGGCGTGGGCGAGGTGCTGGCCGAGCTGGCCCGCGATGGCCGCAGCACCACGCCGATTGATGCCTTTGCGATTGAGCGATTTCACCCAACGACGGTGGCTGACGTGGCCAGCACTGCCGCTGCCCACTGACCCCGTTTGCCACCGACAAAACTCCCCTCCCCACCAGAAAGGAAACCACCATGACCTTCTCCCCCCGCTTTGCCAGCCGCACCCGCCGCGCCCTTGTGACGGCCGCTGCACTGACCGCCGTGGCCGCCGCAGGCACCGCCACCGCGCAGACCAAAACGCTGTACATCGGCATGAATGGCGGCACGATGGAGAAGGCGTACACGCAGTACGTGTTCCCGGCGTTTGAAAAGCTGCATGGCGTGAAGGTGGTGGTGGTGCCTGGCACGTCCTCGGACATCCTGGCCAAGGCCCAGGCCAACAAGGACAAGCCGCAGATGCACGTGATGTTTCTGGACGACGGCATCATGGTGCGTGCCATGGGCATGGGCCTGTGCGAAAAGCAAAAGCCCAACCCGCACCTGAACGACATCTACCCCGCCGCGCGCTTCAAGGACGACCTGGCCAGCGGCGTGAGCCTGGGCATGACCGGCATCGCCTACAACACCAAGATGTTTGCCGAAAAGGGCTGGGCCGCGCCTACGTCGTGGATGGACTTTGCCGACCCCAAGTACAAGGGCAAGGTGGTGTTCCAGTCCATGCCGTCGTCGTCGTTCGGGCTGCACGGCTTTTTGATGTTCAACCGCATACAGGGTGGCAACGACAAGAACGTGGAGCCAGGCTTCAACAACTGGGCCAAGACCATCGGCCCCAACGTGCTGGAGTACATCCCCAGCTCGGCCAAGATTTCAGAGATGGTGCAGACGGGCGAAGCGGCGATCTTCCCGCTCACGCCGACCAGTGTGGCGGCCTTGAAGGCCAAGGGCATTCCGGTGGAATACGCACAGCCCAAGGAGGGCTCGGTAGTGCTGATGACCGGCCAATGCGTGGTCGCCAAGAACAGCGAACCCGAACTGGCGCAAAAGCTGGCCGAGTTTCTGCTGAGCCCGCTGGCACAGGCCAACGTGCTGCAGTTTGGCGCGCAGATTCCCACCAACCCCAAGGCGCCTGCCGTGGGTGAAGGTGCCGCCCAGGTCGCGCAGATCAGCCAGTGGATGAAAAACGCCGTGACGCTGGACTGGGACAGCGTGAACGCCAACCGCCCTGCGTGGAACGCGCGCTGGAACAAGACTATCGAGCGCTGAGAGGATATGGAGCGCGTGTGAACAGGCTACACCTGCTCACACTGGCGGGCCGTTTGTGACAAATGTCACCGGCCCCGCCATACCCTGCGGTGGTGGGGTGCCACAAACCGCTTCTTCGACTTCAGAATCCGGCGCCTGGGCATGCTGATTCGTTCAGCCCGTCCGCCACCATTCGAAGAAGAGGGATACCACCATGAAACGCTGGATCAAATGGACCGCAGGCAGCGCGCTGCTGCTGGGCGTGATCGTTGTCGCCACCGCCGCCAGCGGCCTGTACCTGGCCGAGCAAAAACGCAACCGCTACATCGACATCAAACCCCGCCCCGTGGCCTACACCACCGATGCGCAGACCATCGAACGTGGGCGCTATCTGTATGCATCGCGTGGCTGCACCGACTGCCATGGCGCACAAGGCACGGGCCGCGAGTTCGTCAACGATGGCAAGGGCACGCGCATCGTAGGGCCCAACATCACGCCGGCTGGCGTGGTGGCGCGCTACCAGCCCGAGGACTGGAACAGCGTGATCCGCCACGGCGTCAAGCCCAATGGCCGCCCGGTGCTGGTCATGCCCAGCGAGGACTACAACCGCTTCACCAACGAAGACCTGAACGCCCTGGCGTCGTATGTGCGCCAGTTCCCCCCCAAGGAGGGCACGCAGGCCGTGATCGATCTGCCGCACCCTGCCTGGGTGCTGTATGGGCTGGGTGCGATTCCCGACGCGGCCTCGCGCATTGACCACCAGCTGGCCCCCTCGCGGCCGACGGCTGCCGGAGTGACGCTGGCCAACGGCCAGTACGTGGCCAACATGTGCATCGGCTGCCATGGTGCCGACCTGTCTGGCGGCAAAATCCCCGGCGGCCCGCCTGACTGGCCTGCGGCGGCAGACATCCGCCCTGGCACACACAGTGCCGACAGCGCCCTGACACGCTACCCCAACGCCGCAAGCTTTGTGGCCATGCTGCGCACAGGCAAGCGGCCTGACGGCACACCCATCCAGGTGATGCCCTTCGAGTCGCTGGGTCAGTTGAGCGATGTGGATGCGCAGGCGCTGTACCTGTACCTGAACGCACCCCCTGGCAGCGTGAAGCAGGACGTGGGCAGTGCAACGGCCGGCAGCCAAAAGAGCAGCGCCAACACCGTGCCCTCCGGACCGGGCGGGCTCAAGCTGCCAGGTTGATCTGGGAGCCTGTGGACGACCCAGCAGGGGGATGCCCGCAGAAACTCAGACGAAAGAGCGGGCGACGGACCACGCACTCAAAAATCGCTGCCCTGCTGACCCGCCCCCTTTGGACCACCCGCTGTGGTGGCGGGTCAGCTGCCCGGGTGCTGATGTGCCTGGGGAGGCGAGACGGGCGCCTGGCTGTAAGACCCCATGGGCCCACCGGGGCTGTTGGTAGGGCCGGTGGGCGCAGCCGGCGGTGCGCGGCGCACCCGTGGCACCACGCTGAGCTGCACGGTATCCAGCACCGGGCCGGGCACCACATTCAGCGCCTTGCGCGGCAGGTCCACCAGTTGCTCTGCGTGCCACACGCGCACCTGTGCGGCGCCATCCGGCACGCTGGCAAATCGGGCAATGCCATCGTTGTCGGTCTTGAGTGTCCAGGCCGAATCGGTCACAAACACGTGGCCGCGCATGGAACCGTGCAGGTGGCAGCCCAGCAGCACCACGCCAGGGGTGTCGAGTTTGACGTCCGCAAAGTTGGCGGGCTTGCCGTCGGCCTTGCCGGCCAGGCGCAGCTCAAAATTGGAACCAGGCGCAGCAGGGGCCGCTGCAGCGGCTACGCCTGTAGGGTTGCCGCGCACATGGTGATCCCAGCGGTCCTGGTTGGTAAAACGCACGGTGGTGCCGGGCATCACCACGGTGACGGCAGGCACAAAACGCATGCGCTCCTGCTCAATGGTGGGGCTGGGCTGCAGCAGGCTGGGGGCCGCGCCCGCAGTGGCCCCGGGGTACACCACCACCACGGCGTCGGGCACCGGCTTGCCCTCGCGGTCCAGCACCTGAATTTGAACATTTCCGGCCCAAGCGCTAGTGAATATTGCGCTAGCAGCTATTAAAAATATAGCATTTTTCATTGTCTTACCGCTTGGTGATCACGTCACGGTGCATGGGCGCCAACAACGCCAGCAGGCGGTTTTGTTGAGCGAACGGTATGCCCTGGGCATCCATGGCGCTTTGCAGCACCTCCACCAGAGCGTTGAAGTGGCCCTTGTTGATGTCCATGTCGGCATGGGCCGATTTCATGTCAGCGCCTTCATATTTGCAAGGGCCCCCGCTCAACTGGCAAAACTGGTCGGTCAGGCTCTCCTTGAGGGCGGCTGGTTTGGTGTCCTTGAAGTGGCTGCCGATGCGTGGGTCCTTGACCACACGGTTCACAAAATCGTCCACCAGGCGGGTGATGCCAGGCTTTTCGCCCAGGGCCTGGTACAGGCCGGCAGGGGCTGCAGTGTTCGCCACCGGAGCCGCAGCGGTCTGCGCAAAGGCCGGGGCAGCCAGCAAGCCGCTCAGGGCGATGGCCAGGGCGATGAGGTTTTTGGAGTGGGTCATGAAAATCTCCTCAGAAAGCGACTTGGGCCGACAGGTAGTAGCCCGTCTGGCGGCGGTTTTGGGTGATGCCGGGCACGATGCGGCCCAGATCCACATAGGCCAACGTGAGCGACACGTTCTTGCTGGGCGCCCAGGCCACAAAGATGTCCTTCCAGTCGTCTTCGCGCAGCGCAGCACCCAGGCCGGCCGCAGCGCCCAGCGCCTGCAGGTTGTTGGGCTTGAAGCGGTATTCGGCGCCCACCGCCAGGTTCTTGTTGATCAGGTACGACACCGAGAACTCGGGCTGCAGGCTGCGGCTGTTCTTGCCGGGCGCGGCCGAGCCAAAGCCCAGCAGGCCGTTCTGGTTGGCGTTGGTGTAGCGCAGCGTGCCGTTGACCAGCACGCTTTGCGCCAGCAGCAGCTTGGTGGCGCTCACGTACACATCAGTGCCGCTGCTTTTGGTGCCCAGAAAGTCCAGCACCGACCTGATGGAGCCCGGGTGCACCTGCTTGTGCTCCAGCCCCACCGCAATCTGGGGCATCCAGCTGTCGCTGTTGAGCACCGCGTCGCCCGCCACCTTGAGCTTGATGCCGAGCACATCCATCTTGATGTGCTGGCCGGGTGTCACGCCAAACGGCGCAATGCCGTTGAGCGCGATCGCGGGCGAGGCATCAAAGTCCTGGCGCGCCAGCGACAGCTCCAGGCGGTCGTGCAGCCCCAGGGCCACGCCATAGCCGTTCAGGCTGTAGTCCTGGGTGGCCGCGCGGGTGGCATAGGCGCTGACACCCACCTCGCCCTCGGTGGCGTTGCTGCCAATCACTGCCCAGGGGGTCAGCCCGCCGCCCGCCGATCCGGCGATGGTGCTGACACCACCGGTGAGCAGCAGCTTGCCGGTATCAGCCTGGGCCGCACTGCAGGCCAGTGCAACGCCAGCCAGCACGGCGATGGAAAGGGGACTCTTCATGGGGCGCTCCTCGTGTTTGTAAATAATTGCTACGACAGCGTCATTACGCACACGGGCGGCGTCCAGATGTGAATCCAGAGCACCGCAAAGGGTCTTTAGCGCCTGATCAGGGTCTGGCCCCCACGACGGACTGGCCACCGTTCTCGTCAGCCAGCGAAGGCAAGGCGCTGCACGGTCCAGTACAGCGACAGCACCAGCAACGCGACGGAGCCCCCACGCACCACCACCGAGCGGTACCACGCCCTGCGCGCCAACGCCACCGAGACCGTGCACCACAGGGCGACCACCATCAGTTGGCCCACTTCGACCCCCAGGTTGAACCCCGCCAGGGCCCACAACAGCGAAGCACCCGCCACGCCAGCTTCAACCAGCACTCCGGAAAAACCCAGCCCGTGAACCAGCCCAAAGCCCAGAGCAAGCCAGCTACTGCGCAGGCCTTGGACGGGAACCAGGTTCAGCAACGCCGAGATGCCGATGCTGATGGCAATGGCGGGCTCCACCCAGTTGCCCGACACGGTGACCCAGCCCAGGCCTGCCAGTGCCAGCGTGATGGAATGGCCCACGGTGAAACAGGTCACCGTGAGCAGGAGCGCCTTGATCCCGGTGAAGCGGTCCCTGGCGCCGGAGGCCAGAGTTTCAGCGATCGGTGTTGTGCCGGACTCCGTGTGCAATGGCAGATCGCGGTGGCGGGGCTGCGGCCGCGCCAGGGAGATGGGCAGCAACAGTGCCAGCAAAAAGGCCAGGTGGTCGTAGCCAGACAGGATGTGGTGCACCCCCTCGGTCACAAAGTGCAGCAGCGTGGCCAACCCGCCGCGTGGGGCGCCGGGCTCTGTTGCGTCCGCACCTTGAGCCCCTTCCGCACCGTCTGCCCCCGCTTGTCCGGCGCGGCTGCCCGCGGAGCGCAGGTCGGTGCCGGAGCGCCCGTCAGGGGCCAGCACGGCTGCCAGCGTCTGGCCGCTCAACGCGCCGCCCACCAGCAGGCGGTGCGTGGGGTCGATGCCCTGCATCAGGCCGTAGCGCAGGGTGATCGCCTGGGCTGGCGCACAGGGCAGCGTGGCAGCCAGCCGCGCGTAACGCCCATCGGTGCGCTGCTCCAACGCTTCAAAGCGCCAGGCAGGCACCGTCGCCGTGCCGTCGCACTGCCACAACATGCCCTGGCCCACCCACTGGACGATGGCGGGCATGGACTGCCGCACCTCGCCCCATGTGAGCTGGCGGTCGCCATCGGCATCGAGCTGCTCCAGCGCGGCATCCACATCCTTCAAGGCCACCGACAGCACAAGGCCTATCGATGCGCCCGCCCCTGCAGTGCCCAGGGATGCCGGCGCATCCGCCACCCGCAGATAGGCGTCGCTGGCCTTGTGGGCCCAGGCGCTGGGCGCCAGTGCTGCGGCAGTCAACACGACAGCCACCATGGCCCGCAGGGAACGCCCGTGTGGGCGCAGGAGGCCCGTTAACCAGTGCATGCAGCGCATCATTGGGCTCCCCGGGTCTGCCAGCGCGCCAGGCGCAGGTCTTGCAGTCCTGCTTGCTGCAGGGCCTGCCGCACGGCCTGGTGGGCAGCAGCGTCGCCCGACTGCTCAGAGGTCTGCAGTGCAAGCCACCAGTCGAGTGGCTCTTTTTGCAGGGCAAGGTTGGTGCGGGCCGCCTTCCATGCGGCGGCGGGTTGCCCCTGCAACCACAGCGCCAGCAAGGCACGCTCCCGGGCGTGGGCGTCCAGCCCCTCACCGCGCGCCGCGATGGCGGCAAAACGCGCTGCCAGGTCGCGCACCAGGGGCTGCCACGCGGCGTCCCCCATCAGCCGCAGGGCCTGCGCGCGCCGCAGCAGCACGGAGTCGCTGTCGGGCTGGTGCCTGAGCACCTCCAGTGCGGCGCTCGCACGATTGCGGCGCAACAGCTGGTCGGCATAGGCCAGCGCGGTGTAGCCGTCGGGGGCATCGGCCAGGCTGCGGCGGTAGGCCGCGTCGGCAGCGTCATCGCGCCCTGCGCGCTCTTCGCTCTCGGCCAGCAGCGACCCGATCCAGGCCCGCTGGGCAGCATCCCCCGCAACCTGCTGTCGCAGTGCGGTGAAGCCATTGCGCGCGGCATCGTGCTGGCCTTGCAGTGAACGGGTTTCAAGCAGGCAGGCGGTGGCATACAGCGCAGCACCGTGGCGGGCTACGTTGCGGCAGGCGGCCTCGGCGGCCTGATAGCGCGCGGCCACACGCTCCAGCGTGGCCAGCGTGAGCCAGCCCTGCACCTGTGCGGGGTTGGTTTGCAAGGCGCGCTCCAGCGTGGCGCGCGCTGCTGAAAATTCATGGCGCCCTTGCTCTACGGTGGCCTGCAACACCAGCAGATCGGCCGGGGCATCCGCCTGGCCCCACCAGCGAGCCAGGGCCGCCTGTGCCCGGCCCAGGTAACGCGGGTCCGCCGTCTCGCGTGACAGCGTGATCCAGCGCCGGGCCGTGGTGGCGGCGGCCTGGGGCGTGGCGGGGGCTGCGCTCACACGCTCGGGCAGACGCTCGACCACATCGGCATTGAGGCCGGGTGGCAAGTCCTGCGGCAAGGCCGCCAGGGCCGTGCCCGCCCAGAGCACCAGGCACAAGGCCACGCACACACAGTGATGAGGTTTCTTCATGGGCTCGTGACAACAGCGGATATCGAAAGAGACACATCACCCACGCACGCCCTGGCCACACCCCTTCAGGGCGCAGCCAGGACATCGCGCGAGGGTCAGAGCCGCGAATCGGGCTCTTCAGCCTCGGTGCTGGACAGCACCAGCTGGTCCACCGCCTGAGGCTCGGTGGTGTCCGATGCGCCGCTGGCCACAATGGGCTGCACATACTCGAACGCGTTCACCATCACCGGGCCCCCATTGCCAGGGTCTGCCGTGTTGTCGCCGCTACCGCCCCCGCCGCAACCGGTGATGGCCAATGCCGCCACCGAAGTAAGGGCCAGGTGCTGAATCCGAAGGTTCTTTTGCATGGTGTGGCTCCTTCGGATCAGAAGTTCTTGGCACCGGGCAGCGGTGGGTTCACATACGGAAACGCCGTACGGTAGTCCGTCGCCTTGGTGCGCGAGCCGTCCACAAACGCTACCCCTCCTGCCGGGGCATCCCCCGGCTTGCAGCCCACTTTGAGCGTGTCCGTGGCACCCGTCACCGTGCACAGCGCACCCATGGCCACGCGCAGCGATACGTCCACCACGTCGTCGCCCAAGCGGCGGCCGTTCGGGAAGCCGGCCGCGTCCCCTGCCACCACCCCCAGCGAGTTCTGCGCAGCCGCAGCCGTGGCGGCAATGCCGGTGTTCAAGCGCAGCATTTCGGCCAGGGGGCCGCCTGCGCCCAGGCCGGTGATGTTGCCAGGGCGATTGACGGTGGGCAGCCCCGTGAGGAAGGCCGTCATCAGGTCGGTGCGCGGGAAGTTCGTGGGTGCCTTGGCGCCAAACAGCGTCTCGACCAGCGCGGGCAGCGTGGGATGCGTTACGTAGTCCGCAAAGTTGGCCGCATCATCCTTGGGCTTGGACGCGTTGAACTTGTCCTTGTCCTTGAGGCCAATCACCACCTCGTTGACCAGCGGCATGCCCAGGCGCGAGACCTGCGTCCATGCGCCACCGGCCTTCTCGCTGGCCTGCAGGCCCGAGTCTGGCTTGCCATTGAGCAAGCGGGCCTGGCGCAGGCTGGCAGTGGTCCAGCCGCCAATGACCTTCTCGCCCGATGCCGCCGTGAGGCAGTTGGTGGGCACTTCCACCGCGAGCGACGTCACGTTCTTGTTGGCAATCTGGCCCGCGCCGAAGGCCGCAGCATTCGACTCGCTGGTGATGACGGCGGCAGGTGCATTCACCAGATCAAAGATGGTGCCCAGCGACACCGGGAACGGGTCCTGCCGCTGGCCCACAAACACCTTGCCGGGGGTGGCGCAGCCGGGGATGTTGATGCCATACACATACTTGCCGGCATAGGCGTCGTAGGCAGCCGCATTGCCCAGCGATTTTTCACCGATGTAGTCGATGGGCTTGGTAAAGGTGGTGCCCCCACCGGCCATGGTGATCTGCTCGCGCTTGCCGGTACGGCGGTCACCGCGCACGATGAACATCTCGTACTCTTCACGGTATGCCAGCGGGTCGCCCGCTGCGCCGCTGATGCCACCGGCGTTGCGCAGCGGGATCGCCACCTTCTTGCGAGCACCATCAGGACCGATATCGAGCGTGATGCCGTTGCCACCATTGTTCAGCGTGTTCTTGAAGCGGAACTGAAAGGTGATGTCCTCCGCTGCGTCGCCGTTGTTGTCGATGTGGATCTCGTACAGCGCATTCGAGTCCAGGCTGAAGTAGTTGGGGCCGCCATAGGCATCCTGCAGCGGCAGGTAGTTGGCGATCATGGTGACAAAACCCGCTCGACCCGGTTCGTAGCTGTTGAACAGGTAGAAGTCACTGCCGTCAACCTTGGGCTGGGTCGTGATGAACGGCGCCTCGCGGTGGCTGGACGCCAGACTGACGCCCGCTGCGCTGGCAGCCAGAACAGCCAGCACGGCCAGACTGATTTTTTTCAATGGCATGGGGATCTCCTCGTAGGTGGATGGTGGGGTGCCAAGCACCCCACCTTGAATACGACGAAGAGAAACCCGTGGATTCAACGGTGGCGACTATTCTTTTCTTTTGCCACCGGTTCTTCCAGACCTGTACGCCACCGCCTGGAACCCGGGTGTCAGGTGGCCTTGCGGATCAGAGTGCCCTTGAACAGCACCGGCCCGGTCGGGCCTGTGGCGCTGGGCACACCCCCCTTGGGCTCCAGACTGATGGCCAGCGTGGGGACTTCTTTCACATCGCCCTCCTGGGCCACCAGCTTGAGCAGCTTGTCCTGCCCCAGCACGCCCAATGAGCGCGGGCCGCCAGCGGGCGGCAGCGCCCACAGTTGCAAGGACTTGTCCGCACCCTCCTGGAAACCGCCCACGCGCTGCAGCACGAGCTGGTTGTTCTTGGGGTCGAACGTCACCAGCATCGACGCGTCGGCCTTGTAATCGGCCAGCACCGCCACGTACTGGATCTGGGGTGTGGCTTGCAGTTGTTGCTGCAGTGCGGCGATCTGCGCGCCGGTGGTGGCACGCAGGCCACCATTGACCTGAACGCCCACCACCACAGCCGCCAGCGTGGCGATGGCGCCCGCAGCCGCCGCACCGCGCCACACCAGCAGGTTGCGCCACCAGCCGCTGGGGGCCTCTGCGGCCTGGTGCACACGGGCAGCCTGCATGGCAGACGCAGCCCGGTCGGCCTGCACCAGGTTGTCGATGCGCGTCCACACGGCGGGCGCGGGGTGGATGGCGGACTGCAACTCGGTCAGGCCGGACCAGCGGGTCTGCCAGACCAGCGCGGCAGCGCGCACGGTGGCGTGTTCGCGGGCCAGGCTTTCAAATCGGCGGCGGGCGCCGCCACGCAGTGTGCCCAGGGCGTAGCTGGCAGCCAGGCGGTCGAGCAGTTCGGGGTGTCGGGTAATGTTCATGGCAACCTCACGCAAAACGCGCCATGCAGGTGCGCAGCTGTTCCAGGCCCCGGCGGATCCAGGTCTTGACGGTGCCAAGCGGCAGCTTGAGTTGCTCGGCCAGCTCGCCGTGGCTCTGGTCGCGTAGGTAGGCCAGGCTCACTACCTCGCGCTGCTTGTGATCGAGCTTTCCCAGACAGTGGTGCAGCGCAAAGGCCTGCTCGCTGGCATCGGCGGCGTCCATGGGGTTGGGCGTATCGCCCTCCAGCGTCTGCGCCATCTCGTCATCCAGCTCGTTCATCAGATCGGACCGGTCGGTGGTGCGCTTGCGCAGGGCATCCAGCGCCCGGCTGCGCACGATCAAACCCATCCACGCCATGGGCGGACTCAGCGATGCGCGGTAGTTGCCCGCGCCGCGCCAGATGGTCAAAAACGCCTCCTGCAGCACATCCTCCGCCGCATCGCGGTTGCGGACGATGCGCAGGGCCAGGCCAAAAAGCTGCGACGAGGCGCGCTCGTACAGCTTTTTCAGCGCGGAGTCGTCCTGCGCGGCGATGCGGTCTAGGAGGTCCATCAGTTCACGGTCTGGGTGGAGGGTGCTCATGCGCCCATTCTCGGGGATTGGTTGGGTGGGAGGTGCCTGCGGGGCTTTGCTGTGTGTGAATACGCCACTGCAGGCACTTTGGATGCAGCCGGGCACAAAAACAGTGCCCTGGCTCGGCAAATTGGTGTAGTCGGGGTATCGGGCACTCCAACCGCGACGGGCATGAATCCAGGCGGCGGGATCGTCCGTACTGCAAGAGTCACCTACGCCCACAACGCTTGCGCTTTCCACCCCATGCTGCCCGTCATGCCTCTGCCTCGCCCACTGTTCACTGTTCATTGGGTTGCCGTTGCGGCCACCTTGGTGTGGGGGGCCCACAGTCCTGCTGCAGCCCAGTCGGTGGAGCGTGGCGCTGCGCTGTACGCGGCGCATTGCAGCAGCTGCCACAGCCCGGACCAGCACGGAGACGGCCCGGCGCACCGGGGCGTGGTGGGGCGCCGCGCGGGCGCACTGAAGGATTTTGACTACTCGCCCGCGCTGCGTGCAAGCAAGCTGCTGTGGACGCGTGCCACGCTCAAGGCCTGGCTGACCGACCCCGAGGCACTGATCCCCGGCCAGGGCATGGACTACCAGCTCGACGATGCGCAGGGCCGCGAGGACGTGGTGGCCTACCTGGCCACGCTCAAACGCCTGCCGGCGCCGACGACGGCCGCGCGGTAAAGGGCTTTCAGCCGCTCAGGCCGTGGGAAAGGTACCGGGCAGCAGGATCGACGAATCAACGTTGTTGATGTTGGTATGGCCACAGAACGCCATGGTGATGTCCAGCTCTTTCTGGATGATCTGCAGCGCACGCGTCACGCCCGCCTCGCCGTAGGCACCCAGGCCGTACAAGAAGCTGCGGCCGATCAGCGTGCCCTGCGCGCCCAAAGCTCGGGCCTTGAGCACGTCCTGCCCGCTGCGGATGCCGCCGTCCATCCACACCTCGATGTTCTTGCCCGCTGCTGCGGCAATGCCTGGCAGTGCGGCAATGGAGGATGGCGCGCCATCGAGCTGGCGCCCACCGTGGTTGCTGACGATCAGTGCGTCGGCACCGCTGTTGACGGCCAGGCGCGCATCTTCGGCGTCCATGATGCCTTTGAGGATCAGCTTGCCGCCCCAGCGCTTCTTGATCCACTCCACATCGCCCCAGTTGAGCTGCGGGTCGAACTGCTCGGCCGTCCACGACGACAGCGACGACAGGTCGCCCACACCCTTGGCGTGGCCCACGATGTTGCCAAAGCTGCGGCGTTTTGTGCCCAGCATGCCCATGCACCAGCGCGGCTTGGTGGCCAGGTTGATGAGGTTGGCGATGGTGGGCTTGGGCGGGGCCGAGAGGCCGTTCTTGATGTCCTTGTGGCGCTGGCCCAGGATCTGCAGATCGAGCGTGAGCTGCAGCGCCGAGCAGTTGGCCGCCTTGGCGCGGTCGATCAGGCGTTCGATGAAGTCGCGGTCCCGCATCACATACACCTGGAACCAGAACGGGTGGCGGCCCGTGTGTTCGGCCACGTCTTCGATGGAGCAGATGCTCATGGTCGAGAGGGTGAACGGGATTCCAAACGCCTTGGCCGCCTTGGCCCCCAGGATCTCGCCGTCGGCATGTTGCATGCCGGTGAGGCCGGTGGGTGCAATGGCCACGGGCATGGCCACGTCCTGGCCCACCATGGTGGTGCGGGTGGTGCGGCCTTCCATGTTCACGGCCACGCGCTGGCGCAGCTTGATGCGCTGGAAGTCGCTCTCGTTGGCGCGGTAGGTGCCCTCGGTGTACGAGCCCGAATCGGCGTAGTCATAAAACATGCGCGGCACACGGCGCTGGGCGACGGCACGCAGGTCTTCGATGCAGGTGATTTTGGACAGATTGGGCACGCAGGCTCTCCAGGATGGGGAATGCGCCGAATGGTAGGCGGTGGCGCGGGGGCCAGCCATCAAAATTTTTTCGACGGCTTGCAACAAATTTCCAGCGACGGACAGTGCCGTGCCACCCGGACGCCCGACACCAGCAGGTGGACTACTGGGCCGCGGCCACTTGAGAGGGCTCGGGCAACACCACCTCGGGATCGGCATCCGGGCCCTGGTACAGCATGAAGCGCATGCGCCCGCCGCGTTTGGCCGCATACATGGCGCCGTCAGCATGGCGCGACAGCTCATCGAACGTGCTGCCGTGCTGCGGGAACAGCGCAATGCCGCCGCTCACGCCCACCCGCACCGGCTGCCCAGCCAGATCAAACGCTGCGTCACAGGCCGCCAGGATCTTGCGCGCCACCAGGCAGGCGGGCTCCACCCCATCCAGCCCCGGCAGCAGCACCACAAACTCATCGCCCCCCTGCCGGCACACCGTGTCGGACGCACGCACCGCTGCCTGCAGGCGCTGGGCAAACTGCACCAGCAGGACATCGCCCACATCGTGGCCCAGGCGGTCGTTGACTTCCTTGAAGCCATCGAGGTCCAGATACATCACCGCCAGAGACTTGCCGTCACGCCGTGCCTGGGCCATGGCCAGATGGGCGCGGTCCTGCAGCAGCACGCGGTTGGGCAGGTCGGTGAGCGCGTCATATTGCGCGAGGTGGGACATGCGCTCGGCCATGGCCACGGCCTCGGTCACATCGCGCAGCACCGCCACCGCGCCCGTCACCGCGCCATGGCGGTCGGTGATGGCACTGGCCGTCTCCTCCACCTGGAAGCGCTGGCCGCTGGTGCGGTGTACCAGCACGCCCCGCACGGGCTCTGTGGCCGCGCCTTGCTGAATCGCGGTGCGCAAGGTGTTGGGCAAGGGTTCGTCGTTGTCGGGGCAACGCAGGCTGACCACTTCGTCTGCGTTGTGCCCGGCCGCATCAAACGCCTGCCAGCCCGTGAGGCGTTCGGCCACGGGGTTGAGGTAGGTCACCATGCCTTTGGCGTCCGAGCAGACCACGGCATCGCCGATGGATTGCAGGGTGAGGCGTACGCGCTCTTTCTCGTCGAACAGCTCGTTCTCCATGCGCTTGCGCTCGGTGATGTCCGTCACCTGCACAAAGAGCCCGGTGACCACGCCGCGCGCATCGGTGTCAGGCAGGTACGAGACGATGCTGTGACGCGGCTGACCCCGTGCGTCCTCGTCGGTCCGCTCAAAGCGCTGTGGCATTCCTGCCAACGCCAAGTCGTAATTGGGCTTGCTGGCCGCGTAGCGGGCCTCGCTGAGCAGCTCGCTGATATGGCGGTCCCGCACCGGTGCCGGGTAGGTGCCGAACTCCTCCAGCGCCGCACGGTTGGCAAAGCGGTTGTGCATGCTGGCATCCCAGTAGGCAATCATCGAGGGCACGTTGTCGAGCGTCGTGCGCAGATCGTGTTCGGCCTCGGCCAGGCGCGCGGACACCTGCTGGCGCAGCAGGAGCTCGCGCACAAACATCAGTGCCAGCCCCAGGCTCCCCAGCATCAGCAGCACGGCAAAGCCGCCCAGCACCCAGGCACTGCTGCTCCACTTGGCCAGGATGGTCTCTGTGGACTGCGCCACGTTCAGAATCAGCGGGTAGTTGCCCACAGGCCGGAAGGAGTAGAGGCGCTCCACGCCGTCGAGCGCCGCCTTGCCCACAAAAGAACCCGTGCCCTCCTTCTGAAAGCGCAGCAGGTTGGGGGTGCCGGCAATCGTTTTGCCCACATCCGAATCACCGTACGGGAAGCGGGAGATCACCACCCCGTCCTGACGGAACATGTTGATCCCGCTGTTGGGGCCCAGGTCCAGCGAGCCGAACAGTTCGTTGAAGTAGCTCAGGCGGATGGCGCCGACCACCACCCCGGCAAAGCTGCCGTCTGCGTTGTAGTAGCCCCGCGAGATGGGCAGGATGTTCAGGCCCGTCACCCGCGAAGGCACAGGCTTGCCGAAGAACAGCCCCTGTTCGCCCCGATCGCGGAAAGCCAGAAAGTAGTCGCGGTCGGCAAAGTTGACCCGGCGGGGGGCATTGGAGCCCGAGTCCAGGATGACGTTGCCTTGCGCGTCCAGCACCAACACATCGCCCGCGCCGCGCGCGCGCAGCGAGTTGTCAAACACCACCCGCGAGCGCAAGTCGGGGGGCAACGCCCACACCTCGGGGCGCGACACCTCGCGGGCCACGCCTTCCAGGGATTTATCGAACGAGTCCAGCGACCAGGCCAGGCCCTGCTCCAGGGTGCGGGCCAGGTTGGCGTTGGTTTGCACCGCGTAGCTCCACTCGTCGTTGCGAATGGTCCAGATGGTGCGGGCGAACAATGCCCCAATACCCAAAGCCACCAGCAAAGCCAGCCAGATCAGGCGGTGAGAGAAAAACTGGCGAAGCGAGGGCATAGAGATAGTTTGTAACTATTTTAAACAGTCACCTGAACCGGGACTTGGCCCGAATTCACACCGTATTCCTCGGATTTGTCAGCGTCAATGCGCACCTGCCCGGGGGGGCGCCGCCACCACACCGGCACCACGCACCTCCAGCCGGACTTCGTCCAGCACCTTGCCCTGGGCATCCGTGATCTGCACGACATGCCGCCCAGGCCACGGCATCCAGGCCACCCGAGGCCCCCGGCCCAGGGTTTTGCCGTCCAGCCGCCACTGCACGGCATCGCCCGTGGCGGTGAACTGCAGGCGCTGGCGCATCGGCGGGATGTCCGGGTCCAGCGCGATCACCGTGCCGGACGCCGGGGCGGTGATGCGGGCAGAGGCACCGGCAGGAGGCGCCGTAGGGGTCGAGGCAGCGTTTTTGGAGAATTTTTGGCCGGATGCGCTAGTGGAATATGGCTCGGAAGCTATCGAATCAATAGCAAACAAAGACTGCTGCGTGCCAGGCACAAACCATTCGTCGCGCGCAGCCTCCAGTGGCTGGGGCACGCCTGCAGAGGGCGGCTGGCCCGGACCAAACCGCACAGCCGCCCTGACCAGGCCCCCAGGGGCCTTGGGGGCCCGGCTGGGCTCGCGGGCGTGCAGAAAGCCCATCACCGCTGCCCAGATGGGCGCTGCACCACTGGTGCCGCTGACCTCGTGCATGGCCGCACCACTGGCATTGCCCACCCACACACCCACCGTGTAGCGCTCGGACCAGCCCACCGCCCAGTTGTCGCGCATGTCCTTGCTGGTGCCGGTTTTCACGGCCGTCCAGAAGCGGGTGGCCAACACGCTGTCGGTGCCGAAGGTGCGGGCGCGTGCATTGCCGTCGGACAGGATGTCACCCACGATGTAGGCAGCGCGTGGGTCGATGGCCGGGGCCGCGGCGCTCACCCGCCCGCCATTGGCGAGCGTGACTGCAACAGGACTCGCCCGCCCGCCGTTGGCGAGCGTGCGGTAGGCATTGGTCAGGTGCAGCAGCGGTACCTCGGGGCTGCCCAGTGCCAGGCTGTAGCCAAAGTAGTCGCCACTTTCGCGCAGCGGCAATCCCATGGCCCCGAGCTGCCGGTGGAACGCATCGGGCGTGACCATGACCAGCGTGCGCACGGCGGGCACGTTGAGCGACGCCGCCAGTGCCGTGCGCACCGACACCCAGCCCTTGAACTGGCGGTCGTAGTTTTGCGGAATGTAGAGCCCGCCCGCCGTGGTGATCTGCGCGGGCGAGTCCTCCACCAGCGAGGCTGCCGTGAGCCGCCGTTCGGCGATCGCCTGGGCGTACAAGAACGGCTTGAGCGTGGAGCCCGGCTGGCGCAACGCCAGCACCCCGTCGACCTCGCTGGCCTGGCTGAGCTGGCCGGATGACCCCACCCAGGCCAGCACCGCGCCCGTGGCGTTGTCCAGCACCAGTACCGCGCCGTCTTCCACATGGCGCCCGCGCAACTCGCGCAGGTGCTGCTGCAGGCTCTGCATCGCAAAACGCTGCAACGGCGCGCGCAGGGTGGTGGCCACCCGCTCGGGCACAGCGCTGTCCTTGTCCCGCTGGCGCAGAAGGTAGCGTGCAAAGTGTGGCGCCACACCCTCGCTGGCATCAAAAGCGCGGCGTTGTAATGCAGCCGTGGTGAACAGGTCCAGCGCGTCGCAGTCCACGCGCACCGCCGGTGCAGCGGGCGAGGCGGGGGTGGAGGGGCGTTGCTGCATGTCGCGCAGCACGCCGCAGGCACGCTGTGCCACCAGCGCAGGCCTTGCGTTGGGTGCGCGCACCAGGGCCGCTGCCACCGCGGCTTCGCGGTCGTCCAGGCCGTGGGCCGCCTTGTCAAACAGAGTGCGGCTCAGGGCATCGATGCCCACCAGCTCGCTGCGAAACGGCACCAGGTTGAGGTACGCCTCCAGGATCTGGTCCTTGCGCCAGCGCCGGTCCAATACCTGGGCGGCCACGGTCTGGCCGACCTTCTGCACCACCGTGCGCCCCCCGGGGCCCTGGCGCCAGTCCCCGTCCAGCAGGCCCGCGAGCTGCATGGTGATGGTGCTGGCCCCGCGTGTGCGCTGGTTCCACAGGTTGCCCCAGGCGGCGGCCGACGCAGCACGCCAGTCCACGCCGCTGTGTTCAAAAAAGCGCTTGTCCTCGCTCAGCACCAGCGCCTGGCGCAACGCGGGCGACACATCGGCCAGTGGCACCCACTGGCCACGCCGCACGGTGGCGTCGGTGCGCAAGCGCTGCAGCACCTCGCCTTCGCGCGAGAGGATCAGGGTGTCCGAGGGCTTGAAGTCCGCGCGCACCTCGTCAAACGTGGGAATGGCCCAGGCGCCCGAGGCGCAGGCCGCCAGCACCAGAGTGGTGGCCTGCGTGCGCATGCGCAAGGTGGGGAAGGAAGCGAAAGGAAGGAACACAAACACACAGAAATGAAAGCACTATCAGCGCGCTGCGCGCAGGCGCACGGCGTCGCACCAGCGCTGCGCCACGCCCGGCACGGTGACACACACCGCGTCGTGCGTGGCGGTGGTCACAGCGCGCTCCAGCAGCTGGATGTCGGCCTCGTGCTGGCGCGCCACATGCGGGTCCTCAAAAAAAACGGCGCGGTGGCAACGACGCTCCAGCACCAGGTCGGCAATCTGCGCATCGCCACCCAGCGGCCCGCTGTTAAAACGCTGCACCCAGGGCTGCCCTTCGGGCCAGCCGTTGCTCCACGCCAGGGCGTTCAGTCGCTGGCCCGTGGTGCCGGTGGCCACCCGATGGCGAAACTGCGACAGCACATCAAAGTTGCGATCCGCAAAGTCGAGCATGGCCTGCTTGCACGCGTCGTGCGCAATCAGGGCCAGCGTCTGGGTGCCATGGTCATGAAACCGGTCGGCCTGTGGATCGGGCGGCAACCCGGCGTGGATGCGCTCCATCTCGATCCAGTCGCGCGCGCTGGCCACGGTGGAGAGAAACGGCTTGCCGTGGATCACACACTGCCGCTTGAGGGCCAGCGCCTCGGGGAAGATGGAAGAAGGGTCCACGGGGTCGGTGAGGTAGATCGCGCCATCGAGCGTGCGCCCTTCCCCCATGCCCACCACCTCTGCCACCACTTTCATCAGCCCACCGTCGCGCCCGTAGGGATAGCGCACCAGCGGCCGGTACCCCTGCAGCATGCCCGCAGCGACGATGGCATCGTGCGTGCGGCCCACGGCGTGCAGCCCCAGCTGCAGTTCCCGGATGCCCGCCTCGCAGGCGCGCAGCCAGGAAAAGAGCGCCGCATCTTCGGTGTGGTGGTGCAAGCGGTTGGCAGCGAGACCCAGGATCATGGTGGGTTGACTTTCTGAAAGCGAAGGGATCTGAACATCGTAAGCGCCTCACGACTCAACGATCGGAGTGCTCCCGGTCAAACCGCCCCTCGGCCTCGGTCAGGTGGCGCAGCAGCACATGCGAGATCAGGTTGACGCCGATACCGCCGAACACCACCGGCAGCAGGTACAGCGCAATCGTCAGCTCGGAACTGAACCACACATCGTCGGCCAGCGACGGCGTGCTCTTGGCCTGTGCTGCCATGGACTGCAGCAGGTACACATCCACCCCCGCGATCAGCACCAGGGCCACCCCAAACCCCAGCACCGCCCAGCGCGAGATCGACCGCGTGACCAGCAGCAGCGCATAAATGCCCACCGGCAGCACCAGCGAGAACCCCACCAGCAGCCAGAACCGCAGCTCCAGGAAGACGCTGAGGCTCATGGCATGCGTACCTGGGGTGGGCAATGGGCAAAGCTGTGCACGGCTGCGTTATGACGAAGTGGCGTTGGGGCGTCGCAGCTTATTTGGCCACCTGCACCTTTACCCGTGCGTTGGGCGACTCGCCAAACATCTCGGGCGCATACATGGCCTCGACCCGGCTCGGTGGCAGCGCAAAGTCGCCCGCGTTGTTCAGGCGCACGGTGTACTCCATCTTGACGATGCCCTTGGGCAGGTACTCGTAGTAGCTGCGGAAGGACTCAAAACTGCGCTCCTCGAACGCGGGCCAGCCGGCGCCGCTCTTCTTTTCGCCCTGCGTGGCGATCTCGGAATCGCGGCCCAGGCCGCTGCCCAGGATGGTGGCGCCACCCGGGATGGGGTCGGTGATGGCCACCCAGGTCATGTCGGCCGTGGCGTTGACCTCCAGCGTCACCCGCAGCACGTCGCCCCGCGTGTACTGGCCGGCGGGCAGCGACTTGTTGGCCTGCTCCACCGGGGTGATGGTCTTCTTGATCGCATAGCCCGCCGCGAACGGGGCCTTGAGATCAATGGCCGCCACCGACTGCAGCGTGAGCCAGGGCTTGCCCGGGCCCTGGTGCGTGACGGCCAGCTGCTCCTTGCCGCCCGCCTTGCCCGCAGCACTTGCCCAAGGCAGGAACATGCCGTTGTTCTTGAGGTTGCCGGGCGATGCGGGTGCACCAAACCAGGTGATCTGGTTGGGAGCGCCGGTGGCGTCCGACGCCTTCACGCGATCAACCTTGCTCCAGTCCACGCTGGCGGTGTTGCCACCCATGCTGGCCTTGGTGGTGCCCGACACGGGTGTGGCCTCGAACTTGGCGCTGAATTTTTCCAGCGCCAGGCCGCCCCACAGGTTGGCGGTGGTGGTGTGCCAGGCGCCTGCCTGCTGGCGGCTGATAAAACCGTTGGCCAGGCGGCCCATGTCGTCCTTCCAGGCCGGGTCGTCCATCACGGCCAGCATCAGGCGGGCAGTGTTCACGTCGCCGTTCTGCATCAGCCACCACCAGTAGTCGTCCTGCTCGTTGCTGAAGATGAGCTTGGTGCCCTGGAACGACAGGCGGCCGCGCAGGATCTGCATCGCCTCGGCCAGGCGCTTGTCGCGCTCGGGCACATCGGCCACGCGCTTCAAGACATTGACCCAGTCGATCACCGTGTGGGTGGGCCACTGGTTGGGCGCGATGGTGATGCTGCTTACCATGCGGCCCTGGGCCTTGCCGTAGCGCGACAGCGCTTCGAGCGCAGCCACCTTGCGCATGTCCAGGTCCTTGCGCGGGCTCCAGAAGTTGCGCTGGATGCGGCCTTCCACAAACGCGATCAGGCCACGCTCCATGGGCGCGCGGGCCTCGTCGGGCAGTGCAAACGCGGGGTTGATGCTGGCGGCCTCGTGCGTGGCGGCCAGCACATAGGCCGTCAGGGTGTCGCTGCCCCGGTTGGCGTCGCCGTCGCGCGGCGGGAAGTAATTGGCCAAGCCATCGCTGTCGAGGTAGGTGGGCAACTGCGCCACCACGGTCTGCCACAGCGCGCCATCACGCAGGCCCACGGCCTTGCTGGTCTTTTGCTCCAGGCAGGCAAACGGGTAGCGCGCCCACCAGTCGCGCACGCCGGGCAGGCCTTCGGCCAGCTTGGGCTGCAGCGACATCTTGAGGCCGCCCCGGCCGGGCAATGCGTCGGCAGGTGGGTTCACATCGAGGTTGTAGCTACCGTCCACCTGCACCAGCGTGGCCTGCTGCACCGTGAGCGGCACCGCCTGCACGATGCGCTGGCGGGCCTTGAGGGCGTCGCGGGCACCACTGACCTGGTCCTTGGCTTCGATCTCCCACAGGATGGCCTCGGCGCGCGTCTGCGCCAGCTGCGCTGGGGCCGTCACGTCCCAGGCCACCTCACGCGCCTCTCCCGCCGGGATGTCGATGGTCTGCGGCTTCAGGTCCAGCAGCGTAGCGCGTGGTGCCACCTCCACCTTCATGGCGGCCTTGGTGGTGTTGCGCAGCGTGATCTGCGCGCGGAACTGGTCGTCCTCACGCACCAGCGGCGGCAGGCCGCTGATGATCTGCAGGTCCTGCGTGGCGCGGATGCTGGTGCTGCCCGTGCCAAACAGCCCGGTGGACGCATCGGCCACCGCCACGATCTTGAAGGTGGTCAGCGCATCGTTGAGCGGCACGGTGACCTTGGCCTGGCCGTTGGCGTCAAGCTTGAGCGCGGGCTCCCACAGCAGCAGCGTGTCCAGCAGCTCGCGCGTGGGCGACTTGCCCCCACCGCCGCCGGCGGGCACGGCCTTCTTGCCGTAGTGGCGCCGGCCGATGATTTCCATCTGCGCGGTCGATGTCTCCACACCCCAGCTGCGGCGCTGCAGCATGGCTTCGAGCAGGTTCCAGCTGTTGTTGGGCATCAGCTCCAGCAGCGCCTGGTCCACAGCGGCCAGGGCCACTTCGGCATTGGCGGCGGGCTTGCCGCCGGGCAGCGTGGCGGTGATGGTGACCTGGGCCTTGCCGCGCACGGCGTAGCTCTCCTTGTCAGCCTGCACCTTCACATCGATCTGGTGGGCCTGCGTGCCCACGCGGATTTCGGCCACGCCCAGGCGGTATGCGGGCTTGGACAGATCCACCAGCGCCGTGGGCGCCTGGTATTCCTTGCCTTCGTACCAGAACGAGGTCCACCACTCGCGCGGCGCCTTGAAGCCCCAGGTGAAGAAGCTGTACCACGGCACTTCGCGCAGGCGGCCCCGCAAGGCCAGCACGCTCACGTACACGTTGGGTCCCCAGTCGGGCTGCACCTTCAGGCTCACCGTGGGGTCCTGGCCGTTGAGCTGCACCACCTGCGTGTCGATGATGCCCTCACGCTCCACGGCCACCAGGGCCGTGGCAAAGCGGAACGGCATGCGCACCTGGAACTTGGCGGTCTCGCCGGGCTGGTAGCTCTTCTTCTCGGCCAGCAGATCGATGCGGTCATGGTCTTCGCCGCCAAACCACAGCTCTCCCTGGCGCGTGACCCACACCGACGAAGCGGCCACGCTGGTGTTGCCGTCCTTGTCCGTGGCCGTGACCACCAGCTCCACCTCGCCCGCCTCGTCGAGCTTGGCCTCGCAGAGCAACAGGCCTCGCGCGTCGCTTTTGCCGCTGCACAGCGTGCCCAGGTCCTTGGTATCGGTCTGGTTGTCGTAGCTGTAGAAGCCACCCACCATGCGCTTGCGCGTGGTGGTGGTGATGCGGGCCAGGGCCTGCACCTGCAGCGCGGTGTCGGCCGCCGGCTTGCCGTTGTGCTGCAGCGCCAGCGCCTGGAAGCGGATCTTCTGGCGCGCAGACACCCAGCCTTCGGTCTTGATGCCCGCCACCACACCGGCGGGCCACAGCATCTGCGTGCTGCGAAGGGTCTGCACCTCGCCATTGGGGTCGGCGTAGGTGGCCTCCAGCAGCAGTTCCTGCGGCTGGCGGGCCTGGGGGACATTGTCGATGGTGACCTTGCCCGCACCGTTCTTGTCGAGGGTGAGCGGCAGCTTGTCGGCAATCACGCGTGCATCCTGACTGGCGGTGGCCTCTTCGTCGTCGCTGTTGGCGTTGCTCTGCTCGCGCTTGCGGGGCGGGTTGAAGCGGAAGGTATCGTAGTCGCTGAACTCCAGGGACTTGCCGCGCACCAGGGCCGACACGCGCACCGGCAGGTTGGCCGCGCCGCCACCGGCCACGTAGTTGATCTGCACGTCGGTGGGCACCGACCGCACGCGCACCAGTGCCTTTTTCTCGACCGGGGCGATGCGGCCTTCCAGCACGGGCAGGCGGAACTCCTCCACGCGGAACGAGCCCGACGCTAGGCTGCCATTCACCGTGCCGTTGCCCCCCAGCTCGACCTGGTACACGCCCAGCTTGGCAGCGGGCGGAATCGCAAAGGTGCTTTGCGCACTGAGCCCCCCGGTGGCCGTGCCGCGCCACACCAGGGGTTGGGTGAACTGCTGGCCGCTGCCCAGGTGGGTGATGACAAGGGTGTCGGGACGCGATGCCGACAGGGCAAAACCCTGGCGCGTTTCGGCGCGCAGCAGGTGCTTCATCGACACGGTTTCGCCCGCGCGGAACAGCGTGCGATCGAAGATGGTGTGGACGCGCTCGTCCGGCGAGGGTGCCCGGCTGGTGGGCACATTGAAGCGCCAGGGCTCGATGCCCCGCTGCCAGTCGCTCCAGGTGAAGGCCATGTCCTCCACGCCATCCACCCCCTTGTGGCGCGCGCTCACAAAGTACGACTGGCCGACCTCGTCCTCAGAATTGGAATTGCAGCCGGGCGGTTCGGACGAAAGGCCCTCCACACGGGCAATACCCTGTGCGTCGGTCACGGCCTGCGCCAGTTCGTTGCCTCGGCAGTCCGACACGCGCACCGTGGCGCCCTGCACGGGCTGGCCCTTGTCCAGCGTGGTGACCCAGGCCATGGCGTTTTCGCGGCCCAGCTTGAAATGCACCCCCAGGTTGGTCACCAGCGCCGAGGTGCGCACGTACATCGTGCGGCCTTCGCCATGGCGGTCGTCCAGCAGCGAGGCGCCGAGCTTTTGCGACGCGATCTCCACCACATGGAAGCCGGGTGTGAGCGGAATGCCCACCACCTCGAACGGGCGCGGGTCGTTGCTCGATGGCTTGGGCAGGTCCAGCGTCTTGACGCCGCCCTTGCCTGCCAGCAGCGACAGCATGCGCGACTGCACGTATTCCTTGTCGTCATCCAGCACCTTGGGCAGGGGGCCGGTCACGTCCTGGCGCGCCTGCTTGCGGTTGACCACGTAACTGTCGTAGCGCTGCACCTTGCGAAACCAGGCAATGATGTCCGCGTCGGTGCGGGGCTTGAGCGTGCTCACCTTGCCCGCCGGTGCGGT
The DNA here is from genome assembly GCF_001427445.1 of Acidovorax sp. Root568. Taxonomy (NCBI): domain Bacteria; kingdom Pseudomonadati; phylum Pseudomonadota; class Betaproteobacteria; order Burkholderiales; family Comamonadaceae; genus Acidovorax; species Acidovorax sp. Root568. The sequence continues at coordinate 477,685 of NZ_LMGP01000018.1, read as the reverse complement.
GGCTGTCGCAACACCCGCTTGCAGGCCCTGCACGCGCAGGGCAGCCTCCACGTTGCGCAGCGTCACGGGCAACAGCGCAGGCGGGTTGTCCGACGCGGGGCCTTCGGCAAAACGCTCCACGATGCCAAATGGCGCCGCTGCAAACTTGGCCAGCGGCGGCATGCCGCCAGTGGACACTTTGAGCGGGAAGTTGTCCGCATTGCGCAGCGCGCGGCCCGAGGCGTCCTTGAAATCCTTGGGCAGCTCGATGGTGAAAGCGGTGTTCTCGGCCAGTGGCGCGTTGAACTGCAGGCTGTTGACCAGGGCATCGGCCTGGGCACCTTCTGCGCCGCCATCGATCTGGGGCTTGAGGGTTTCCTTGGCGGACTTGAGGCGAATGGCAGCCGCCAGCTTGCGCGGCACGGGCGCGTTGAACGACAGCATCATCGGCCGGATCGGCAGGCAGGCCGCCTGGGCGTTTTCGCGCTCGCAGCTGAACTCGGCCGAGAACGGCTCACGCACCTTGAAGTCAAAGCGTTTTTCCACCGTGTTGGCGACTCCGCTGGGGGTGGCCACCCCCTTGCCGAACACGATCTGCATGCGCGATCCCGAGGTGAACCGGCGGTTGCAGGCCAGCGTGGCAAAGGACAGGGGCTCGCGTGCTGCGTCTTTCTCCAGGCCCAGGCCCTTGAGGATTTCGGCGCGCTGCGCCCCCTCGATCAAACGCACGGGGATGCGCTCGCCCACGCCTTCGGCCGTGCACCACACGTTGCTCTGCACGCTGGCCGTGGTGGCAGGACCATTGAGGAACAGCACAAAGAACTGCTCTTCGTCGATCTGCTCGTAGGTGCTGGGGCGGAGGTTCTGCACAAATGGCCCACCGCTATTGAACTGATAGCTCTTGGCGCCCGTCAGTTCTGCGCCAGCGGGCGATTTGAAGCCCGGCTTGACGCTGGCGGTGCAACGCACGCCTGGCGGCAGGTCGCGCTCGAAGTCAAACACCCACTCGCGCTCGCCAGTCCAGCGGCCCGTGCCCTTGGTCACACTGGCGTCACTGCAGCTCAGGCTCAGGGGTGCGGTCGCCTTGGGGTCCCCAAAATTGACCGCTGCAGCGTCGAACTTGGCCACCACCTGGCGCACGCGCGCCACCTCGCCCTGGGGCGAGAAGCTGGTGATCTGCAGGGCCTGGGCCCCCCAGGCCACCAGAGACAGGCTGGCGGCCAACATCCATTTTTTTGCGTTCACGCTATCCCCTCCGAAGGAACCAGCAAGCGTAACAAAGTGCCATGTCGCCCGGGTGTGTGTTGCAAGCACTTACGTATCGGCCGGGCAAGCCGTCATCACCCGCGCCCGACGACGCGCCGATGGGGCCATGTCCTACCCGCTGGGAACGCTCAGCGCCCAAAGATGGTGGCTTCCTTTTACCCCACGCACCACCCAGGAGCGCCCATGGCACGACCCCCTACCTCGCGCAGCGCGGCCCACAAATCGCCGTCTGCCCTGCCTTCTTCCACCCAGTCCGATAACTTTCGCGGCAACGCGGGCGAGCTGCAGCAACAGGCGGGCGGCAAACACCCGGTGCTGACCACGCAGCAGGGTATTCCGGTTGCCGACAACCAGAACTCGCTGCGCACTGCGCCGCGCGGGCCCACGCTGCTCGAAGACTTCATCCTGCGCGAGAAGATCACGCACTTTGACCATGAACGCATTCCCGAGCGCATCGTGCATGCACGGGGCACGGCAGCCCATGGTTTCTTTGAACTCACGCACTCGCTCAAGAAGTACACCACCGCCAAGGTGCTGACCGACATCGGTGTACAGACCCCTGTATTCACCCGCTTTTCGACCGTAGCCGGGGGCGCAGGCTCGGTGGACACGCCGCGCGACGTGCGCGGCTTTGCCGTCAAGTTCTACACGCCCGAAGGCAACTGGGACCTGGTGGGCAACAACATCCCCGTGTTCTTCATCCAGGACGCGATGAAGTTCCCAGACCTGGTGCACGCCGTGAAGATGGAGCCCGACCGGGGCTTTCCGCAGGCGGCCAGCGCGCACGACACCTTCTGGGACTTTGTCTCGCTGATGCCCGAAACCCTGCACATGGTGATGTGGGCCATGAGCGACCGCACCATTCCCCGCAGCCTGCGCATGATGGAAGGTTTTGGCGTGCACAGCTTCCGCCTGCTGAATGCAGCGGGCGAGAGCACGTTTGTGAAGTTCCACTGGCGGCCCAAGCTGGGCATCCAGTCCACCGTGTGGGACGAGGCCGTCAAGCTGCAATCGGCCGACAACGACTACCACCGGCGCGACCTGTTCGAAGCCATCGAGGCGGGCGACTTTCCCGAGTGGGAGCTGTCGGTGCAGCTGTTCACTGAGCAGGATGCCGAACGCTTCCCGTTTGACCATCTCGACCCCACCAAGCTCATCCCCGAAGAACTGGTGCCCCTGCAGCCCATTGGCCGCATGGTGCTCAACCGCTGGCCCGACAATTTTTTTGCCGAGACCGAGCAGGTGGCGTTCTGCCCCGCCAACGTGCCGCCCGGCATCGACTTCAGCAACGACCCCCTGCTGCAGGGCCGCCTGTTCTCGTACCTGGACACACAGCTGTCGCGCCTGGGCGGGCCCAACTTTGCGCAGATCCCCATCAATGCCCCCAAGTGCCCGTTCCATAACATGCAGCGCGACGGGCACATGCAGATGCAGGTGCCCAAGGGCCGCGTCAACTACGAACCCAGCAGCCTGCAGCCTGACACGCCCCGCGCCTCGCTCGCGCAAGGCTTTCGCCACTTCGCGCAGGCCGACGATGGCGTGAAGGGCCGCGTGCGGGCCGAGAGTTTTGCCGACCACTACAGCCAAGCGCGCATGTTCTACCGCAGCCAGAGCCCGCTGGAGCAGGCCCACATGGCCTCGGCGCTGGTGTTCGAGCTGTCCAAGGTCGGCACACCCCATGTGCGCGAAGCGGTGGTGGGCCATCTGCTGCATGTGGACGCAGACCTGGCCCAGCGCGTGGCCGACGGCCTGGGGCTGCCGGCACTGCCCCCTGCCCCGGCCACCACCGAGCCGGTGCAGGACCTGCCCCTGTCGCCCGCCCTGCGCATCATCGACCGCATGAAGCCCACGCTGCAGGGCCGCTCCATCGGCATTCTGGTGGCCGACGGCTCCAACGGCGCCTCGGTGGCCAACCTGCGCAAGGCGCTGGAGAAAGTCGGCGCCACCGTGAAGATCGTGGCCCCCAAGGTGGGCGGTGCCGTGCTGAAAGACGGCACGCTGCTGCCCGCCGATGGGCAGCTGGCGGGCACACCATCGGTGGTGTTTGACGCCGTGGCCTCCATCCTGTCGCCCGACATGGGCGCACAGCTGGCCAAGGAGGCGGCGGCCGTCGACTGGTTCCGCGACGCGTTCGGCCACCTCAAGGCCATTGCCGCCTGCAAGGGCACGCGGGCCATCCTGCAGGCCGGTGGCATCGAGCCCGATGCAGGCGTAGTGGACCCGGCCGACGCCCAGGGCTTCATCGCCGCTGCCCAGATCCGCCAGTGGGAGCGTGAACCCAAAGTGCGCACCCTGGCCTGAAGCCCCACCTTTTCGTTCACCCCACCACCCCAAGGAGCCCCCATGCCCAAAAGCCACTACGACAGCCATCAACTCGACGACCTCGTCCTGCAGATGATGGAGACCGAACTCGGCGGCGAACAGGTGTACCGCACCGCCCTCACCTGCGCCATCAACCCCGACCTGAAGAAGGAATGGCAAGGCTATCTGGAAGAAACGCTGGCGCACCAGAACGTGGTGCGCGGTGTCTGCGATGCGCTGGGCCTGGACCCTGATACGCAGTCGCCCACTCGGGCCGTGGTCAAGCACATTGGCACGTCCCTGGTGCAGGCGATGCAGCTGGCCAAAAAGTCTGGCAGCCCCGACGCTGCACAGCTGGTGGCCTGCGAATGTGTGGTGCACGCGGAGACCAAGGACCACGCCAATTGGGAGCTGCTGGGCCAGGTCGCCAAGGTGGCCACGGGCGATGTGGGCCACACGCTCAAGGTAGCGCACAAGGCCGTGGAAAAAGACGAAGACCACCACCTGTACCACACCAAAGGCTGGTGCCGCGAGCTGGCCATTCAGGCCCTGGGCATGCCCGCCGTGCTGCCCCCGCCAGAGGAGGTCAAGAACGTGGAGACCGCCATTGGCGCATCGCGCGCCGAGCAGCAGCGCACGGCCATGCTGTGACTGGGTTGCGGGGCTGCACGACGACAGGCCCCGTGGCAGCAAACGCTCCTAAAAATATAGCTGCAAGCGCTTTATGCACTAGCGCCTGCAGCTATTTTTGCTTGATTTCCATGCAAAACATGCTTCTCAGGCCAAGGGCGGCGGGGTCTCCTGCGGCAACTCTGCAGCACCGGGGGCTTCGGCCAATGTGGCCAGCCCTTTGCCGCTGCGCTTGCTGGTGTACAGCGCCCGGTCCGCCCGGTCCATGAGCGCGGGCATGGATTCCACAGCAGGGCCCTGGAACAAGGCGACCCCAACGCTTGCGCCGGTCAGCACGTGTTGGCCACTGTCGAGTCCGATGGGCGCCACCAGCGCTGCCAGCACCTTGTGGGCCAGTTCCATGGCGGCCTCCGGGGACGCCACAGCGTTCAGCACCAGGGCAAATTCGTCGCCGCCCAGGCGGGCGGCGGTGTCATTGGCACGGGCCAGCCCGGCCAGACGCTGCGCCACACGCACCAGCACCTGATCGCCGCTGCCGTGCCCCAGGCTGTCATTGACCGCCTTGAAACCATCCAGGTCCACCAGCAGCAATGCGCCCGCACGGTGGTCACGGTAGGCCGTCAGCACCGCCTGCGACAAGCGGTCTTCAAACAGGCGCCGGTTGGGCAGCCCCGTCAGGCGGTCATGGCTGGCCAGCGCCAGCACCTGCTGGTGGGCGCGCACCAGCCGAGCGCTCAACAGCCCCAGCACCAGCGCGGGTGCACGGCCTGCAGCCCCCCACCCGCCCGTGGGGACCGCGCCCAGGATCCAGCTGCCGCCACCCGGCAAGGGCACATCGAGCGTGGCCGGCTCCTCGTCGAACAACTGAGGGCGGCCGATGAACACCGCGCCCTGCGCGCCCATGGCGTCCAGGCCACGTGCCGCCACCTGAAAACCCATCTGGTCCGAGTTCAGGCCCACGTCGGCGAACAGGGTGTCGGCATTGACGGTGAGCGACACGATGCCCCAGTAACGGGGCCCACCCACCGGTGCACGCCCCGGCGGATGCGCCAGAAACACCGGCGTGCGGCTGATGATGCCGAGCCCGCCTTGCACCAGCGGAATGGGACCTGCAACGACGGTGCGGCGGGTCTGGATGGCCCGCTCCACCGCACCACGCTGCTGCGGGTTGTCCAGGTACCGCAGGCCAATCGCTCGCTCATTGCCCACGCGCGGGTACACATCGCTGATGACGTTGTCGGGCGCCAGAGCCAGGTTGCGGATATTGCGCTGGTGCTCCAGCAGGCGGCCCACCACGGTGGCAAAGATGTCGGGCGACATGCTGCCTTGTGCGGCAATGAAGGCGGATACCGTTTCGGGCACCGACAGCGTGCTTTGCAATTGCCTGTCCAGGCGGTCGCGGATCTGCAGCAGGTGGCTTTGCGCCTGCGCAGCAATCTCGGCCCGCGCCTTGGTGTGAGAGACGTCGATGACCACCCAGGCCAGCAAGGCGGCCAGTGTGCTGCTGCACACGCCCACCGCGAGGGGCAGGTACCGGTGATGGATCCAGTTCGAAGGGAGGCGGCTGGTGGGCATGAATGAGGTCCGGGATGGGTGCCGGATGGTGCCATGGTCTGTGCAGACCGGCCAGCACCGACTGCGCAGGGGCTGGCCGCTTTGGAGACACCCCGGCCGGTCGGTGAGACGGCCCCTTGTGGCTACGGCCCCACGGCACGGACAGCACGGACCATACGCACAGCACGCACTGCCGGTGATGCGAATGCGGAGGGGGGGCTGGGGTCAGGCGGCTTCGCAGCAGCCCTCCCCGTCCTTTATTGCGCTACAAACCCGCTGGTCTTGATGATGCGCGTCCAGGCCTCGGTGTAGGCCTTCTCGCGCGTGGCCAGCTGCTGGGGCGACATGTAGCCCACTGTGAGGCCCATGGCGGTGAGGTGCTCGCGCACATCGGGCTGGGCCACCACCTTGGCCAGCGCGTTCGAGAAGTCGGTGATGAACTTTTGCGGTGTGCCGGTGGGTGCGTAGATGCCGTAGTACGGCAGGTCTTCAAAGCCCTTGAGACCCATCTCGTCGAACGTGGGCACGTCGGGCATGGAGGCCTGGCGCTTGGTGCCCAGCACGCCTACCACGCGCACCTTGCCGGCCTTGTGGTTTTCCATGAAGTCCTGCACCGAGGCCACGCCCGCGCTGATCTGGTTGCCCAGCATGTCAGCCATCATGGGGGCGCTGCCCCGGTACGGTGCCGAGACCAGGTCCAGCTGGTACTTTTGCCCGACCAGCTTGACCAGAAACTCTGGAGTGGAAGCTGGCGCAGGAATACCCACCGCGCCCTTGCTGCCACCGGCCGTCTTGACCCACTGCACGTATTCGGTGAACGACTTGGCCGGCGTACCGCCCGACACGGCAAACGCATTCACAAACGTGGCAAAACCGCCCACCGCCACAAAGTCGCGCGCGGGTTCGTATCCGGGGTTCTTCACCACCTGGGGCAGGATGGAGATGGTGTGGTCGTGCGTGAGGAACAGCGTGGTGCCGTCGGGCGCCGAGGCCTTGAGTGCCTGCGCGGCAATCTGGCCGCCCGCGCCGGGGCGGTTTTCGACCACCACAGGCTGGCCCAGCTCATCCTTGAGCTTCTCGGACAGCGTGCGCGCAATGGCGTCCGTACCGCCGCCGGGCGGAAAACCCACAAGCAGGCGGATGGGCTTGGCCTGCTGGGCGGACGCCAGGCCCACGGCCAACGCGGCCCCCACAAAGGCACCAATGCGCACAAGGCGGGACAGCAGGCTGCGGCGGGAAGTTGTCATGAAAAAGCTCCAGGGTAGAGGGTCAACAGGCGGTGCAAAGATCAGACCAGGCGGGCACGATGGCGCGCCAACTGGGCGCGCACCTGGGCCGGTGCGGTGCCGCCCAGCGTGTTACGCGCGTTCAGCGAGCCGCGCAGGCTCAGGCACTCGTACACATCCTTCTCGATGCCGGGGTGAAAGCCCTGCAGCACGGTCAGGGGCAGCTCCGACAGGTCACACGCATGGGTGGTGGCCGCCTTCACGGCGTGAGCCACCGTCTCGTGCGCATCGCGGAAGGGCAGGCCCTTCTTGACCAGGTAGTCGGCCAGGTCGGTGGCCGTGGCATAGCCCTTGAGTGCGGCCTGCTCCATGGCCTGGGCGTTGACGGTGATGCCGCCCTCTTTCTTGCCCGTGGCGGGGTTCAACTGGCCGCCGACCATCTCGGCGAAGATACGCAGCGTGTCCTTGAGCGTGTCCACGGTGTCGAACAGCGGCTCTTTGTCTTCCTGGTTGTCCTTGTTGTAGGCCAGGGGCTGGCCCTTCATCAGGGTGATCAAGCCCATCAGGTGGCCGACCACGCGGCCCGTCTTGCCGCGCGCGAGTTCGGGCACATCGGGGTTTTTCTTCTGCGGCATGATCGACGAGCCGGTGGTAAAGCGGTCGGCGATCTTGATGAAGCCGAAGTTCTGGCTCATCCAGATGATGAGTTCTTCCGAAAGGCGGCTCACGTGCACCATGCACAGGCTGGCGGCGGCGGTGAATTCGATGGCGAAGTCGCGGTCGCTCACGGCGTCCAGGCTGTTCTGGCACACCACGGGGGACCCGTTCGCATCCACCATGCCCAGCGTCTTGGCCACGCGCTCGCGGTCCAGCGGGTAGGTGGTGCCGGCCAGGGCCGCGCTGCCCAGCGGCAGCACGTTGGTGCGGCGGCGCACGTCGGCCATGCGCTCGGCGTCGCGCTTGAACATCTCCACGTAGGCCAGCATGTGGTGGCCAAAGCTCACCGGCTGCGCTACCTGCAGGTGGGTGAAGCCGGGCAGGATCACCTCGACGTTCTGCTCGGCCACATCGACCAGCGACACCTGCAGCTCTTTGAGCAGGTCGCCGATCAGGTCGATCTCGCCGCGCAGCCACAGGCGCACGTCGGTGGCCACCTGGTCGTTGCGGCTGCGGCCAGTGTGCAGGCGCTTGCCAGCGTCGCCCACCAGCTGCGTCAGGCGGGCTTCGATGTTCAGGTGCACGTCTTCCAGGTCCAGCTTCCACTCGAAGGCGCCGGACTCGATTTCCGACGTGATCTGGGCCATGCCGCGCTGGATGGAGGCGTGGTCGGAAGCAGAGATGATGCCTTGCGCGGCCAGCATTTCGGCGTGCGCCAGGCTGCCTGCAATGTCGGCCTGCCACAGGCGCTTGTCGAAGAAAACGCTGGAGGTGTAGCGCTTGACCAGGTCGCTCATGGGCTCGGAAAACAGCGCCGACCAGGCCTGGGCCTTGGTGTCGAGCTGGTTGTGGGACGGCGCAGAGTCGGCGCTGGTGGCTTGGGCTTTGGACATAAGGAGGGCAATAATCCGGTGGTTCAGACACCCGGACTGTCCGGATGCCGCAATGCAAAACACCCAAATTTTATCGACCCAGCCCCCGCCGCCGGATTCCGCCCTGCCAGACAGGCCAGCGCGCAGCGTGCGGGCCGCTGCGGGCGCCGGGCCGGGCGGGCAGCCGCCACGTGGGCGGGCCCTGGTGTTCGATGCCTGCCAGGTCGGTGTGGTGCTGCGGGCCGTGCTGTTTGTGGAGGTGGTGGTAGGCGTGGGTGCCATGTATGGCGCCAGCAGCCCCGTCGAATGGCTGGCCAGCCTGGCGCTGCTGACCGGCGGCGCGCTGCCGGCCACGCTGGTGTGGCTGATCACGGCCTGCAGCCTCAAGACGGTGCTGCAGCGCCTGTCCACCGCGCAGCAATATGCCGCCGGGGTGCTGCTGGGGGCCGTGGCCGGTGCCTATGCCTGCGCCATGCTGGCGCTGGTGGGCCTGTCGGCATCGCCGCCCTGGCTGGCCAGCGCAGCGACAGGCGCGTTGCTGGCGGCCATGCTGGTGGCTGCGCTGGTGCTGCGCGCCCGGGGCCGCACCCCGGCCGCCACCACCGCGCGCCTGACCGAGCTGCAGTCGCGCATCCGCCCGCATTTTTTGTTCAACACACTCAACAGCGCCATTGCGCTGGTGCGTGAGGAGCCGGCCAAGGCCGAGTCGCTGCTCGAAGACCTGTCGGACCTGTTCCGCGTGGCCCTCATCGAGCAGGGCGAATCGACCACGCTGGCCGAGGAGATCACCCTGGCGCGCCGCTACCTGGGCATTGAGCAGGTGCGCTTTGGCAAGCGCCTGCAGGTGCAATGGAACCTGGACCCACGCACCGACAGCGCGCGCCTGCCGCCGCTGCTGCTGCAGCCGCTGGTGGAAAACGCCGTCAAACATGGCGTGGAGCCCAGCGCCCGGGGCGGCAAGCTGCGCGTGCTGACCGAGCTGCGCGGCACCCGCGTGGTGGTGCGCATCACCAACACCCTGCCCCCCAAAGAGGGCAAAACCGGCAAACACGACGAGCCCAGCACGCGGGGCCATGGCATCGCACTGGCCAACGTGCGCGCGCGGCTGGCCTTGCTGCATGACGTGCAGGGCGAATTCACCGCTGGCGTGCAGGACGGGCTGTACCAGGTGCGCATCACATTGCCCGCCGCCGACCCCACCCCTGCCGCCCGCCCGCGCACGCCCTTGCGCGGGCGTGGCGACCTGCGGGGCGGCTACCGCCGAGGCGCGGTGGCCCCGACCGAACCTACCCCCTCCAAACCCCATGAACATCCTGATCGTTGATGACGAAGCCCTCGCGCGCAGCCGCTTGCGCACCCTGCTGTCCGACTGCTCGGACATCCAGCGCTGCACGGTGGCAGAGGCCTCCAACGCCGCCGAGACCATGGCGCTGCTGGGTCCCACCGGGGGGCGTGGGTACGACCTGGTGCTGCTGGACATCCACATGCCCGGCCAGGACGGCCTGGCACTGGCCCATGCACTGCAGGCCCTGCCCCAGCCCCCGGCCGTGGTGTTTGTGACAGCCCACGCCGACCACGCAGTGAGCGCGTTCGAGCTGGATGCCGTGGACTACCTGACCAAACCCGTGCGCCGTGAGCGCCTGCAGCAGGCCCTGGCCAAGGTGCAGCGCACCAGCCGCCCCGCAGGGCCCAGCGCCGTGCCCAGCCTGCCCGAGGGCGAGACTCTGCTGATCCAGGACCGGGGCCGCACCGAACGCCTGCCGCTGACCGAGGTGCTGTACTTCAAGGCCGAGCAGAAATACGTGACCGTGCGCACCACCACGCGCAGCTACATCATGGACGGCTCGCTGAGCGAGCTGGAAGCCAAGTTTGCACCGCGCTTCCTGCGCATCCACCGCAATGCGCTGGTGGCGCGCCGCGCCGTGCGCGCGCTGGAAAAGCACTACGACCCTGAGGAGGGCGAAGGCTGGGCGGTGCGGCTGCAGGGATCGACCGAGCTGCTGGCGGTGTCGCGGCGGCAGGTGGCGGCCGTGCGCGAGGAGCTGGCGCGCTAGCAGCAGAGGTGCACAGGCCTTTGAGGGCCTTGGAACACCCCTACAGATATTTTTTGAGCCATTTTGGCCGCTAGCGCCAGTTCCATATGCCTGAGCAGCTATCAATGAGATAGCAAATCTCCTGTGACTGCAGGCGGTGCGGCCGCCAGCCGCCCCAGCGCCTCCACGCCCACAGGCGGCTGTGCCAGCCAGGGCAGCACGTAGGTACGCTGCGCCAGGCCGCTGGCGATGCGTGCGGCCTGCTGTTGCTCGCCCGCCAACCGGGCCTGCAGCAAGGGGTCGCTGGTGCCGGTGGCCGCCACGCTTTTGTTGATGACCCAGGCCCAAGGCTCGATGCGGGCGCGGCGCAGGTCGTCCTGCAGCGCGGCGGCTTGGCTCACGGGCGTGACCTCGGGCAGCGTGACGATGACCACATGGGTCATGTCCGCGTCCTGCAGGCGCATCAACGGCGTGATGATGTGCTTGGCGTTGACGTTGCCTTCGTACTGCTGCGTCATCTGCCGGTGGTAGGCGCCGGTGGCGTCCATCAGCAGCAGGCTGTGGCCGGTGGGTGCCGTGTCCAGCACCACAAAGGCGCTGCGCGCCTCGTTCACCACGCGGCTGAAGGCGTGGAACACGGCCACCTCTTCGGTACAGGGGGACTGCAGGTCTTCCAGCAGCAGGGCGCGGCCCGCGTCGTCCAGCGCCTTGCCGCGCGTGGCCATGATCTTGTCGATGTAGGCCTGGGTTTCGGCCTGTGGGTCGATGCGCCCCACTTTCAGCCCCGGCAGGCTGCCATCGAGCTGACTTTGCACATGGGCCGCCGGGTCGGTGGTGGTGAGGTGCACGCTGTGCCCACGCTGCACCAGGCCCACGGCCAGCGCGGCGGCGATGGTGGTCTTGCCCACGCCGCCCTTGCCCATCACCATGATGAGGCCGTGGCCCTTGGCGGCCAGCGCGTCGGCCAGGGCTGCGAGGGGCTCCGCCTGCAACGGCACACCCGCTGCGGCAGCGGGTGCGCGCAACGTCAAATCGCCGCCACCCAGCAAGGCCCGCAGCGCAGGCAGGCCCACGGTGTCAAAGGCGCGCAGCGGCACCTCGTCGCGCGGCAAATGCGCCAGCGCATCGGGCATCTGGTCCATGGCTTCCCGGCCCAGAGCCTCGATGGCGTCGGCCACCGCGTCCTGCCCCGGCTGGCTGGCATGGAACACGCCGTTGATGGCCAGGCGCTGGTTGGCCAGGCCCAGGGCGCGCAGCTCCAGCGCGGTGCGCGCGGCCTCTTGCATGGGTCGGGGGTCGGGGCGGGTGACCAGCACCACGGTGGTCAGGCCCGGGTCGCTCAGCGCGGCCAGGGCGGCGTTGAAGCGGGCCTCCTGCATCTTGAGGCCCGAGTGCGGCCCCAGGCACGAGGCGCCCCGGTCGTTGCCCGCCAGGAATCCGGTCCAGGCCTTGGGCAGGCTCAGCAGACGCAGCGTGTGGCCGGTGGGGGCCGTGTCGAACACCACATGGTCGAACACATGGCCGGTGTCATTGCCCTCGCTGGCCAGCAGCGCGGCAAATTCGTCAAATGCAGCGATCTCGGTGGTGCAGGCGCCCGAGAGTTGCTCGCGCACTGTCGCGCGTTCATCGCTGCTGGCGGTGGCCTCCAGCTGCGCCAGCACACGCTGGCGGTAGGCCTCGGCGGCGGTATCGGGGTCGATGTTGAGCATGTGCAGCCCCGGCACCCCGGGCACGGCCACCGGCTGGTTGGACAGCGGCACGCCCAGCATTTCATCGAGGTTGGAGGCCGCATCGGTGCTGACCAGCAGCACCTGGCGGCCCGCATCTGCCAGGGCAATGGCCGCAGCCGTGGACAGCGATGTCTTGCCCACCCCACCCTTGCCCGTGAAGAACAGGAAACGCGTGGGCTGGGCGAGCAGCCCGAGGGAGATGGGGGTGGCGTGTGGGGCAGTCATGGGCCCAGCATGGCAGAACCGTCCGGCACGGCCTTGAGCCAGGTCAAGTGCTTCAGTGCGCGTGCGCCGCCCCGCTCACCAGCGTGACCACCGCCATGCCGGCAATCAGCCAGGCAATCTGCAACACGGTTTCGCGCGCGGTCAGGCGTTTTTGCAGCTGGGGGATCAGGTCGGCCAGCGCCACGTACACAAAACTGCTCGACGCCACGGCCAGGAAGTACGGCAAAAAGTCTTGCAACTGCCCCACCAGGAAGTAGCCCACCACCCCGCCCAGCGCCGTCACAGCCCCCGCCAGCGACACCTTCACCAGCGCCATGCGGCGGTTGGGGCTGGTCTGGCGCAGCACCACCAGGTCGCCCATGTGGTGCGGCACCTCATGCGCGAGCACCGACACGGCGGCAATCACCCCCAGGCGAATGTCGGCCATGAAGGCCGAGGCAATCAGGATGCCGTCGCCAAAACAATGCACGCTGTCACCCGTGAGCACCGCCCAGCCTCCCGAGCGCGGGCCGTGGTGGTGGTGCGCGTGGCCGTGGTCATGGCCGGTTTCGTGGCCATGGTCATGGTGGGCATGGCTATGGGCAGCGGTCTCTGCGTGGCTGTGCTCATGCCCGTGGTGCCACAGCTCGGCCTTGTCAAGCAGGAAGAAGAACACCACACCCACCAGCAGGGTGGCAAACAGGTCATGGGCGCCCGCCTGGCTCTCGAACGCCTCGGGCAGCAGGTGCATGAAGGCCGTGGCCAGCAAGGCACCCGCGGCCAAGCTGAGCAGGTGCTGCGGCCCCACGCTGTCGCTCCGCCCACCCAGGCCCAGCCGCATGAGCAAGGCGGCCAGCCACACGCTGCCGATACCAGCGGCCAGTGTGGCCAGAATGATTGCTACCAAAGTCATAGCTTGTTGCGCTTTATCTTTAAGCCTTGGCTCATTTTTTATTCAGAATCTGCACGCCCGATGCAAGATGAAAAAAGCCGCCCCGGGTGTGGGGCGGCTGCGGGTGGCCTGGTAGGCCGGGGGTTTGTGCATCAAACCACACCGTGCGTCTTGAACCAGGCCAGCGCACGCTTCCAGCCGTCTTCGGCCGCTTCCTTGCGGTAGCTGGCGCGGTAGTCGGCATGGAAGGCATGCGGTGCATCGGGGTACACCACAAATTCCGACGCCTTGGCCTGTGGCGAGCCACTGGACAAGGCCGCTTTCATCTTATCAACCGTGTCAAGGGGGATACCGGTGTCTTTTTCGCCATACAGGCCCAGCACCGGCGCCTTGAGGATAGGCGCCAGGTCCACAGGGTGCTTGGGGGTGAGCTCGCTCGCTTGCCCCACCAGCCGCCCGTACCATGCCACGCCGGCCTTGACGGGGCCGTGTGCGGCATACAGCCAGGTGATGCGGCCACCCCAGCAAAAGCCGGTGATCCCCACCCGGGCGCCATCGCCCCCGTTGGCTGCGGCCCATGCCACAGCGCCGTCCAGGTCGGCCATCACCTGGGCGTCGGGCACCTTGGACACCACTTCAGCCATCAGCTTGGCAATGTCGGTATAGGTGGTGGCATCGCCCTGGCGCGCGTACAGCTGTGGAGCAATGGCCAGGTAACCCGCCTTGGCAAAGCGGCGGCAGGTGTCGGCGATGTATTCGTGCACGCCAAAAATTTCCTGGATCACCAGCACCACGGGCAGGCCGGTCTTGCCAGCCGGTGCTGCGCGGTAGGCCGGCACCTTGAAGCCATTGACCGTGAAGCTCACTTCCCCCACCGTCAGGCCGTCTGCCGGCGTGGCAATGGCCGTCTGCGCCATGATGGGGGCGGCCGCCGCCGCATAACCCAGGCCCAGCGCTGCCTGCAGCGCAGTGCGGCGCGTGGCGCCCGCTTCAGTGGTGCGGCCCGGCAACAGCGCCTGGGCGTCGGCATGGAGGTCGTCATTGAACATCGGTTTTCTCCAAAAAAAGGGGGGATGGGCCACGGCGTGGAAACTGCCAGCCCCGGAGTCTATGGGGTTTGCACCGCCTCCGCATTTTCGGATACCGAAAAACGGGGAGCACTGCTAGACTTTCCGCGAGCATCGTCGCCGTGGGCATGCGCCACCAACCCGCTACCGCGCAAACGCCTGCTCGCCCGCCCACATTTGCTTTTTTCTTTCTTCATCCACCCGCCCACCTCCCGCAGACCACCCGCACCGGCCCGAGCGCATGCCCCCTCATCCCACACCACTCCCCCTGCGCGGACAGCTGCTGGTCCGACTGGTGGTCGGGATTTGCGGCGCGGGGGGCTTGGGGTTGCTGACCTGGGCGCTGGCCCGCCAAAGCATGGACCCGGCCATGCGACTGGCCAGCGCGGGTGCCGGGCTGGCGCTGGTGGCCAGTGCGGTGCTGTGCTGGTGGCTGAGCCTCCGGTTGCTGGCGATGCATGCCACCGCCATGGCCGCCCAGGATGCTGCGCAGCGGGCCACCAACCAGTTGTGCGCCACGCTGGACATCCTGCCCGACGGGCTGGCCATCTACGACGCTGACGACCGCTTGGTGCTGTGCAATCCCCGGTACCGGGAAGTCAGCCCCGGCACCACCATGGCCGTCGATTACGGCACCCGCTTTGAAGACGTGCTGCGCCGCGCTGCCGAATCCGGCCACATCGTGGCTGCGCGACAGGACACCAATGCCTGGCTGGCCGACCGCATGGCCCGCCATCGCTCGCCCGGCCAGCCCGAGGTGCAGGAGGTCGAGGGCGACCGCTGGATGCTCATCACCGAGCGCCTGCAAGAGGGGGGCGGCATGGTGGTGCTGCGCGCCGACATCACGGACGCAGTGCACAAGGAACGCGCACTCAAGCAGGCCCTGCACGACGCCGAACGTGCCGAACGCAGCCTGCGCGAGGCCGTCAATGCCATGCCCGCCGGGCTGGACATCTATGACGAGCAAGACCGGCTGGTGCTGTGCAATGACCAGATGGCGCGCCTGCGTCCGCACCTGCCCGTGGCAGAGTCCCTGGGCAAGACGTATGAGGAACTGCTGCGCGAGGGCCTGCGCTACGGCATCCCCGAGGAGGCCAAGGACCAGGAAGAGCTCTGGCTGGCGCATGAGCTGGCCATCCGGGGCCATCGGCCCGGCCCCGAAGTGCGCCACTACCCCAACGGCACGTGGATGCACATGCACGAATGCCGCACCCCGTCCGGCATGACGGTGTGCGTGCGCCTGGACATCAGCGACCTGATCGAACAGCGCCAGAAGGTCGAGACCGCCCGACAGGAAAGCCAGCGCATGCGCCAGCTGCTGGAGCGCGCGGTGGAGGCCCTGCCCGTGGGCATCGAGATCTTCGACGAGCAGGACCGGCTGGTGCTCTACAACCAGCAGCTGTCCCGCATGTATCCGTACATCAACTATGCGGACCACCTGGGCAAGGGTTTTGTGGACATCCTGCGTTATTCGGTCTCGCGCGGCCTGATCCCTTCGGCCAAGGGGCGCGAGGAGGCATGGATCGCAGAGCGCCTGTCAGAGCACGGCAGCAGCACATCCACCCTGGTGCAGCGTCTGAGCGATGGCCGCTGGATCAACATCTACGAAACCCGCACCCCCGAGAACTACGTCGTGGCCGTGCGGCTGGACATCACCAACCTCATCGAGCAGCGCCAGGCCCTGGAGGCCGCGCAGCAGGCGGCGCAGCAGGCCCGCCAGCTGCTGCAGGACGCCGTGGAGTCCCTGCCAGAAGGTTTTGCCCTGTTCGATGCAGAAGACAAGCTGGTGGTGTGCAACGCACAGTACCGGCGCCTGTACCCCATCTCGGCCCCCATGATCGTGCCCGGCAGCACGTTTGAACAGATCGCGCGCTACGGCGCCGAGCGCGGCCAGTACCCCGACGCGATTGGCAACGAAGAGGCCTGGCTCGCCCAGCGCATGGCCGACCACCGCGCGGCCAACCATGCCGTGCTGCAGCGCCTGCCCGAGGGCCGTTGGCTGCAGGCCGACGAGCGGCGCACCCCCCAGGGCGGCATCGCCGGTGTGCGCACCGACGTGACCCAACTGGTGCGCAAGGAACAGGAACTGGCCGCCGCCAACGCCAAGCTGGCCCTTCTGTCCACCACCGATGGTGTGACGGGCATTGGCAACCGCCGGCGCTTTGACGAGCGGCTGGCCACCGAATGGATGCGCTGCGGGCGGCACCAGCTGCCGCTGGCCGTGATCCTGATCGATATCGACCACTTCAAGCTCTACAACGACCACTACGGCCATCTGGCCGGTGACGAATGTCTGCGCCGCGTGGCGCAGCTACTGCAGGGCACCATCCGCCGGGCCGACGAGGTGGCCGCACGCTACGGCGGCGAGGAGTTTGTGCTGCTGCTGCCCGATGTGCCCCTGCCCGAGGCAGTGACGGTGGCAGAGCGCTGCATGGCCAGCCTGCGCGAGGCGGCCCTGGCCCACCCCCGCTCCCCCACGGCGCCCTACATCACGCTCAGCATGGGCATTGCCAGCCTGGTGCCACGCCCCGGCACCAGTTCTGACACACTCGTGCACGCGGCCGATGCGGCTCTGTACCGCGCCAAGTACGGCGGCCGCAACCGCTTCGAGGTCTTCAC
Source organism: Acidovorax sp. Root568 (assembly GCF_001427445.1). Classification (NCBI taxonomy): domain Bacteria; kingdom Pseudomonadati; phylum Pseudomonadota; class Betaproteobacteria; order Burkholderiales; family Comamonadaceae; genus Acidovorax; species Acidovorax sp. Root568. Next base: position 460,655 of record NZ_LMGP01000018.1, on the reverse strand, counting down.
GCCTGCGCAGTGACGGTGTTGCCCTGCGGGGGTGGCGACGGCCTGAGCAGGTCCGCGCCGGGCCTTCCGGTTTTTGCACGCTTCACCTTCTTTGCAGGACGACGCTGATGAACATTTTGCTCACCGGCTCCACCGGTTTTGTGGGCCGCACCGTGGCTTCCGCACTCACCCGTGCAGGACACCAGGTGCACGGCGGCGTATCACCCCGGCACCAGTCACACGGCGCCTTGCAGGTGCCCATGGACTTTGCGCGCGACACCTCGGCCCAGGCCTGGCTGCCGCGCCTGGCGGGTATCGATGCCGTGGTGAATGCTGTGGGGGTGCTGCGCGACAGCCGTGCGCGCCCCATCGACGCCGTGCACCAGCACACGCCCGTCGCGCTGTTTGATGCGTGCGCCCAGGCGGGTGTGCGGCGCGTGGTGCACATCTCGGCCCTAGGCATTGAAGGCAGTGCCACCCGCTATGCCACCACCAAGCGCGCGGCAGACACGCACCTGCTGGCGTTGACCAAACAAGGTGCATTGCACCCCGCCATCCTGCGCCCCAGTGTGGTGTTTGGCAAAGGCGGCGACAGCAGTGCGCTGTTCATGAACCTGGCGCGCCTGCCAGTAGCGCTGTTCCCCGGCCCCATGCTCACGGCGCGGGTGCAGCCCGTGTCGGTGCACGATCTGGCCGCCGCCATCGTTGCACTGCTGGGGCCCGCCATCTCCACCCAGGGCATCGTCGAGTGCGCTGGGACAGAGGCCCTGACCATGGACGATTTCATTGCCAGCTTGCGCCAGCAACTGGGCCATGGCAAAGCCCATGTGCTGCGCCTGCCCGACCCGCTCACCCAGCTGAGCGCCCGCCTCGGCGACGCAGTGCCCAGCGTGCCCTGGTGCACCGAAACCCTCACCATGCTGGGCAGCGACAACGTGGGCAACCCTGACGTTTTTGAGCAGCTGCTGGGCCGCAAGGCGGTGCATTACAGCCAGCTGGTGGCGACCGCCTGGCGCTGACGCGCACCGTCTGTGCCCTCGTCACTGGGGCACGAAGTCCGACGGATACCGCAGCGAATCCACCAGCAGGTGCGACATGCGCATGCCCAGATTGATGCCATGTGGAGGAATGGGCTGGGTGAACCACTTGTCGTACAGGCGGTGCAGCTCCCGCGTCTGGATGAGCCGCCGCAGCTCCGCATCGACCACAGCCTTGAGCGCAGGGTCGTTGCGCTCGAACGCTACCGCATAGGGTTCGATGGTCATGGGCTTGCCAATCACCTTCAGGTCTTGCGGGCGGGCGTGGCTGGCACGCAGGCCATAGAGCAGCACATCGTCCATCGCAAAGCCGTCCACCCTGCCATCCACCACCCAGCCAAAGCCCTCGGCATGGTCACGGGCGGGCTCGATGCGCAGGCGCACTGATTTGTTGGCAGCCTCGCGCGCCAGCGAATCGATGTTGGTGGTGCCCACCGTCGAAGCCACGGTCTTGCCGTCCAGGTCTTCGATACGCTCGAAGGGGCGCTGGCTTTGCACCACGATGCGTGATGACGCAATGAAGTGCGCAATGGTGAAAGCCACCCGCTGCCTGCGCGCAGCCGTGTTAGTGGTGGAGCCGCATTCCAGGTCCACATCGCCGCGCTCGATGGCCTCAAAGCGGTTGCCCGACGTGACCTGACGGTAGTCCACCTGCAGATCGCGCCGCTGCAGATAGCGACCGATGGCCTGTGCGATCTGCAGGCACACGTCCACGCTGTAGCCCACGGGCACCCCATTGGCCACATAGGACATCGGCAGAGAAGATTCGCGGTGGCCGATGACCACTCTTCCCGTGGCCTGGATGCGCTGCAGCGTCTGACCCGGAGGCTCCGCTGTGCGCGCCAAGGCGGGGCTTGGCACTTCCGTCTTCGCAGAGGTCGATAGGCCCGCAGCGGTCCCCGTGTTCTGCGCGATGACTCCCGCCGTCGCACACGCAGCGCAGGCAGCAGCCAGCGCACGCACCATCCCAAACCTCGCGGGGTTCGCTTCACATGTCATGGCTTGCCTCTTCGAAGTTTTCGTGATGCCGCCTGGGCAATGGCCTGTGCGCTGGCTGGCGTACCAGGGCGCAGCGGCACCAGGGCTCTACAGCGCTATACCGCAGCCCGCGAAGCTGAAGGCCCAGTGGGGGGCGGGGCTTCCATGCCCGTGTTTCCGTACGCATGCCGCGCCAAGGCAGCCGCCAACACCATGGACGGGTTGACCAGCGTCAGCCCCTCCAGCCGGGGGTGCTCTGACAGTGCGAGTGGAATTTCTGTGCAGCCCATGATGAGCGTGGAGACCCCATAGCGCTGCTGCAGCACCAGCGACACGGACTCGAACCGCTGGCGGGCCAGCGCGTAGTTGCCGGCCTTCACGCCGTCGTAGATGCCCTGCATCAGCTGATCGCGCTCACGGGGTTCGGGCACAAAGCAGTCGATGTCGCGGTGCTCCAGTTCGCGCTGGTACAAGCCCGCCTCGTAGGCACCCTGCGTGGCAAGCAGGCCCACGCCATGCACCTTGTGCAGCGCCAGGTCTGCAGCGACCTCTTGCACACCGTGCAGCACCATCAACTGCGGAAAGCGCTGCTGCAGCAGGCCATGCCAGGCATGGGCCGTGTTGCAGGCGATGGCCACCACGCGCGCGCCCAGGGCCGCCAGGCGGCCCGTGGCCTGCAGCATCGGGTCTGCGGGCTGGTGGGCCCCGGGGCGGGTGTCGTGCAAGGCCGCCGTGCGGTCGGGAATGGGCACCTGCGCCAGCCAATGCTCAGGGTAAGCCTGGTCGTGCACAGGGATGCCCAGCGCCGCCATCCGGTCGGTGCAGGCCTGCACAAACAGGCGCACGAAGTCGGCACCCGCAGCAGGCCCCATGCCACCCAGAATGCCCACCACCTGCGGGGCCGGAGGGTGCGGGGTGGACGGCAACATGCTCACACCCATCACAGCGCAGGCTTGTCGCTCTGGGCCACCAGGTTGTCGCGCAGCTCCTTGCTCATGGGCAGGTTGAGGTTCTGGCCGCGCGGGGGCACTGGCGACATGAACCACTTGGTGTAGAGCTTGTCGAACTCGCCCGACTTCATCATCCCGCCGATCACGCCGTTAACCAGCGTCTGGAACTGCGGGTCGTCCTTGCGCAGCATGCAGGCATAGGGTTCGACCTGCAGCGAGTCGCCCACCACCACCCAGTCGGCCGGGTTGCGCGTGTTGCCCATCAGTCCAAACAGCAGGATGTCGTCCATGGCGAAGGCCTCTGCACGGCCGGTGTCCACCAGCAGCAGCGAGTCCTCGTGGTCCTTGCCCAGCACGATGTCCATGTCCAGGTTGTTGTCGCGGTTGTACTTGCGGATCACCTGCGCGTTGGTGGTGCCCGAGGTGCTGGCCACTTTTTTCTTGGCGAGGTCGGCGTAGTTCTTGACGCCCGAGGCCTTCTTGGTCAGCAGCCGGGTGCCGGTGTAGAAATAGTTGATGGCAAATTGCACGTCCTTGCCGCGCGCCGTGTTGTTGGTGGTCGACCCGCACTCCAGGTCCACAGTGCCGTTGGTCAGCAGCGGAATGCGGTTTTGCGAAGTCACGGCCTGCAGCTCCACCTTGATGGCAGGGTTGTTCAATCGTTTCTTCACCGCGTCGACCACAGCGTTGGAGATGTCCACCGACATGCCCACCGGGTTGCCCGGGCCCGCCAGATAGCTGAAGGGCACCGACGACTCGCGGTAGGCCAGCGTGATCTTGCCGGAGTCGGCAATCTTCTTGAGGGTGTCGGCACTGGCCACGGTACTGGCCAGCACACCGGCGACCACGAGGACAGCAGCGGTGACAGCGGAGAGCTTCATGGGAATCCCTTTGCAAAAAATCAGGTGAACAGACGGACAGACAAAAATTCAAGACGCAGGGGCACTGTAAAAATTCGCGGCGGTCTTGAACAATTCATTTGCGCGGGTCCACCATGATGAAAAGTTATGGCTCTTTTTCGGTGCACCTCCGCGCACCATCGTGGATCGTCCTGCCTTCTTTGCGGCCCTTGCACCCCGGTGCCCCCACCCCTCTCCCGCCGGCCCATCCTGAAAACACCAGGTGCTAACCAGTGCATAACTTCCTGGCATGGCAAGGCACTGCTTTGGCATTGTTCAGCAGGTGCACTGCCGCCTACATTCGTTGTCATCTCCTCCAACCGTTTCACTCTCTCCGATGCAGGTATGTGTATTGGGCGCAGGCATCGTCGGCCTGGCCACGGCGTATGAACTTCAACAGCGCGGCCTGCAGGTCACGGTCATCGATCAGGCGCAGCCCGGCACGGGCGCCAGCGGTGGCAACGGCGCGCAACTGAGCTACAGCTATGTACAACCGCTGGCGGACGCCAGCATCTGGCGGCAGCTGCCACGGTTGCTGCTCTCGCCCACCTCCCCACTCAAGCTGCGCCTGCATTGGGACACCCACCAGTGGCGCTGGGGGCTGGAGTTTCTGCGCGCCTGCAACCGGCAGACTTCCGAACGCAGCACCGCACAACTGCTGGCCCTGGCCGCCCTGAGCCGCCATCATTTGGAAACCATGCTGCAGGCAGAGTCTCTGGACTGCAATTTCTCCAGCACCGGCAAGCTGGTGCTGTACGACACCGCAGCCGGCCTGGCCGCTGCCCAACGCCAGATGGACCTGCAGCGCCAGTGGGGCAGCGAACAGCAGGCGGTTTCGGCCCAGCGTTGCGTGGAGCTTGAGCCCGCGCTGCAGCACTACCAGCCGCGCATTGCCGGAGCCATCTATACCCCCAGTGAATGCGCTGCCGACTGCCTCCAGGTCTGTCAAGGCTTGCAGGCCGTGCTGGCCGCACGGGGGGCGCGCTTCATGCTGGGCGCCACGGTCCAAGGCTTTGTGCACGAGGGATCCCGCATTGCTGCGGTGCAGACCAGTGCAGGAGCCATCGAGGCGCAACAGTTTGTGCTGGCCCTGGGCAGCCGCAGCCACCAGGCGGCGCAGACGCTGGGGTTGCGCTTGCCGGTATACCCCCTCAAGGGCTACAGCATCACGCTCGATACCACCCCCGCACCATCGGCAGCGCCTCGCGTCAATGTGACCGATGCTGCACGCAAGGTGGTGTTTGCGCGCATCGGCCAGCGCCTGCGGGTGGCGGGCATGGCCGAACTGGTGGGGCACGATGCACGCATACCTGCCGCGCGCATCCAGAGCCTGTGCGATGCCACCCGCACCGTTTTTCCGACATGCCATCAAGGCGGAGAGCTGCATGCCTGGACCGGCATGCGCCCCGCCACGCCCACCGGGCTGCCGATCGTAGGCCGTTGGGTGGGGGCACCGGACAACTTGCTGCTCAACACAGGCCATGGCTCTTTGGGGTTCACGCTGGCGTTTGGCACGGCGGCGCAGGTGGCCGAGCTGCTGGCACCCGCCTGACCCTCCCGCACTCCCACGCTCCGCAGCCGCACAAGGCACCACCCGCCTCGGCAGGTGGCGCGTTCACTCCACCTCGGGCTGAAGGCCCACCGCTTCCAGCGTCTCTGCCACCGCCTGGCGCATGCATTGCGTCATGGCACTGGCCAGCAGTGAGCTGGGACGGTTGACGGTGCGCAGCGACTTGATGGGCACGGCAATATGCGGCGCCAGCGCCAGCACATCCACCTTGCTGCGGTCGGCCGATGCCGCCGTGCAGGCGTCCACCAGCGCCACCGCGTGACCATGGTGCGCCAGCGCCAGCGCCGCATGGTAGGTCTGCACCGTGAATGCCGTCTGCAGGCCCACGCCCGCCTCGCGGCACGCGTGGTTGACCACCGTGCCGATGGGGTCGCGCACATCCAGGCGCACCACCGGCGTGTCTGCCAGGTCGGCCAGATGCACCACACCGGCCGCCACCAGCGCAGCGCCCAGCATGCCCTTGGGCGCCACACACACCATGCGCCCATCGGCCAGATGCTCCTGCGTGAGCGCGGGGTGGGCGATGGCGCTGAACACAAAGCCCACATCCGCCTCCTGCAGCACCAGGGCCGAGACGATCTGGGGCGAGTGTAGCGCGTCGATGGTCACCTGCACATCCGGGTGCTTTTTCCTGAAAAAACGCAACGCACGCGGCAGCACCTCGTAGCTCAGCGCCAGCACGCTGAGGATATGCAACTCACCCTCACGCCGGTCGCTCTTGAGGCTGTTGGCCAGGCGCTGCACATCATCGAGCTGGGTGAACAGGCGCTCGATGTGCGGGTACAGGGTCTGTGCCTCGGTGGTGGGTACCAGCTTGCCCTTGAGCCGGTGGAACAACGGAAAGCCCAGCTGCAATTCAGCATGCGCCAGGATGCGGCTGACCGCAGGCTGCGTGACGTTGATGAGGCGGGCCGCCGCGCTCACGCTGCCGGTGAGCATGACGGCGTTGAAGACTTCTATGTGGCGAAGGCGCATAAGCTGACGATGCAAGGAATGGGCCGCAAGCGCAATCCTTGCATGTACCCATTGCGAAATCGCGCACTCAAACCGCGCGCCTCGCACGCGCTTGCAGCTAAAGCGACATCGACGGCCGCAGCGCCATGGCCGCACGCCAGCGCAGCAAGTGCGGGTGCTGCTCGCCGGGCTTGTGCCGGACCACACGCGCAAAGTCCACCGCCACCACCGCCGTGATGTCGGCCACGCTGAAGCGGTCAGTGGCAATGAATTCGCGGTCCGCGAGGCGCTCGTTGAGCAGCTGAAAGAACTGCCCCACACGCACCAGTCCACGCTCAGCCAGGGCCGGGATTTGCGGGTAGTCCACCGCGCCGGGCAATGCCCGGTTGGCCATGGCGGGCGCGCTGTTGCGCAGCGCCTCGGCAATGGCCTGCAGGCCCTCGAACTCCATGCGCCAGTTCCAGCTCGCAATCTCGGCCTTTTCTGCAGGCGTCTCGCCCAGCAGTGCAGGCTGCGGGTGGCGCGCTTCGAGATACGCCGTGATCGCCGCGTTGTCGGTCAGCAGCAGACCTTCTTCGCTGCGCAACGCGGGCACCGTGCACTGCGGGTTGATCTGGCGATACGCCTCGCCCAGTTGCTCGCCATTGCGCAGGTCCACCTGCACGGTGTCGTGGGCCACACCCTTTTCTGCCAGCAGGATGCGCGCACGGCGCGGGCTGGGCGCCGTGGCGCAGTCATACAAAGTGATCATGGTGACGCCTTGCAAAAACACTCAGCGTGCGGGGGAAGAAGCTGCTGCTGCCGCCGCCTCGATCTTGTCCTGCGTCTTCGTGTCAAAGTCGCTCGCGTCATGCCGCTCGCGCAACTGGCTGGCCAGATCGCCCTGCACGCGGTTCACCTTGCGCCCCCGCTGCACTGCCGGGCGCTTGGCAATCTGCTCGGCCCAGCGCACCACATGCGTGTATTCGTGCACCTGCAAAAACTCGCCCGCGTTGTAGGCCTGCCCTTTCACCAACAAGCCATACCAGGGCCAGATCGCGATGTCCGCCACCGTGTACTCATCGCCCGCCACGTACTCGGTCACGGCCAGGCGCTGGTTCAGCACATCCAGCTGGCGCTTGGCCTCCATCGCGTAGCGGTCAATCGCGTACTCGATCTTGACCGGCGCATAGGCATAAAAATGACCAAACCCGCCGCCCACGAAAGGTGCACTGCCCATCTGCCAGAACAGCCATGACAGGCACTCGGCGCGGGCCGCGCCGTCTTTGGGCAAGAAGGCGCTGCCGAACTTCTCGGCCAGGTACATCAGGATGGCGCCGGACTCGAACACCCGCACCGGGTTGGCAGGGTCGGTACGGTCCAGCAGCGCGGGGATCTTGGAATTAGGGTTCACAGACACGAAGCCGCTGCCAAACTGCTCGCCCTCGTTGATCCGAATCAGCCACGCGTCGTACTCCGCCCCGCTATGGCCCAGCGCCAGCAACTCTTCCAGCATCACCGTCACCTTCACACCATTGGGTGTGCCCAGCGAATACAGCTGCAGCGGGTGACGGCCTACGGGCAACTCTTTGTCGTGCGTAGCCCCGGCAACAGGCCGGTTGATGCTGGCGAACTGGCCGCCGTTTTCTTTGTTCCATTGCCAGATAGCTGGGGGGGTGTAGGAGGTAGATGTAGACATAAGGGCTCCGGGCCAATCGATGGAAGCTAGCGGATTCTCTAGCGGTTGCCGAATGAGTCTAGCGATGAGGGAGATTCAACGCAGAGCTGAGGCAAATGTCCTTCTGAAAACTAGTTATGCGAGCTAGGAGTCTGCGCCACTCAACACACATTTTTAAGGGCCTCGCAATAGTCATAGATTTTTTTGCAGGAGGTCGACTTGCACCATGGGCCAGGAAATTTAGGTCATCCGTTGCCGAAACCGACGGCCACCTGTCACAACTCCCTTTTCACATCATCCAACCCATTAGCATAGAGAAGTAGGCACAAATCAGTGGGATAGACAGCGACCAATCTAAACCTCTTGGGCAAGCCCCAACAGAGACCAACTAGTAGATAAAACGGGTGTAGCAAACATGGCTGGTTCAAGAAGGTTCGTCAAAGTGTTTCTTGCCTCCCCAGGCGATCTGTCTGAAGAACGCAAGATTGCGAAAACAGTCGTTGAAGATTTCAATAGTCAACTGGCAAAAGCTCTGGGGTATCAGATTGAGTTGGTCGGCTGGGAGGACACACTGCCAGGTGTCGGTCGACCTCAAGCGATCATCAATCGCGACCTTGACGGATGCGATCTTTTTGTTGGCATGCTTTGGAAGCGCTGGGGTACGCCGCCAGGCACCGAAGCCTATACGTCCGGCTTCGAGGAAGAGTTTCAGCGGTCAATGACACGAAACTCAAAGGAAGGGCGACCTCAAATACACCTGCTGCTGAAAGATCTTGACGCCGCGTCGCTCGCTGACCCCGGGGATCACCTCAAGAAAGTGATCGAATTCAAAAAGCATGTTTTTGCCGAGAGAAAGCTACTGGCAGGAACCTTCTCTGACACTCGGGACTTCGAAAGCAAGTTCCGCAAGTGCATTCAGGGATATGTCATCGAGCTTACGGACAAAGACAACACATCGGAATCCGAGAAAGATAAAGCACCAGCTTTAGAGGCTGAAACCCTACCTTCAAGTGAACCAGGTCCAACGACCCCGTTGTCGGTTGAGGGTGCCAAGTTTCTGCGAACTTTTTTACACACGGCTGAGAAAGCATCCGAGGAACATCCCCTCGCCGCCGACGACGTTGCGCGTTTCAGATTACTTTCAAGCATAGCGGCTGTCCACGGCAACGATCAGCAATCGCTGGGCTCTCACGACGCGAATCTCCTTTACAAAGCGCGAAACAAGTTCAGGTTTGGCAGACGCGAAATCAATGGACTCATTGACGATGGGTTCGCCCATCTCCAACATGAGAACGTTCCACTCTGGCACTGGATTGCTGCCGTCGACGGTTTCAAAGACAACATATTGCCCATCTGGTCTGTTGTCGGTACAGCCGAACGCCGAATCGGCGCTCTCAAAGCAATGCGACTGATATCGGAACCGATATTTGAGAAAGAGCAAATTGGCCGCCAGACGCTTGTTTCGCTGTGGTTTGTCAAAGACGTAGATACCGCTGTGCGCTTGGCTGCTTTGGAATATCTGAGTGAATGCGGCCAGCAGGCTGACCTACCTTTAATCAAAAAAGAGTTTGACCGCAATGAGACACCGACAAGCAGTGCAGCGGCTAACGCCATCATCTGCATAACACTACGTGACGATCGCCGCGCTGCTTTAGAAGCGCTTTATGCAATGCAGCCCAGCATCGTGGAGCAAGAGCTGCTGAATGCACTGTTCTGCAACGATACGGAATTCGAAAATGAAATTCTGGCTCGCGGCCTTAATCACAGCAGTGCATTGGTAAGAACAAAAGTAGTCAAGCTTCTGAGAAAACGGCATGCGCTCGCATTCAGCGTCGCCGAATCACTCTTGAACGATAGTTCTGCAGAGGTGCGCTTTGAAGCACTGCAGGCACTAGTCTCAGGAGGGAGAAATTACTCAATCGACCAAGCAAAAGACGTCCTAGTACGCAAAGGGCGAGCCACGACAGCAAGTGGATTTCTCGCAATGAGTCAGACAGATCGAGATGGCGAGGCCATGCTGGAGCGCTACGCCGAACAGCACTTTGACAGTTTGCCCAGTTCGGAACTCGAAGAAAAAGCCACACGAGCCATCTTTGACCAAAATGCTTACTTCGCGTTAGTCCGTCGAGACATTAGGCTACGTGGCGACGACTTACGTAAGGCCGTTGACAACGATTTTGTAGACCGTTTTGAGCTCCTACTCCAGGAGATGGCTAACCAATATGGGACTCAGACGGATCTGATCGAAAAAACCCGCTCACTTGCTCAATATTTGCGCAGCAAATTTACGCGTGAAGGTCTAGACATCATCTGCGGCAGACTAGATCCGACCGACCTACCACTTGTTCGATCCAAGTTGGAGAGCAATCACATGAGCCACTCAGCCGAAGATCTTCGATATCTGGCGAAGTTTGGCCAATGGCGTGATATCCCCCTGGTGATTGCATCAATTGAACGGCCTGATAACGGTCGGAAGTACACGTCGTTATTTTCGACGGTGAGTAGCACCAAATATGTCGATGCAGCGCATACGCTCCTTGCGCTCGGCAAGCACAGGCTTGCTGATCTTCTGGCCACCCCCATGCCTGCAAATCTGTTGGCACACATCATCCTTTTTATGCCCGCCAAAGCCTTTCACGGACTGGACGAATCGGTTATCCATTCCCTCATACAGTCAGAGGACGAAAACGTTCGGAAGTGGGCGGCACTCAAGTTTGTTCGAGCATTTCCACGACGTAAGGTGAAACAGTTGCTTGACAACTACTTGGCTGCCAATCAGTTCTATTACAACGTTATACATTGGCTCGACTTCGGCTTATCCGCCCCCAGAGACAGAGTGCTGCGCGCGGCACTGAAATTAATGACAGAGGCAAAACCATAGGTTGAGCTGGGGTGCAACACCTAGTTTTCAGAGGGCACACGCAGGCAGCGCCTGAGAGATTGTGCGGTGTAGTCTGTCCCACATGTAGCTCTCGAAGCCCAGCACATAAAGCTCAGATAAGGGTACCTGCCCCAAGCAAGACTCCTACCCCTGACTACAGCGTCGGCACCTCAATGCGCCTTATCCCAATTAGCCCCCACCCCCACCTCGGCCAATAACGGCACCTTCAGCGCCGCCACCTCAGCCATCAGGCGCGGGATGTGGGTCTTGAGCCAGTCCACCTCGCCCTCGGGCAGCTCAAACACCAGTTCGTCGTGCACCTGCATGATCATTTGGATGCCCGGCTTGTGCGCGTCCAGCTCCTTCTGAACCGCCACCATCGCCAGCTTGATCAAGTCAGCCGCCGTGCCCTGCATGGGCGCGTTGATGGCGGCGCGTTCAGCACCGGCGCGGCGGGGGCCGTTGGGGGAATTGATTTCGGGCAGGTAGAGGCGTCGGCCAAACACGGTTTCGACATAGCCCATGGATTTGGCGGCGGCCTTGGTGTCGTCCATGTACTGCTTCACGCCGGGGTAGCGCTGGAAGTATTTGTCGATGTACGCGGCGGCGGCCTTGGTTTCTATACCCAGGTTCTTGGCCAGGCCAAAGCTGCTCATGCCGTAGATAAGGCCAAAGTTGATGACCTTGGCATAGCGGCGTTGCTCGCTGGTGACCTGATCCACCTCCACCCCAAACACTTCGGCAGCGGTGGCGCGGTGCACGTCCAGCCCGGCGTGGAAGGCGTGCAGCAGCGAGTGGTCGCCACTCAGGTGGGCCATGATGCGCAGCTCGATCTGCGAGTAGTCGGCACTCGCAATCACGCGGCCTGCGGGGGCTACGAAGGCCTCGCGCACGCGGCGGCCTTCCGGAGTACGGATGGGGATGTTCTGCAGGTTGGGGTCGTTGCTGGACAAGCGCCCAGTCACAGCCACGGCCTGCGCGTAGTGCGTGTGCACGCGGCCTGTGCGTGGCAGCGCCAGCTGGGCCAGCTTGTCGGTGTAGGTGCCTTTGAGCTTGACGAGGCCCCGGTGCTCCAGCAGTTTGGCGGGCAGGGGGTAGTCCTCGGCCAGCTTTTCCAGCACTTCTTCGTCGGTGCTGCGGGCGCCGGTGGCGGTCTTCTTGACCACGGGCATGCCCAGCTTGTCGAAGAAGATTTCGCCCAGCTGCTTGGGGCTGCTCAGGTTGAAGGGCTGGCCTGCAATCTCGTACGCCTCGGTTTCGAGCTGCAGGATGCGCTGGCCCAGTTCGTGGCTTTGGGCGGCCAGCGTGGGTGCGTCAATCAGCACGCCGTTGCGTTCGATGCGGTACAGGGCTTCGCTGCTGGCAATCTCCAGCTCGTAGATGAAGCGCAGTTTGTCATCCGCCTGCAGCAGCGGCCACAGGGCGTTGTGCACGTCCAGGGTCTGGTCGGAGTCTTCGCACGAGTAGGCAGCGGCCTTGTCCACCGGCACCTGGGCAAACGGAATCTGGTGCGCGCCTTTGCCGCACAGGTCTTCGTAGGTGATGCCTTTGCGGCCGGTGTGGCGCTCGGCCAGGCTGGTCAGGTTGTGGGGCTTGTGCACTTCGAGCACATAGCTTTGCAGCATGGTGTCGTGTGTGTAGCCCTGCACCTCGATGCCATGGTTGGCGAACACATGGCGGTCGTACTTGATGTGCTGACCCAGCTTATGGTGCTTGGGGTCTTCCAGCCAGGGCTTGAGACGGGCGAGCACTTCATCCAACGGCAGTTGCGCGGGCGCATCGGGGCCTTCGTGGCGCAGGGGAATGTAGGCGGCCTCGCCGGGCTGCACGCTGAAACTGATGCCGACGATTTGTGCGCGCATTTCGTCGAGGGAATCGGTCTCGGTGTCGATGGCCGCGAGTGGGGCTTTGTGCAGGCGCTCCAGCCACTGGTCAAAGTCCGCCCAGTTCAGGATGGTGTCATACACCACGGTGCGGTGCTGGGCTTCTTCGGCCACGGTGCTGGCGGAGTGGTCGGCAAACAGATCGCCGCTTTGGCCGGGCATGGCGACGGTGGGGGCTGTAGCCGCTGGAGCCGATGCACCTTTGATGGCGGCGGCCAGGCCCTTGAAGCCGTACTTTTCGTAAAACGGCAGCAGGCCGGCGTTGTCCGGCGTGTCCAGCGTGATGTCGTCAAACGCGGGCAGGCCAGGGATGTAGTCGGCCAGCGCGCAGTCGGTCTTCATGGTGACCAGCTGGCGGCTCAAGGCCAGCTGGCCGCTGGCAATCGCCTCGCGCAGGTTGTTGCCCGCCACGCCCTTGATGGCGTCGGCGTTGGCAATCAGATTGTCGAGCGAACCGTATTCTTCCAGCCACTTGGCAGCCGTCTTGGGGCCCACCTTGGTCACGCCGGGCACGTTGTCCACGGTGTCGCCCACCAGCGCCTGGTAGTCCACCATCAGCGTGGGTGGCACGCCAAACTCTGCTGTCACGCCCGCCACATCGCGGCGCTTGCCGCTCATGGTGTCGATGATGGTGATGTGCTCGTTGACCAGCTGGCTCAGATCCTTGTCGCCGCTGGACACGATGACCTCAATGTCCTGTGCGGCCGCCACGTGGGCCAAGGTGGCGATCACGTCGTCGGCCTCCACGCCGGGCACGGCCACCACCTTCCAGCCCAGCAGGTCCACCACCTCATGGATGGGCTCGATCTGGCTGCGCAGGTCGTCTGGCATGGGCGAGCGCGTGGCCTTGTATTCGGTGTACAAGGCATCGCGGAAGGTGGGGCCCGAGGCGTCGAACACGCACACAGCGTAGTCGGCCACCACCTCTTTGCGCAGGGCCTGCATCATGTTGATCATGCCGCGAATGGCACCGGTGGCAGGGCTTGTAGGGTCCCCCGGCACGGCCCGCAGGTCGGGCATGGCGTGGAAGGCGCGGTAGAGGTAGCTGGAGCCGTCCACCAGCACCAGGGTCTTTTTGTTGCTCATCCGGCAATTGTGCACGGGCAGCGCCCGCCGGGCGGCGCTCTACAATCGCCCGATGCGCGCTGTTCACCTTCTCCTGCTGCTGGGCATGGCCTGCGGCAATGCCCTGGCCCAAACCCCGTCCCCATCCCCTGCTGCCACCACCGCAGGCGCTGGTAACCAGCGCGATGCGCTGCCCGATCCCGAGCCCCTGTCTGGTCGCACCAACCAGCGCACGGAACGCATCCAGATCGAAGACGCAGGCAGCCGTGTGGACGAGCTGCGGGTCGGCGGGCAAACCCAGAACATCTCGGTGCAGCCCAAGACCGGCAACCTGCCCGCCTACGAAGTGCAGTCGCCTGATGGCGCGCGCAGCCGCGCCGGTGGCAACAATGGCGCTGAAACCACCACCGCGCCCCGCGTCTGGAACGTGTTCAAGTTCTGATGGGTGGCAGGGTGGCGCGCATGCACTGCGTTGCCACCGGTTGAGCCCCGCCCGTTGTCCCGCCCCTTCCCCTTCCCCTTCTCTTTTCTTCGACCCCCTGAGCGATGGCCGTTTTTACCGAAGTCTCCAATCCCGAGGCGCGCGAGTTGCTGCGCCGTTTGCAACTGGGCGAGCTGGTGGAGCTGCGCGGCATTGAGGGCGGCATCGAGAACACCAACTACTTTCTGACCAGCGACCAGGGCGAGTTCGTGCTGACACTGTTCGAACGCCTCACGGCCGAGCAGCTGCCTTTCTACCTGTACCTGATGAAGCACCTGGCGCACGGCGGCGTGCCCGTGCCCGACCCGCGTGCCGACAAGAACGGCGACATCCTGCACACCGTGTGTGGCAAACCCGCCGCCGTGGTCAACAAGCTGCGCGGCAAGAGCCAGCTGGCCCCTCAGGGCGTGCACTGCGCGGCCGTGGGCACCATGCTGGCCCGCATGCACCTGGCGGGCCGCGACTTTGACCGCCACCAGCCCAACCTGCGCGGGCTGCCCTGGTGGAACGAGACGGTGCCGGTGGTGCTGCCCCACATTGACGACGCACAGGCCGCATTGCTGCGGTCCGAGCTGGCCTACCAGAACCATGTGGCCGCCAGCTCCGCCTATGCCGCCCTGCCGCGCGGGCCCGTGCATGCCGACCTGTTCCGCGACAACGTGATGTTCGAGGGGGAAGAGCTGACAGGTTTCTTCGACTTCTACTTTGCAGGTGTGGACACCTGGCTGTTTGACCTGGCCGTGTGCCTGAACGACTGGTGCATCGACCTGCCCACCGGCGCCCACGATGCCGAGCGCGCCACGCGCATGCTCGACGCGTACCAGGCCGTGCGCCCGCTGACGGCCGCCGAGCGCGAACTGCTGCCCGCCATGCTGCGCGCCGGGGCGCTGCGGTTCTGGATCTCGCGCCTGTGGGACTTCTACCTGCCGCGTGAGGCCTCCATGCTCAAACCCCACGACCCCACGCACTTCGAGCGCGTGCTGCGCGGGCGCCTGGCCCTGCCCGTACACGCGGGCTGATCCCACCACAGGCGAGCAGCCTCTAACCCCTGGCCCCGCCACCGGTTTGGGGCAGTGGGGTAAATTCGACCTCATTCGCCCCCTCGACATCCGATGCCGCTAGGTGCCCCCCATGGGCGCTGGGGCGCAGTCGGCGGTGCGGGCCCCTCCTCCTTTCCAACGTATTCATGAAACTCCATATCGTCCCCGCGCGCACCGGCATGGCCTGGGTCAAGCTCGGCGTTCGGGCGTTCTGGCGGCAGCCCATGGCGCTGGCTGCGCTGTTCTTCATGACCATGGCGGCGATGTCGCTGGCCACCATGATCCCGCTGGTGGGTCCGGCCATTGCGCTGGCACTGCTGCCGTCTGCCACGCTGGCCATGATGGTGGCCGCGGCACAGGCATCGCAAGGGCGGTTTCCGATGCCCACGGTGCTGCTGGTGGCCTTTCGCACCGGGCGCGAGCGGCTGCGCGACATGCTCACACTGGGTGTGCTGTATGCGGTGGCTTTTCTCGGCATCATGGGCCTGTCGGCCCTGCTGGACGGCGGCCAGTTTGCGCAGGTGTACCTGGGTGGCGCGCCCATGACCCGAGAGATTGCCGAGAACCCGGACTTCCAGCGCGCCATGTGGCTGTCGATGCTGCTGTACCTGCCCCTGTCGCTGCTGTTCTGGCATGCACCGGGCCTCGTGCACTGGCATGGCGTGCCGCCGGTCAAGGCGCTGTTCTTCTCCATCGTGGCCTGCGTGCGCAACTTTGGTGCGTTCCTGGTCTACGGGCTGGGCTGGCTGGGGGTGTTTTTGCTGGGCGGGCTGGTGGTCAGCATCGTGTCGGCCTTGCTGGCCGTGGCGGGGCTTGCGGGATCGATGGCCGGTGGCATCATGGTAGGCGCTGCCATGATGATGGCGGCCATGTTCTTCACCTCGGTGGTCTTCACCTTCCGCGACTGCTTCGAGCCCCCCTACACCCCCCAGCAAGAAGAGGCGCCCCATGACAACCCGCCCCCCAGCCCCCCTGGCGCACCACCTGCAAGGCCGCTCTGACGACGAGCTGGTCTGGTTCCAACGGCGCAGCGTGGTGCAGGCCGCCGCGCTGTGGGTGGCAGGTGGTGGCTGGTCGGCCGCCCATGCGCAGGCGCGCAGCAACATCGTGGAGGTGCGCGGCGACATACTGCGCAATGGCGAGCCCCTCACGGCGCAGCACACCATCACCGCCAACGACCGTATCGAGACCGGGCCGGGCGCCAGCCTGGTGTTCTCGGTGGGCGACAGCGCCTTCATGGTGCGGCAAAACTCACGCATGGCGATGGAGAGCGACACCCCCACAGCCGTCAAGCTGCTGCGCCTGCTCAGCGGTGCGGTGGCCACGGTGTGGGGGCGCGGCCCCGACCGGCAGATTGCGCTGCCCACCGCCACGGCGGGCATCCGCGGCACAGGGGTGTATGCCGAGGTGTTTGCCGACCAGGACCAGCGCGGCTACCTCTGCAACTGTTATGGCACGGTGGAGCTGACGGCGGGCGGCGAACGCCTGGTGAGCCAGTCCAGCTACCACCAGTCGTTCTGGGCCGAGCCCGCACCCCGCAATGGCCGGCTGCTGACACCGGCCGGTGCCATCAACCACACGGACGAAGAGATGGAGTTCTTGGCGGGGCTGGTCAACCAGCGCACCGCGTGGCAGGTGTCGGGCCGCAAGGGCATCAAGGACGGCAGCGGTGGCGCGGCCGCACCGGCCAACAGTTACGGAACCGGCAACTCCTACGGCCCGCCCGGCTCCCGGGACTAGGGCCTGTCCCGCAGCGCACGCGCAGCCATGCCTGCGCGGCGCGCCTTGGGCGGGCGTCACGCGCTGCGCAAGGCACCGCGTCAAACCGTCACACAAACGTCAAACCACTGTCACGGGGCGTTCCTAGGATCGCGGGCTGGATTCCATGCCACCCGCCCCACACGCCTTTCCAACAAGGCTCCTGGTCGGATCAGGGCGTGGCATGCCCGTTCGCATACCCACTTGGAAACACCCCGAAAATGACCCAACCGACGATGCCCACCCGCCGCAAGGCCCTGCAACTGCTGGCCGGCGTTCCCATGCTGCCGCTCAGCGCCAGCGCCTCGGCCGCCCTGCTGACCGCCTGCGGTGGCAGCGACTCCGCCGCGCCCAGCTTTGTGTCGGCCAGCTTCACGTCGATGGCAGCCCCCACCCTGGCCAACGCCGCAGCCATGGCCACCACCACCGTGGGCTCCACGCTCAACATCAAGCTCAGCGACGACTCGGTGCGCTCTTACCAGCTGGCTTACCAGCCGTTCTTCGTGACGGGCGACATGGTGTCCGACGGCAAGGGCGGCACCATCCTGTCGGGTGGCTACTACGACATCAACAACAAGCCCATCATCGACGCCACGGTGGCTGGCAAGGAGCGCCAGTACTTCTCGGACTCGCCCGACGGCACATCGCTGCTGACCGTGGCCAACCCCACCGTGACCGGCCTCAAGGGCAAGGCCGTGTTTGCCGTGGTGCAGTTTGAATACACCACCTGGGCGCAAGACGGCAAGACCGACATGTACGGCAAGCTGCCCTCGCCCATCGCCGTGCTGACGTTGGACCAGGACCAGACCACCGGCAAGCTGAGCCTGGTGAAGTACCACAACGTGGACACCTCCAAGGTGCACGGCCTCTGGATCACCTGCGGCGCCAGCCTGTCGCCCTGGGGCACCCACCTGTCGAGCGAAGAGTACGAACCCGATGCGTTCAGCATCGCCAGCAACGCCATGTTCAAGGCCTACAGCAAGAACCTGCTTGGCGACGAAACCAAGGCCAACCCCTACCACTACGGCCACATGCCCGAGGTGACGGTGAACCCTGACGGCACCGCCAGCATCAAGAAGCACTTCTGCATGGGCCGCATCTCGCATGAACTGGTGCAGGTGATGCCTGACAACCGCACGGCGCTGATGGGCGACGACGCCACCAACAGCGGCTACTTCGTGTTCGTGGCCGACAAGGAAAAAGACCTGTCCTCTGGCACTCTGTACGTTGCCAAGGTGGGCAGCGGCTTCTCCATCGACCCCAAGGTCGGCACAGCAGCGCCCCTCACCTGGATCAAGATGGGCTCGGCCACCAGCGCCGAGATCGAGAACCTGGCCAACACGCTCAAGCCCACGGACATCATGACCGTGAAGACCACCGACCCGGCCGACGCCAGCTACACCAAGATCGTGGCCAACGGCAAGACCGAGTGGATCAAGCTGAACCCCGGCATGGAAAAGGCCGCTGCCTTCCTGGAAACCCACCGCTACGCCGCCTACCTGGGTGCCAGCCTGGGCTTCACCAAGATGGAAGGCACCACGGTCAACGCCAAGGACAAGATTGCCTACTCTGCGCTGCAGAACATCCAGTCGTCCATGGTGGCAGGCAATGCAGCCAACGTGCCGGGCAACGGCATCTCGGTGCCCAAGCAACTGGTGGCCGGCGCCGTGATGGCGCTGAACCTCAAGGGCGGCCAGAAGGACACCGCTGGCGGCACCATCAACAGCGAATGGATGCCCGTGGACACCAAGGTGCTGCTGGCCGGTGAAGACATCACCGCCGACGCCCTGGGCAACACCGCCAACCCCAACAACATCGCCAACCCGGACAACCTCAAGTTCTCCGAAAAGATGCGCACCCTGTTCATCGGCGAAGACAGCAGCCAGCACGTCAATAACTTCCTGTGGGCCTACAACGTGGACACCAAGCAGCTGTCGCGCGTGATGTCGATCCCCTCGGGCGGCGAGTCCACCGGCCTGCACGCCGTGGACGAGATCAACGGCTGGACGTACATCATGAGCAACTTCCAGCACGCCGGTGACTGGGGCGCCATCCACAGCGTGGTCAAGGACACGCTGGACCCGATGATCAAGGCCAACTACAAGAACAAGAACGGCGCGGCCGTGGGCTACCTGACGGCAGCGGCCAAGCAGCCCAGCCTGAACCAGGCCTGAACTCAGCCTGAAACCAGCCTGAGCGAAGTGCCAACAGGGCTGCACCCGGTGCGGCCCGCTTCAAAAACCAACGGGGCCCGAGGGCCCCGTTGTCATTGGCGGCCCCAGCTTGCTATACAAATAATAGCTACCAGGACATAAGGTACTAGCGCTAGCAGGCGATTTTGCTCAAAACGCGCTATTCGACCACCGTCAGCTTGGCCACCGACAGCGCCAGCCACTTGGTGCCGTGGCGCGGAAAGTTGACCTGTGCACGTGCGTCATCGCCAGTGCCTTCAATGGCCAGCACCTTGCCCTCGCCAAACTTGGTGTGGAACACGGCAATGCCCGCGCGCAGGCCGTGCGAGGGCGCCGCCTTCTGCACAGGCACCGGGGGGCTGGCAAACGTCTCGGATTTGAAGCCAAATTGGCCTCTAGCGCTAGATCCATATGTGCCACCAGCTCCTGAATTAGTAGCAAAACTGGGCGTATACGAGCCAAAGCCCTGCTGCTTGGGCGTGATCCACTTGAGGGCCGCTTCGGGCAGTTCGTCAAAAAACCGGCTCTTGATGTTGTAGCGCGTCTGCCCGTGCAGCATGCGCGTTTGCGAGTGACTCAGGTACAGGCGCTTGCGGGCGCGGGTGATGGCCACGTACATCAGGCGGCGCTCCTCCTCCAGGCCGTCGCGGTCGCTCGCGGAGTTCTCGTGGGGGAACAGGCCCTCCTCCATGCCGCCGATGAACACGCAATCGAACTCCAGGCCCTTGCTGGCGTGCACCGTCATGAGCTGCACTGCGTCCTGCCCGGCCTGGGCCTGGTTGTCGCCCGCCTCCAGCGCGGCGTGGGTCAGGAAGGCTGCCAGGGGCGAGAGGGTTTCGCCGGTGTCGGCATCCACGATGCCGGGCACAGCGGGTTTGAGAGGCTCGTCGAGCACCGGCGCGTTGGGGTCCAGCCCTTGGCTCACCGGGCTTTGCACGCTTTGGGTGAGCGGCGTGCCGTGCTCGTCCAGCGGCAGCGCCACCGCGTCACGGCCAAAGCCCTCTTGCGTGACAAAGCTCTCGGCGGCGTTGACCAGTTCTTCCAGGTTCTCGATGCGGTCGGCGCCTTCCTTCTCGGTGCGAAAGTGCTCCACCAGCCCCGTGGATTCGAGCATCTGCTCGATGATGCCGCGCAGGTTCAGGCCCTGGGTCTGCTCGCGCAGCACATCCACCATGGCCACAAACGCGCCCAGGTTGGCCCCCGCCTTGCCAGGCACAGCGCTCACCGCGTCGTGCAGCGAGCAACCGGCAGCGCGGGCCGCGTCCTGCAGCACCTCGATGCTGCGCGCGCCAATGCCACGCGGCGGAAAGTTGACGACGCGCGTGAAGCTGGTGTCGTCGTGCGGGTTCTCCAGCAGGCGCAGATAGGCCAGCGCGTGCTTGATTTCGGCACGCTCAAAAAACCGCAGGCCGCCGTACACACGGTAGGGCACGCTGGCATTGAACAATGCCGATTCGATCACCCGGCTTTGCGCATTGCTGCGATAGAGCACGGCGATTTCCTTGCGCTCAAAGCCGTCGTTGCGCACCAGTTGCTTGATCTCATCGACCATCCACTGCGCCTCGGCCAGGTCGGAGCTGGCCTCGTACACACGCACGGGCTCGCCCGCGCCCTGCGTGGTGCGGAGGTTCTTGCCCAGGCGGCGGCTGTTGTGGCTGATGAGGTGGTTGGCCGAGTCGAGGATGTTGCTGTAGCTGCGGTAGTTCTGCTCCAGCTTGATCTGGCGCTGCACATCGAATTCGCGCACAAAGTCGGTCATGTTGCCCACGCGCGCGCCACGGAAGGCGTAGATGCTCTGGTCATCGTCGCCCACAGCGATCACACTGCCGCGCGCCTCGTAGCGCCCGCCCACATCGTTGCCCGCCAGTTGCTTGAGCCAGGCGTACTGCAGCTTGTTGGTGTCCTGGAACTCATCGACCAGGATGTGCTGGAACCGGCGCTGGTAGTGCTCGCGGATCGGGTCGTTGTCGCGCAGCAGCTCGTAAGACCGCAGCATCAGCTCGCCGAAGTCCACCACGCCTTCGCGCTGGCATTGCTCTTCGTACAGCTGGTAGACCTCGACCTTCTTGCGGGCGTCGCTGTCGTGCGTGGGCACGTCGCCGGGACGCATGCCCTCTTCCTTGCAGCTGGCGATGAAGTACGACAGCTGCTTGGGAGGAAAGCGCTCCTCGTCCACGTTGTGCTGCTTGCAAAGGCGCTTGATGGCCGAGAGCTGGTCTTGCGTATCGAGGATCTGGAACGACTGCGGCAGCCCCGCTGCCTTGTGGTGCGCGCGCAGCAGCCGGTTGCACAGGCCGTGGAAGGTGCCAATCCACATGCCACGCACGTTGACCGGCAGCATCGCCGACAGGCGGGCCACCATCTCTTTGGCGGCCTTGTTGGTGAATGTGACGGCCAGAATGCCGCCGGGCGTGGCGTAGCCGTTTTGCAGCAGCCAGGCAATGCGGGTGGTCAGCACCCGGGTCTTGCCCGACCCCGCCCCCGCCAGGATGAGCGCATGGCCTGCGGGCAAGGTCACCGCAGCCAGTTGTTCATCGTTCAGGTGGGCCAGAAGGGGGGATGCGGCCGAGGGCGCACCGGAGTGTGGGGGCACCAGGGCATCTGGCGCACCCGAAAACGGGTCTTGTGGGAACATCCAGCCATTGTAGAAAGCACCCTGCCCCACGCCGCCTCGCACCATGAAAAACATTGCCCTCACCCTGGCCAGCCTGTGGCTGGCCCTGGCGCACGCCCCCCAGGCGATGGCCCAGGCCAGTTGCAGCAGCGACGGCACCCCCAGGCCTGTGGCCGTGTTCGAGCGCTTCATCAGCGCCGACTGCGAGTCCTGCTGGGGCGATGCGGCCACCCCGGCACCGTCAACCAAGGCAGGTGCCGTGGTGCTGGACTGGATCGTGCCGGGCAAGGCGGGCGACGACGCCCCCCTGTCGGCTGCGGCCTCGACCGACGCGCTGACCCGCCTGCAAGCCCTGGGGCGCAAGCCCCCCATCTCCACCGATGTGTACGTCACCCCGGCCGATTTAGCAGCGCGTGGCCGGTTGCGTGTGGCCCATGGGGTGGCGTTCAATGACTATGTGGGCACAGGCATCGCCTTCACCCCCTCCCCTGCGGCGCCACAGCGCACTGCGACTGCCACGCCCCTCGCCTTTTACCTGTTGCTGGTAGAGGCCATACCCGCAGGTACTGACGGCACCGTTGTGCCCCGTTACATCGTACGCAATCAGTTCGAGGGCGCCTGGCCCCAGGCCCAGCGGCCCGCACGCAGCAAGGGCAAGCCGTGGGCATGGATGGAAACCCGCTCCATGCGCATCCCCGATGGCGCACAGGCCGACAGGCTGCATCTGGTTGGCTGGGTGCAGGATGCCTCGGGCAGCATCGTGGCGGCCGCCCAATCCGTATGCAGGTAATACCGGTGCCGTTATGACGGCCCTTTGGCAGGCGGGTAGAATCAAGCACCGGGCCCAAGTTTCTTGACGCCCGGTTTTTTGTGCCTGCGCTCAGCAGGGTTCGGAGTGACTGTCACGTCCACTCCCGCAAAGCCGGTCTGACAGCCAAGCGCCCACCGCCGTCGAAATCGTTTGGCGGCGTCCCTTTATGGAGCTTGGAATCTCATGGAAATCTTCGACTACGACAACATCCTGCTGCTGCCCCGCAAGTGCCGCGTGGAAAGCCGCTCGGAATGCGACGCCAGTGTGGAGCTGGGCGGTCGCCGCTTTCGCCTGCCGGTGGTGCCCGCCAACATGAAGACCGTGGTGGACGAAACCATCTGCACCTGGATGGCGCAGAACGGTTACTTCTACGTCATGCACCGCTTTGACCTGGACAACATCCAGTTCGTCAAAGACATGCATGCCAAGGGCTGCTACGCGTCGATCTCGCTCGGTGTGAAGCAACCCGACTACGCCACCGTGGACCAGCTGGTGGCACAGGGCATCACGCCCGAGTACATCACCATCGACATCGCCCACGGCCATGCCGACAGCGTGAAGAACATGATCGGCTACCTGAAAAAGCACCTGCCGCAGTCGTTTGTGATTGCCGGCAACGTGGCCACCCCCGAAGCCATCATCGACCTGGAAAACTGGGGCGCCGACGCCACCAAGGTGGGCGTGGGTCCGGGCAAGGTGTGCATCACCAAGCTCAAGACCGGTTTTGGCACGGGCGGCTGGCAGCTCAGCGCGCTGAAGTGGTGTGCCCGCGTGGCCACCAAGCCCATCATTGCCGACGGCGGCATCCGCAGCCACGGTGACATTGCCAAGAGCATCCGTTTTGGCGCCAGCATGGTGATGATCGGCTCGCTGTTTGCGGGCCACGAGGAATCACCCGGCAAGACGGTGGAAGTGGACGGCGCGCTGTTCAAGGAGTACTACGGCTCGGCCAGTGACTTCAACAAGGGCGAATACAAGCATGTCGAAGGCAAGCGCATCCTGGAGCCCATCAAGGGCAAACTGGCCGAAACGCTCATCGAGATGGAGCAGGACGTGCAAAGCTCCATCAGCTACGCGGGCGGCACCAAGCTGATGGACGTGCGCAAGGTGAACTATGTGATCCTGGGCGGCGACAACGCAGGCGAACACCTGCTGATGTAACTCAGCACCCGGGGCACGGATCGTCGCCCGGTCAGGCCCGCAGCAGGTTCTGCGCCATGTGGTGCAGGTCATGCCCGGGCTTGGCCAGGGCATCGACGATGCTGAAGTGGTTCAACCCCGGCAAGGCCACGCTGCGGGGTACAAAATGGCTGCCCCAGGCATCCTGCATGAGCTGGTTCTGGCGCAGGAACTCGGGGCTTTCATCCGCCCCGACGGCGCAATACAGCGTGCCAGTGGGCGGCTCCAGCAAACGCGCCGGGCTGCATTGCAGCACTTGCTGCTCGGTCAGGTGCAACACCGACTGGTACATGGGCGTGTGCATGACGGGTTCCAGATCGTGCACCCCGGAGATCGACAGCGCATTGCGCACCAGGCCATCGGGCAAACCCTTTCCGATGAGCGGCCACACGCTGGTCAGCAGCAGCGCCGCCAGTTGCCCGCCGGCAGAATGCCCGGCTACGGTGATCCGCCGGGGGTCTCCACCATGGGCGGCGATCTGGTGCCACACCCAGCCCAGCGCCTTTTCCATCTGCCGCGCGATGTGAGGAATGGTCACCGGCGCGTCCGGGGTGCCCGGGCACAGCGCGTAGTTCACCACCACCACACAAAACCCGGCCTGGGTGAAAGGCGGCGCGATGAACGAGTGATCCGATTTGTCGAGTGACCGCCAGTAACCGCCGTGGATGAACACCAGCACCGGCACCGCCCCCCCCCCGGCACGGGCGGACGGAAACACGTCCAGGGTTTCCCCAGCACCTGTGCCATAGGCCATATCCAGCGCACAGGGGACAGTGGCTCGCACCTGGGCAGAGTCTTGAGCCCAACGCTGGAAGTAGTCCATGTGGTCAGGGACCAGGGCACGATTGTTGTACATGCGCTCCAGCCAGGCAGGGTCGTACAGGGGCAAGGTCATGGGCAAGGGTCTCCGAGTTATGTGGGCTGCCTTCGGTGCCATACCGCAGACCGGCCAACAGGCTCGGCAGACGCAGGAACGGCGCTGGCGCTGCAGAATCATCTGGCCAATCGCTGTACGCTGCAAGCTCCGTGACAGACTGGAGCGCCAAAAAGGCACATGATGACAACAGAGACACCCTTGTATCCCTCTTTGCAGCAGAACAACGCCATGACCACCACACCGCTTCGCATCGCCGTTCTTGGCATTGGCATGATGGGGTTGCCCATGGCCAGGCGGCTCAGCGAAGCAGGCCATAGGGTGCACGCATGGAACCGCACCCGCGCCAAAGCAGAACCGCTGGCGCAATGGGGTGTCACCGTGCACGGCAGCCCTGCCGATGCCGTCAAGGACGCGGACATTGTCATCAGCCTGCTCGAAAACGGTCCTGTCGTGGGCCAGGTTCTCTTTGAACAGGGCGCCGCGCGGGCAATGCGCCCGGGTGCTCTTTTCATCGACATGGCCTCCATTCAGCCCAGCGAGGCCCGTGACCACGCAGCCCGCCTGGGTGAGCTGGGCCTGACCCACCTGGATGCACCGGTATCTGGGGGCACCGTTGGCGCCGAAGCCGGCACTCTGGCCATCATGGCCGGCGGAAGGCCCGAGGACTATGCCCGCGCCCAGCCCGTGTTTGCCTGCCTGGGGCACGCCACGCACGTGGGGCCACACGGTGCCGGGCAGCTGGCCAAACTGGCCAACCAGATGATCGTGGGCATCACGATTGGCGCCGTGGCCGAAGCGCTGCTGTTTGCCGCCAAGGGTGGTGCCGACATGGCCAAGGTCCGCGAGGCCATTAGTGGCGGTTTTGCCGACAGCCGCATCCTGCAGCTGCATGGCCAGCGGATGGTTGAACGCGACTTTGCACCCAGGGGCCGCATGGCGGTCCAACTGAAGGACATGCGCAATGCGTTGGCCACCGCCCGGGAAACAGGTTTCGACGCCCCCATCACTGCCCTGTTTGAGGCCTTGTATGCCGAGGGTGTGGACCACGGCCTGGGCGAACTGGACCACAGCGGCCTCTTCGTCGAGCTGGCCAGCCGCAACGCAATGCAATAATTTTTGGGCGCGACTTGCAGAGTATCCAAAAACTAGTGCATAATTCGAGGCTCTGCAGCGATGCAGACAAATTTTAAAGATTTGGGTTCTTAGCTCAGTTGGTAGAGCAGCGGACTCTTAATCCGTAGGTCGAGTGTTCGAGTCACTCAGGACCCACCAAATCAAGCCGCAAGGCACAAAAAGCCTGCTACCCATAAGTAGCAGGCTTTTTTGTTTCCAGACCGATTGTTTCTCCGCTCGCGGCAACCCGGCCCCATGGCCCGGAGTCGTCTGCCGGCAGCACCATCGTCTGGCCGCCTGGGGCCCACGGCCCCGGTGTCCACCATCCACGGGTGGCAACGGATGTGTCTTTGCAAGAACCACCGCGTGTTCTGTCCGCCGTCAGCCCGCCAGGGAGCATGCCATCCGCCATGCCATGGTGACCAGACAGTGCTACAGACGCGCACCGTTTTTTCGAACCATGAATCCAGGCAATTACTCTTCACGTACCTGCTGCAGTCGGGCAACAACACTGCTGGCAAAGCAATTGCAAACAAATGTCCTGCGGAGCGGCACAACCCGGCCCCATCGATACACTTTGTCATACAAGTGACACCACCCAGGCATGGGTCCGATGCGCCCCATCCTTCAGGTACGAGCCAGCAAAAAAGAACACTGTGAAATCCACTTCTGCAACCCGCGCGCTCCCTCTTTTTGTCGCGCTGATCACTGCCGGGCTGATCTCAGCCCCAGCCCCGCAAGCCAATGCCCAGACCAGCAAGGCCCGTAGCGCTGTGGCCAAAGAGAAGGCTCTGACCCGCCAGGAGCGCGAGTCAGCCCGGGCAGTGCAGGCCAACGACAGCGCGATCGGAGCCAGCCCATCGGACACTCCTACGCTGCCCGCACGGCAATGGAAAGTCAGCCTCAAGGAACTGGGCGTGGGGCGCCCTGTTTCTTTGCGAGGCGTGGAGAGTGAGGCCAGTGTGGGTGTGGGGGTGCGGCGCGACGAGATCGTCGAAGCCGCCAAGCTGCGCCTGACCTTCACACTGTCACCTGCGCTGATCCCGTCACTGTCGCATCTCAAGCTGATGCTCAATGACGAAACCCTGCAGACCGTGGTGCTGGACAAGGAGCGCCTGGGCACCCCGCAGACGGTCGAGCTCAACATCGACCCGCGCTACTTCACGGATTACAACCGGTTCCGCTTCCAGTTCATCGGCCACTACACGATGGAATGTGAGACGCCAACCCATTCCAGCCTGTGGGCAACCATCAGCAACGACAGCCAGCTGGAGCTTTCGTTGCGGCAGATCCCTCTACGCAATGACCTCGCGCTGCTGCCTACGCCGTTTTTCGACCCCCGGGACAACCGCCCCGTCAAGCTGCCGTTTGTGTTCGGCAATCAACCCAGCACCGGTACGCTCAAGGCGTCAGGCTCCATCGCCAGCTGGATTGGCATGCTGGCAGGCTACCGAGGCAACCAGTTCCCGGTGCTGGAAAACCAGCTGCCCCGCTCGCACGCCGTGGTGCTGGCCACCAACAGCCACCGCCCCGCGTTCCTGCAGGACATGGCACCTGTGACCGAGCCCACGATCTCGATGGTCAATCACCCCGAAGTGCCAGGCGCCAAACTGCTGCTGGTGCTGGGCAAAGACGATGTTCAGCTACAGATGGCGGCAGATGCCCTGGCCCTGGGGAAAGCGGTTTTGTCCGGGCAAACCATTGCTGTCAAATCGCTGGACTATCCCGCGCTGACCAAGCCCTATGACGCCCCTCGCTGGATCACCACCCAGAGGCCCGTGAAACTGGCCGAGCTGGTGGGCAGCCCGTCGGACCTGCAACTGCGTGGCACGGTGCTCAACGACACGGTGAACATCTACACCCGCATGGCCCCGGACCTGTTCACCTGGAACGCCAAAGGCGTGCCGCTGGACCTGGCCTATCGCTACACCCCCAGCAGCGTTTCAGACCATGGCAGTCTGAACATCTCTATCAACAACCAGTTCATCCAGTCCTATCCACTGCAGTCGCGAGACGAGCGCACCAGCGGCAAGAACACGGTGATGTTGCCCCTGTTCGATGACGGGAACGCCCAGAACCGTTCGGACCTGAAGATTCCTGCCTTCATGATTGGCGGCGACAACCAGCTGCAGTTCGCATTCCAGATCCCGCCCAACGACCTGGGCCGTTGCAAGTCCGCGCCGCCCACCGAACTGTTTGCGGCCATTGATCCGCAGTCCACCATCGACCTCACGGGTTTTCGCCACTACCTGGCCATGCCCAATCTGGCGGCCTATGCCAACAGCGGCTTTCCGTTCACCCGGGTGCCCGACCTGGCCCAGACCTCCATCATCCTGCCCAACCAGCCCAGCACCGCAGACATCGAGGTATTCCTGACCTCCGTAGGCCGCATGAGCGCTTCCACCGGCTATCCAGGCACCCGCTTTCAGCTGCTGCGTGCTGCGGACGCCAACAAGGCGGGTGACACGGACATCCTGATCGTGTCGCAGGCCGACGCCGATGGTTTGCTGGAGCAGTGGAAGAACCACCTGCCAGCCCTCCTGGCCGCTGGCGCCCGGTCGGTGCAGCCCCTGGAACGCGCACTGGGATCGTTCATTGAACTGTTCAACCTAGAGTCCGAACACCGCCTGTCCGCCTCTGGCGGGCAAGCTGTGCTGCAAGGCACAGGGCCGCTGGCAGCAGTCACCGGCTTTGAATCGCCCTTGCACAGTGGTCGCAGCGTGGTGGCGCTCACCGCCACCGACAAGGAAGCCATGGGGCTGCTGAGCCAGAGCCTGAACGATGCGGGCAAGATCAAGAGCCTGCGCGGAGATCTGGGCCTGATGCGCGGCGACGCCATCGAAAGCTTCCGCATCAAGCCTGTGTACTACGTGGGCGACCTGCCTTGGTGGCAACGCCTGTGGTTCCACCTGCACAGCCACCCCTTGCTGCTGGCCTTGGCGGGCATCGCCACCGGCCTTCTGCTGACCTTTATCGTTTATGGCGCCTTGCGCACCATGGCGCGCCGCCGACTGGCATCCCAGCATGACTGAGCCCCTTCGTCGGCGCACGGCCCTGCAGGCTGGCGGCGGTGCTGCACTGCTGTCCTGGCTGCCAGGCCTTCGCGCGCAACCCCAATCCACGGCAGAACGCCCCGGGTGGCCCGCCTGGGAAACGTTCAAGGCGCAGTTCATCAACGAAGGCGGCCGCGTCATCTCGGATGATGCGGGAGGAGGACAGACCTACTCCGAAGGCCAGGCATACGCCTTGTTCTTTGCCTTGGTGGCCAATGACCGAACCACCTTCGACAAGTTGTTGCGCTGGACCGAAAACAACCTCTGTGATGGGGACATGACCGCCCGTCTCCCGGCGTGGCTATGGGGTAAACGCCCCGATGGCACTTGGGGTGTCATCGACAGCAACGCCGCATCGGACGCCGACCTCTGGATAGCCTACGCGCTGGGCGAGGCAGGCCGCCTGTGGAACGTGCGCAGCTATCGCGCGCTCTCTGCTTTGCTGGCGGCCCGCATCCTGCGCGAAGAAACCGCGCAACTGCCCGGCCTGGGACTGACCCTTCTGCCAGCGCCCCAGGGCTTTGCACAGAAGGACGGACGCTGGCGCCTGAACCCCAGCTACATGCCCATGCACCTCATGCACTGGCTGGCAGCAGTGGACCCACAGCCCGAATGGAAGCAACTGGTGGACAGCTCGTTCAAGGTCATCCAGGGCGCTTCACCCAAGGGCTTCACGCCCGACTGGACCGTGTACGACCCTAAGCAGGGCTTTCTGGTGGATGACAAGGGCAAGGAAAAAGGCCAGGGCAGCTACAACGCCATCCGCGTCTATCTGTGGGCGGGCACGTTGCACGCCAACGCTCCCGGTCGCAAGGCCTTGCTGGATACCCTGCAGCCTATGGCACGCTTCGTGCGCGAACAGGGATACCCGCCTGAGTCCATCGACATCCTGACAGCCCAAGCCTCGGGCCCCGCCCCCTCCGGGTTCTCGGCTGCAGTCCTGCCATTTTTGCGGGCAGTGGGCGACGACCGCACCCTGCAATCGCAGCGCATGCGCCTGGAGGCCCGCCCCTTGCGTCCCACGGCCTACTACGAGCAGGTGCTCGGCTTATTTGGGCTGGGCGCCATGGAGGGGCAATATCGCTTCACTGCAAACGGCCAACTCACTGTGCGATGGAAACCGTGAAACGCCGCACACACCGCTGGCTCCCCTCCCTGACCTTGCTCGCCGCCGCCTGCCTGCCCGGGCAGCACGGCGTGCACGCCAGCACCCCACCCGCCATCGAAGCTGAGCTGCTCAGTGGCGCCCGCCTGTGGGCCAGCAAAAACCGGCCGGATATGGCTCGCCAACTGGTGGACAAGCTGCTGGCCATGGACCCGAACTCTCCCGAAGGGCTGGCAACGCTGGGCGACTTGGCGCTGCGCGAAAAGAAAAGCGACGAGGCCCAGCGCGTGCTGGCCACCTTGCGTGCACGCCACCCCGGCCATATGCTGACCCAGGAACTGGAAACCCTGGTGCGCGTGTATGGCCCCGACCGCGAAAAACTGGCCCAGATGCGCTTGATGGCACGCGCAGGCCGCAAGGCCGAGGCCGCCGATCTGGCGCGCGAGCTGTTTCCGCAAGGCCCGCCCACGCTCGGCGGACTGGCGCTGGAATACCACCAGATCATGGGCTCCACCGCCAAGCAGAGCACCGAATCCCAGCGCCAGCTGGCCAAGCTGTACCAGCAGACCGGGGAGTCCCGTTACCGGCTGGCACAACTGGAGCTGCGCATGTACCAGGGGGGCAACCCGACGGCCGTGGTGCAGGAGATCGAGGCCCTGGCAAGGCAGCCCGATACCAATGCCCAGCAGCTGCAAGACCTCTGGCGCCGCGCCCTGGACCGGCTGGCCAACACACCAGCCAACCTGCCCCGCGTGCGCGCATTTCTGCAGCGCTACCCGGCTGACAGCGCCATGGTGGAACGATTGGCCGCCATGCAACAGGCGGTCGAGCGCGCGGAGCGCGCGGCCCGCGACCCCGCCAACATCGCCCGCCAGGCAGCGCGCACTGCCCTTGACCAAGGCGATATGGAGTTGGCGGAAGAGCAGATCCAGGCGACGCTGGCTTTGCGCCCCCAGGACGGAGAAAGCCTGGGAAACCTGGGGTTGATACGCCTGCGCCAGGGCCAGCATGCGCAAGCGCAGGACCTCTTCAGCCAGGCCTATGCGCTCACACGCCAGAGCCGCTGGAAGGACTTGCAGGCCACTGCCAGATTCTGGGGACTGCTGCGACAGGCCGACAGAGCCGTCGAACAGAACGAACTGGTCACGGCAGCCAGCCTGGCCGAACGCGCGCTGCAGATGCAACCCCAAAGTGCTGACGCATTGACCACCCTGGCGAGCATTCGCGACCTGCAAGGGGACCATGCGCTGGCAGAGAATTTCTACCAACAAGCCATCCAACAGGAGCCCAACAGCACCTCCGCCCTCAAAGGCCTGGCAAGTCTCTATGCCCGCACCGGGCGGGTGACCAAAGCGCTGTCCCTGCTGGCCGAGGCTGCCGCACGTGACACCACACTCTCAGAAAAACTCGCCAGTGCCCAGGCCGACGTGCTGGTGGCCCAGGCGGAGGACGACCTGCAGTCCCAGCGCCTGGGCCCCGCACTGCGTGCCTTGGAGTCGGCAGTGGTACTGACCCCCGACGATGCTTGGATAAGACACCGCCTCGCACGTATTTACATACGCCTGGGCCGCCCCCAAGAAGCACTGCACGCCATGGATGAGGGTGTGGCGCGTATTCCGTCCGGCGCCGTCGGTGCCGAGATGTTGTATGCCCGCGCCCTGATACGTTCTGCCCTGGACGAAGACAGCGCTGCCCTCGCGGACATGCAGCGGATACGCTCCGCCGATCAGACAGACGCCATGCGCTCGCTGGTGCGGCGCTCTCAGGTCAAGTCGCTCGTCACTCAGGCCCTGAAACCCCTGCCGGCAGCTGAAGTCGAGGCACTGCTACAGCAAGCGGAACGGACAGCAGGCAATGAAGCAGACCTGCTCTACAGCGTTGCCAATGCCTGGTTTCGCCGCGCACAGCCCGCGCGGGGCGTGGCAGTCTTCCATCGCCTGGCAGCGCGTGTCCCCACGCTGGCGCCAGACACGCAGCTGGACTACGCACAGCTGCTCAACCGGGCGGAGGACGATGCCGGCCTCGCCGAGCAATTGCCTCGTCTGCTGCAAGCCAAGGGCTGGAGCGCGGAGCAGGAAGACCGGCTGGTAGCGCTGTATGCAGCGCACCAAGAGCGGCTCATCGAGAAGCAGCGGCAGGCCGGACGTACCAACGAAGCCTCGCGCCTGGCACGCCAGGCGACACCCCTGCCGGACACACTCTCCACACCACGCCAACGCAGCCTAGCCCAGGCACGGTTGCTCATGGCTGCGGCCGAATATGCCGATGCCGCCCAGTTGCTCAAGCCCCTCGCGTCCGCACAACCTGACGATCTGTCCGTTCGCATGGCGCTGGCTGATGCGTTGTCACGACTGCAGGACACCGGCGACCGGCGGGTCGCAGCCGATGAGGCCGACTGGCTGAGCGACCGTGTCCCTCCGAGCGACGTGGGGCAGCAGCTGGCACTGCTGCGCATCTGGCAACGCACTGGTCGCATGGACGAAGCAAGGACATTAGCGACCCGGTTGCTGGACAGTTTTCCGCAAGACAGTGATGTGCTGCTGCATGCTGCGCGCCTGGAGCGGGCCAATCGCAACTACGCACAAGCCATGGTGTTCTTCCGCAGTGCGCTCATGCTGGAGAAGCACGGAAAGGCCTTCACCCCTGCTGCAACGGCCCCAGACAGCCAGGCCCCGGTGCCGGTTGATTCAGACAGACCACTGGCTCTCCAGCAGAGTTACACACTGTCCGTCCCCGCCGACCCGGCCGTCGTTGCCAAGATCCAGGGCGAGATCGATGCCATCGAGGCACGGCGTCAGCCTCGGATCGAAGCGGGACACCAGGCGCTGAGCAAGCGCTCCACGGACGGAATCTCCAGCCTGCGCGGCTGGGAACGTCCTGTGGTGGCGTGGATGCCGCGTGCCTACGACGGGCACTATTTCTTGCACGTGGATCGGGTGCAGCTGGATGCGGGCGATCTCCCCGCCGATGGTCCAGACCTGCTCACTTACGGGCAGGTGGCGGCACTACCACCGGGGTCCTCCTTTGCCACCGAGCGACGACAACGGGGCCAGGGCACCAACCTGGGTTTCGGCTATGTGGGAGACGATGTCCAGTGGGACATCGGAACCACTGGGGTTGGATTTCCGGTGAGCAATGTCGTAGGGGGCCTGTCCAAAACCGGCGATCTGGGCCGCTACAGCTACAAACTCGAAGCGTATCGGCGCCCCATCACTGGCAGCCTGCTGTCGTACGCAGGGGCACGCGATCCCATCACAGGCCAGGTATGGGGCGGCGTGGTGGCAACAGGCGCTGCAGGCCGTCTTTCTACCGACATTGGGCCCTACAGCACCTCACTGAGCCTGAGCCTGGCCGCCCTCACCGGCAAAAATGTGGCAACCAACACCCGCGCCCAGCTGCGGTGGGCAGTGGACCGCGATGTATGGCGCCACAGCGATAGCGTGGTCAACCTCGGTGTTGCCGTCTCAGCTTGGCACTATGGCAAAGACCTGTCCGAATTCAGCTTCGGCCACGGCGGCTATTACAGCCCACGCAACTACGTATCCGTCGCCCTGCCACTGGAATGGAGTGGACGCCGCGGCGCACTGACCTGGCTGGCACGCGGGTCCGTCTCTGTATCGCGCAGTAGCAGTGGCGACAGCGACTATTTTCCGCAGAGCGCACTCCTGCAGGCACTGGCACGTGCCCGGCTGGCGGCCGACGGTGGCGTTCCGGTGTACGCGGGCAGTTCGGGCTCGGGTTTCGGGCGTTCGTTCCGGGGGGCACTGGAATACCAGGTCACACCCCATCTCGCACTGGGTGCCCAGCTGGAGCTGGATCGCTCGGCCTACTACGCGCCCACCAATTTCATGGTGTATGGCCGCTACCGCTTTGAGCCCGGGAACGCTCCACTGGACAACCGCCCACGGCCGGTGCAGACCTATTCCAGCTTCTGACATGTCCTCTGCCGCTTCATCCTCACGCAAGAGCCCACCTGCAACCAGTGTGCTGCACTCGCTCGCCCAGCGCCTTTGGCCCTCTTTGGGTACTGCCAGCGCCATCCAGCGACCGACAAGCATCGGCATTGCAGGCCTGCCAGACGGCATTGGCCAGTTGCCATCCCATGTGCCCGTCTCTTTGGTTGCCGCCGACAGCAGAAGTGCTGCGGCATGGTTTCCCGCGCTGATCGAAGACGCTTTGGTCGCTGGCCCCTTGGGGCTGGTGGCGTCCAGCACGCAGTGGCTTGACGAGTTGCTGGAGTACCCCGAGCTACGAGCGGCTTACCGCGCTGGTCGGCTCAAGCTCTGGGCGCTATTGCCTGGGTTGCAGGCGCAAGTACAGCGCCATGGACTCAGTCCACTCGTGCAGGAGCTTGAGCGGACCGGTCTGCTGCCACAGCACGCGCTGTATCTGTGCGACACACAGAACCTGCTGTCCGGACTGAACATTGCCCAACTCGCACATGTCAGCGACCAGCTCAGCGCCCTGTGCCGCCAACGGCAGCGCCCGGTGGTACTGGGGTTCACCCCGCCGCTGGATGCCACTGCCCTTTTGCCAATGCTGCGCAACCTGTGCCAGATGTCCATGCACATCGCCACCTTGCATGCTGACGCTGACCGCTGGCGCCTGAGCCTGGACCGCTGGGGTTCGAACACCGGGGCGCTGTTTCAGACCGGCTTTGGCCTGGTGCAAGACGCCAGCACACACCGACTGACTGCCGACGGCACGCGCACCCAAGGCGCTACCCCCGAACTGGTCACTGCAGCCGACCAATGGGGCGTGCTGGCAACCCAGGCATCGGTGGAGGGGCAACGCGGTATCCCTGGCCACTGGCGCATCGTCGATGAGCTGGAGGACATCGAAGTGGCTGCTGCGACCTGCGTGGCCTCCACGGTGCTGATCGACGCGGGCTCTGCGGGCGATTTTGAATCCCGCGCACGCCTGGTGCACCACCTGCGTCTCTCGCGCCCCCCAACGCTCAAGATTGTGGTGCGCGAGAACCTCGGCAAGTTGCGCACCCACAGCGAACAGGCACTGCTGCAACTGGGCGCCAGCGCGGTGGTCTACAAAGAGGTGGGTTTCTCGCGACTGCTGCAACTACTGCAGGACATCAACGCTCAGAGCCACACCCGCAAAGTCCACCCCGACTACGCTCAGGCGCTCGACAGCTTCATGCCCCCCCGCGAGCGGGGCTACCAGGCCCCGGGACGATTCTGTACGTTGGTACGCGGCATGCTCGACCGCACCCATGACATTGGCCTGTCGCACAGTCTGGTACGGCTCAACATGCTGGACCGGATGCCGCACCTCGATGCTTTGCGCGCCTGCCACACCTCGCGCGATGGCGACTTGTTCACGGCCGACCACGAAGCGATCTACGTGTTCCTGTTCGCCTGCCGGGAGCCCGATGTAGAGCTGGCACTGCAACGGGTATTCGCGCTGCCGCTGACCCAGCTTTTCACTTCGCAAGCTACGGACTGCTCAGCGCCGGGCATACGCGCGATGACTGAACAGTTGCAAGAATCCCTGCGCAAGGGCGTACCTGACTACAGTGCCATCTTGGCAGCAGTCAGCGCCCCCACACCTGCCGCCCTGGAGGCTCCTCCTGCCACGCCCTTGGCGCAGGTACGAAAGGATGCGCTGGCACTGCCAAAGCACACCAACGCAGAGAGCCAACAGCCCGCAGCCTCGCCGCTCGTTGTGACAAGACCGCAAATGCGACTACGTCCCATCGGACGGCGCGCCGCGCCACGCCCCCTTGGAAGGACGTCTGCATGACGGCATGGATGCTTGTTTACGTGCTGCTGGGCGTCTTGCTGGCTTGGCCGTGTGGTTGGCTGCTGCGCCGCGTGCTGAAGGGGCGCCAGCCGTTACGCTGCGTGCAGCCCTATCGGCCAAACCTTCCGCAAAGCGAGTCGCCCGTTACCCCAAAAGGTGGGATGACCAAAATCCCATGAACAAAGAGTTTGCATGCGCGTGATTGCTGTCGTTTCGCCGCTCGGCGGGTCCGGGCGTACCACCATGGTCGCCCACCTGGCGTCCATTGGTGCCCGTCAAGGCCAGCACACCTTGGCCGTAGAGCTCTGTGCCCAGAATCTGCTGGGCATACACCTGGGCATGCCCCGCCCCGCCAGTCAGGGATGGGCAGCACTTGCCGCCACAGGCTCTTGGTGGGCAGACGGCAGCTTCGACAACGCGGACGGCGTCTGCGTTCTGCCCTATGGCCCAGCGGCGCCAGAAACCATCACGACGCTCCACCAGTTGCTGGCTGCCCACCCACAGTGGCTGCAAGACCAGCTGGAACTGCTCGACGTGCCAGAGGATTGCACGATACTGCTGGACACACCGCAATGGCCTTCGCCGCTGGCACAGGCAGCGCTGCGCTGCGCAGATGCGGTGTTGGTGGTCATGGAAGCGTCTGCGCGCGGATGTGCCAGCACGGACGCCGTACGCGCCATGCTGCAGGCGTCGCCAGCAACGCCCAACATGCAGGGCATCGCAGTCATGCGTTTTGACCCGCGCCGCGCATCGCACCGGGAGGCGCTCAGCACTTTGCGCCAGCAGTGGGGAAGCCAATTGCTGCCCTATACCGTGCATGAAGACGAGAACCTCTCACGTGCACTGGCCGCATCGCAATGCGTGAACGGCATGGCACCGCATGCACAGTCCGCGCACGATCTCCAGGGCATCTTCCATTGGCTGTCGGCAGTGCCTCCGTTGGGGCCGCTGCCTGCGCCCGCAGCTGGAGTGGTTGCACCATGACAGACCAGGCGCCCTCGGGCACCACCACACCTACCCCGGCCACCGAACAAGCGGACGCACTGGTGCCCACTCGCAAGGCACTGATGTGGCTCGGGCGCCAGCTGGAGGTCGGGCATGAGGCTCCCTGGTGGATGTGGTTGTGGCGCTGTTTCGTTCTACCACCCTCGCCACAGCGCGCATTGCGCCCCTGGTTGCTACGCCCAGTGCGCGGGCTTTGGGCAGGCCTCGGCTGGGCCATGCGCTGGCACTGGCGAGTCCTGGCACTGGCGCTGACACTGGTTTTCTGGCCCATCCGGCTTTTCCTGCGTGCCATGGACCGCCTGGCCACCCACGTCAACGTGGGCAAGGGCCTGCGACTGGCAGACCAGTGGCTCACACCGGCCCTGGAGATTCCTGGCCTGCGCTGGGTGATCCTGGCGGTGGGGGCGGTCACCGGTCTGGTCGTCATGACCACCCCATTCAACTGGTTTGGGCAACTGTTGTTCATGCTGCTCTGCTGGGGACTGTCCCTGGTGCTCCGGCGCCTGCCAGGCCGCTATCCTTCGCTGGCGCTTGCAGCGATCAGCCTGCTGGCGATGGGGCGTTACGCCTGGTGGCGCCTGACTTCATCGATTGAATTCGACTCGGTCATCGAGTCCTTCCTGGGCTACGGCCTGCTGGCGGCAGAGGCCTACACCTGGTTGGTGGTGGTGCTGGGCTTCATACAGACTGCCTGGCCCCTGCACCGCAGTCCGGCGGAGCTGCAAGGCGCGCCCGCGTCCTGGCCCACGGTGGATGTGTACATACCCACCTATAACGAGCCGCTGAGTGTGGTGCGCACCACAGTGCTGGCGTCGATGGCACTGGACTGGCCCAAAGACAAGGTCAAGGTCTTCATCCTGGACGACGGGCGGCGCGAGGAATTCCGTGCCTTTGCTGAATCCATGGGCGTGGGCTATATCGTGCGGCCCGACAATAACCACGCCAAGGCTGGCAACCTGAACCATGCGCTGGGCAAGACCGATGGTGAGCTGGTCGCCATCTTCGACTGCGACCACATTCCCACACGCTCCTTCCTGACCACGGCCGTGGGCTGGTTCCAGCGCGATCCGAAGTGCGCCATGCTGCAAACGCCGCACCACTTCTTCTCACCAGACCCGTTTGAGCGCAACCTAGGCACCTTCCGCCGTGTGCCCAACGAAGGTGCCCTGTTCTACGGTCTGATCCAGGATGGCAATGATTTCTGGAACGCCACTTTCTTCTGCGGTTCCTGCGCCGTAATACGCCGCGGCCCACTGCTGGAGGTGGGCGGCATCGCCGTGGAAACGGTGACCGAGGATGCGCACACCGCCCTCAAGCTGCACCGGCGCGGCTACACCACGGCTTACATCAACGAGACGCAGGCCGCTGGCCTGGCTACCGAGAGCCTGTCGGCCCATGTGGGCCAACGCATCCGCTGGGCGCGCGGCATGGCGCAGATCTTCCGCGTGGACAACCCCTTCCTGGGCAAGGGCCTCACGCTGTGGCAGCGCATCTGCTATGCCAACGCCATGGTGCACTTCTTCTTCGGGCTGCCGCGGCTGGTGTTCCTCACCGCGCCCATGGCCTTCTTGTTTTTTGAATGGCACATCATCAACGCGGGCGCCATCATGATCGCGCTGTATGTGCTGCCATACATCCTGCAGTCCAACATCGCCAATGCGCACGTGCAAGGCGAGCACCGGCACACGTTCTGGGCTGAGGTCTACGAAACGGTGTTGGCCTGGTACGTGGCCCTGCCCACCACGGTGGCGCTGATCAATCCGCGCCTTGGCAAGTTCAACGTGACAGCCAAGGGCGGGCTGGTGGATGAGCCGTACTTCGACTGGATGATCTCCCGCCCTTACACCGTGCTGGTCCTGCTTAACTTCGCAGCCTTCGGCATGGGCCTGCTGCGCCTGTTCTTTTGGAATACCGAGGAAACCGCCACTGTACTCCTCAATCTGCTATGGACGGTCTACAGCATCCTCATGCTGGGTGCTGCGTTGGGTGTGGCATCCGAAGCACGCCAGGTGCGGCGAATGCACCGCGTGGCCACGCAATTGCCCGCGACCTTGTACCAGGACGACGGAACCGTGCTGAGGGCCCTTTGCCTCGACTTTTCCATGACTGGTGTAGGCCTGCAATTACCTGAAGGCACTCCACTGGCCGTGGGAGACAAGGTGCAGGTGGGACTGTGGCGCAACGATACGGAATGCACCTTTCCAGCCACGGTGATGTTGCACAGAGGCCAGAGCGCCACCGGTTTTCAGTTTGATCCCATGACGCGCGAACAACAAATCGACCTGGTGCAGTGCACCTTTGCCCGCCCCGACACCTGGAGGCAATGGAACGACAGCCACGATACCGACCGACCTTTGCATGGCCTGCAGGAAATCGCGCAGCTGGGCGTGCTGGGCTACCGCAAGTTCTGGACTTCGCTGGTGGAGTCGGCACGCAGCCGGTGGCCCCTTCGCAAGCAGCGCGGGCAAGAAAGGCTGCCGGCATGAGCTTCTGGCATTTGATTTTCCTTGCCAAGGTGGGCCTGTACTTTGGTGGCTATATCGGCTTGAACTGGTGGCTGAACCTGCTGTTGTGGGCGTCCATGCTGCCCCCCATTGCGCACAAGGGGTGGCGCCATGTACGGGCTGCAGTCGCCGTACCGGCTGCCATCGCACTGCTGTATGCCGACTCTTACCTTCCCAGCCCAGGACGCGTGCTGTCGCAGCTCAAAGCGCTGAGTGGCTTCAGCGCGGACTACTGGCTGGAACTTGCCCAGCGGGTGTTCAACCCTGAAATGCTGCTGGTGGGACTGGTCGGCATCGTGCTTTATGCAGCACTGGCCCGGCGGGTGCGTGCAGGGACGTTTGCATTGCTAGCGTTGTTGAGCGTACCGGTGGTAGCGGCCCTGCAGGAGCAGGCGGCTACGCCCCAGGCCACCATGGCCGCAGCAAGCGGATTGAACTCGGCCGCCGCGCCCAACGACAATCAGGACACGTCGCCAGACGCTCTGCTGCAACGCTTTTACGCGAGCGAAAGCCAAAGGCGCGTCCAGTTCACCGCGCCCAATACGCCCCCGGCATTCGACATCATCCTGCTGCATGTGTGCTCCTTGTCGTGGGATGACATGGACTTTGTAGGACAGCGGGACAACCCATTCCTCAAGCGTTTTGATGTGTTGTTCACCAACTTCAACAGCGCTGCCAGCTACAGCGGGCCAGCCTCTCTGCGGGTATTGCACGGCACCTGTGGCCAAACACCACACAACAAGCTGTACGAGGGCATTGATCCGCAGTGCTACGTGTTTCCCAACCTGGAAAAAGTGGGCTACCAGACCGCTGCACTGCTCAACCACGACGGGGTGTACGAAGAGTTTGCCCATGCGCTGGAACAGCGCGGAGGCCTTGCTGGCAAGCTGCAGTCCAATCAGGGCGCGCCCGTGCACATGCAGAATTTTGACGGCTCGCCCATCTATAACGACCACGCCTTGTTGGCGCAATGGTGGAAGAAGCGCAGCACTGACCGCAGCACCGGGCCCGTGGCGCTGTACTACAACACCATCTCCCTGCACGACGGAAATCGCGTGCCAGGCATGGCTTCGCGCAACAGCCTGGAGACATTCAAGCCCCGCCTGGTACAGCTGCTCGCCGACTTCGACAAGTTCATCTCCGAACTAGAGGCAGCAGGCCGCCCTGTGGTCGTGATGCTGGTCCCTGAGCACGGCGCATCGCTGCGCGGAGACAAAATCCAGATGTCGGGCATGCGGGAGATTCCTGGCCCCCGCATCACCCTGGTCCCCGCTGCGGTGAAGCTGGTGGGCATGAAGCCATCTGAGGCATCCGCCCCAGCAGCGCCCGTGGTTGTGAACCAGCCGATGAGCTACCTGGGCTTGTACACCTTGCTAGGCGATCTGATTCGCGACAACCCTTACGTCGACTCCGCGCGCCCGTTGGCGGAGCGGCTCGCAGCCCCGGTCACTACCCCCTTTGTGTCAGAGAACGCCGATGTGATCGTGATGCGCAACATGGAAGGCAAGTACGTGATGCGCTCGGGGAACGGTGAATGGGTTCCCTACAACTATTGACTACGTTGGCTTGAAGCCCGAACGGGGCGTGACGAGGGGTTGCGCGACAGCCCCCTTCTCCGCACCCTGCCGCATGCGTCCCCCATAATCCATCCGCACTGCCGCGCCATCGCGCGATGCCACGGCGGTGCGATGTCCTTCGCGTGCCCGCAACCCCCATCTGCCACCACTCATGAACCCACAAGCCCATCTGCTCTGGAAAGCACCCCGCTGGGCGCTCGCGATCCTGTTGGCTGTGCTGGGCATGCTCGGGCCTTTCTCCATCGACACCTACATCCCCGCGTTCTCAGGCATCGCCGCGGCGCTGGGAGCCACACCGGTGGAAATGCAGCAGACGCTGTCCGCCTACCTGTTCGGCTTTGCGTTCATGAGCCTGTTCCACGGCGCGCTGGCAGACAGCTTTGGGCGCAGGCCCGTGATCTTGTGGGGCATCGCCGTGTTCACGCTCGCTTCCGCAGGGTGTGCGCTGTCGCAAACGATCGGGCAACTGGTCTTTTTCCGGGCACTGCAAGGCCTGTCCACGGGAGCAGGGATCGTGGTCTCCCGCGCGGTGATCCGCGACATGTTCCCTCCAGCACAAGCGCAGAAGGTTATGAGCCAGGTGACCATCTACTTTGGAGTGGCTCCAGCGATCGCTCCCATCATCGGAGGATGGCTGTTTGTCCACACCGGGTGGCACAGCATTTTCTGGTTCCTGACCTTCGTGGGAGTGGCCCTTTGGACCGCCAACTTCAGGCTGCTGCCAGAGACCTTGCATGTGGAGCAGCGCCAGCCCTTTCATGTGCGCCATCTAATGCGCGGCTACGTGCAGTTGGGCACCAGTGCGCGCTTTGTGCTGCTGGCGCTGGCCAGTGGCGTGCCCTTCAATGGCATGTTCCTGTACGTTCTCTCGGCTCCAGCATTTCTTGGCGATCACCTGTCGCTGGCGCCTACGCAGTTTTTCTGGTTTTTTGTCCTGACCATCTCGGGGATCATGGGCGGTGCGTGGCTCAGTGGACGGCTGGCAGGGCGTATCCCGCCCAAGCGCCAGATCCGCCACGGATTTGTCATCATGTTTTCGGTGGCTGTGTTGAACCTGGTCGCCAATCTGCTGTTCACACCCCACGCCTGGTGGGCTCTGGCGCCCATTGCGGTCTTCTCTTTTGGCTGGGCACTGATGGTGCCGGTGGTGACGCTGCTGGTGCTGGACCTCTACCCGGAGCGCCGAGGCATGGCCTCATCCATGCAGGCGTTTGTCGGCTCTTCGG
This sequence comes from Acidovorax sp. Root568, assembly GCF_001427445.1. NCBI lineage: Bacteria > Pseudomonadati > Pseudomonadota > Betaproteobacteria > Burkholderiales > Comamonadaceae > Acidovorax > Acidovorax sp. Root568. The sequence goes on along the minus strand of NZ_LMGP01000018.1, from coordinate 418,510 downwards.
CCAATGGCCTGGTGGCAGGCGTCATCGCTCCGCTGGTGATGCACTCTACCGTTTTGCTGGCGCTGTCATCACTCCTGATGTTGTGCATTGGCATGCTGTCCTGGATCTGTCTGCACCATCGCTGGCCCGAGATCGGCCGTACGCCGGTCCACCTCTGATCAATACCCGACTGATCAAGGACTGGGCTGCCGCCGGTCCACGTTCTTTTGCTGGTAATAGCGGTTCTTCTCCGCATACATCGCCTGGTCTGCGCGATGGATCGCGGCTTCTACCGCATCTCCAGACTGGCAAGAGGCAATCCCCATGGCCAGGCTCAGATGCTGGCCAGGGTAGAACTGGTTGTTGAGTTCGAGCATCGACAAAATGCGTTCCTGCAAAGCCATGGCTCCGCGCTCATCCGTGCCTGGCAACAACACCGTGAACTCGTCACCACCAATGCGGGCTGCGCAGGCCGGAGCATCCACGGCCTTGGCCAAGACCTCGCCAACGCGGCGCAGCATGGAGTCCCCCGCCGCATGGCCTTGCTCATCGTTCACCACCTTGAGACCATTCAGGTCGATGGCGATGATGGACAGCGGCCAAGGGCCCTTGCGGGTCAGGCGGTTGAGCTCCTCCGCATAAAAGGCTCGGTTGCGCAATTGCGTGAGCACATCGTGCTTGCCCAGGTACTCTAGGTAAGCCTCGGCCTTCTTGCGTGCCGTGATATCCACCAGCGACAGGAGCACCAGGCCCCAATCGCTCATGTGATCGGCCAGCACCGAGAACTGCATGTGAATATGCACGGCATCCCCGGACAGTGCGTAGTTAACCACTTCGCGCTGTTGAAAGGTCTTGCCCTCCCACAGGTCCAGCAATTGCTCCGCAAAGGACTCGTGCATCTCACCGCGAAACACCCGGCCAATGTTGTTCAGCAGCATTTCTTTGCTCTCTGCGCCGAACATGCGCAGGGTCTGCTGGTTCACATCGATCACCCGGATTTCGTGCATACAGCGTGTCACGAACTCGGGATGCACCCGGATGAAAGTCTTGAAATCATCAATACCCTGCGCACGCACACCATCGAGCAGGCTCTTGACCGCACTGAAGTCCTCCACCCACAAGGATACGGGTGAATGTTCGAACAAATCGCGTGCGTACCGCTCGCTGCGGCGCAGCTCGGCACCTGCACGCACGGTGGCCGTAACATCCTCCAGCGACACCAGCACACGGCTCCAGTTGTCCTCGTAACCGGGCAGGATGCGCGCACGGATCTGCACATCCAGCCGACGTCCGTCGAGCGCATAGTTGACTGTCTGGTTAGAAAACTCCAGCTGCCCGTCCCACAACTGAGACAGCTCATGCGCCACCGCGTCGTGCATGTCGTCCCTGAAGACCTTATCCAGATTGGCTTCCAGTACCTGCTGGCTCTCGGCGGCAAACAGATCCAGCGTGCGCTGATTCACCTTGAGCACCTTGAGGGCTGCACTGCAGGCCCGCAGGCGGGCCGGGTCCTCTGCCAGGAACTGGCGGATGTCGGTCACGCCTTCGGCGCGCCACTGCTCAAAAAGCTGCTTGAGCGCACTGTAGTCCTCCAACCAGAGCGACACTGGCGCCAGCCCGAACATGTGCTCAAAGTCCGCACCCGAAGATAAAGAAGACGACACAGCAGATTCCTCCGGCGGCCATTATTGACGAGGCGCCGTTGGCAACCGCAGCTGAGATGGCCTCCCCAATGAAAAAAGGCCAGCACCTTACGGTACTGGCCTTTGCACAAAGGGCGGCGCTAGCGCCACACAACAATCAGCGCGCGGGGCGTGCAGGACGCTTGCGGGCGTCGTGGGCCACAAAGGGCTTGCCACCACCACCGGCAGGCTTGGCAAATGCAGGCTTGCGAGGAGCGAAATCGCCGCGCGGTGCACCCGCATCGCCACGAGGAGCAAAGCCACCACGGCCTGTATCACCAAAACCAGGCTTGCGGCCATAACCGTCACCGTCACGACGCGGCGCAAAACCACGGTCGCCGCCACGGTCATCACGGCCAGCGAAATCGCCGCCGCCTTCACCACGGGCAGGGGCACCACGGTTGTCACGACCAGCAAAGCCGCCGCCAAAGCCACCACCGAATCCACCACGATCATTGCCACCACGTGCTGGACCACCGAAGCGACCGCGCGACTGGTTATCACGGTTGTCATACGAACGGCCCGGGGCGCCACGGCCACCACCAAAATCGCCACCGCGGGGTGCCTGCGGAGCGCGCTGCGAAGGCTCCATGCCCGGAATCACTTCGGCCTTGAACTGCTGGCGGCTGTACGACTCAATGTCGTAGATCTTGCGGCGATCGCGGAACTCGGCAAACGTGATGGCCAGGCCATCGCGGCCCGCACGGCCGGTACGACCGATGCGGTGGGTGTAATCCTCAGCCTTCATGGGCAGGCCGAAGTTGAACACGTGGGTGATGGTAGGCACGTCGATGCCCCGTGCGGCCACGTCAGTAGCCACCAGAATCTGCACCTGACCAGCGCGCAGCGCCATCAAACGGCGGTTGCGCAGGCCCTGGCTCAGGGCGCCATGCAACGCGACGGCCGAGAAGCCTTCTTGCTGCAGGTCGTTGGCCAAACCGTCGCACTCCACCTGGGTGCTGGCAAAGACAATGGCTTGGTTGATCGTGGTGTCACGCAGCCAGTGGTCCAGCATCTTGCGCTTGTGCTGGGCATTGTCGGCCCAGTACAGAACTTGCTTGATGTTGGCGTGCTTCTCTTGCGGAGAATCGATGGTCACCTTCTGCACAGACGAACCACCGTCGTGCATCACGCGCATGGCCAGTTGCTGGATGCGGGGCGCAAATGTGGCGCTGAACATCATGGTCTGCTTGCGCTGCGCGGTCAGCTGGTTCAGTTCTGCCAGGTCATCCGAAAAGCCCAGGTCGAGCATACGGTCCGCTTCGTCAACGACTAGGAACTGCACCTTGTCGAGCTTGATTTGCATCGAGCGCTGCAGGTCCAGCAGGCGGCCAGGGGTTGCCACCACGAGGTCAGCGTTTTGCAGTTTGGCGATCTGCAACTGGTAAGGCATGCCACCCACCACGTTGGCCACACGCAAGCCACGGCAATGCTTGACCAGGTCGATGGCATCGTGCGCGACTTGCTGCGCCAGTTCACGGGTCGGGCACAGGATCAGGGCACCAGGGGTGGCAGCCTTGAAGTTGCGCGAACTGGTAGGGTCCTTGCGTTTGGCGCGCTTGGGAGCAGGTTCGCCACGGGCAGCGGCTTCGGCCACGGCGCGTTCAAAAGCGGCGCGCTCTTCGGCTTCGGCAGCAGCTTGCTGGTTGATCAGTGTGTGCAGCACAGGCAGGAGGAAGGCTGCGGTCTTGCCGCTGCCCGTCTGGCTGGAGACCATGAGGTCGATGAACTTGGTGGAGTCGTTGCCACCGCCCATCGCCAGAGGGATCGCCTTGAGCTGCACGCTGGTGGGCTGGGTGTAACCCAGATCAGCCACGGCTTGCACGAGTTCAGGGGCCAGGCCCAGCTCGATGAAGCCATTGGGCTCAGCGGTCACAGCAGCATCGGCTTCGACGGCTGATACCACCGCGTCCAGGGGAGAAGACTGCACGGAAATGTCGGCAGCAAAGGAAGTGTCTGCAGGCGCGAATTCGCCCTGCACCAAAGAGGTGTCGGTCATGATTTTTCTCTCACGAAGACGGTCGCGGGCGCAGCCCGCGATTGGCTTCGTCAAATGGTTAAAAAACATCAACCATCAAACGAAACCTGCGCTGGCTCAGAGAAGGCCGGAGCGGGTGGGCGTTATTCGCCAGTCCTGCACTGTCGAGTGACAGTCGGCTGGCAAGCCCGGTGTGTGAGGGGAGATGCACAATCTGCGAGGGATTCCTGCGCAGCCATCGATTATTGCACGATTAAGGGTTTGCCCGCAATACCCCACTTCGCTTTTCGCCAGTGGCAATGCCTTCACTGCCAGGAATCCAGTCCCGCGTCGTCGTAAAACACCCGCACCAAAGGAGCGGATCTCACAAGGGCTCCCACGCCCCTCACAAAAGGGATGAGAAGCAGTGGCTCAAGACGTTTTCACATCCACGGCCAACAGGTGCTGACGGTAATGCGCCAGCTCGTCGATGGACTCATGGACATCGGCCAGGGCCGTGTGTTTTTGCGCTTTCTTGAAACTGGTGTATGCCTCGGGCTTCCAGCGCTTGGCCAGCTCCTTGAGCGTGCTCACATCCACATTGCGGTAGTGAAAGAACCGCTCAAGCTTGGGCATGTAACGCACCAAAAAACGCCGGTCCTGACCGATGCTGTTGCCGCACATGGGCGCAGTGCCCTTGGGCACGTACTGGGCCAGGAAAGCAAGGATCTTCTGTTCCGCTTCCTCCTCCGTCACCGTGGACGCCTTAACCTTGTCGATCAGGCCGCTGCGGCCGTGCGTGCCTTTGTTCCAGGCATCCATCTTGTTCAGCAATTCATCCGGCTGGTGAATGGCAAACACGGGGCCTTCGACGCGGGGTTCCAGGCTCGGACCGGTCACGACCACGGCGATCTCCAGCAGGCGGTCGGTGTCGGGCTCCAGGCCGGTCATTTCACAGTCCAGCCAGACCAGGTTCTGGTCGGATTTGGCAAGCGTGGCAGGGGTGGGGTTGTTGGCTTCTGACATGGCGCGCATTGTCGCCGATGGCCTAAACTCGCCGCACATGCCCACCTCTGACGACATTTCCCCCTCTTTGCTGTTCACCCTGGCCTTTGCAGCCGCGCTGCTGCTGGGCCTGGCCCTCAAGTTCTGGCTGGCGACGCGCCAGGTCCGGCATGTTGCACGCCATCGCGCTGCGGTCCCGGTACCGTTTGCCGAGCGCATCGCCCTGGCGGCGCACCAGAAGGCGGCCGACTACACCATCACCAAGGCCCGGCTGGGCATGCTGGAGATGGCGCTGGGCGCGGCCGTGCTACTGGGCTGGACCTTGCTGGGCGGCCTGGACGCACTGAACCAGGCGCTGCTTGGCGTGCTGGGCGGCGGCATGTGGCAGCAGATGGCATTCCTGGTCGCCTTTGCTGCCATCAGCGGCCTGATCGACCTGCCCCTGTCGCTGTACCAGACGTTTGTTGTGGAAGAACGGTTTGGGTTCAACAAGATGACCTGGCGCCTGTGGCTGGCGGACGCCCTCAAGGGCCTGCTGGTGGGCGCCATCATCGGGCTGCCCATTGCCGCACTGATCCTCTGGCTGATGGGCGCTGCAGGCCCGCTGTGGTGGCTGTGGGCCTGGTGCTTCTGGATGGGTTTTAACCTGCTGCTGATGGTGATTTACCCCACCTTCATCGCACCGTTGTTCAACAAATTCCAGCCGCTTGAAGACGAGTCGCTCAAAGCCCGCGTGACTGCGCTGATGCAGCGTTGCGGCTTCTCGGCCAAGGGCCTGTTCGTGATGGACGGCAGCCGCCGCAGCGCCCACGCCAATGCCTATTTCACTGGCTTTGGTGCCGCCAAGCGCGTGGTGTTCTACGACACCCTGCTGCGCCAGCTGGCACCTGGCGAGGTCGAGGCTGTGCTGGCCCATGAGCTGGGCCACTTCAAGCACCGCCACATCATCCAGCGCATCGTGATGATGTTTGCGCTCAGCCTGGCGGGCTTTGCGCTGCTGGGCTGGCTTTCCACACAGGTCTGGTTCTACACCGGGCTGGGTGTGCGGCCCAACCTCTCGCTGGACCCGGCCATGGCCGCCGCACCCAATGATGCGCTGGCACTGCTGCTTTTCATGCTGGTCGTTCCGGTATTTACCTTCTTCATCTCGCCGCTGTTTTCGCAACAATCGCGTCGCCATGAGTTCCAGGCGGACGCATATGCCGCGGCCCAGGCCAGCGGCGCCGACCTGTCGTCGGCCTTGCTCAAGCTGTACGAAGACAACGCCTCCACGCTCACTCCAGACCCGGTCTACGTGAAGTTTTACTACTCGCATCCACCCGCCACAGAACGGCTGGCGCGCATGCAAACCCCTGCTCACCCATGACTACCATGTTGAAGAAAAAAGACTGGTCCACGCTGACCCGACGCGCCCTGACAGCTACAGAAATAGTAGCAAACCTAGCCAAACTGGAGGGCTGGAGCCTCAGTGGCGACGGCGCCAACGTCGCCATCGAGAAGACCTACCACTTCGCCAACTACTACGAGACGATCTCGTTCGTGAACGCATTGGCGTTCATCGCCAATGCGCAAGACCACCACCCCGATCTGTCTGTGCACTACAACCGCTGCGTGGTGCGACTGAACACGCACGACGTGCATGGCATCTCCAGCACCGACTTCGAGTGCGCCACCCAGTTCGACGCACTGGTCGCACTGTGAGGCAGGCCCACCATGGCTGAACGCAGCGCCCTCATGGAAGGTACCGTGGTGGCCAGCCATGGGCGCCACTGCATGGTCGAGACCCCGGATGGGGAGCGCCGCATCTGCCACCCCCGCGGTAAAAAAAGCCAGGCCGTCGTTGGCGACCATGTGCTATGGCAGGCGCCGCCGCCCGGGCAAGGCGAAGAAGGCACCATCGAAAAGGTCAAGGAACGGCGCAACCTGTTCTACCGACAGGACGAGATTCGCACCAAATCTTTCGCCGCCAACCTCGATCAGGTGCTTATCCTGATTGCGGCGGAACCGGTGTTCTCCGAAAGCCAGCTATCACGGGCACTGATTGCTGCAGAGGCGGAGGGCATCAAACCCATCATTGCACTCAACAAGAGTGATCTGGTCGAACCCTTCGCCCGCGCATGGGAGCGACTGCTGCCGTACCGGCACATGGGCGCAGGCAAACACTATGGCGTGCTGCCGCTATCTCTGGCACTGTCCAGCGATGTGGACCGCGCCCTGCTCATGGAACACTTGCAGGGCAAGACCACGCTGGTGCTGGGCCCGTCGGGGTCCGGCAAGAGCACGCTGATCAACCTGCTGGTGCCGGGCGCCTCGGTGCTAACAGGAGAAATCTCGCAGGCCCTGAATTCAGGCAAACACACCACCACCAGCACCCACTGGTACTGGATGGATGCGGCGCGCACCACGGCACTGATCGACTCGCCAGGGTTCCAGGAATTCGGGCTGCACCATATCGCTCCCATGCAGCTGGCGGCCTGTATGCCCGACATCGCCGAGCATGCAACGGCCTGCAAGTTCTACAACTGCACCCACCTGCATGAGCCGGGGTGCGGTGTGCTGGATGCAGTCAAAAAGGGCCAAGGCGCTGGAGGTATAAGCCCCTCTCGCTACAAAATATATAGTGATTTGTTTGAAGAGTTGAGTCACACCCGGTATTGACCGGCGTATGCCAGCGGCGCCATGCGAGATGGCGCGACAGGTGAACGGGCTAGCCGAGCAACCGGGCCAGCGTCAGCAGCGCCAGCAGCAGCATCCAGACCACCACCGAGCGCCACACCAGGCCCACCACGCTGCGAAGGTGGCCTACTTCAGGCTCGCGGCCGGGGGTGGAGTCGCTGTCGCCCATGTCGGCATCAATCTCCAGACCCTGTGGTGCATGCAGCTCAGTGCGCGCCTTCAACGCCTCACCGCCCAGGCGCACATTGATGGCCCCTGCAGTGGCGGCAAGAACCACACCATCGTTGTCGTTGGGAAACCGCTGCGCATGAAAACGCCAGCCTTCAATCGCTTCTTCAAAACTGCCGACAACCGCAAAGCTCAGTGCCGTGAGCCGCGCAGGCAACCAGTCGATGGCAGTCCAGGCCTGGGCGGACGCCTGCTGCAAGGACTCGCTGGCGGGCAATGCGCCCGTGCGCTGCTTGTAATGCCAGTAGCGAGAGACAAATTCAGCCAGGCGATACAACACCGCCCCCGTCGGCCCCAGACCCAGCGCAGCCAGCACCGAGAACCACGCCAACACCCCAAATACATGCCGGTGCGCAGCCAGCACCGAATACTCGATCACATGGCGCACGATCTCGCTGCGCGGCAGGGCCCCCACATCCACCTGTTGCCAGTGCGCGAGGCGCTCGCGCGCCGCGTCTTCGTCACCCTCTTCCAGCGCATCGCGGATGCCGGTGAAGTGGTGGCTAAACTGCCGAAAACCCAGCGTGACATAGAGCACCGCCACGCTCCAGAGCACCGCAAACGGCCAGCCGAGACCCCACAGCAGCAGCCAGTGGATGCCCAGTGTGACCAGTGCGGGAACGAGTACCGCGAGGCTCCACGCCACCCACCCGTGATGCGATTTGCCCGCGTCGAAATTGCGGCTCACGGACAAGGCCCATGCACGCAGCCCCGCGTGGATGGGATTGCTGCGAGCTAGAGGGCGTGCCTGCTCGATCAGCAGAGCGAACAGGATGGCAAAGAAACTCATGGGGGGCAATGATACTGGCGCCAAGCCACGGGAGCACATGATTCCGCCGAACCTCAGCAACACATCCTCCAATGAAGCGGGGACCCCACCCGCAGCCCTCAAAGCCCACATGGCCGAAGCCAGAGCCCCACGTGAGGGGTCGCGCTGCCACACACCGGGTGCGTCCGCGCGAAGCGCCTCAGGGGTGCTTCATTCAGCCATCATGAACCGGTAGAAATTGCGCAGCATGCCAGCCGTGGCGCCCCAGATGAAATGGGTCTTGTCGCCTTGCTGGTAGGGCATGGAGAACCATTCGCGGTGCACGCCATCACGGTCAAACACATGGCGGCGATGGTGAGCTGGGTCGAGCAAAAAGGCCAGCGGTACCTCAAACAGGTCGGCCACCTCATACGGGTTGGGCCGAAGCACACAGTCCGGCTGCACAAGGGCGACCACCGGGGTGATGATGAATGACGAGCCGGTCACGTAGGTGGGCAAGGTCCCCAGTACCTCGACAAATTCACGGTCCAGGCCCACCTCCTCCTGCGCTTCGCGCAAGGCGGTTTCAGCAGCACTGGCGTCTTCCGGATCAGCCCGCCCGCCCGGGAAGGCCACCTGCCCGGAATGGGTGGACAGATGTGCGGTGCGCTCCGTCAACAGCACCATGGGTCGCTCGCGCAATACGATCGCCAGCAACACGGACGCGTGGGCTGGCTCGCGGTTCATGAACTTCTTTTCCAGCACCACCTCCGGCTCCCACTGGGGTGGCTGTGCAAAACGCGCACGCAGCGCATCGGGCGTCTGCACAGCCAGGGGCACGGCGGGCAGGTGCGCATCCACCCCGACCACCGGCACCATGCGGGGGTCAAAGTCGGGCAGGCTCGACAGAGGCGCAATGACCGATGAGACAGCAGGAGGAGAAGAAGGGTTCACAAAAAGCAGGTTCCACGGACCAAAAAACAAAAAGCCGCTACAGGCAGATGCTGTAGCGGCTTGTCAGGACAGGCCCTCGCCTTGCTTGAATTAAGCGGCGGTAGCAGCAGCCTTGACGCGCGAAGGCAGCTTTTCCTTGATACGTGCCGACTTGCCGCTGCGGTCACGCAGGTAGTAAAGCTTGGCACGGCGCACATCACCGCGGCGCTTGACTTCGATGCTGGCAATCAGCGGGCTGTAGGTCTGGAACGTACGCTCCACGCCTTCGCCGCTGGAGATCTTGCGCACGGTGAAGCCGCTGTTCAGGCCACGATTGCGCTTGGCAATCACCACGCCTTCGTAAGCCTGCACGCGCTTGCGGGTACCTTCCACAACGTTCACGCTCACGATGACGGTGTCACCAGGGGCGAATTCGGGGATGGTCTTGTTCAAGCGGGCAATTTCTTCCGCTTCCAGGGTCTGGATCAGGTTCATGTGAGTTTCCTAGTGATCTTGTCCGCGCCAAAAATGGCTGCGTCGGGATTGACGTCTCAGTGTTTTGCGGGAGAACTCCCAGTCAAAACGGCCGGCCAGAGGATCGAAAAGCCTCTGATTATAGCAATTCAGCCGAGCTTGGCCAATACGGCTTCATCGGCGGGTGCCAAACGCCCCGCTTTGCGCGCGGCATCGATGAGATCAGGCCGGTGGCGGGCCGTGGTAGCAAGGCGCTGATCACGCCGCCAGCGCTCGATCTGCGCATGGTGACCCGACATGAGGGCCGCTGGCACCTGCTGCCCTGCCCACTCTTCGGGCCGCGTGTAATGCGGGCAGTCCAGCAGGCCATCGAGCGCGGGATTGAAGCTGTCGAGCTGGTGGCTGCCCTCATCGTTGAGCACCCCGGGCTGCAGGCGCGCCACGGCGTCCAGCAGCGCCATGGCGGCAATCTCGCCGCCCGAGAGCACGAAGTCGCCCAGGCTCATCTGAACATTCACATGGGTGTCAATGAACCGCTGGTCGATGCCTTCATAGCGTCCACACAGCAACACAGCCCCCTCGCTGGCAGACCAGCGCTCCACGGCGGCGTGGTTCAGCGACTCGCCAATGGGAGAAAAAAGAACCAGCGGCGCCTCGCCGCCCTCGGGCTCACCACGCTCTGCCCGGATGGCCGCAAGACACCGCGCCAGGGGCTCGGCCATCATCACCATGCCCGGGCCACCGCCAAACGGGCGGTCATCCACCCGGCGGTAGTTGCCGTCGGCGTAGTCTCGTGGGTTCCACAGGCGCACATCGACCTGGCCGCTGGCATAGGCACGCCGGGTCACACCGCTCGCCAGGAAGGGCGCGAACAGCTCGGGAAAGAGGGTGATGATGTCAAAGCGCATAGGGCGCGGCTCGTGACGGCGCGGTCAGTAGTCGGGCTGCCAGTCCACGGTGATGCGTTTTTCGGCCAGATCCACCTTGTCCACGAAGGCCGAGACAAACGGAATCATGCGCTCCTGTGCCTTGCCGTCCTGCTCATGGGCCAGCACCAGCACGGTCTGGGGACCGGTGGACATCAACTCGCGCACCTCGCCCAGCGCCACACCTTCACGGTTGAAGACCGACAGACCGATCAGATCGACCCAGTAGTACTCGTCTTCGGAGGTGGATGGAAAACTGGATCGCGGCACAAAAATCCGCGCACCGCGCAACGCCTCAGCCCCATTGCGGTCATCAATGCCCTGCGCCCAGGCCACCACGGAGTCCGAATGATCCTTGGCCTGGCGGATGGGCAACAGCACGGTGCCGCTGAAGGTCTTGGCACCACGCTCGGAGGGCTGCAAATACCAGCGTTTGGACGAAAAAAGCGCCTCGGGATTGCTGCTGTGCGACAGCACCTTGAACCAACCCTTGATGCCCCAGGCATCTGCGATGCGCCCCACTTCAACGGCGTCGGCAGGCAGTTCTGCGGGTTCGAGGGTCAACGGTGTGGTGGCCATGGCAGTGAGTCCAGAATGAGAAAAGGGCGGGTTCCGCCAGACCAGCCGACGGAACCCGCCCTTTTCAGGGAGCTTTAAGCAGCCTTCTTGGCGGCTTGCTTGATCAGGCGGTCCACCGTGGGGGAGGACTGGGCGCCAACGCCCACCCAGTAAGCCAGACGGTCTTGCACGATGCGCAGGCCTTCTTCAGATTCCTTGGCGGTGGGGTTGTAGAAGCCGATGCGCTCGATGAAGCGGCCATCACGGCGCACGCGCTTGTCAGCAACGACGATGTTGAAGAAAGGACGGCCCTTGGAGCCGCCGCGGGAGAGTCGAATGACGACCATGATTTATCCTTCGGGTGGTGAACTCCGGCAACATTTGCCGTAAGCCACAGTGTTCGCAACCATATTCGCAACGCTTGAGACACGCGACATGGCCACCCGGCCAGCGACACGCTGCAAAGCCTGCGATTATATCCATTTCCCCAAAATGCCCTCTATCCGCCCCAGCACTGACAGCGATATTCCTGCCATCACGGCCATTTACCAACACCATGTGCTCCACGGCACGGGCACCTTCGAGATAGATCCCCCCTCCGAAGCCGACATGGCAAGCCGCCGCGCTGACGTGCTGGCGCGTGGCCTGCCCTGGCTGGTTGCGGAGAAAGACGGTCAAGTGCTGGGCTTTGCCTATGCCAACTGGTTCAAACCCCGCCCGGCCTACCGTTTCTCGGCCGAAGACTCGATCTACGTGGCCGATCAGGCCCGCGGCATGGGCCTGGGCCGCAAGCTGCTGGCCGAGCTGGCGGTACAGGCCGAAGCGGCTGGCGTGCGCAAGCTGCTGGCGGTGATTGGAGACTCTGCCAACGCAGGCTCGATCGGCGTGCACCGGGCCCTGGGCTTCACCGATGTGGGCATCATGCGCTCGGTGGGCTGGAAGTTCGGCGCCTGGCGCGACATCGTGCTCATGGAAAAGACCCTGGGCGCGGGCGACACCACTTCTCCCGAATAGCGCGGCACCCATGAAAAACAAAACCGTAGCCGCCTGGCTCGCCTTTGTCGGCGGACCTCTGGGCCTGCACCGCTTTTACCTTCATGGCCTGTCCGACATGCTCGGCTGGTTGTTGCCCATCCCCACGGCGCTGGGCATCTATGGCATTCAGCGGGTGCAACAACTCGGCCAGGACGACCACTACAGCTGGGCGCTGATACCGCTGCTGGGCTTCACGATTGCCGCCTGTGCGCTGCGTGCCATCCTGTACGCGCTGATGACGCCCGAGGCATGGAATGCGCGCTACAACCCCAGCGCCGCACCAGACGCCGCGCCGGGCAGGACGCAATGGATCACCGTGGGCGCCATCGTGGTGTCCCTGCTGATCGGGACCACGGTACTGATGGCCAGCCTGGCGTTCAGTTTCCAGCGGTACTTTGAGTACCAGATCGAGGAAGCGCGCAAGATCTCGCAGTGATCCGCTGGCAGGCGCCAATGCAAACGCCCCATCGAATTCACACTCAGTGGGGCGTATGCGCTAGTGTTGATTGCCTTGAATGCTATCTATTCAATAGCATTCGCGATAACTCCGCCATCAGAACAGCTGCAGGCTGATCCAGTAGGCGACGGCGGCCACAAAGGCGCTTGCTGGGATGGTCAGAATCCACGCCCAGATGATGTTGCCGGCCACGCCCCAGCGCACGGCGCTGGCGCGCTGCGTGGAGCCCACACCGACGATGGCGCCCGTGATGGTGTGCGTGGTGGACACCGGAATGCCCAGTGTGGTGGCCAGGAACAAGGTCAGCGCCCCACCCGTTTCGGCGCAGAAGCCACCCACCGGCTTGAGCTTGGTGATCTTCTGGCCCATGGTTTTGACGATACGCCAGCCGCCAAACATGGTCCCGAGGCCAATGGCCACGTAGCAGCTGATGATGGCCCAGGTGGGGGGCGAGGCATCAGACGCCGACGAGTACCCGGTGGCAATCAGCAGCAGCCAGATGATGCCGATGGTCTTTTGCGCATCATTGCCGCCGTGCCCCAAGCTGTAGGCGCCGGCAGACACCAGCTGCAGCCGGCGGAACCACTTGTCCACCTTGCTCGGGCGCGTGCGCCTGAAGATCCAGGCCACGGCCACCATCATGAGCGAGCCCAGCGCAAAACCCAGCAGCGGCGAGACAAAGATGAACGCCACGGTCTTGAGGATGCCCGCCGAGATCAGCGCGCCCGCGCCAGCCTTGGCAATCACAGCGCCCACAATGCCGCCGATGAGGGCGTGCGAGGAGCTGCTGGGGATGCCGTAGTACCAGGTGATCACGTTCCAGGTGATCGCGCCCACCAGGGCGCCAAACACCACGTGCGTGTCCACAATGCCGGGCTGCACGATGCCCTTGCCCACCGTCGCTGCCACGCTCAGGTGAAAGACAAAAATCGCCACAAAGTTGAAGAAGGCGGCAAACAGCACCGCCTGCGCGGGCTTGAGCACGCCGGTGGAGACCACCGTGGCGATCGAATTGGCCGCGTCGTGGAACCCGTTCATGAAGTCGAACAGGATTGCCAGGGCCACAAGCAGAACCACAACCCAGAGGGCCGTCTGTACGGTTTCCATACTGGTCAGCCTGCGCGGATCAGGAGTTCTCGAGGACGATGCCCTCGATGCAGTTGGCCACGTCCTCGCACTTGTCGGTGATCGTCTCCAGCAGTTCGTAGATGGCCTTGAGCTTGATCACCTCGCGGACATCGGGCTCCTCGCGGAACAGCTTGCTCATGGCGCTGCGCATCACACGGTCGGCGTCGGATTCGAGCTTGTCGATCTCCTCGCAGGTCTTGAGCGCGGCCTCGGCCACAGCCGGGTCGGCGATCTTGTCGAGCAGCTTGACGGCATCGCGCAGGCGCTCGCAGCACTTGAGGCTCAGGTCCGTGAGACGGGTGATTTCTTCCGTCATGTGGCGCACGTCGTACAGCGCCATGGTTTCAGCCGAGTCCTGGATCAGGTCGGCCACATCGTCCATGGTGTTGATCAGCGTGTGGATCTGCTCACGGTCGATGGGGGTGATGAAGGTCTTGTGGATGGCCTTGTTCACCTCGTGCGTCACTCGATCGGCGGCACGCTCGGCGTTGTCCACATCCTGGTTGTACTTGTCGCGCAGGTGCGGGTCGCTGTAGTTGGCCACCAGTTGCGAGAAGGCCCGGGCCGCCTCGACGATGCGGTCCGCATGCTGGTTGAACATTTCGAAAAAATTGCCTTCGCGTGGCAACAGCTTGGCAAACAGCATGGAGACTCCTGGATCGGGAACGAATGGTGAGAAAAGGCCGCGCCATGACAAAACCATGACGCTTTCGTGACCCGGCGAGTTTAACCGTGCGCCCTGCAGGGACTGATGCCGCTGCCTCATGCAGTCATGCGCACGGCGCCGTGGGCGACGACACACTGGCCGTTCAGGCCCTGTGCCTTCAGGCGCCCCGGAAGATGAAATACACCGCCCCCACCAGGCACAACCCTGCCCAAAGGTAGTCCCACTTCAGGGGTTGCCCCATGTAGAACACGGCGAACGGCACAAACACGCCCAGCGTGATGACCTCTTGCATGATCTTGAGCTGCCCCACGTTGAACTGGGTGAAGCCAATGCGGTTGGCCGGCACCTGCAACAGGTATTCAAACAGCGCGATACCCCAGCTGACGAGGGCCGCGACATACCATGGCGAAGACGCCAGGTTCTTCAGGTGACCGTACCACGCAAAGGTCATGAAGATATTGCTGGCAGTGAGCAGCAATACCGTTTGCAAAGAAATAGGCAGGGATTGGAGCGCGTTCATGGTGGAGCGGCAGGCTGGGGAAGTGAACGAAGCGGCCGATTATGAACAAAACCAATCGATTGTGCTGGTGTTACATACCTTGTCAGCTATATTTTTAATAGCAATTTACTGCAACACCACCCCCACCAACAGACATAAAAAAAGGCACTCCCGAGGGAGTGCCTTGCTGGACAGCCGCCGCACCACACCAGCGGTGCGCAGGCTTGCGGTCGCTTATTCGCCCAGGTAGGCAGCGCGCACCTTGGGGTCGTTGAGCAACTGCTGGCCAGGGCCCGACATGGTGATCAGGCCGGACTCCATCACGTAGCCGCGGTCGGCAATCGCCAGCGCGCGGCTGGCGTTCTGCTCGACCAGCACGATGGTCACGCCCAGCGCGTACACGTCGCGCACCACCTCAAAGATCTTGTCCACCATGATGGGGGACAGGCCCATCGAAGGCTCGTCCAGCAGCAGCACCTTGGGCTGGCTCATCAGCGCGCGGCCCATCGCCAGCATCTGCTGCTCACCGCCCGACATGGTGCCGGCCAGCTGGTCCTTGCGCTCGCGCAGGCGCGGGAAAATGGTGAACATCTTCTCGATGTCAGCCAGGATGCCGGCCTTGTCGGAGCGCGTGTAGGCGCCCATTTGCAGGTTTTCGGTGATGGTCATGCGCGCAAACACGCCACGGCCTTCCGGCACCATCACCAGGCCCTTCTTCACCAGGTCCCAGGCGCCCTTGCCCTTGATGCTTTCGCCCAGGTACTCGATGTCGCCGTCGTTCATGGCCAGGGTGCCAGTGATGGCCTTCATGGTGGTGGTCTTGCCCGCACCGTTGGAGCCGATCAGCGAGACCAGCTCGCCTTCACGCACTTCGAAGTCCACGCCCTTCACGGCCTGGATACCGCCGTAGGCGACCTTCAGGCCCTTGACCTGCAGCAGTACCTTGTTGGATTTTTCGGCCATTCTCAATGTCCTCCGGTGCCTAGATAGGCCTCAATCACTTTTTCGTTCTTCTGCACTTCGGCAGGGTTGCCTTCGGCGATCTGCTTGCCATAGTCGAGCACCGTCACACGGTCGCACAGGCCCATCACCAGCTTCACGTCGTGCTCGATGAGCAAGATGGTGCGGTTGTCTTTGCGGATGCGGTCGATCAGCTCGCGCAGCAGCACCTTCTCGGTGGCGTTCATGCCGGCGGCGGGCTCGTCCAGCGCAATCAGTTGCGGATCGGTGGCCAGGGCACGGGCGATCTCCAGGCGGCGCTGGTCGCCATAGCTCAGGGTGCGCGCCTTGTAGTCGGCAAACTTGCCAATGCCCACGTAGTCGAGCAGTTCCTGTGCGCGCTTGGCGATGGCCAGCTCTTCTTCCTTGAAGCCCTTGGTACGCAGCACAGCGCCCAGCAGGCCAGACTTGGTACGGATGTGGCGGCCCACCATCACGTTTTCCAGTGCCGTCATTTCTGCAAACAGGCGGATGTTCTGGAAGGTGCGGGCAATGCCTGCCTTGGCCACTTCGTGCACGGCCGTGGGCTCGTAAGGCTTGCCAGCCAGTTCAAAGGTACCGCTGTCGGGGGTGTACAGGCCGGTGATCACGTTGAAGAACGTGGTCTTGCCTGCGCCGTTCGGGCCGATCAGGCCATACACCTGGCCTCGCTCAATGGTGATGCCCACGTCGGAGAGGGCTTGCAGGCCGCCGAAGCGCTTGGAAATGCCCGCAACCCGCAGCACCACGTCGCTGGCTGATTTCTGAATGTTCTCTGCCATGTTCTAACTTTCTGCGGTGTTCAGGTCTTCTGCGTGAGGCTCTTGCCATGGTCGGGCGCAGGCCACAGACCACGGGGACGCATCAGCATGATGATGATCATGGCCAGCGCGATCAGCAGCTGGCGCAGGATGGCGGAGTCCAGGCGACCGTCCGTCATGGCCTGCAGAGGGCCTGCCACATAGCGCAGCACTTCGGGCAGGGCCGACAGCAGCACGGCGCCCAGGATCACGCCAGGAATGTGGCCGATACCGCCCAGCACCACCATGGCGACGATCATGACCGACTCCATCAGGCTGAACGACTCGGGCGACACAAAGCCCTGGAACGCACCGAACATCGCACCCGACACGCCGCCGAACGAAGCCCCCATGCCGAAGGCCAGCAGCTTCATGTTGCGGGTGTTGATGCCCATCGCCTTGGCAGCGATTTCATCTTCACGGATGGCCATCCAGGCGCGGCCGATGCGCGAGTCCTGCAGGCGGTAGCAGATGATGATGGACACCACCACCAGGGTCAGGAACAGGTAGTAGTACAGGGTGACGGAATTGATGTCGAAACCGAACACCTCCAGGCGCTTGCCCAGGTCCAGGCCAAAGATCTTGACCGAGTCGATCTGGCCCAGGCCCTTGGGGCCGTTGGTCAGGTTGACCGGGTGGTCCAGGTTGTTCAGGAAGATGCGGATGATTTCGCCGAAGCCCAGCGTCACGATGGCCAGGTAGTCACCGCGCAGCTTCAGCGTGGGCGCCCCCAGCATGGCGCCAAAGAACGCCGCTAACAACGCCGCCACCGGTATCACGATCCACAGCGAGGTGTGCAGCCCGTTGGGAAACATGGCGGCAAACGCCGCAAAGTTGTCCGCCAGGTGCGGCGAAGCCATCAAGGCAAACAGGTAGGCGCCCACGGCGTAGAACGCCACGTAGCCCAGGTCCAGCAGGCCGGCGTAGCCCACCACGATGTTCAGGCCCAGGGCCAGCAGCACGTACAGCAGGGCCAGGTCGGCGATACGCACCCAGGCGTTGCCGAAGGATTGCAGGATCAGCGGCAGCACCAGCAGCGCGACGGCGCCGATGATCCAGTTGGTTTTGGTGTTCTTCATGGTGTGAGGCTCCTCAGGCGCGATCGGCCACACGCTCACCCAGCAGGCCCGAGGGGCGCAGCGTCAGGATGATGATGAGCACGATGAACGCAAAGATGTCGGTGTAGTGGCTGCCCAGCAAACCGCCCGTGAGCGTGCCGATGTAGCCGGAGCCGATGGCTTCGATGAGGCCCAGCAGGATGCCGCCCACCACCGCACCGGCCAGGTTACCGATACCGCCGAACACCGCCGCCGTGAAGGCCTTGAGCCCCGGCAGGAAGCCCATGGTGTGCTGCGCCGTGCCGTAGTTGGAGGCATACATGATGCCGGCGATGGCCGCCAGGATGGCGCCGATGATGAAGGTGGCCGAGATCACCATGTCGGGCTTCACGCCCATCAGGGAGGCCACGCGGGGGTTCTCCGCCGTGGCGCGCATGGCGCGGCCCAGGTTGGTGTGGTTGACCAGATAGACCAGGGAAGCCAGGGCCACCGCCGTCACCCCCAGGATCAGGATCTGGGTGGGAGTGATGTAGGCACCACCCAACTGGAACGGCGTGCTGGGCAGCAGCGTGGGATAGGGCTTGTAGTTGGGCTTCCAGATGATCATGGCCAGCGTCTGCAGCAGGATCGACATGCCGATGGCAGTGATCAGGGGGGCAAGACGGGGGCTGGTGCGCAGTGGCTTGTAGGCCACCTTTTCGATCACGAAGTTGAGCGTGGCAGCGACCACGCAGGCGATGAGCGTGGCCAGCAGCAGGATGACCCAACCCGGCGCGCCGGGCATGGCAGCCTGCATCATTCCAATACAGCTCCAGCTGGTGAGGGCGCCGATCATGAGCACCTCGCCATGGGCGAAATTGATGAGTTGAATAATGCCGTACACCATCGTGTAGCCCAAGGCTATCAAGGCGTACATGCTGCCGAGTACCAGACCGTTGATGATCTGTTGCAGCAAAATGTCCATAAGAGAAGTCCTTCGTTTGTGACGTACCCACCGCTTTGGCACCGGAATCGGTACAGCCTTGTGAGCCCGACTGCCATCTAGCAAAAAACCCGCCAGGAATGCAGCTGTGCGGGTTTGTGGACGGGATTGTAGCGAGTAGTCACAACCGCCCCAATCCAAGCCGGGCGGGGTTTTCCCTCGGGTTTTGGTCACATCAGCGCGCCACGCACTGCATAAGGAATTTTGATGCACGCAAGATAATTGATGTGCAAACTTATTACCTTGATCATGCAGAATCGGCATAAAGCAGGCTGCGCAGCACCTTGGGACTGCCGCAGGACATGCGCGGCCACCTCGCCCCACCGACCAGCCCCACCCCTCGCGATCAGGAGGCGGTGTCTGAATCCTGAAGGCCGGGAGTGGCTGCTGCGGCATTGCGTTCGCGCAGCTCACGCAGCTTCAGGGCAATCTTGATTTCGAGACCCCGCTCCACGGGCTGGTAGAAGCCGGGCTCTGGCATGCCTTCGGGCAGGTAGCTCTCCCCCGCCGCAAAGCCACCCTCTTCGTCGTGGGCGTAGCGGTAGCCCTTGCCGTAGTCGAGCTCTTTCATCAACTTGGTGGGCGCATTGCGCAGGTGCATGGGCACCGGGCGTGTGCCATCCTGTTTGACCCAGGCCCGCGCCGCGTTGTAGGCCTTGTAGACCGCGTTGGACTTGGGCGCCACCGCCAGGTACACCACGCATTCGGCCAGCGCCAGCTCGCCCTCAGGGCTGCCCAGGCGCTCGTACACCTCGCTCGCGTCCAGTGCCAGGCGCAAAGCGCGCGGGTCGGCCAGGCCCACGTCCTCGGCTGCCATGCGCACCAGCCGGCGCGCCATGTAGCGGGGGTCAGCACCGCCGTCGAGCATGCGCACCAGCCAGTACAACGCAGCGTCGGGGTCAGAGCCACGCACCGATTTGTGCAACGCGCTGATGGTGTCGTAGAACTGCTCGCCGCCCTTGTCGTAGCGGCGCATGCGCTCGCCCAGCACCTTGAGCAGCCAGGCATCGGTGATCTCGGAAAGCTTCTCCTGCGCAGCCGCCATGGCCAGGGTTTCGAGCGTGTTGAGCAGGCGGCGCGCGTCGCCATCGGCATAGGCCACCAGGCGGTCGATTGCTACACCTTCGATAGCAGGCAGCGCATCTTCCTCCTGCGCCAGGGCCACAATCTGCTTCAA
Organism: Acidovorax sp. Root568; assembly: GCF_001427445.1. NCBI lineage: Bacteria > Pseudomonadati > Pseudomonadota > Betaproteobacteria > Burkholderiales > Comamonadaceae > Acidovorax > Acidovorax sp. Root568. The sequence continues at coordinate 398,563 of NZ_LMGP01000018.1, read as the reverse complement.
ATCTTGCTCAGACAGCGGCTGCAGCAGGTAGACCGCCGCTCGCGACAGCAGCGCGGAATTCACCTCAAACGAAGGGTTCTCGGTGGTGGCGCCAATGAAGGTGAACAGGCCTGATTCAACGTGTGGCAAGAACGCGTCTTGCTGACTCTTGTTGAAGCGGTGCACCTCGTCCACAAACACGATGGTGCGCTGCTGCATCAACCCATCGCGCGCGGCCTGGGCCTGGTCCACCGCCTCGCGAATATCCTTGACCCCGCCCAACACGGCGCTGATGCTGATGAACTGCGCATCGAACGCATCAGCCATCAGGCGCGCAATGGTGGTCTTGCCCACTCCAGGTGGGCCCCACAGGATGCAGCTGTGCGGCCGGCCTGACTCGAAGGCCAGGCGCAGCGGCATGCCCGGGCCCAGCACGTGCTGCTGCCCAATCACCTCGCCCAGCGTGCGGGGCCGCAGACGTTCTGCCAGGGGCTGGTGGGTGGAGGGGTGTGCCGGAGAAGGGGCGGAGGCACCGCGTGCTGCCATGTTCGTATCCTGTCTACAGTACGCTGATTTTCAAGCCAATTTGGCTTCTAGCGCCCAAAAATCATGCGTTGGCAGCTATTGTTTCGAGAGCAGAAACTACTGCTTCACCACATCAGCCCCTGCCGGAGGCTTGAACTGGAACGTGCTGGCAGGCAGCGCCGCATTGGCCTGCATACCGGTAAAGCGAATCAGCGAGCGCTGGCCAAAGCTGTCCAGAATGTCCAGGGCCGCCAGCTGCTCGCCCGCAAAGCCCACACGCACGCTCTTGAGCTGGCCGTCCTTGGTCCTGGGGCTGGCCAGCACCCACTGCAGGCCATCCGCATCCGGCGAGGCCTCCAGCGTGAACTCGGCCTTCAGCGCCGACAGGTCCGGCGCGGACGCCAGCAGCGCAGCGGGCGTGCTGCCCAGCGCCTGGGACTGCGAGCGCTGCGTGACCTGGTTCAGGTCCAGGTCGTACAGCCACAAAGTCTGGCCGTCAGCCACGATGGTCTGCTCAAAAGGTTTTTTGTAGACGAACTTGAAGCGCCCGGGGCGCTGGAACTCAAAGCTGCCGCTCGATGTCTTGGTGCGCGCGGTCTGGCCGTCCTTGGGGGGCGAGGTCACAGTCTGGGTGAAGTCGGCCTTGCCCGTCTGCGTGCCCTTCATGAAGGATTCCAGGCTTTTCAGCCCGTCAGCGCTAGCCATGCTTGCCGCAGCAGCTATCAAAATTGCAGTAGCGATCTTTTTCAACAGAAACTCCTGTGGGGTAGGGTCCGGCCTTGTGGTCCGGCCGATCATTCGCTGCGGTTGGGTACCAGCACTTCACGCTGGCCGCTGGTGGTCAGGCCACTGACGAGTCCAGCCTTCTCCATGTCTTCCAGCAGCCGCGCCGAGCGGTTGTAGCCAATGCGCAGCTTGCGCTGCACGTAAGAGATGCTGGCCTTGCGGTCTTTGAGCACCACTTCGACGGCCTGGTCGTACATGGGGTCCTTCTCGCCCCCTTCGCCGCCACCGCCCTCCCCTGACAGATCACCCTCGCCATCCACAGTTCCACCTTCGAGCACGCCTTCTATGTAGTCCGGCTCCCCTTGTTCCTTGAGGTAACTGACGACACGGTGTACTTCTTCGTCCGACACGAAGGCGCCATGCACCCGGATCGGCAGGCCAGTGCCGCTGGCCATGTAGAGCATGTCGCCCATGCCCAGCAACGCCTCGGCACCCATCTGGTCGAGGATGGTGCGGCTGTCGATCTTGGAGCCCACCGAGAACGCGATGCGGGTGGGGATGTTGGCCTTGATCAGGCCGGTGATCACATCCACGCTGGGGCGCTGGGTGGCCAGGATCAAGTGGATGCCGGCCGCGCGCGCCTTTTGCGCCAGGCGGGCGATCAGTTCTTCGATCTTCTTGCCCACGACCATCATCAGGTCGGCCAGCTCGTCGATGATGACCACGATGTGCGGCAGGCGCTGCAGTGGCTCTGGCTCCTCGGGTGTGAGGCTGAAGGGGTTGTAGATGAACTCTTCCTTGGCCTTGGCCTCGTCGATCTTGGTGTTGTAGCCCGCCAGGTTGCGAACGCCCAGCTTGGACATGAGCTTGTAGCGGCGTTCCATCTCGGCCACGCACCAGTTCAGGCCATGGGCCGCCTGCTTCATGTCGGTGACCACGGGCGCCAGCAGGTGCGGAATGCCTTCGTAGACCGACATTTCCAGCATCTTGGGGTCGATCATCAACAGACGCACATCGCGCGCCTCGGCCTTGTACAGCAGCGAGAGGATCATCGCGTTGATCCCCACCGACTTGCCCGAGCCCGTGGTACCCGCCACCAGCACGTGCGGCATCTTGGCCAGGTCGGCCACCACCGGGTTGCCCACGATGTCCTTGCCCAGGCCCATGGTGAGCATGCTCTTGGCCTCGTGGTAAACCTGCGATCCCAGGATTTCGGACAGGCGGATAGACTGCCGCTTGGCGTTGGGCAGTTCCAGCGCCATGTAGTTCTTGCCGGGAATGGTCTCCACCACGCGGATCGACACGAGGCTGAGCGAGCGCGCCAGGTCCTTGGCCAGCCCCACGATCTGCGAACCCTTCACGCCCGTGGCGGGTTCGATCTCGTAGCGTGTGATCACCGGGCCGGGCATGGCCGCGACCACGCGCACTTCCACGCCAAAGTCCTTGAGTTTTTTCTCGATGAGCCGGCTGGTCATCTCCAGCGTCTCGGGGGCCACGGTTTCCTGGCGCTGCAGAGGGCCGTCCAGCAGGTCCACCAGCGGCAGCTTGCTGTCCGGCATCTCGGTGAACAGGGGCTTCTGGCGCTCTTTCACCACACGGGTGCTCTGTGGCACATCCACCAGAATCGGCTCGATGATTTGCACGGGCTCGGGGTGGTGCACCTCGCTTTCGGTGCGCTCCTCCAACACCACCACTTCGCGCTCGCGGGCCGCCTTGCGGCCCACGGCGACGTCCTTGGCCACCTCGCGTTTTGCCAGGCGCGCCTGTACCAGCGCATCAAGGCGCCCTCCGAGTAACTCCGCCACATGGCCCCACGAGAAGCGGAACACCAGAGCCGCCCCCGCCACCGCCAGCACGATCGCCAACAAGCCGGAGCCCGTAAATCCCAGCCACTTCACGCCAGCTGGCCCCACCAGGTACCCCAGCACGCCACCCGCATGCCCAGGCAGGAACGATTCAAACCGGTACAAACGCGACCATTCCAGCGCCGTGCTGGAACACATCAGCACCACCAGTCCACCCCAGAACGTGGCCCGGCGCACCAGAGGGCTGGCGGCGCCTGCCACCACTTCGCCTCCGCGCATCCAGCGCGCCAGCGACGACAGCCAAGCTCGCACGCCAGCCGCCACGCACCACCACACTGAAAACCCCAGCGCAAAGTAGCTGCCATCGGCCAGCCAGGCGCCAAAGCGCCCCGCCCAATTGGCAACGGAGCGCGCGTCGCGGGCACCCGAGGTGGACCAGGCCGCATCCTGCGCTGAATAGCTGACCAGCGCCAGCAGCCAGAAAACCAGGGCCAGCAAGCCCACCACCAGGGCAATTTCGTGGCCAAAACGGGCGGCGCCCGTGCGGGGCGGCGACTTGGCCGCCGCCGATGCATTCAGGGTATTGAGGGAATAGGTCATAAACGTGCGGGGTGAGCTTACCCCATGCGTTGCGCTGGGCGCACCACCCGGCGCAGGGTCCGCCCCCCGGATTTCAGCCCAGCGCGTTCAGCCGGTCCTTGAGCAGGGTAGCCCCGCTGGGCAGCGCCTCGATGAAGCCGCGCTCCTCCAGGTCTTTCATCACGCGGCTGACCATTTCGCGGGAAGCTCCGACCATCTTGGCCAGGTCCTGGCGGGAGATTTTGTCCTTGATCAGCAGCTGCCCCTGCGCATCGGGCACCGCAAAGTCCAGCAAGGCATGGGCCACACGGCCGTACACATCCAGTAACGCGAGTGACTCAATCTTGCGATCAGCATGGCGCAGGCGCTTGACCAGCCCGCGCATCACCACCAGCGACATGGACGCGTTCTCGGTGAGGCAACGTGCAAACTCCGCACGCCCCAGCATCAGCACGTCGGTCTGCACCTCGGCACGCACCGTGGCCGAGTGGGGTTCGTTGTCGATGATGCTCATCTCGCCCAGGTAGTCGCCCTGGGCGAGGGTGGCCAGAATCACCTCACGCCCCCGGCTGTCCGAGGTCATGACCCGGGCGCGCCCTGTGAGCAGGATGAACAGGGCATTGGACTTTTGCCCCTGCTCCACCAGCGCCTCGCCCCGCTTGAAGCGGCGCTTGATCACTGCGCCGCTGATCACCTCGGCCTGCGCCACCGTCAGCAGCGAAAACAAAGGTACCCGGCGCAGCAGGTCGAGGTTGGACAACATCGTGGACATGCAAACATCTCCTTTCAGGGGTGCGACCCAACCGGAGCCGCAACGGGTTATCAATGGGTTCTTACAATCACCGTGATTGAAAACGGGGCCACTCTCGCGAGCGGACGCCGGTTGATACTCGGCGGCTCAACCCCCAGCTTTCCCAACAGCGCCCCATGTAGCGGGCGCAAAACACAGGCTTTTACCATGTCCACCACCCAACACGCGAAAGTTCTGATCCTCGGCTCGGGCCCTGCGGGCTACACCGCAGCGGTTTATGCCGCCCGTGCCAACCTGAACCCGGTGCTGATCACCGGCATGGCCCAGGGTGGCCAGCTGATGACCACCACCGAGGTGGACAACTGGCCTGCCGACGTGCACGGCGTGCAGGGACCGGAGCTGATGCAGCGTTTTCTGGAGCACGCAGAGCGCTTCAAGACCCAGATCATCTTCGACCACATCAACAAGGTCGATTTCAGCAAGCGGCCCTTCACACTCACCGGCGACAGCGGTACCTACACCTGCGACGCATTGATTCTGGCCACTGGCGCATCGGCCAAATACCTGGGCCTGCCTTCGGAAGAAGCCTTCATGGGCAAGGGCGTGTCCGGCTGCGCGACCTGTGACGGCTTCTTCTACCGCGAGCAGGATGTCTGCGTGGTCGGTGGCGGCAATACGGCGGTGGAGGAAGCGCTGTACCTGTCGAACATCGCCCGCAAGGTCACCCTGGTGCACCGCCGCGACAAGTTCAAGGCCGAACCTATTCTGGTGGACAAGCTCAACGAGAAAGTGGCAGCGGGCAAGATTGAGCTTAAGCTGTTCCACACTCTGGACGAGGTGCTGGGCGACAACACGGGCGTGACAGGTATCCGCATCAAGAGCACGAAGGACGGCAGCACGGAAGACATCAAGCTGCAAGGTTGTTTCATCGCCATCGGCCACGCGCCCAACACCGAGATCTTCCAGGGCCAGTTGGAGATGGAAAACGGATACATCATCACCCAGGGTGGGCTCAAGGGTTTTGCCACACAGACCAGCGTGCCCGGCGTGTTTGCCGCAGGCGACGTGCAGGACCATGTGTACCGTCAGGCCATCACCAGCGCGGGCACCGGCTGCATGGCCGCGCTGGACGCCCAGCGCTTCCTCGAACAAGAGTCTTGATGAAAAAATGAGCTGCAGGTTATAATCTGCGGCTTTGCTGAGTTCGGCCCGTTTTTGCGGTCCTCCGAAACAGGCAAATCGGGTTACCGCCACCCTTTCTGGCGAGGTGAGGCCGCAAGCCAACCTGGGCACACAGCCCAGGGCTCAGCGAACGGCCGTTAATCAGTATCGGAGTGTCCTCATGGCACGCGTCTGCGACGTAACGGGCAAGAAGCCCATGACGGGGAACAATGTTTCCCACGCCAACAACAAAACCAAGCGCCGGTTCCTGCCGAACCTGCAATACCGCCGTTTCTGGGTCGAGACCGAAAACCGTTGGGTGCGCCTGCGTGTTTCGAGCGCTGCCCTGCGTTTGATCGACAAGAACGGTATCGACTCGGTGCTCGCAGACCTGCGTGCCCGTGGCCAGGCTTAAGGAGTAGCACCATGGCAAGCAAAGGCGGACGCGACAAGATCAAGCTGGAATCCACTGCGGGTACCGGTCACTTCTACACCACGACCAAGAACAAGAAGACCATGCCCGAGAAGATGCTGATCATGAAATTTGATCCCAAGGCTCGCAAGCATGTGGAATACAAGGAAATGAAGCTGAAGTAATTCAGTCTCTTTCTTGTCATTCGAAAAGCCGCCCGGCATTCAGCCCGGCGGCTTTTTTCATGGCTGCAATCCATGCATGCAGCCCGATGACTACAGCACCGCCTTCCGCCATCGACGACTTGTTCCCCACCAACTGCGAGCGCCAGCAGGTCCACAGCCAACAAAAAACCGCTGAAGGCACAAAGCCCTGCAGCGGTATATGGGGAGGTGCGCCGGGGTCAGTGGTACGACCGACAGCGCCACCAAGGCATTACATCAGGCCCGTGCAGCGCGCAGACTGATGGAGAACTCGCGCAGAGTGGCAATACCGCTCTCCTCGGCACGACGGCACCAGGCCTGCAAGTCGGCAGTGAGTTGCTCACGGGATTGCGATGTATTGAGCCACAGCTGACGCAGTTCTTCGCGCATGGTCACCATCTTGTCCAGGGCCGGATGCGCAGCGCGGGCCTGAGCCAGCTGGGGCAAGGCCCCCGCCGGCACCTTCTCGGCATCGCGATGCAGCCAGCGCTTGGCGGCCTTGAGCACCGATACATCGGCCTGACGGGCCTGCAGCGCGGCAATCTCATCCTTGCACGCCTTGCGCACACCGCGCGCATAGCCCGCCATCACTTCATAGCGGTTGGCGATCAAGGCCTCCAGCGTCTTTTCATCAGCCACCGGCTTGACATCGCCCAGTTGCAACTTGGGTGGCACCTTCTTCACAGTGGCCCAGCCGATTTTCTTCATGAGGCTGATGTACACCCAGCCAATGTCAAATTCATACGGCTTGACCGAGAACTTGGCCGACGTGGGGTAGGTGTGGTGGTTGTTGTGCAGCTCTTCGCCGCCAATGATGATGCCCCAGGGCGACAGGTTGGTGCTGGCGTCCTGCGCCTCAAAGTTGCGGTAGCCCCAGTAGTGGCCCACACCATTGACCACCCCTGCTGCCCAGAACGGAATCCAGAGCATCTGCACCGCCCACACCGCAGCGCCCAGGGCGCCAAACAGGGCCAGGTTCAGAATGAGCATGAGGCCCACGCCTTGCCAGCCGTAGCGGGTGTACACATTGCGCTCCATCCAGTCATCGGGGGTGCCGTGGCCGAACTTCTTGATGGTTTCCATGTTCTTGGACTCGGCGCGGTACAGCTCGGCGCCGCGCCACATCACCGTGTCCAGCCCGCGGGTCTGGGGGCTGTGGGGGTCATCCACGGTTTCACACTTGGCGTGGTGCTTGCGGTGGATGGCCACCCATTCCTTGGTCACCATGCCGGTACCAATCCACAGCCAGAAGCGGAAGAAATGCGAGGGGATGGCATGCAGATCCAGCGCGCGGTGTGCCTGCGCGCGGTGCAGGAAGATCGTGACCGCCGCAATGGTGATGTGGGTCGTGGCAAGGGTGTACAACACGATCTGCCACCAGGACAGGTTCCACAACCCATTTCCCAGCCAGTCAATGGCGGCGTTCAGTACAGCCCAGTCGGGTAACAGCATATTCACAAAAACCTTACTACAGAGAACCCGCTCACCAACGAAACAGGTCATTAATTTTAGAGGGCCCGTTTCTGAACGGATCAGGGGAATCCACAGTATTTACGCTGGTTTAGGGTGTTTAGAGCCCTGCCTCCAGCGTTTCAGTCCTTTTTGGCCCAGATGGCGGCAAAAAACCCGTCGGTCTGATGCAGATGGGGCCATAAGCGCAAATAACCACTGCCCGATGCCCCCCCGCTGCACAAACCCTTGGCCCCCTCGACCTTGAGCTGCTCCAGCAGTTCACCTGCATCCAGCAGCTGGAAGTCGGGGTGTGTAGCGCTGAAGGCCTCGGCAATGGCCTCGTTTTCTTGCGGCAGGATGCTGCAGGTGGCGTACACCAGACGGCCGCCCGGCTTAAGCAGGCGGGCTGCGCTGTCCAGGATGGCCGTCTGCTTGGCCACCAGCTCATCGATGGCCTTGGGCGACTGGCGCCATTTGAGGTCGGGGTTGCGCCGCAGGGTGCCCAGGCCCGAGCAAGGCGCGTCCACGAGGACGCGGTCGATCTTACCTGCCAGGCGCTTGACGCGGTCGTCGCGCTCGTGGGCGATGGCGGCGGGGTGCACGTTCGACAGGCCGCTGCGGGCCAGGCGCGGTTTGAGCGCATCCAAGCGGTGAGCTGACACGTCAAAAGCGTACAGCCGCCCAGTGCTGCGCATGCTCGCGCCAATGGCCAGCGTCTTGCCCCCCGCGCCAGCGCAGAAGTCCACCACCATCTCGCCACGCTTGGCGTCGAGCAGCAGGGCCAGCAGCTGTGAGCCCTCGTCCTGTACCTCGATGACGCCCCGCGTGAAGGCATCGAGCTTGGTCAGCGCGGGCTTGTCGTCAATGCGCAGGCCCCAGGGTGAATACGGTGTGGGATGCGCCTTGATGCCAGCTTTGGCCAGCTCCTTTTGCACATCGGCGCGCTTGTCCTTGAGGGCATTGACGCGCAAATCCAGGGGGGCGCTCTGGGCCAGACTTTCCACCAGCGGCCAGAAGCCATCGCCCAGCTGGTCCTTCAGGGGCTTGACCATCCATTCGGGCAGGTTGTGGCGATGGCGCTCCATCAGGTCATCGACCGTGACCGCATCACACTGGTCCAGCCAGTTTTTCTCCTGGTCGGTCAACGCACTCTTGAGGAAATCGCGCGGGCCATAGAAACCCAGGATGGCCAGGCGGCGCTCCTTGGGACCCGAGCCTGACGGGGCCATGTGGTCAAACAGGAGCTTCTTGCGCAGAACGGTGTAAACCGTTTCAGCCAGCGTGGCGCGCTCGCGCGGCCCCAGGCCCCGGTTGTCGCGGAAGAAACGCGACACCACCGCGTCGGCGGGGTGTTCAAACGTGAGGGTGAGCCTGACCAGTTCGGCGCAGGAGTCGAGAAGAACTTTGGGATGCATCCTGCGATTGTCCCATTCCCGGCCAACCTGGCGACATCGCCCCCACCCGTCCAACGCGGGAGCCAAACCTCAACGGCCAAGTCGCTCCATGCGCGGCCTGGGCGTCAACGGGTATAGATCGGCTCGAACGCCGAGCGCTCGATCTGCTGCAGCGTCGGTGACTCGCCCGCCCACAGCACCAGCGCGGGGCCGGGCAGGCTCAGGTTACGCTCCAGCGCGCGGCACAGGTGGTAACGGCTTTCATCGTCCATGCCCGGCAGCTCGACAAACACCAGGTAGGCCCTGCGCTGGGGGTACTCGCGCAGGTTCTTGCGCACCAGCCAGCAGCGGGCCAGAGGAGCGCAGCGGGCCAGTTCGGATTGCAGTTCGGCCAGCTCGAAGGAGCTGAGGTCGTGCCGCACGATCTGGCTGAAGAACGAGGTGCCCGACAGCTCTTCCCAGGCCCTCTCTTCGGATTCTTGCGCGCGTTCCAGCCGCTTGCGCCACTGCTTGAAGGCGGCTGCATCGTGGTCCAGCCCCAGGCGTGGGGTCTCCAGCTCGGCCAATGCCGTGCGCGCGGCCCAGTAGCGGTCGCTGCTACCTGTTTCCCACAGCCGGTGCAGCAGCTGGAGCTTGCCCTCCCGATCATCGTCCGCCAGGCAAGGCACCAGTCCACGCAGCGCAGAAGGGTATTCGGGGCTGCGCTGCAGTGCCAGCTCGTACAGGGCGCGCACATCGGCATGCGGGTCCAGGTGGCGCTTGAGGCGGGCCAGTTCCACCAGGTCGGCCGCACTGCTCTGTGCCGTCGATGCACCCAGGGCCTCGGCGCGTGCGCGCACGCGCCCCAGCCAGGCGTGGTGCTGCTTCCATTCGCTGGCATTGTCGCGGCACCATTGCTTGTCGAAATGTGCCACCCAGCGCTTGGCATCCGGTCCCAACAGGGCCAAAGCGTTGCCGCGCGACCAGTCAGGCAGCGTGGGCGTGGCATCCAGTGCCTCGATGCGGTCGCGCAGGCCGGGGTGGGTGTCGTCCAGATTGCTCAAGCGCTTGAGCGCCTGGCGCAAGGCGTCGTTGGCAAAGGCTGCATCGGGGGCCTTGGCCAGGGCACGGCGCATGCTGCGGTAAGGCCCCACCGGCAACGGACTGCCCGCCGCGGCACACCAGTGGCTGCCCCAGAACTCTGCCTGCAGCCACGCGCCCCGGATCTCGATCTCGGCGAGGGCCGCAGCGGTCACGTCGCGGCCCAGCAGCTTGCCAGCGATCCGGTCGGCTTCGTATTCATCCTGGCGGGCCAGCGCAAAGGTCTTGGCAGAGAAACGCGGAAAGTACCAGCGCATGAACAGCTGGGTGGCGGCAGCGACCGGGCCTTCATCGTCGGCCAGGCTGTGGTTCAGGCGCATCCACGACAGGCGCGTGCGGTAGATCCAGGCCGCAAAGCGGCCATGGTCGCCCCGCAGGTGGCCGTACTCGTGCGCCAGCACCGCCAGGAATCGCGGCCGGTCGAGCGCCATCAACAGGGGCAGGCCAATGCTCAGGTGATTGACGGCGCCGCCCAGCAGCCCAAAACGCGGCAGTTGCTGGATGCTGGCATTGAACTCGTCGGTCAGCGTGACCTTGTGGATGGGGGGGCCCTTGATCTTGCGGCGGATGCGCGCCAGCGCTTCAAACAGGTCGGGTGCATCCAGCGCTGTGATCTCCACGCCCTGGGGCTCATCAAACCGCACCCACAGCGCACGCAGGCTCACCCACAGCAGACCTCCGGCACCCAGCAGGGCCCACAGCATCGCGAAACGAAAGCGCCCCAGCAGCAACTGGGGCACCACCCACAGCAAAATACCCACGGCCAGTGCCATACACCCCAGCACCCATGCATAACCCAGGGCGGCAAACGCAGCCACACTGCGGCGGTACGCGCGACTGTTCTCGGCGCTGGCATGCTCGCTCATGCGCACCATGTGCACAAAATCTGCCTGATCCACGGGCGTCCCTCACTCTGGTTGATTTTTTTCAGCCGCCATCCTAACCATTCACGCCACCGCAACACCATGACCGACGACGACCTGCCCGAGCTCATCCGCACGCCACCCGGCCTGTACCGCCACTACAAGGGCATGCTCTATGAAGTGATCGACACCGTGCGCCACAGCGAGACGCTGGAGCCCATGACGCTGTACCGCGCGCTTTATGGCCAGCGCGGCCTGTGGGTGCGGCCGGCCGCCATGTTTGAGGAGCAAGTGCTCATCGATGGCGTGCTGCGCCCCCGGTTTGAAAAATGGGAGGGCGAAGCTCCCGCCGCCTGAGCCCTACTGATATCCGGCGACAGCGCGCGGAAACACCGCGGCCACCACCAGCCCACCGCCCGGTGCATTGCGCAGCGCCAGTCGGCCACCGTGGCGCCGCACGATGTCGCTGGCGATGGTGAGCCCCAGCCCCACCCCGCCGCTCTGGCGATTGCGCGAGGCCTCCACACGGTAGAAGGGCTCCAAGACCCGGTCCAGCTCCTCGGGCGGCAGGCCCGGGCCGCGGTCACGCACCTCGATGGTCAGGGCGTCTGCCGCATCGCGCAGCGTGACCTCGGCACTGCCGCCGTAGCGCACGGCATTGCCCACCAGGTTGTCCAGGCAACGCCGCAGTGCCACGGCCTGCACGCGCAAGGGGGCAGCCTGCCCCGCCACGGTGACTGCGTGGCCCATCGCCACCTGGTCGTCCGCCATGCTGTCCACCAGGGCCTGCACATCCAGATGCACCCAAGCCTCCTCACCCGCCACGCCGCGCAGGTAATCCAGCGTGGAGGCAATCATGGCGTCCATTTCGGCAATGTCGCGCCGAAACAGCTGCTGCGCCTGGGCGTCGCACAGGCTTTCGGTGCGCAGCCGCAGCCGCGTCAGGGGCGTGCGCAAGTCGTGCGACACGGCCGCCACAAAGCGGTCGCGCTCGGCCAGTTGCTGGCGGATGCGCGCCTGCATCTGGTTGAACACACGGCTGGCGTCGCGGCATTCCAGCGTGCCGTCCTCGGGCAACGGGGTGCGGTGGATGTCGCGCCCCAGCTCCTGCGCGGCCGTGGCCAGCCGGCGCATGGGGCGCGACAGCCAGCGCGCAGCCCACCAAGCTGCAGCCACCAATGCGGCCAGGCGCACACTGATGTCCAGCAACAGGCCCAGCTGCAGCGACGGTGGTGCGTTCCACAAGCCCGGTGCGGGCCCCGGCGGCGGCAATGGGCGCCCATCGGCCGCCGATGCGTGCGGCGGCGGGCCAGGCGGGTGGCCTGGATGGGCAGGGCGCAGCTCGAACATCAGCGTCAGCGCCAGCACATGGCTCACGATGACGGCGGCGATGAGCAGCAGAGCGAGCCGGCCAAACAGGGTGTCAGGCATGCAGCGCTGGACTGCAGCGCGCAGCTGCGATTGCGTGGGCGTCAGTGGGGCCACCCTACCTGCCCTTGCAGCGACTGCACGTTGAACAGATACCCGGCACCGCGCACGGTGCGGATCATGGAAGGCGACCGCGGGTCGTCCGCAAGCTTGCTGCGCAGGCGTGACACCAGCAGGTCGATGCTGCGCTCGAATGCATCCATGGCCCGGCCGCGGGCCTGCTCCATGAGCTGGTCGCGGCTGAAAACGCGGCGCGGCATGCGCAAAAAGGTGCACAGCAAACGGAACTCGGCATTCGACAAGGGCACCACCATGCCCCCGGGCGACACCAGATGCCGCTCCAGGCTGTGCAGCGTCCAGCCATCAAACCGCACCACTTCATCAGGCCCTTGCCGCACAGGTGCCTCGGCGCCGCGCGTGCGGCGCAGCACGGTCTGGATGCGGGCTACCAGCTCACGCGGCTCGAAGGGTTTGCCCATGTAATCGTCCGCGCCCATCTCCAGCCCCAGCACGCAGTCATACGGGTTGGCGCGCGCGGTGAGCATGATGATGGGCACCCGTGAGCGCTCACGCAGCTCCCTTGCCAGCGTGATCCCGTCGGTGCCGGGCAGCATCACATCCAGCACCACCAGGCCGATGGGCTGGGCGGCCATCTGGGCGCGCATCGTCTGCGCGTCACAGGCCGCGTGGGCGGCATAGCCAAAGCGGGTCAGGTAGTCGGTGAGGAGTGTGGTGATCTCGACATCGTCGTCCACCACCAGGATGTGTTGCATGGGCAGGCACAGGCACAAAAGAACGCACCAAGTTTAGGGAGGCTTCGCACCCTGCGCGGGGCAATCTGGCGGGCCTTTGCCCCTCTGTTCATGCCTTGCATCTGCTCTTTGTATCGGCCTTGGTACAAAGCGGACAAACCCTGGAGACACGCGCACCCAAGAATGGGATCGGGCCATGGCTGAGGGCTTCCGCAGTGGAGGGCCCGGCACCGGTCCACCTTTGGAACGAAAGGAACAACGATGACGACCATCAGTAGCGTCAGCAGTGCCTGGTCCAGTGCGAGCGTGCAGCGGGCATCGCGCCCGGGGCCTTCGCCGGAGCGGCTGCTGTCCAAGATCGATACCGACGGTAGCGGCGGCGTGAGCGACACCGAATTGCAGGGCCTGCTGGACGACGTGGCGAAGAAAACCGGCGTCAGCAGCCAGACCAGCGCGGCCGACCTGGTGAAGCAATACGACGCCAACGGCGACGGCAGCCTGAACGCCGACGAGCTGGGCAAGACTCTGCAAAGCGTGCTGCCACCGCCTCCTTCCACCATGGCGTTTGCCCAGTCGCGCGGTGGCGAAGGCAGCAGTTCGGCCACCAGCGCCACCGGCCAGGCGGGTGACGACCTGTTTGGCAAAGTGGACAGCGACGGCGATGGCGCCGTGAGCAAGACCGAGCTGCAGGCCCTGCTGGAGGCCATGTCCGGCGGCACCGCCAGCCAGACCGGCGTGAGCAGCGACGACGTGTTCAGCCAGCTGGATACCGACGGTGATGGCAGCCTGACGCAGGCCGAGTTCGATGCGGGCCGCCCCTCAGGCCCCGGCGCGGGTGCCGATGGCATGCAGGCCATGGGCGGCATGCCACCGCCTCCGGGTGGTCCGAGGGGCGCAGGTGGCGCTGGCGCCGCATCCGACAGCAGCTCGGCGACCAGCTACGACCCCCTGGACACCAACGAGAATGGCAAGGTCTCCGCCGCCGAGCGCCTGGCGGGCGGAACCAGCACAGCCGAGCAGGACGCCATCACCGCGCTGTTCAACGCCATCGACACCGACGGCGATGCCAGCATCAGCGCCAGCGAGTCGAAGGCGTTCATCGACCAGCTGACCAGCCAGGTGCAGTCCACCACCAGCACCGAGTCCACCGGCCGCAACGACCTGGCGCGGCTGGCCGACTTTGCGCGGCAGCAGTACGAACGCGCCGCCAGCGACTGGCGCACGGCATCGAACACCAGCAGTCTGAGCGCCGTGGCCTGACAAGGTGTGAACGACCCGGCGGCGCTCTCCGGGCGCCCTGATTTCTGGCCGCACAGTGCGATTCGCCCGTCAGTTGACGAGCTGTGCGAGCCAGAAACCGGCCCCGGGGCTGGTGGATGGGCCCTGGGACACGAAATCTGATCCAAATCGGCCAGATGCGCTAGTGCATCATGCCTTGATAGCTATAAATTTAGTAGCACCAACCCTGTCAAGGTGGGAGCGGTGGGCACCCCACGCGCCCGGCCTGCCTCGCCCCGACCTCACACCCTACAGGGAGCGCACCAGCGCCCGCACGGCGCGGGGGTAGATCACATGCTCCTGGGTCAGCACCCGGGCGGCCAGCGTCTCGGCGGTGTCGCCCGGCAGCACCGGTACCACGGCCTGGTCCAGGATGGGGCCCACATCCAGCTCGGCCGTCACCTGGTGCACCGTCACGCCCGCAAACTTGCAGCCCGCGTCGATGGCGCGCTGGTGCGTGTGCAGGCCGGTAAAGGCCGGCAACAGCGAAGGGTGGATATTGATGAGCCGCCCGGCGTAGTGCGCCACAAACCCTGGCGTCAGGATGCGCATGAACCCCGCCAGCACCACCAGGGCAGGCTGGTGGCGGTCGATGGTGGCCGCCAGCTCGGCATCAAAAGCCTCGCGGCTGGCAAAGGCCTTGTGGTCCAGCGCCTCGGCAGCGATGCCCTGCTCGCGCGCAAACACCAGCCCGGCGGCATCGGGCTTGTTGCTGATGACGGCCGCGACGCGGGCGCCGTAGCGCTGCTCCCAGTGCTCCTGTTGTGCGGTGCGGACGATGGTGGCCATGTTCGAGCCGCCGCCAGAGATCAAAATGACGATGTTCTTCATAAATTGCCACGGATTATCTAGGAGGCTGTCGAGCATGGGGTTGGCTCTGCGCCACCGCCTGGGGGTGCCAGGCAAGGCGCGGGTGAGGCCGTGTGGCCCAGCCACACAACGAACCCGCAACGCAGCATGGCGGCCCCAGGCGGCGGCCCGAAGGGTTGTGCGACAGAGCACGCAGGCGGCGTTGCCCATGCTCGCTGCACAGCCAGTGCAGCTTGCGCTGGGCGCCTAGCCTGCATACTCTGTCGCACAACGCAGCGCCAACCCCAAGCCCGACAGCCTCCTCATGCCCTTCGATCCCGCCACCCGCCCCCTCACCCCCCACGAAGCCCGCGTGCTCGCCACGCTGATGGAGAAGGCCCGCACCGTGCCCGACAGCTACCCCATGTCGCTCAACGGCCTGGTCACCGGCTGCAACCAGAAAACCAGCCGCGACCCGGTGATGAACCTGAGTGACGCCGATGCGCAGGAAGCCCTGGATTCGCTCAAGCTGCTGACGCTGGCGTTTGAGAGCAGCGGCAACCGCACCACACGCTGGGAACACAACTTTCAGCGCGGCGTGGGCGTGCCCGAGCAGTCGGCCGTGCTGCTGGGCCTGCTGATGCTGCGCGGCCCGCAGACGGCGGGTGAACTGCGCATCAACGCCGAGCGCTGGTACCGCTTTGCCGACATTTCGTCGGTCGAAGCTTTTCTGGACGAGCTGCAGGAGCGCAGCGCCGAAAAGGGCGGCCCGCTGGTCGTGCAGTTGCCCCGCGCGCCGGGTGCCCGCGAGCAGCGTTGGGCGCATCTGATGTGTGGACCTGTAGACACCAGCGCCGGTGTGTCAGCCCCCAGCAGTGGCGGCGGTGGCAGCACCGGCACGTCTGCCGCACTGCAAGCGCGGGTGGACGCACTGGAGACCGAGGTGGCCAACCTGCGCACCACGGTGCAGCGGCTGTGTACAGAACTGGGCATTTCCCCAGACTCCGCGCCGATGTCGCCACCCGGACAGGACTAAAACGAACGACCGTGCTACAAATGCGGATCACTTGGAGACAAACCGATGGATCTCGCATTCACCCCCGAAGAACAGGCGTTCCGCGAAGAAATTCGCGCCTGGGTTCAAGCTAATCTACCGAAAGAAATTTCGCACAAGGTCCACAACGCCCTGCGCCTGACCCGCGACGATCTGCAGGGCTGGGCCAAGATCCTGGGCAAGAAAGGCTGGCTGGGCTTCGGCTGGCCCAAGGAGTTTGGCGGCCCCGGCTGGACGGCCGTGCAAAAGCACCTGTTTGAAGAAGAATGCGCCCTGGCCGGTGCGCCCCGTATCGTGCCGTTTGGCCCGGTGATGGTGGCCCCGGTGATCATGGCGTTTGGCAACGCCGAGCAGCAAAAGCGCTTTTTGCCTGGCATCGCCAGCGGCGAAGTCTGGTGGAGCCAGGGCTACAGCGAACCAGGATCGGGTTCGGACCTGGCCAGCGTCAAGACCCGCGCCGAGCGCGTGGGTGACAAGTACATCGTCAACGGCCAAAAGACCTGGACCACCCTGGGCCAGCATGGCGACTGGATGTTCAACCTGGTGCGCACCAGCACCGAGGGCAAGCCCCAGACCGGCATCTCCTTCCTGCTGCTCGACATGAAGTCCAAGGGCGTCACCGTGCGCCCCATCAAGCTGCTGGACGGCGAATGCGAGGTGAACGAAGTGTTCTTCGACAACGTCGAAGTGCCTGCCGAAAACCTGATCGGCGAAGAGAACAAGGGCTGGACCTACGCCAAGCACCTGCTGAGCCACGAGCGCACCAACATCGCCGACGTGAACCGCAGCAAGCGCGAGCTGGAGCGCTTGAAGCGCATCGCCAAGACCGAAGGCGTGTGGGATGACCTGCGCTTCCGCGACCAGATCGCACTGCTCGAAGTGGACATCGTCGCGCTGGAAATGCTGGTGCTGCGCGTGCTGTCGGCCGAGAAGTCGGGCAAGAACTCGCTCGACATCGCGGGTCTGCTCAAGATCAAGGGCAGCGAGATCCAGCAGCGCTACGCCGAGCTGATGATGCTGGCCGCAGGCCCCTTTGCCATGCCCTTCATCGAAGAGGCCATGGAAGCTGGCTGGCAGGGCAACTTCCCCGGCGGCGTCACTGCCAACGCGCCGCTGGCGTCCACCTACTTCAACCTGCGCAAAACCACCATCTACGGTGGCAGCAATGAAGTTCAACGCAACATCGTCGCGCAGACGGTTCTGGGCTAAGGAGACAAGAACATGGATTTCGATTTTTCTGACGACCAGGAACAACTGCGCGACGCCGTGCGCAAGTGGGTGGACAAGGGCTACACGTTCGAGCGCCGCCGCGCCGCCGTGGCCGCCGGTGGTTTTGACCGCGCCGCCTGGAACGAACTGGCCGAGCTGGGCCTGACGGCCCTCACCGTGCCCGAAGCCCACGACGGCATGGGCCAGGGCGCGATCGACGCCATGGTGGTGGCCGAGGAACTGGGCCGTGGCATCGTTCTGGAGCCCATCGCTCAAGCCTTCATGGCCAGCAGCGTGCTGTCGCACTACGCACCGGCCAACGTGCAATCGGCCTGGCTGCCCCGCGTGGCCAGTGGTGAAGCCCTGGTGGTACTGGCCCAGCAGGAGCGCAAGGCGCGATACCGCCTGGATGTTTGCGAGGCAAAAGCGGCCCCAGCGCAAGATGGATATGCGCTGACAGCTATCAAAAGCGTAGTAGCTGCCGGCGACAAGGCCGATGCGTTCATCGTGCCTGCCCAACTGGACGGCAAGACCGCCCTCTTCCTGGTCGAGCGCACCGCCACTGGCGTGACCACCCAAGGCTACGTCACACAAGACGGCAGCCGCGCCGCCGAGGTGAAGTTCACCAACGCCCCCGCCATGCTCATCACCACCGATGGCCTGGCCGCGCTGGAACTGGCCGTGGACACCGGCATCGCCGCCACCTGCGCCGAAGCCGTGGGCGTGATGGACAAGACCGTGGCCATCACCGTCGAATACATGAACCAGCGCAAGCAGTTTGGCGTGTTCATTGCCAGCTTCCAGGCGCTGCGCCACCGCGTGGCCGACATGAAGATGCAGCTGGAACTGGCCCGCTCGATGAGCTATTACGCCAGCCTCAAGCTGGGCGCCCCTGCCGCAGAGCGCCGCGCCGCCATGGCGCGCGCCAAGGTGCAACTGGGTCAATCGATGCGTTTTGTGGGCCAGCAGGCCGTGCAACTGCATGGTGGCATCGGCGTGACGGACGAGTACATCGTGAGCCACTATTTCAAGAAGCTCACCCAGCTGGAAGTGGCCTTTGGCGACACGCTGCACCATCTGGGCGAAGTGTCCGCCCGCATGCAAGACACTGCAGGCGTGTTTGCCTGATGTGAACTGACGCAGGCGCGTAACACCCGCAAACGATGCTCGTGGATTCCCCAGTCCACGGGCATTTTTTCTTTTTGGAGACTCCCCCATGAATCACGCATTCCTGTTGCCACGCCGATCCCTCTTGCTGGCAGCCGCTGCGGCTGCCGGCCTGGCGCTGGCAGGCTGCGCCACCCAGAACCCCAGCCTGGCAGAAGCACCGCCCATCGTCTTTGTGCATGGCAACGGCGACACCGCCGCGCTGTGGCAGACCACCGTCTGGCGGTTCGAGTCCAACGGCTGGCCCCGCGAGCGACTGCACGCCATCGACGTGCCTTACCCCCTGTCGCGCGATGAGGACGCCAAGCCCCAGCCGGGCCGCACCTCGGCAGCAGAACACATGGCCTACCTCAAGGCCGAAGTGGACAAGGTGCTCAAAGCCACAGGCGCCCGCCAGGTCGTGCTGGTCGGCAACTCGCGCGGCGGCAATGCCATCCGCAACTACATCTACAACGGGGACGGCGACAAGACGGTGAGCCACGCGATCCTCGGCGGCACACCCAACCACGGCGTGTGGGCGATACCGGGGTTCCGTGAAGGCAACGAGTTCTCGGGCACAGGCCCCTTCCTCAGAGCGCTGAATGCCCCCAAGAACGCTGCGGGCGACGAAGTGAGCGGCCCGGTGAAATGGCTGACCATCCGCTCGGACAACAACGACAAGTTCGCCCAGCCCGACGGCCTGTGGATCGGCCAGAAAGGCACGCCCACCAACGTGACCGCCGCAGGGCCCGAGCTCAAGGGCGCTGCCAACGTGGTGATTCCGCGCATCGACCACCGCGAGACTTCGTACTCCCCCATTGCGTTTGAAGCCACCTACCGCTTCATCACCGGCAAGGCCCCCGCACGCACCGAGATCGCCGCGGAGAAATCCGTAGTGATCAACGGCAAAGTCACGGGCCTGGGGGTGGACTCTGCCGACCCCAAGACCGGCAACTTCAGCAACAACCTGCCCCTGGCGGGTGCCCAGCTGGAGGTGTACGCCACCGACTCCGCCACTGGTGCACGCACGGGCAACCCGCTGCTGCGAAAGACAGTGGGTGCAGACGGCCAATGGGGTCCGCTGACGGTTTCACCCGGCGCACCCATCGAGTTCGTAATCACCGCGCCTGGATATGCCACCACCCACATCTACCGCAGCGGCTTTCCGCGTAGTAGTGACCTCATCCATCTGCGCGCAGAACGCATGGCCGATGCCGACAAGGGCGCCGAGAGCGTTGTGACCTTGACCCGCCCGCGCGGCTACCTGGACCCGGCGCGCGACAAGATGCTGCTGGATGGTGCAGTGCCTGCGGGCGTGCCCGCTGGCGCCGGCGTGGCATCTGCCAAGGTCAAGCCCGCGGGGGGCGTGCGCAGTATTGCCGCCGAATTCAATGGCGAGCGCGTCGTGGGGCAAACATGGCCTGCCGCGCAAGGCCACGTCGTCATGCTGGAAGTCAGCCAATAAAAGCAAAAAGCAGCCCGCAGGGGCTGCCTCCAAAAGACTGAATGGGCAACACACCCATTGCCCACCGCCTGTCTGCCGACAGGCCCTTCATTCAAGCAACCAAGTGTGTGGCAACGGCAGCCAGGCACATTCAGTGTTTGTGTCCCTTGTGGTCGTGATGGTCCCGACGCTCCTCTGCGCGCCTGCGATCATCGACCACGTTCACCGTGACACCGTTGGGCAAGAGCATGTCGCCGGGCCGCATCCCTGCGCGACACTCACCCAGCCACCGCCCTTCAAACACCTTGGGCGGTGGTGTTTGGGAGGCCATGCTGGGGTATCGAGTTTCCAGACGCCCTTCATAGCGTGACTTCAGGTCACCCTTCAACTCCACGACGGTATCCACGCGCTGTTCGTGCACATGGCAGGCGGTGCGAATGCGATGTCCTTTTTCCTTGAGCCGCGCAACACTAGGCTTGCCGCAGTTTTCTTGCCCGGGCGCAATCGACATCAAGGTCAGCGCATCGGTTGCGCGGTCCGTGCACTGCAATACTTTAAGCACTGCAGTATCTGCAGCACCCTCGGGGCGGATAGATACCTCCCAGAGTCCTGCCTTGCGTGTGGGCAGAGTCTGTGCCCACGCGGCCTGATTCACAACAACAGCCAGGGCCAAGATGGCGAAAGTTTTCATACTTGCATCCGAGTGCGCTGCGGACAGACCAAAAACCAAATGCCCACCTGCGATCGAGGTGGGCATCGGGCATGCCGCAGCAATGAAGAATAGACGGATCAGTGCGTGAGTCTGCGACCTGCAGGCAGTCGCTGCAACCCCAGAGCAGCAAGCGCCAGGGCCATCACGATGAGCGCCCACTCCGACAAGGTGGGAATGCTGGAGGCGGACACAAACGAAGCAACCACTGTGCAACTGCCTGCAATCGCATTCGTGGTGAAGGTATTCCCCACCAGACTTCCCGGGCAAGAGGTTCCACTTGTCGAAATACGCGCCACGTAGCCCGCATTGGGCGTCAGGGTGAACGTGTGTTGCGAACCCAGTGCCACCGTCTGTGCACCAGCAGCCAATATGCCACCGTTACCACCATTGACGGATGAAGTCACGGTGGCCGTTGCGTTGGTGAATGCCACGTTGAAAGTGCAATCAGCATTCACGGGGGATATGGTGTACTGGTTGCCAGAAAGCACACCAGGGCAGTTCCCGGTGATCAGCGGAGCATAGGTCGGATCGGGGTTGATGGTGTATGTCACCGTGGAGCCAGATACCACCGTTGTAGGTGTACCCGGAGTGATGGTGCCGTTAGCGCCCACCACTGGTGTGACCGTACGGACCAGCGCAAAAGTAGCAATGACGTTGGCACTAGCGCCCGACACGTTGACAGTGCAAGTCCCCGTTCCCGAGCATCCCGCCCCCGACCAACCGGTGAAAACGGAGCCCGGTGCAGCGACTGCAGACAGAATCGTCGTGGTTCCATTTGCCACGCTCATGGATGCAGATGTGCACGCAGCTGCACAGCTGAGCCCTGTTGGAACGCTGGTCACGGTGCCAGTACCCGTGCCACTTTTCGAAAGGCCTACAGCGTACAGGGTGCCTACGGCATTGGTATCCGCTGCGGCGTTGTTGGCTGCATTGCTGTCCGTGACACCCGCGGGAGCCGCGACATTCACCGTGGTGGATGTCGTGGTTCCTGCGGCACCTGCAGTACCTGTGACCGTGTATGTGACGGAGGCGCCGACCGGCAATGAGGGGGCGTCCGTGATGGAGTTCGCCCCGCTAGCGGCACCACAAGCTGCGCCAGAGTTGGCCACACAGGTCCATGCGACCGCGCCCAATCCGGACACAGTTTGCGAGACGGGCGCAGCCACCACAGCGGTAGGTCCGTTGTTGGTCACTACCACGGTGTAGGTGACTGTGCTGCCCGCTGCCACAGCTGAGACACCTCCATCAGAAATGGTGATACCCAGATCGGTCAAAGAACTTGCCAACGGCACCACCTGGGTCTGAAACAGAGGCCCTAGGAACGCACTGGTGCCGTCAGATGCGATCTTGTAGTTGCCGTTGTTGACAACGTTGGTCGGGCTGGAGGTACTCGCACCCGACGGAATCGTGACTGTCACCGTGAACGAACCACTGGCCCCGTTGTTGAGGGTACCGAAATTGCAAACCACCGGCGCATCTGCCGTCCCCACGGTCGGCAGCGAGCAAGTACCGCCATTCGGCTGGATGGACACAAAGGTGGTATCCAGGTTGTTGCCCGATTTGGGCATCACTGCTGTCACCGTCGTGTTGTTGGATATCACCCCACTGTTATTGGTGTAGGTGTAGGTGTAAGTAATCTGGTCACCCGGCTTGGCCGTGGTGGGCCCCACTGCGGTAACAGCCAGACCTTGAATGAACGCGCCGACGGAGTCGAGGTACAAATGACCTTCGTGCCCGCTGGGCTGGCACCCGGCGACAATCACTTCTATCTTGACGGAGTCCCCTACGTCCAGGAAACCATTGCCAGGCGCGATATCAAAACCCTGCCAATCGGTGAACTTGTAGTCGCCCACGCCACTTTGCCAGGGAATGCCGGGCTGATTCGAGAAATTGAAAGTAGTGAACAGCGTAGTTCCCTTGGTGACATTGGTCACCTGAATGAAGAAGTACGGCTGCAAGTTGTCAGCGTGGGCGGGTGCACGCAAAACGGGCGCGGCGGCAAAACGCAAGTGGATTTTGCCGTCAGAAGGATCCACATCCGCCAGCGTCATCGTGGCTGTCTGCTCGATCGAACTGGCCTTGTCCTGGTTAGAGCCGGGATCAGCTCCGAACTGGTTGTGAACGCGCGCGACAGCATTGCCCCAGCGAGGAAATTTCAACAACCCATTGGTGTTGGCGTCGTTCAGACTTTCCGAGGAGCCGCGCAGAACCGCAGACAGATCAAACGTGGATACGGGCGCCGACAAGTTCAGATGCGACTTTTGCGTCGGTGGAAATGTGGTGATCCCCCCCGTCTGCAAGTTGTAGGACTGCTTGGTCCATCCCGCAAAATCAGTGGAGTCTTCAAACCCCCCGTTGACCACGCCAGCCATAGCAGCCTGGGTCATCATCACACCGCCAAGCAACGCAACTGCGGCGCTCCGCAATACGTTAGAAAAATCGCGCAGCAGCCCGCGACCGCGTGCAACCTGCACCGGCATCCAGTCGTCCTTCATGGAATTCGCTCTTTCGTTTCTTGTTTTCGATCAGGCCACCCAGTTGCAGGCGCCCCTCCCAATTGCCCCCGACGGCTAACGCTGAGCTAGCCCATTCACGGAGCCACGGCCTCTAAAAAGGGGCCGCCACGGGAGCATAGCGAGATTCAATTAACTATTGATACATTTCTGACAATAGTTAACATTCAATCCCGCAGATAACAACACCCTGACCGGTGCACACACACAGAGCAGGCGGACAAGCGCTGGTGGACAAGGTGAAACCCCTTCACGCACGATGCTCGATACTTCCAGGCCGGAAGCCATCCGAACGCCTTAGCAGGGCAGACACGAAACCTGGCAAGCGCCTGCCATCCGCCGCGCTCCTTTTGAGATGGAAGCCATAGCGCCCCCTACAACCTCAAGCCCCGACCGAGGCGTCGCGAACGCGTCGGATGTACAGGTATCAGCGTGCTGCATTGACGCGCGGCCGGGTCCGCATATCAATGTCTCGGAATCCGCATGCAGCCTTTTCAGGAGGGGGCACTGTCATAAAACGCAGACAACACGATGCAGGCATTGGTTCGACTGGGTGAGCTCCTGCCGGTTGCGCCCGACCAGGCCCCAGGTTTGCTCGATTGACTCGAAAAATGGGCTGGTACCGATTGGGGGTGGCAAGTGAAATCACCCAGAGCACAGGTTATGACGACCCTTCTACGGTCCCGTAGAAATGGCAAGCAAATCTCTCTGAAACGAAACACTTACACGAACGGCTAACCACGTCAGCGGCTGCAAGGACGCGCGAAAGGAGCCCTAAGCCAGCAGGCGCGATGACTTCGGCACGTGCGCCATCAAGAACTCCATCTGATCGGCCAGGATGCGCCGGTTGCGCAAGATGAAGTCTTCCCACAGACTGGGTACATAGGGCGCATACAGCAGCGGCATGTGCGCCTGCTCTGGCGTGCGGGGGCCCTTGCGGTGGTTGCAGGGGCGGCAGGCCGTGACCACGTTCATCCAGTGGTCCTGGCCATTGCGGGCGAAGGGCACGATGTGTTCGCGCGTCAAGTCCTCTTCGTGAAAGTGCCCGCCGCAGTAGGCACACACATTGCGGTCGCGGGCAAAGAGCTTGCTGTTGGTCAGGCTGGGCTTGAGCTCGAACGGATTGATGCTGGGCACGCCCTTGGTGCCGATGATGCTGTTGATAGCGATCACCGATTGCTCACCCGAGATGGCGTTGTGCCCGCCCCGGAACCGGGCAATCTGGGCACCAGACTCCCAGCGCACTTCCCCGGCGGCGTAATGAATGACCGCCTGCTCCAGCGAAATCCACGATTGGGGCAGCCCTTGGGCTGACAGCTTCAAGACCTTCAAAACACGCCTCCTGGAACACAAAGTACACAAGGATCGGAACGCAGATGTCTCGCGGGCAGCCCTGCGCGGGGCCAGCCGTGGGTCACAATATACTCCGTTTTCATGACAAATTGGCGTCCTGCGCTTATTGCGCTTGCACAGACCGCTATCAAAAAGATAACAAACCGATGAAGATCTTTCGCGGATTCCACCACCCTGGCATCGCTGACGCCTGCGCGCTGACCATCGGTAATTTCGATGGCGTACACCGAGGTCACCAAGCCATGTTGGCCCTGTTGAACAGCGAGGCCGCACACCGGGGGGTGGAGAGCTGTGTGCTCACTTTCGAGCCCCACCCACGCGACTACTTTGCCGGTGCACACCACAAGCCGGAACTCGCACCAGCCCGGATCGGCACCCTGCGAGACAAGCTCACCGAGCTGGCACGCTGCGGTGTGCAGCAGACTGTGGTGCTACCGTTTGACGCGCGACTGGCCGCACGGTCGCCCGAGGCCTTCATCGACGAGGTGTTGGTGCGCGGCCTGGGTGCCCGCTACGTGCTGGTGGGCGACGATTTCCGCTTTGGCAGCCAGCGAGCGGGCGACTACGCCATGCTGGACGCGGCCGGGCAAGCCAAGGGCTTCGACGTAGCGCGCATGAACAGCTACGAGGTGCACGGCCTGCGCGTGTCCAGTTCCGCCGTGCGCCAGGCCTTGGCGGCGGGCGACATGGAGGCGGCCGCACGCCTGCTGGGGAGGCCCTACACCATCAGCGGCCATGTGGTGCATGGCCGCAAGCTGGGGCGCGAACTGGGCGCCAGGGCGGAAGGCGCGGGCGACGGTTTTCGCACCCTCAACCTGCGGTTTGCGCACTGGAAACCCGCCGCCAGCGGCATCTTTGCCGTACTGGTGCATGGTCTCGCTGGCGAGCCCTTGCCGGGTGTGGCCAACCTGGGCGTGCGCCCCTCCCTGGACCCCAATGACGTGAACGGCGGCCGCGTGCTGCTGGAAACCCATTGCCTGCACTGGCCTGCCGAACTGGGTGCCGAAGGGGCGTACGGTAAAATCGTGCGTGTGGAACTACTGCACAAACTGCACGACGAACTGAAGTACGACAGTCTGGACGCCCTGACGACGGGTATCGCGAAAGACTGTGCGGATGCGCGCGCCTACTTTGCATCGGCCCACGCCGCTCCCAACCACACCGAGACCCGGCGCCAGACCACGCGCGACCGAATTTAGGGGGCTGCCTGCGCAGCGCCTGCCCTGCAGGCACTACACCTCCCGCGTTTCGCCCCCTGTTTCCCCGCATTGCTCCGGGCCTGCCCCGGAATGCCCCGTTTTAAGGCTCCTTCATGTCCGACAACGCCAGTACCCCCGCATCCACCGCCACGGATTACCGCAGCACGCTGAACCTGCCAGACACCCCCTTCCCCATGCGCGGCGATCTGCCCAAGCGCGAACCGGGCTGGGTGAAGGAATGGGAAGACCAAGGCATCTACAAGCGCCTGCGCGACGCCCGCCGGGGCGCGCCCAAGTTCATCCTGCACGACGGCCCGCCCTATGCCAACGGCCAGATCCACATGGGCCACGCGGTCAACAAGATCCTGAAGGACATGATCACCAAGGCGCGCCAGCTCGAAGGCTTTGACGCGCTGTACGTGCCGGGCTGGGACTGCCACGGCCTGCCGATCGAGAATGCCATCGAGAAGAAACACGGCCGCAACCTGAGCCGCGACGACATGCAGGCCAAGAGCCGTGCGTTTGCCACCGAGCAAATCGGGCAGCAGATGGTGGACTTCAAGCGCCTGGGTGTGCTGGGCGAATGGGACAACCCCTACAAGACCATGAACCCCGCCAACGAGGCGGGCGAAATCCGCGCGTTCAAACGTGTGATGGAGCGTGGTTTTGTGTACCGCGGCTTGAAGCCCGTGTACTGGTGTTTTGACTGCGGCTCTTCGCTGGCCGAGTTCGAGATCGAATACCAGGACAAGAAGAGCACCACGCTCGACGTGGCGTTCAAGGCGCACGAGCCTGCCAAGCTGGCGGCCGCGTTTGGCCTGCCCGCGTTGACCAAAGACGCCTTCGTCGTCATCTGGACCACCACCGCCTGGACCATCCCCGCCAACCAGGCGCTCAACCTGAACCCCGAGATCAGCTACGCCCTGGTGGACACCGGCGAGCGCATCCTGCTGGTGGCCGAGCCGCTGGTGGCCTCGTGTCTGGAGCGCTATGGCCTCACAGGCAGCGTGCTGGCCACCACCCTGGGCAAGAACCTCAGCGGGCTGGAATTTGAGCACCCGCTGTACGACGTGAAGAGCGAAGACGGCACCCAAGGCTACCAGCGCCTGTCCCCCGTGTACCTGGCCGACTACGCCACGGCCGACGATGGCACCGGTATCGTGCACTCCTCGCCCGCCTACGGGCTGGAGGATTTCAACTCCTGCGTGTCCCACGGCCTGGCACTGGACGACATCCTGAATCCCGTGCAGGGCAACGGCACCTATGCGGCCGACTTCCCGCTGTTTGGCGGCCAGCACATCTGGAAGGCCGTGCCCGTCATCATCGAAGCCCTGCGCAACGCCGGCCGCCTGATGGCCACCAAGGACATCACGCACAGCTACCCGCACTGCTGGCGCCACAAGACGCCGGTGATCTACCGCGCGGCCGCGCAATGGTTCATCCGCATGGACGAGGGCGAAGGCGTGTTCACCCAGCCCGGCATGAAGCCTGCCAAGACGCTGCGACAGATCGCGCTGGACGCCATCGAACACACGAGCTTCTACCCCGAGAACGGCAAGACGCGCCTGCACGACATGATCGCCGGGCGTCCAGACTGGTGCATCTCGCGCCAGCGCAGCTGGGGCGTGCCCATCCCGTTCTTTTTGCACAAGGATTCGGGCGAGCTGCACCCGCGCACCATGGAGATCATGGACCAGGCGGCCGCCATTGTGGAGAAGGGCGGCATCGAGGCCTGGAGCCGCGTGACGCCCGAGGAGATCCTGGGCGCCGAGGACGCGGCCTGCTACACGAAGAGCACCGACATCCTGGAGGTGTGGTTCGACTCGGGCTCCACGTTCAGCCATGTGCTGCGCGGCACGCACCCCAACGTGCACCACGACACCGGCCCCGAGGCCGACCTGTACCTGGAAGGCCATGACCAGCACCGCGGCTGGTTCCATAGCTCGCTGCTGCTGGCATCCGCGCTGGAAGGCCGCGCGCCGTATCGCGGCCTGTTGACCCACGGCTTCACCGTGGACAGCCAGGGCCGCAAGATGAGCAAGTCGCTGGGCAATGGCATCGACCCGCAGGAGATCAACAAGAAGCTGGGCGCCGAAATCATCCGCCTGTGGGTGGCCGCCAGCGACTACTCGGGCGACATCGCAGGCGACGAGAAGATCCTGGCGCGCGTGGTGGACGCCTACCGCCGCATCCGCAACACACTGCGCTTCCTGCTGGCCAACGTGAGCGACTTCGACCCGGCCAAGGATGCCGTGCCGTTTGACCAGATGCTCGAGATCGACCGCTATGCGCTCACCCGCGCGTCCGAGTTCCAGGCCGAAGTGCTGGCCCACTACAAGGTGTACGAGTTCCACCCCGTGGTCGCCAAGCTGCAGCTGTACTGCTCGGAAGACCTGGGCGGCTTTTACCTCGACGTACTCAAGGACCGCCTGTACACCACGGCGCCCAAGAGCCTGGCCCGCCGCAGTGCGCAGACCGCGCTCTACAACATCACGCACGCCATGCTGCGCTGGATGGCGCCGTTCCTGTCGTTCACGGCCGAAGAGGCGTGGAAGGTGTTTGGCAACTCCGACTCCATCTTCCTGGAGACCTACGGCAACGTGGCGGGCGTGGGTGCCGGTGCCGACGAAGGCCTGTTGGCCAAGTGGGCGCGCATCCGCGAGATCCGCGATGCGGTCAACAAGGAGATCGAAGCGCTGCGCGCTGCAGGCCAGGTGGGCTCGTCGCTGCAGGCCACCGTCACCCTCACGGCTGCGCCGGAGGACCACGCACTGCTGGCCAGCCTGGGCGATGACCTGAAATTCGTATTCATCACATCCGCTATCGATTTGGCAGCTGGTAGCGCTTTGCAGATCAGCGTCAAGCCCAGCTCTGACGCAAAGTGCGAGCGCTGCTGGCACTACCGCAGTGATGTGGGCAGCGATGCCGCCCATCCCACCATCTGCGGCCGCTGCACCAGCAACCTCCACGGCGACGGCGAAAGCCGGGCGCACGCGTGATGGCGCGCACAGCACAGGCCGGACGCACCGGCGCGGGCATGTGGCCGTGGCTGGCGTGGGCGGTGTTTCTTCTGGGCGCCGACCAGATCACCAAGACGCTGATCCTCAACCACTACCAGCTGGGCGACTCCACGTTCATCACCAGCTTCTTCAACATCGTGCGCGCGCACAACACTGGCGCAGCGTTCTCGTTCCTGTCGGACGCGGGCGGCTGGCAGCGCTGGCTGTTCACCGGCATCGGCGCGGCGGCCACGATCTTCATCGTGTGGCAGCTGCGCGCGCACCCGGGCCAGAAGCTGTTCAGCTTTGCGCTGTCCAGCATCCTCGGCGGAGCAGTGGGTAACGTGGTGGACCGGCTCATGCACGGCTATGTGGTGGACTTCTTGCAGTTCCACTACGCGGGCTGGTACTTCCCGTCGTTCAATCTGGCGGACTCGGCCATCACGGTGGGTGCGGCCTGCCTGATCCTGGACGAGCTGCTGCGGGTGCGGCGCGAGCGTTGAGGCCACGCTGGCTTTGCTCTCCCTTGAACGGCCCGCTGCATGCGGGCCGCGCTGTTTGTGCGCAGCAACGCACCCAGCGCCGACATGGGCATCTGCTCCAGCGCTATGGAATCAGGAGTATGCTTATGTGTCAGTTTTATGACAGCCCGGTGTGCGCGGTTCTTGCATTGGCCCCTGGGTCTGGTCATCGCAGGGTTTGCGCCCATCACAAGAAGAAGAAACAACGGTTTTCATGAAGCATCTCCTCAATCTCCTGGCAGCCGTGGCGCTGCTGATCTGGGGCACCCACCTGGTGCGCACCGGCATCCTGCGTGTGTTCGGCGCGAACCTGCGCCAGCTGATTGCGCACAGCGTCAGCAGCCGCTTCACCGCTGTGCTCTCCGGCATTGGCGTGACGGCCGTGGTGCAGTCCAGCACCGCCACCGCGCTCATCGTGTCGTCCTTCGTGGGCCAGGGCCTGGTGGGCCTGCCTGCGGCGCTGGCCGTGATGCTGGGCGCCGACGTGGGCACCAGCGTGATGGCCGTGGTGTTCTCCATGGATCTGTCGTGGCTGTCGCCCCTGTTCATCTTTGTGGGAGTGGTGCTGTTCATCTCGCGCAAGGACACCGCCGTGGGCCGCGTGGGCCGGGTGCTGATCGGCCTGGGGCTGATGCTGCTGGCGTTGCGCCTCATCACCGAATCGACCACGGTGCTCACCCAGTCGCCCACCGTGCGCACGCTGCTGGGCGCGCTCACCAGCGATCTGCTGCTGGAGATTTTTACCGGCGCCATTCTGGCCATCGTGGCGTACTCCAGCCTCGCCACCGTGCTGCTCACAGCGGCGCTGGCTGGCTCGGGCGGTATTCCGGCAGACGTGGCGCTGGGTCTGGTGCTGGGCGCCAACCTGGGCAGCGGTGTGCTGGCGGTGTTGACCACCATGAAGTCCAACGTGCAGACACGCCAGGTGCCACTGGGCAATCTGTTCTTCAAGATCATTGGCGTGCTCATCATGACGCCGCTTACCGGCCTGTGGCTGCAACATGTGCGGCCCTATGTGCCCGAAACCGCCGCCCTGGTGGTGCTGTTCCACCTGGCCTTCAATATCGTGGTGGGCATCGTCTGCATTGGCCTGACAGGTACGGTGGCGCGGGCCGTGCAGCGCCTGCTGCCGGTTGAAAAGGCGCAGGCGGCCGCAGGCACCCGTCCCCAGCATCTGGACCCATCCGCCCTGGCCACGCCATCGCTCGCCATCTCATGCGCGGCGCGCGAAGCCCTGCACCAAGCCGACGTGGTCGAATCAATGCTGCTGGGCCTGCACAAGGTGATCCGCACGGACGACCTGCAGTTGGCGGAAGACCTGCGCAAGCTCGACGACGAGGTGGACGGCCTGTATTCGGCCATCAAGTACTACATGACCAAGATCTCGCGCGAGGCCCTGGACGAACGCGAGGGCCGCCGCTGGGCCGACATCATCAGCTTCACCATCAACATGGAGCAGATCGGCGACATCATCGAACGGGTGCTGATCGACATCGAGGACAAGAAGATCAAGAAGGGCCGCCAGTTCTCCGAGGCGGGCATGGAAGAGATCAACGAGCTGCACGCCCGCCTGATCGACAACCTGCGGCTGGCCATGAGCGTGTTCTTGAACGGCAGCGTGCGTGACGCACAAAAGCTGCTCGAAGAAAAAGCGCGCTTTCGCGACCTGGAACACGCCTATTCGGCCACCCACCTGGCACGCCTGTCAGACAACACGGTGCAGAGCATCGAGACCAGTTCACTGCACATCGACCTGATCAGCGAGCTCAAGCGCATCAACTCGCTGCTGTGCTCGGTGGCCTACCCCATTCTGGAATCGGCCGGCGCCCTGGCGCCCAGCCGCCTGCGCGCGCTCAACGAACAAAGTTGAAGCCTTTTGGGCTGCAGGCGTATATTCCCTATGCGCTTTCAGCTACATAAAAGATAGCAAACTAGCGTCTACACACTGCGCCGCGCATAGCGCTGCGCCAGCACCGCACACACCATCAGCTGCATCTGGTGGAACACCATGATGGGCAGCACGATGGCGCCCACCGCGTGCGACGCAAACAGCACTTTGGCCATGGGCACACCGCTGGCCAGGCTCTTCTTGGAGCCGCAGAACACCAGGGTGATTTCGTCCTCCTTGGAGAACCCCATGCGCCGCGCAACCCAGGTGGTGGTCACCAGCGCCAGCGTCAGCAGCACGGCGCACACCACCACCAGGCCCAGCAGCGCAGACGCTGGCAGCTGCCGCCACAGCCCCTCGACCACCGCAGCGCTGAAGGCGGTGAACACCACCAGCAGGATGGAGCCCTGGTCCACCAGCTTGAGCGCTGCCGCCCGGCGCTGCACAAAACCGCCAATCCACGGACGCAGCAGGTGGCCCGCCACAAAGGGCACCAGCAGCTGCAAGGTGATGCGGCCGATGTTGGCCAGCGTGTCATGCTGCGCAGCGCCAGCCTGCTGCTGCGCCTCGGGCAGCAGCAGCCCCACCAGCAGCGGTGTGATCACAATGCCCAGCAGGGTCGAGGCCGACGCGCTGCAGATGGCCGCCGGCATGTTGCCGCGCGCCATGGCCGTGAACGCAATGGCCGACTGCACCGTGGCTGGAAGCACGCACAGGTACAGGATGCCGGTGTAAAGCCCGGGCGTGACCAGCGGCAGCAGCACCGGCCGCAGCGCCCAGCCCAGCAGCGGGAACAGCACAAACGTGGTGCCCACGACCACCAGGTGCAGCCGCCAGTGCGAGAGCCCCGCCACGATGGCGTCCCGCGAGAGCTTGGCCCCGTGCAAGAAGAACAGCAGCGCCACCGCAGCCACGGTGATCCCCTCCAGCGCCTGGGCCGCCACGCCCGATGCGGGCAACACGCTGGCGAGGGTGACGGTGCCCAGCAAGGCCAGGGTGAAGTTGTCAGGGAGAAAACGGGAACGGGCCATGGGTGACAGCGCAGCGGCAGCGCAAAAAATGCAAAAAGGACATGGGGCACACAAACCCCAAAGACACGCATTGGACCGCAGCCTGATTCCAAAGAGAAATGGATTTCTCTGATGGATTTATGATTCGAGCGCATGAATATCACTCTGCGCCAGCTGCACGTGTTTCAGTCGGTGGCCGCCACCCGCAACTTCAGCCGCACCGGCGATGCGGTGGGACTGACCCAACCGGCCGTGAGCCGCTGCATCACCGAGCTGGAAGCCCAGCTGGGCCTGAAGCTGCTCAACCGCACCACGCGCGAAGTGACTCTGACGGATGCGGGCCAGCGCCTGTCGGCACGCCTGCCGCGTGTGCTGGAGGAGCTGGAGAACACGCTGCTGGACGTGCGGGAACTGGCCACCAAGCGGCGCGGCCGCGTGCGTGTGGCCAGCAGCCCCACGCTGTCGGCCAACCTCATGCCCGACTGCATCGCCGACTGCCAGCGCACCCTGCCTGGGCTGGAGCTGGTGCTGCTGGACCGCATCCAGAGCGCAGTGCTGGCCAGCGTGCTGTCGGGCGAGGTGGACTTTGGCGTGGTCATCGACCCCAGCGAGCGCGAGGCGCTGCACTGCGAGACCATCCTTACCGAACCCTTTTGCCTGGCCTGCCCGCCCGACCACCGGCTGGCGGGCAAGCGCCAGGTGCGCTGGACCGACCTGCAGGGCGAAGCGCTGGTGCTGCTGGACCACGAATCCGGCAGCCGCCGCCTGATCGACCGCGCCCTGGCCGAGCACGGCGTGACCTGCACGGTGGCTCAGGAGGTGGGCCACCCCACCACCATCTTCCGCATGCTGGACGCAGGCCTGGGCATCTCGGTGATCCCCACCCTGGCGCTCCCGCCAGAAGGCCTGACACGGCTGGCGGTGCGCCCCCTGGTGCCGCGCGTAGACCGCGAGATCATGCTGGTACACCGGAGGCACCGCGCGCTCTCGCCCGTGGCGCAGGCGGCCTGGGACCTGGTGAAAACGGTGGCAGTGCAGCGCAATGGCACGCAGGCTATTAGCAACAAAGGCCGTTGAAAAAACGGCTCCCAAGGTACTTCCATGGGCATCTTCAGCTGCCCAATAGATCGCCGCCTTCCACACCCATCCGATTCAGCGGACTAGTCGGCAGATTCGTCGCTGCCTAGTCCTTCGACAAGGTACCGCTCCAGCCCAACCACCAGCGCATCAAACGTGCGCCTGCAGCGCGGACTGGTGCGCAGGTCCTCGTGCATCACCACCCAGGTCTCCAGCCCGTATTGAAGCTGCTGCGGCAGCACCCGCACGAGTGCGGGGGCACTGCGCCGGGCCAGTGCTTCCTGGCAAATGCCGATGCCGGCGCCTGCGCGGGCAAAGGCCAGCTGCGCCACATCGCTGTCGCTGCGCACGGCAAACCGATCTCGCCGCCACACAGGCAGGGTCTTTTGGGCCGCACGCAGAAAAGGGGTTTCTGCATCAAAGCCTATCAGGCGGTGCTGCGCCAGCTCGGCCAGGGTGGCGGGCATGCCCTGGGCGGCGATGTAGCGCGGATGGGCATACAGGCCCAGCGGGATGGTGCCCACGCGGCGGGCGATGAGCGCGTCCTGCCGGGGTTCGGTCATGCGGATGGCGATGTCGGCCTCTCGCTGCAGCAGGTCGTGCACGCGGTTGCTCAGCACCAGCTCCACCGTCAATGCGGGGTGCTCGGCCTGCAACTGTGCAAGGAGGGGCGGCAACACCTCGACCCCCATCACCTCGCTGGCGCTCACGCGCACCGTGCCGCGCACGCCGTCGCCCTGGCTGTCAGCCGCGCGCACCAGCGCCGCCGCAGAGTGGCCCATGGCTTCGGCGTAGCTGCGCAGGGCCAACGCGGCCTCGGTGGGCAGCAGGCCCTGCTGAGAGCGCGTGAAGAGCACCAGCCCCAGGGCCTGCTCCAGCGCGGCAATGTGGCGGCCCACGGTGGGCTGCGTCACTCCCAGGGCCCGCGCGGCGCCCGACAAGGAGCCCTCTCGCAGCACGCCGAGGTACGAACGGTACAGCTCCCAGCCAATGTCATGGCGATCCGGTTGGTCCATACATAAATGTATAGCCAAGCACTCATTTTCAGCAATTCCATTGGATCGCCCTGGCGCGGACACTGCCTCCATCCACAGGTTTTTGAAGGAGTATCGCGATGAGCAACAACCCCAACAACCCCATCGGCAGCCGCCCCAAGGTACTGGTTCTGGGCGCCACCGGCGGCATTGGCGGCGAGGTGGCGCGCCAGCTGCGTGACCGGGGGTGGGAGGTGGTGGCACTGCACCGCAACGCAGCGCAGGCCAGAGAACAGCGCGGCGGGTTCACCTGGATGCGGGGCGACGCGATGACCCGGGCCGACGTGATGGCCGCCGCCACCGGCTGCCAGGTGATCGTGCACGCGGTCAACCCGCCCGGTTACCGGCGCTGGAGCGAGCTGGTGCTGCCGATGATCGACAACACGATTACAGCGGCCCGGGCGCACGGGGCCACGGTGGTGCTGCCAGGCACCGTCTACAACTACGGGCCGGATGCCTTCCCGGTGCTGCACGAAGACGCCCCCCAACACCCCTGCACGCGCAAGGGCGCCCTGCGGGTGGAGCTGGAGCGCCGCCTGCAGCAAGCCACCGTGCCACACCCGCTGGAGGCAGCATGCCGCGTGATCATCGTGCGCGCGGGCGACTTCTTTGGCCCGCAGGCGGGCAACAGCTGGTTTGCGCAGGGCCTGGTCCAGCCGGGACGACCGGTGACCACGGTGAAGCAGCCAGGCGCACCGGGCATCGGGCACCAGTGGTCGTACTTGCCGGACGTGGCGCGCGCCATGGTGTTGCTGCTGGAGCGGCGCGCCGAGCTGCCCGCATTTGCCCGCTTTCACCTGGCTGGGCATTGGGATGCCGACGGCACGCAGATGGCGGCTGCCATTGGCCGTGTGGTGGTGGCGCGGGGCAGCCAGGCGCCGCGCGTGCAGGCTTTTCCGTGGTGGCTGGTCACGCTGGCCTCGCCGTTCGTGACCACCTTGCGTGAAATGCGCGAGATGCGCTACCTGTGGCAGCAGCCCGTGCGCATGACCAACGACCGGCTGCGGACGGTGCTGGGTGAGGAGCCACACACCCCGCTGGACGAGGCAGTGCAGACCACCTTGCAGGGCCTGGGCTGCCTGCCAGCCTGCTCCGGTAGCAGCGGGAGCGGGCACGCCCAGGCCGCACCGGCAACTACACCCCCAGAAACCCCGCAATCACCAGCCCGGCTTCCAGCGTGAACGCCCCTTGGGCGATGCGCTCCCGGACCACCTCCAGAGGCAGCAGGTCAAAACGCTCGACCTCGCCGTCCTGGTTGTCGGGCTCCATGCCCTGAGGCACCTGGGCGCGAAACCAGTCGATGCGCTCGACCATGAAGCCCACGCCACCGCCCTCGCGGCTGGGGCGGCTGAACAGCACCTGGCCCCCGTGCGCCACGTTGGCCAATGCCTCCACCCGCAAACCGGCCTCTTCCCAGGTTTCGCGGGCCAGGGCCTGCGGCAGAGAGTCGGCAGCAGAGACCATGCCACCCATCAGCGTGTCCCACAGCCCGGGGTTGTTGGGTTTGGTCAGGGAGCGCTTTTGCACCCACATGCGCCCGTCAGGCGCCAGGCCCACCAGGTGCACGGCGCGGGTGGCCACGCCCAGCACACGCACCGCCCCGCGCTCCACGGTGCCGATGACCTCGCCCGCCGGGTTGGTGACCGCCAACTGCTCATCACGCCAGGGGCCACACAGGCCCGCATCGCGCAGCGCGGCGGCCAGGGTGTTGAGGGCATCCGTGGTGTCGGTGGGCGATGCCTGCAAATGCCAAGCAAGGCCCTGAGAATGCCCTGCTTCTGATAGCTGGTAGCGCTTATTCATCAAGCGCTTCAGGCTGATTTGACTGAAAAACCCGGGCGCTACCGAGCCCACCACCTGCCCCGCCACCACCAGGGGCTGGCGCGGCTGGGCCGGTGGCTGCTGCGCCGCCTGGCGTGCCCCTGCCAGCCACTGGTCGAAGGTGGGCGCCTGAACAGCCGCGTTCACAGCGTGAGGACGGTGCAGCCGGTGGTCTTGCGTGCTTCCAAGTCGCGGTGGGCCTGCTGCACATCGGCCAGCGGGTAGCGCTGGTCGATGTGGATCTTGACCTGCCCGCTGGCGACCACGGTAAACAGGTCGTCCGCCATGGCTTGCGTGGCCTCGCGCGTGGCGATGTGGGTGAACAGCGTCTGGCGCGTGACGTACAGCGAGCCTTTGGCGCCCAGGCTGCCGGGCGCAAACGGCGCCACCGGGCCCGACGCGTTGCCGAAGCTGGCCATCAAACCGAAGGGGCGCAGGCATTCGAGCGACTTGTCCCAGGTGTCCTTGCCCACCGAGTCATACACCACCTTCACGCCCTTGCCGCCGGTGATCTCCTTCACGCGCGCCGCAAAGTCCTCGGTGCTGTAGTTGATGGCGTGCGCCGCGCCGTTGGCCAGCGCCAGCTGGCACTTGGCATCGGACCCCGCCGTGCCGATGAGTTGCAGGCCGAGCGCCTTGGCCCATTGGCAGGCGATGAGGCCCACACCGCCCGCTGCGGCATGGAACAGCACATGGTCGCCAGGCTGCAGGCCTTCCACAGGCCGAGTTTTCTTGAGCAGGTATTGCGCCGTCAGGCCCTTGAGCATCATGGCCGCGCCAGTCTCAAAGCTGATCGCGTCGGGCAGCTTGCACACGCATTTGGCGGGCATCACGCGCACTTCGCAGTAGGCGCCGGGAGGATTGCTGGCATAGGCGGCGCGGTCGCCCACCTTCAGGTGCGTGACGCCCTCGCCCACCGCCTCGATCACGCCCGCGCCTTCCATGCCGATGGTGGCGGGCATGCTCAAGGGGTACAGGCCGGTGCGGTGGTACACGTCGATGAAGTTCAGGCCGATGGCGTGGTGGCGGATGCGGACCTCACCGGGGCCAGGCTCGCCCACAGGGACGTCAACGATGTGGAGTTCTTCGGGACCACCGTGCTGGCGGATCTGGACGGCAAGGCTCATGGCTAACGTCTCCTCAAACAAAAAAGGGGGGATGTCTCAACGGCGGTCATCCTGCCACGAATCGCACGCGGTTGCCGACGGCCCTTGCAGCACCGGTGCGTGCTGGGGCCTTGTGCCCCGGGCGCAGCAGGGCCCGGGCTGCACCGTTACAGTGCAGCCCCATGACTCAAAAAATCACACCCGGCACGGCCGTGCTGCTGGTGATTCCGCCCCTGCTGTGGGCCGGCAACGCTGTGGTGGGGCGGCTGGTGCATGACCTGATTCCCCCCATCACCCTGAACTTCATCCGCTGGGTGCTGGCCTTTGCCATCCTGCTGCCCCTGGCCCATGGCGTGCTGCGCGCCGACAGCCCGCTGTGGCCGCACTGGCGCCGCTATGCGCTGCTGGGCCTGCTGGGCATCGGGGCCTACAACGCGCTGCAGTACATGGCGCTGCAGACCTCCACCCCCATCAACGTGACGCTGGTCGGCTCCAGCATGCCGGTGTGGATGCTGGCCGTGGGCGCGCTGTTCTTCGGGGCCACCGTCACGCGGCGGCAGGTACTGGGGGCATTGCTGTCGGTGTGTGGTGTGCTGCTGGTGCTGAGCCGGGGCGAGTGGTCGCAGCTGCTGGCCTTCCGCCTGGTGCCGGGCGACTTGTTCATGTTGCTGGCCACCATCTCGTGGGCGTTCTACAGCTGGTTGCTGTCGCGCACCAGCGAGCCCACCAGCATCCGGGGCGACTGGGCTGCGTTTTTGATGGCACAAATGGTGTTTGGACTGGCCTGGTCGGGCAGCTTTGCGGGGGCCGAATGGGCCAGCGGGCGCACGCACATCGCATGGGGATGGCCGCTGATAGCCGCCCTGGCCTTCATCGCCGTGGGGCCTGCGGTGCTGGCCTACCGCTGCTGGGGGGTGGGCGTGCAACGCGCCGGGCCCGCAGCCGCCGGGTTTTTCATCAACCTCACGCCGCTGTTTGCCGGGGTGCTCTCGGCGGCCTTTCTGGGCGACACGCCCAAGGCGTTCCATGCCGTGGCGTTCGCGCTGATCGTGGGTGGCATTGTGGTGTCGTCACGGCGTTGACGGATTCCAGTTTTGGCAAAAACCGGCGGTAGCGCAGGTATTTATTGCCCCAATTGCTACACAAAGAGTAGCAAAAGGCGCGGCTTTTCTGGGCCCATCAACCCGGGGCAGTGAGCGTGGTGGCCGACTCCATCAACGCCTCCAGGTCCATCACCGGGGTGGGCCGCCCCAGCAGATAGCCCTGGAAGTACACACAGCCGTGCCGGGCCAGGAAGTCCTTCTGTGCCTCGGTTTCCACTCCTTCGGCAATCACATCCAGCTCCAGGTTGCGTGCCATGCCCAGAATGGTCTGGACGATCACATCGTCGGTGTGCCGCACCCCCAGGTTGCGCACAAAGGACTGGTCGATCTTGAGCTGGTCCAGCGGCAGCCGCGTGAGATACGCCAGCGATGAATAGCCGGTTCCAAAGTCATCCACCGAAAAGCGCACGCCCTTGGTCTTGAGCATGCCGATCTTGGCGATGGTGTCGTCCACGTTGTCCAGCACCAGCGATTCGGTGAGTTCGAGCTTGAGCAGGTGTGGCTTGGCGCCCGTCTCGCGCAGCACCTCCACCACCCGGGCCACAAAGTCGCGCTGTCGGAACTGCCGCGCGCTCACGTTGACCGACACCTGCAGGTGCCGGTACCGCTCGTCCCCCTGCCAGGCCGCCAGCTGCTCGCAGGCCGTGCGCAGCACCCAGTGGCCCATGGGCACGATGAGTTCGCTTTCTTCGGCCACGCCTATGAACTCGCCGGGCGCAACCAGCCCGCGCTCGGGGTGCTGCCACCGGATCAGGGCCTCGGCGCCCACCATGCGGCCATCCAGGTGGAACTGCGGCTGGTAGTGCAGCACAAACTGCCGCGCCGTGAGCGCCATCTGCAGGTCGGTCTCCAGCTGCGCGCGCATGCTGATGACGATCTGCATCTGGGGGTCAAAAAAGCACAGCGCGTTGCGCCCTTGCGATTTGACCTGGTACATGGCGATGTCAGCCTCTTTCAGCAGGTCCACCGACGACTGCAGGCTGCCGCCCATCAGCGTGGCGCCAATGCTGGGCGTGCTGTGGTGCGCGTTGCCCCCCAGCGTGTAGGGCACATTCAGTTTGCGCAGAATCTTCTCGCCCACCCGGCGCGCCTGGGCGGCGGCTTCATCACGGTGCACCGACAGGTCGCTGAGCATGACCACGAATTCGTCGCCCCCCAGGCGCGCCACCGTGTCCTCGCGCCGCACGCAGGTCTTCAGGCGCTGGGCCACCTGGCGCAACAGCATGTCGCCCACCTCGTGGCCCCGCGTGTCGTTCAGGGTCTTGAAGTGGTCCAGGTCCAGGAACAACAAGGCGCCGTACTGCCCGCTGCGCACGCTGGCGGCAATGGCTTGCTGCATGCGGTCCATCAACAGACGGCGGTTGGGCAGGTTGGTCAGCGGATCGTAAAAGGCCAGGCTCTCGATCTCCGTGCTGGCCTTGCGCAGCGCAGTCACGTCGTGGTAGCTGATGACGAGGCCGCCATCGGGCGTGGCGCGTTCGGTGATCTGGATGGTGCTGCCGTTGGCGTACGACTGTTCACGCGGCTCGGGCTGGTGCTTTTGCCGCTCCAGGCGCTGGCTCACCCACCGCTTGCGCTCATCGTCGGACAGGCGGGGCACATGGTGCTCCACCGTGGCCTCCAGCACCGTTCGGAACGGAATGAGGGGCGTGATCACGCCCTGCAGCCACGGGAGAATCGTCTCCAGCTGGCGGTTCCACTGCACCACCCGATGCTGGCTGTCCAATAGCAAGAAGCCGCTCACCATGGACTCCAGCGCCTGGTCCAGCGTGGCCTTGGACTGCGCGATGGCCAGGCGGGCCTGGGACATCCGGTCCACATAGCGCAGCGCCAACACTCCCGCCGCAAAGATCATGGCGATGAACAGCGCGGTGGTCAGCGCAATGGCATCGCGCTGGTCGCGCCAGCCGGCGAGCGCCGCATCCAGCGGAATGCTGGCCGCGATGCGCAAGTCCTGGTACAGGATGGGCCGGAACACCACCAGCGATGGCTCGCCGGTCAATCGCGCAGGGGCCTGCCAAGCCATTCCCCGGTCGACCAAATCTCCGATGGGCGGCGTGAGGGTGGGCGCGGTCACGTCTTCGCGGTTGGGCACGCTCAGCAGCAGTTGCCCGGTGGCGCGCTCCAGCGTGACCTGCAGGCCGCTGATGTCCACGCCCTGTACCAGCACCGAGCTGAGGGCCGACACCGGCAGCTCGGCCACAGCCACCACCCGCGAGCTGTCGGCCATGCGCAGGTGGCGAGCGAAGTACAACACTTTCTCGGAACTGGCAAAGCTCACCACCGGCGCGCTGACCATCAGGGTGGATACAGGTTGCTCCAGCACGCTCTCCAGAAAACCGGCCGGCAGCTGCACCAACAGGCTGGCGCCTGCGGGGTCGGACGACGCCAACGCCTTGCCCGTGCTGTCGAGCACCGCCACGTAGCGCACCATGAGGTTCTGCCGCGCCGACCCCCGCAGCCGCTGGCTGGCCGTATCGGCATCCAGCCACTTGGGCATGGCATTGGACAGTCCCAGCAGCTCGTCCATGCTGGCCAGCAGCACGTCCACGGCCAGCAGCGAGCGGTTGAGTGCCGCCTCTGCGCCCGCCACGAAGCGCGTGGCCTGGGCCTCGCTATCGGCCAGCGCGGCCTGGCGGGCATTCCACGCCAGGGTACCGGCCACCGCCACCACGGCCGCCACAAACACTGCAGCGCCCGCCCAGACATAGGCCTTGATGCGCGAAGGTGCGGCGGACTCTGTCATTTCGCAGGCGCTGCCTGCAGCCCACGCACTGGCCCGATGGTCTGGTTCCAGACCTGCGCGCAGCGAGCGCCGCAACGCTGCACCCAGCGCGGCAACACGGTGGATTCAAGGATCTCCTGGCGGCTGCGCTCATCCTGGGGCGACACGGGCACCACCACCATGCTGCCCTTGGTGCCAGCGCTGCAGGTGGGGGCACCCCGGTTGCAAGCCAGCCCGTCGGCAGTTTCACGCTCGGACTCGGCCCAGATGGCGGCTTCCAGGCGGGGCAGTTCGCGCTTGAGCAGCGTGCGCAGGTCGGGCGGCAGCGCCGCCCAGGCGGCCTGGTTGGCACCAAACACCGCAAGCCCCCAGGTCACCGGCAGGGTGTGCACGTGGGTGGTGAGCGCCGGCAGGCCAAGCATGTTGCCCGACATGGTGCCGGTAATGGCGCATTCGGTATTGCCCGCGGTCAAGCTCGGCACGATCTGCGAAAAACTGGTCAGCACGGGCACCCCGGCCAAGGCGCCCACAAAGTCGGCCTGGCTGGCCGACGACACACGCACGCGGCGGCCGGTCAGCTCGGCCAGCGTACGCAGTGGCTTCTTGCAGAACACCACCTGCGCCGGGTACACGTAGATGGCGAGTGCCTCGACACCATGCTGCTCACGCAACGCCTTTTCGAGGTAGGGGCGAAACGCCGCCAGCGTGGTCTTGAGCGTGGCAAGGTCGGGGTTCAGTCCGGCCAGGTCAGGCGCTGTGTATTCGGGGTATTGCGCGGTGAACGAACTCATCAGG
Source organism: Acidovorax sp. Root568 (assembly GCF_001427445.1). Classification (NCBI taxonomy): domain Bacteria; kingdom Pseudomonadati; phylum Pseudomonadota; class Betaproteobacteria; order Burkholderiales; family Comamonadaceae; genus Acidovorax; species Acidovorax sp. Root568. The sequence continues at coordinate 356,677 of NZ_LMGP01000018.1, read as the reverse complement.
GTGGTGCCAAAAGGAACCACGCCCAGCTGCAACAAACGCAGCATCTCGGCCCCGGGCACGCCGGCCCGGTCAAAGGGCACGATCTCTGCCTGGAAGCGCCCGGCGCTCAGGCGAGAAAGCTCCTTGGTCCAGAAGGGCTCTTCCTGCCGGACGTACTGGCTGATACCGGCCAGACCGCCCACGATGCGCAACCGGTACGGAGCTGCCGCTGCAGTGCCCGCACCCGCCGCGCTGGCCGCATCGGCGGCCTGCACAGCTGCCCCAACGCACAGCGCCAGACACAGCAGGGTGCAGTGGCGTTTCAGGCGCAGCAGAAAGGGAATGTGGACAGATTGCATGGCGGCGGACAGTGGCAGGCGCTGGTCCGCAGTATTCCACCAATTATTCAGCGCTCCGGTAAAGCTGTCGGCAAAACACCACGCCAGCTTCCGTTCTGCGCAAGCACTGCGCCACACAGCCCACCAGCCGTGCCTCGTCGGGCCCGGCCTGCGTCAGAACGTACCTGGGTAGGCACCACCGTCGGCCAGCACGTTCTGTCCCGTCATGTAGCCCGCGTGCACGCTGCACAGGAAGGCGCAGATGGCACCAAACTCTTCGGCAGTGCCATACCGCCCTGCCGGAATCTGCGACTGCTGCGCGGAGCGCACATCCTGGACGCTCTTGCCCGCCTTGCTGGCGGCTGCCGTGACGGTGGCTGCGAGCCGGTCGGTGTCGAACTTGCCAGGCAGCAGGTTGTTGATGGTCACCCCGCTCGCTGCAATCTTGCTGCGCGACACACCCGCCACAAACCCCGTGAGACCACTGCGCGCGCCGTTGGACAGGCCCAGGATGTCGATGGGCGCCTTCACGGCGCTGGAAGTGATGTTGACGATGCGGCCAAACCCGCGTGCAGCCATGCCATCCACGGTGGCCTGGATCAGTTCGATGGGGGTGAGCATGTTGGCGTCCACGGCCTTGATCCAGGCGTCGCGGTTCCAGTCGCGGAAGTCGCCGGTGGGCGGGCCGCCTGCGTTGGTGACCACGATGTCGAAGTCACGGCCCGGTCCTCCGGCCACCGCGAACACCGCCGCACGCCCTTCGGGCGTGGTGATGTCGGCCGCCACAGCCAGCACCTGCGGCGATGCACCCTTTTGTCCGCTGGCGCCTGTCTTGTTTGCACTTTCAGCTATCAAACGAGTAGCAGCCTGTTCGAGCGCCTCGGCACTGCGGGCGTTGATGACCACATTGACACCCTCGCGCACCAAAGCCTGCGCGCAGCCATAGCCCAGCCCCTTGCTCGCGCCACACACCAGCGCCCATTTGCCTGCAATACCCAAATCCATAACAATCTCCGGTTTCACGCTGCATGCCGCAGCCACAACAAATCATAAGTGGAGAGTTACAAAATGATCCGGCTGCACTGCAGAGCCCTGACTCCCTGGCTGGCATCGGGCGTGATGGCTCTCGCGCCTTTTCTGACAGGCACAGCACATGCCCAGGAGGCAGCCGTCGTCAAACGCGCCACCCAGCTGCGCGACAGCCCCACAGAAAACGGCGCCAGTGTGGCGCCCCTGGAAGCCAACGCGGTGGTCACGCGCACCAGTGAGCGCAAGGGCCCCTGGACCAAGGTCAGTACGCCACAAGGCGCCACGGGCTGGGTGCACATGTTTGACCTGGGCCCGCAGTCTGGCGCTGCTCCTACCAGTGGAAATGCAGCCACCAGCGGCATGCGCGGCCTGGGCGGCCTGTTTGGCAGCAACAGCGGCAGCACGACGACCGCCACCTCCACCGTGGGCATCCGGGGTCTGGGAGCCGAAGACATCGCCAAGGCGCAACCCAACCCGGCTGCCGTGACCCAGGCCGAGGGGCTGCGGGTCAACGCCGACCAAGCCCGCCAGTTCGCCAGCAATGCGTCGCTGCAGCCACGCAACGTGGCGCCCCTGGCGGAGCCGCCCCGGCCCTCCTCCAGCAGCGGATCGGGGGCGACAGGCTCGTCCAACAATCCGTCCGACCCCAATTTCAGCCCCAACTGAGCGAGAGCTGCCATGCGTCTGCCCCCATCCCTCTCCCGCACCCGGCTGCTCGCTGCGGCGTGCACCGCCCTGGCCCTGACCGTGCTCCCCAGCCAGGGACAGAGCCAGGGGGTCATGAATCTGCTCAACGCCCTGGGTGGTGGCAGCTCCACCAGCAACACCGGCGGAGGCCTGCTGGGCGCCATCACCGGTGGAGGCAGCCCCGCAGGCCAGGGGGATGACCTCATCAGCATGCTCACCCGTTCGGTCGAGAGCATCGACGAGCCCCGCGAGATCGAAATCGGCCGCCAACTCTCGGCCGTGCTGCTGGGCAGCAAACCCCTGCACCCGGACATGGCACTGCAGCGGTATGTGAATCAGCTGGGGCGCTGGATCAGCCTGCAATCGCCCCGCCCCAACCTGCCGTGGACCTTTGTGGTGCTGGACGACTCGGGGTACAACGCCTTTGCGGCCCCGGGGGGGTATGTGTTCGTGACCAAGGGCCTGATCGACCGCTGCGCCGACGAGGCCGAGCTGGCTGGCATCCTCGCCCACGAAATCACCCACGTCACCGCCAAACACCACCTGCTGGCCATTCGCAAGACGGCACAGTCGGGCATGCTGACCCAGTTGGTGGCTTCGCAGATCAAGACCAACGCCGTGGGCAACGTGGTGGCCTCGCAATTTTTGGCACTGGGGCGCAACCTATACGCACGCGGCCTGGACCAGACCGATGAGTACGATGCCGACCGCACTGGCGTGGCCCTGGCCACCCGCGCGGGGTTTGATCCCTATGGACTGGTGTCGGTGCTCCAGCACCTGCGCACCGCCACGCCTGACAACCCGGCCTTCACGCTGGCACTGGCCACGCACCCGCCGGCACAGGCGCGCCTGGAGCAACTGGAGCTGGCCATGGGCAAGAACCTCGATGGATTCACCGGCACGGCCCCCGTGACGGTGGCCCAGCGTATGAATCCCAAAACTGCGCCCGCAGCAGCAGCGGTGCCGTCGCCTGCAGCACCGGCCGAGGCACCAGCCCGCAGCAAGGCAGCTCCCAAAAAGAAGACGTCATAAAAGCAAGCAGGGCGGCCCTTGTCACGGCGCCCCAAAGGGCTGCGGGATGTGGGCTGTCAGACCCTGCGCGCCATGCGGGTAAAAATGAAGATACCCGCGACCACGAGCACCGTCCCGGCAGCGACCCACACCGTGAACGGTTCGCCCAGAATCCACACGCCCATGAGGATGGTGGACAACGGGCCCACCATGCCCGTCTGCGCGGCCATGCCTGCGCCGATGCGCTCAATGGCCATCATCACCATCAGCACGGGCGCGGCCGTGCACAAGGTGGCGTTGAGCACCGACAGCCAGATCACCTCAGGCGCAACGACTGCCGCACTCAGCGGCCGCAGCACCACAAACTGCAACAGGCAGCACAGGCAAGCCACGGTGGTGGCAAGCCCCACCAGCCGCAGCGCGCCCAGGCGCTGCACCATCTCGCCGCTGTAAACCAGGTAGATGGCATAGCTGACTGCGCTCAGGAACACCAGCAAGGTGCCCCAGGCAGCATTGGCACCCTGCAGGTTGGCCTCGTGGCCAAACACCAGAACCACGCCGCTGTAGCTCACCAGCATGCCTGCCGCCTGGGCCCAGCGGATACCGCGCCCGTATAACACCCAGCCCAGCAACACGACCAGCGTGGGGTTGAGGTACAGGATGAGGCGCTCCAGGCTGGCACTGATGTAGGCAAGCCCTGCAAAGTCGAGAAAACTTGCCAGATAGTAGCCGGTGACACCCAGGCCCAGCACGCCCAGCCAGTCCTTGCGGGTGAGCGGCGGTTTGCCCCGGCTGGCCCACCAGGCCATCACGGCAAAGATGGGCAGCGCAAACAGCATGCGGTACATGATGAGCGTGACCGCATCCACCCCATGGCGGTAGGCCAGCTTGACGATGATGGCCTTGCCGCTGAAGGCGATGGAGCCCAGGAATGCCAGCACAAGGCCGGAGGCAATGCTCTTCTTTTCAGTGGTCACGGGTACGAAGGGACGCAAAGCGCCTGCTGAAGTATCTGCCGGACAGTGGTCGCCGGAGCGTTGCGCCCAGTGTGACACGGCAAGGCTGGTGCAGGCCATCGAACCTCTGCGCGGGCGCCCCCTTCATCAACGATGGCTGACAAGCCAAAGTGCACCCCGTGCCGCTCGACAGATCGGTGGGCCAACCGCCTTAGCGGTGTTTGTGGAACACCCGCTGGTGCAGCCGCCGCAGTGACCACCACACCCCTGCCGCCACCACCGGAATCGCGAGGGCTGCCGTAGTCTCCGGCGACAACGGCCAGCCCAGTTTTTGCGCGCCCTTGGCCAGATAGCTGACGAGCCCGACGATGTAATAGGTAATGGCCGCTACAGACAACCCCTCCACGGTGGACTGCATCTGCAACTGCAGATCCTGCCGGTGGTTCATGGTGGTCAGCAGCGCCTGGCTGCTTTGCTGCTGTTCGATCTCTACCCGGGTGCGCAGCAGGTTGCTCATGCGCGATACGCGCTGCGACAGCGCATCCTGCCGACGGGTTGCCCACTCACAGGTACTGCGAGCAGGGGTCAGGCGCCGGTCCATGAACTCCCGGATGGTCTGCATGCCCGCCAGGCGGGACTCGGCAATGTCCTGGATACGGCGGTCCAGCAATTCAAAGTAGGCACTGCTGGCCGAGAAGCGCGAGTGCGTGGCTGCGTACTGACTTTCCACCTGCCCGGCCAGGCGCGTCAGCCGGTCGAGCAAGGCGGGCTCGTCATCACGGTTGGCCGTGCGGATGGCTTCAGCCAGCGCCGCCAGTTCGCGCTCAGCAAAGGCCAGCACACTGGCAGCCTCGCGAGCGGCAGGCAGACCGAGCAAGGCCGCCATGCGGTAGGTCTCGATTTCCAGCAGGCGCTGCACCAAACGCCCCAGGCGCCGTGGTGTCATACCCCCTGCGAGCAGCACCATGCGCGAAAAGCCGTCGGCGTGGATCGCAAAGTCGGTGTACACCTCACCATGCCCGTCGGCCACGGTAGAAGCTACCAATGTGTCTTCGTGCAGAACGTGCTTGACCAGAGAGCCCGATCCAAAGGTGTGTGTGGGCAGCACCCACAGGTTCAGGCTGCACAGGCACTGGCCGGGCAAAGCTGCAAGCCAGTCGTGCGGAACGGAATCCACGGCACTGACCGGCTCCCGCTCTCCAAAAGCCTCCACCGGAGCCGGGACCATGAAGGTCCAGGTGACGAATTCGGTGTGCATCTCCCAGCGCATCCGAAAAGCGCCCAAGTCCATCCGCAAGTGGGTGGTCTGGGCGTCGGGCAGCGCCATGTGGTGGTCCCGCAGGAGCGCGGCCACATGGGCCCGGCTGGCCTCGCGCCCTGCCGCATCGGCCAGCATCACGATGTGCGCGATGGCCAGCGGGGCATTCATCGCCTCGGGCGGGCGGGCGTGGATTTCGTTGTGCAGCATCGCCCGGTGCGGGTGCTGCGTGGGATGAAACGGTGTAGACATGCGGACCTCTGCCCGCAATTGTGTACTGGCGACAGCCGTACCACGTGGACGCCACTGCCCAAAAAACAACGGCACCCGAAGGTGCCGTTGATCAGGGTGAGAAAAGAATCGGACCCGATCAGTCTTCCACAAACGCTTCTTCGCGCTTGTTCTTGACTGAAGGCAGCAGCACGATGATGAGCAGCAGTGCCGCAGCCGCCAACAGGCCAGCCGACAGCGGACGCGTCACAAACACGCTCCAGTCACCACGCGACAGCAGCAGCGCACGGCGCAGGTTCTCTTCCATCATGGGGCCCAGAATGAAACCGAGCAGCAGCGGTGCCGGTTCGGTCCCCAGCTTGTAGAAGATGTAGCCAATCAGACCGAACGCACCCACCATCCAGATGTCGAAGGTGTTGTTGTTGGTGGAGTACACACCCACCGCGCAGAACAGCACGATGGACGGATACAGCCAGCGGTAAGGCACGGTCAGCAGCTTGATCCAGATGCCGATCAGCGGCAGGTTCAAGATGATCAGCATCGCATTGCCGATCCACATCGAAGCGATCAGGCCCCAGAACAGTTCGGGGTTGCTGGTCATCACCTGGGGACCAGGCTGGATGTTGTGGATGGTCATGGCACCCACCATCAGCGCCATCACGGCGTTGGGAGGAATGCCGAGCGTCAGCAGCGGGATGAACGAGGTTTGTGCACCGGCGTTGTTGGCAGCTTCCGGAGAAGCCACGCCACGGATATTGCCCTGGCCGAAAGGCACTTCGCCGGGTTGCAGCTTGGTCTTCTTTTCCAGCGTGTAGGCAGCAAAAGCAGCCAGCAGCGCACCGCCACCAGGCAGGATACCCAGTGCAGAGCCCAGCGCGGTACCACGCAGCACGGCGGGAATCATGCGCTTGAAATCGTCCTTGGTCGGGAACAGACCCTCGACCTTGGCAGTGAACACTTCGCGTTCGTCATCAGGACGCGAAAGGTTGGCAATGATTTCGCCGTAACCGAACACGCCCATGGCGATGGTCACAAAACCGATGCCGTCGGTCAGCTCAGGGATATCGAAGCTGAAGCGGGCCACGCCCGAGTTCACGTCGGTACCCACCAGACCCATCAGCAGGCCCAGCACGATCATGGCCACCGCCTTGAGCAACGAGCCTGAGGCCAGCACCACAGCACCGATGAGACCCAGCACCATCAGCGAGAAGTACTCGGCAGGACCGAACTTGAACGCGACTTCGGTCAGCGGAGGCGCAAAGGCTGCCAGGATCAGCGTACCCACGCAGCCCGCGAAGAACGAACCCAGACCTGCAGCCGCCAGCGCCGGCCCCGCTCGACCCTTGCGCGCCATCTGGTAACCGTCAATCACGGTCACCACCGACGAAGACTCGCCTGGCAGGTTCACCAGAATGGCGGTGGTGGAACCACCATACTGGGCACCGTAGTAAATACCAGCCAACATGATCAGCGCCGCCACCGGGGGCAGCGCATAGGTGGCGGGCAGCAGCATGGCGATGGTCGCCACCGGGCCAATGCCTGGCAGCACGCCAATGAGCGTGCCGAGCAAACAGCCCACGAAGCAGTAAATCAGGTTCTGGAACGTGAAAGCAACGCCAAAACCCAGCGCGAGGTTATTGAATAATTCCATGGTCGGTGCTCCTGCTTAACCTGCGATGAAACTCGGCCACACAGGAAACTGCAGCTTGAGCGCCCACACAAAAGCCACGTAGCTGCCGATGGCAAGCACGGTGGCCAGAACAAACACACCCTTGGCATTGAACTCATTGCCAGCCAGGCTGGAGATGAAGGTCAGTGCATAGATGCCCACGATGAGGCCCATGGCCGGGATGCCCATGCTGGGCAGGCCACCCAGCAGAATGCCGAAGGCAAAGTTGGCAGCCAGAATGAAGAACAGCGGCTTCCAGGCCCATTTGCCGATCTTGTCGCCGTCGGCGGTTTCCACGGTCAGCGCCTTGAAGGTGATCACGCTGCCGATGAGGGCCAGCAAAATCCCCAGCAACAACGGGAAGTAGCCAGGGCCCATGCGCGCGCCCGTGCCCACGTTGTAAGTGGTGGCACCCCACGCAAATGCGATCCCTACGCCCATGAACATGAGCCCGGACGCAAAGTCTTTATTACTCTTGATTTTCACGAATTGTCTCCTTGACGGAATTCTCGACTGCGCGATTGTGCTGGCAAGGAGGGGGCGGCGCGATGTGGATTCCACCTACATCCGGTAACGCCTGGCAGGCCTGCACCGCAGTGCGAGTCGCCCAGGAGACTGTCTCGAAACCCACTATGGAAGATGGCTGGCCAACCGCAGAGGAATGACCGCCCCTCCCCTTCGCTCACTCCAGAGGCGGCGTGGCGGCAATCACCTCTTCCATCGTGGTCAGCCCCTCGGCCACGCGCAGCGCACCCGCCAGGCGCAGGGGACGCATGCCGTCTTGCACGGCCTGCCGACGCAGCACATCAATGGAAGGCGCCTGGGTGATCTTGTCCTTGAGCGCCTCGCTGACGGTGAGCAATTCATAAAGCCCCATGCGGCCCCTGAAACCGCCCATGCGGCAATCCACGCAGCCGACCGGCTTGTACGGGTGGTAGCTACCACTGATCTTCCAGGGCTTGACCACCTCGGTCAGGGCTTCGCGGCTCGCGGCCTCATCCTTTTGTTTGCATTGCTTGCACAGCGTGCGCACCAGCCGTTGGGCCAGCACGCCCAGCAAGGTGGCATTGAGGAGGTACGACGGAACACCCAGCTCCATCATGCGGGTGATGGCGCTGGGGGCATCGTTGGTGTGCAGGGTAGAGAACACCAGGTGGCCCGTCAGCGCCGCCTGAATGGCCATCTCGGCGGTCTCCAGGTCGCGGATCTCACCCACCATGATGATGTCAGGGTCCTGCCGCATCAGGGCGCGCAGGCCTTCGGCAAAGTTGAAGTCGAGCTGCGGCTGCACCTGGGTCTGGTTGAAGCTGGGCTCGATCATTTCGATCGGGTCTTCCACCGTGCTCACGTTGACCTCTTCGGTGGCCACGCGCTTCAGGGTCGAGTACAGCGTGGTGGTCTTGCCCGAGCCCGTGGGGCCGGTCACCAGGATGATGCCGTGGGGCCGCTTGACCAACGCCTCCCAGCGCTGCGCGTCGTGCTGCGCAAAGCCCAGGGCATCAAGGTCCTTGACCGCGTTGTCCGGGTCAAAAATGCGCATGACCATCTTTTCGCCAAACGCAGTGGGCAAGGTGGACAGGCGCATTTCCACCTCTTCGCCCCGCTGGTTGCGGGTCTTGATGCGGCCGTCCTGTGGGCGGCGTTTTTCCACCACATCGATGCGACCCAGCAACTTGATGCGCGCCACCATCGCGTTGTGCACGCCCATAGGCATCTGGTAGACCGGGTGCAGCACACCGTCGATACGAAAACGGATCACGCCCTGGTCGCGGCGCGGCTCCAGGTGAATGTCGCTCGCACGCTGGTCAAACGCGTACTGCCAGAGCCAGTCCACCACCTTGACCACGCCCTGGTCGTTGGCATCGAGCTGCTTGTTGCTTTTGCCCAGCTCCACCAGCTGCTCAAAGCTGCTGCCACCCGAGTTGCCGCCAGCCTTCTGCGCGGCGCGCACCGACTTGGCCAGCGCAAAAAATTCGGCCGTGAAGCGGTGGATGTCTTGGGGGTTCGCCACCACCCGACGCACCGAGCGGCGCGACTGGCGCTCCACCTCGGCCACCCAGTCATCGATGAAAGGCTCGGCCGTGGCCACCACCACTTCTTTGCTGGTCACCTGCACGGGCAGCACCTTGTGGCGTTCCGCATAAGTGGCGCTCATGGTGTCTGCTACGCGCCCCACATCCACCTTGAGGGGGTCGATGCGCAGGTAGGCGAGGCCCGCACGTTGCGCCAGATACTCGGACAGCGCCTCGATGTCGAGCGGCTTGCTGTCGCTGGCGCGCTCCATGGCCACACTGGCAAGGCGTACTAGGGCATGCTGGGAGCTCTCAGCCTGCGAACAGCGGGCGATGGTGCGTTGCGCTTCCTCGCGCGAGATCACCTTGTCATCGCTGAGCCACTGCACCATGCGGCGCCAGTCCACCGGGCCAATGTGTGAAGCCGACTTCAGCCGGTCAGGGGTCACGACAGGAGCATTCATTGCAAGATTCCTCTCAGGGGTTCACAGGCTTGAACACCCGCAGCCATTTGGTGGTGGGCAGGTCCCACCGCGCCTGAATCGCCTCGGCCCGCTCGGCCAGTTCCGCGCGCTTGGGCCGCGTGGGGGTGCGCTGGGCCAGCACCACCGTGTTGCCTTCACGCGTGGGCTTGAACGCCCACAGCGCATCGCTGCCAAACGCCTGGGACATGCTCTGCAGGCTGCGGTCAAAGCTCGACGCGCGGCCGAACAGGTTCACGGTCATGCAGCCCGTCTCCGCGAGCAGTGCGCGGCAGTCGGCATAAAAATCGGGGCTATCGAGCACGGGGGCCGCAGCCTCGTGGTCATACAGGTCCACAGCCAGCGCATCCACCGTGCCCAGCCACATGGGGTTCTGGATCTCCTTGGACGCATCGGCCAGCACCACGCGCAGCTTGGGGCCGTCGGGCGGCAGCTTGAACCACTGGCGGCACACGGCCAGCACCTGCGGGTTCAGCTCGATGGCAGTGGTGCAGATGCGCAGCTTTTTGTGGCAGAACTTGGTGATGGCACCAGCCCCCAGGCCCAACTGCATGGCATGGCCCTTGGACACCTGCGCCAGGTCGGCAAACAGCAGCCAAGCCATCATGCGCTGCACGTATTCCAGCTCCAGGGCAAAGGGCTCGTCGATGCGCATGGAGCCCTGAATCCAGGGTGTGCCCAGGTGCAGGTGGCGCACTTCGCCGTCGTCAGACACGCTGACTTCGGGCAGTTCTTGCAAGGTTTCTTTTTTACGGGCCATTCACAGCAATCCGTGCCGGGCCATCACATCGGCCCAGGCGGTCAATTTACGTTCAAAACTCCAGGAGGCGTTGGCCGGGCTGGTCGATGGCAGCCGCACGGCCTCGATGGCACGTGCGCCTGACGTGCCCACATCATGCGGCAAGAGCGTCGGCGGCCCGGCAGCTCCCAGCGCGGCAAGCGCCGCCGGCGCGTGCCGAAAACTCTCCGCACCGTTGTGCGCCAGCGCGGCCAGCCGGGGGCACACGCTGCGCAGCGCCGCAAAGTCGTTGAGCCGGGCGTTACGGATACTGGTGTCCAAGCTGCCCTCGCGCTCGCAGCTCTGGTACACGTCCCACAGGCCCAGGCCGCGATCCAGCAGCCAGGCGCAGCGGTCCGCATAGCCATCCGGCCCCGCCGGGGGCAAGGGATGCTGGGGCCACAAGGCCTGCAGGATCTTCCAGAAGTGGTTCTGGGGGTGCGCGTAGTACTGGCGGGCTTGCAATGACGCAGCCCCCGGAAAACTGCCCAGCACCAGCACCACGGTGCGCACACCTGCCACCGGCGGAAGGCCCAGCCAGCGCGCGGACAAGCCGGAGGCGTCAGGCGTGGAGGCCAGCGACGGGTCGGCTGCAACAGGGGCTGGAAGCATGGGGCAATTTTGGCCCCAAAGGGCCGTCAGCCACGTCTGGCAGCACAAAAAAGATAGCTGTCGGCCCTTTGCCACAGGGCGGCAAACTCCCCAATTTCTCCCATTTGATCGTCCTTGCCGGTCTCTCTATCCCCCTACGATGGCCGCCCATCTGCCAGCAGCCTTTCCAGCCGGGGCAACGCGGCCAAGGCATTGGCCCAGGTGCTGCCGGCTAGCGCCTGCACAGGCTGGCCGCGCAGGTGGGCCACCACCGCCGCAATGCCAGGCAGCTCTGCCGGGCTGTTGCGGCCCTGGGCTTGTCCTGCGGCGCGCTCTGCGGCCGTGGTGTACAGCCAGTGGGGCGGAATGTCAGGCGCGTCGGTCTCCAGCACCAGGGCATCGCCGGGCAGCTCGGTGGCCAGACGGCGCAGCTGCAGGGCACGGTCATAGGTCACCGCACCGCCAAATCCCAGCTTGAAGCCCAGGCCGATGAACGCCTGCGCCTGCTGCAGGCTGCCGTTGAAGGCATGCGCAATACCGCCGCGCACCGGCAAATCCCGCAGGCCCTTGAGCAACTTGTCGGCAGAGCGGCGCACATGCAGGATCACCGGCAGGTCAAACCGCCGGGCCAGCTGCAGCTGTGCGCGGTAGAACAGCTCCTGGCGCGCCGGGTCGAGGCCCGGCACAAAGTAATCGAGGCCGATCTCGCCTATCGCCACCAGGCGCGGGTCGGCGTGGTGCTGCTCCAGGTATCCGGCCAGATGCTGCAGGTCCTCCTCCTCGGCGCGCCCTGTGTAGAGGGGATGAATGCCCAGCGCATAGCTGTCCCCATGCTGGTGCGCCAGCGCCCGCACGGTGTCCCAGTTGCTGCGCTCCACGGCCGGAATCACGCAATGGCAAACGCCTTGCGTCGCCGCCAGTGTGCGGACTGCACTGCGGTCGGCATCGAACTCGGGGGCGTCGAGGTGGCAGTGGGTATCGATCCAGGCGGTCATGCGCCGATGATGCCCGATGCAGCCTGCAAAGGCTGCGTTCGCAGGGGACGGTGGGCCCGTGTAGCCCTGCATGTGCATTTGCCCGCAAACCGTGCTACTGTCATTTGCGTGCGCCAGGCCCTGGCGTGTACGAGCAAAGGTGACAGGATGCCCCGGCCCGCCCTCTACAGCAGCTCCCGCCCCGCCCGCAGCCGCACGCCTGCGGCGGTGGATGCCACCGAAGCCCTGGCCTCTGCAGCGCCGCCCGCAGATGATTCGCCAGCGACGAACGCCGCCACCGCAGCCGCCACGCCCCCGAATTCCCGGGCATTCAAACGCCAGCTGGTTGCCCTGTGGACCATCGTGGTGCTGTTGGCCGCCTTGCTGGTAGCCAGCGCCTGGCACAACACCCGCAGCCCCGCCCGCAAGATCACCCAGGACGACATCGACGCCGCGGTGCTGCGCACACTGGAGACCACCACCCCGCCCTCTGCCGCCGCGCGGGCTGTGGAGAGCATCGGCCCCTCGGTGGTGCGCGTGGTGGGCTACGGGCGCAGCAAGAACGGCAAGGAAGAGGTCGAGCGCGGTATCGGCACGGGCGTGGTCATCGTGGACAAAGGCGTCATCCTGACCAACCTGCATGTGGTGGCGGGCTCAGACCGCATCGGCATCACCTTCCACGACGGACTGGAAACCACGGCCAGCATCACCGGCGTACAACCCGAAAACGACCTGGCCGTGCTGCAGGCCCACAAGGTGCCCGACGACCTGGAGGCCGCCACCCTGCGGTCCACCCAGAACCTGCGTCCGGGCGACCATGTGGTGGCCGTCGGCTTTCCTTTTGGCATCGGCCCGTCGGCCTCGGCGGGCGTGGTGTCGGGCCTGCAGCGCGAGTTCACGTCGCCCGAGGGCAAGCGCCAGCTCAGCAACCTGATCCAGTTCGACGCAGCGGCCAACCCTGGCAACTCTGGCGGCCCGCTGGTGACGATGGACGGCGAGGTGGTGGGCATCGTCACCGCCATCCTCAACCCCACGCAGGCGCGCACCTTCATCGGCATCGGTTTTGCGGTGCCCATCGAGAACGCGGCGTCCGCCGTGGGCATGCCGCCGTTCTGACCGTACACCGCCCCACCACTTCACTCGTCATCGCAAGGAGCCCCATGTCATCCAGCACGTCGCCCAATGCATCGAACGCCGCCACCGCCACGCTGATGGAACAGGTGCTCTACGAGGTCAAACGCGTGGTGGTCGGGCAAGACCGCTTTCTGGAGCGCGTCATGGTCGCCATGCTGGCCCAGGGCCACCTGCTGGTCGAGGGCGTGCCGGGCCTGGCCAAGACGCTGACGGTAAAAACACTCGCCAGCACCATCCAGGGCAGCTTCAAGCGCATTCAGTTCACGCCCGACCTGGTGCCCGCCGACCTGGTGGGCACGCGCATGTACAACCAGAAAACCGGCGAGTTCAGCACCACGCTGGGTCCGGTCTTTACCCACCTGCTGCTGGCCGACGAAATCAACCGCGCGCCCGCCAAGGTGCAGAGCGCGCTGCTGGAGGTGATGCAGGAGCGCCAGGTGACCATTGCGGGCGAAACCCACAAGGTGCCCGAGCCCTTCCTGGTGATGGCCACCCAGAACCCCATCGAGACCGAAGGCACCTACGCGCTGCCCGAGGCGCAGGTGGACCGCTTCATGATGAAAGTGCTGCTGGGCTACCCCACCGAGGAAGAAGAATTCGTGATCGCCCAGCGCGCGCTTGATGTGCCCGTGCAGGTGCTACCCGTGGCCACCACGGCGCAGCTGGCGGCATTGCAGGCCGAATGCCGCACGGTGTATGTAGATCCGTCGATGCTGCAGTACGCCGTGAAGCTGGTGGCGGCCACGCGCGAGCCTGCGCGCCATGGCCTGAAAGACCTGGCCGGCTACATCAGCTGCGGCGCCAGCCCGCGCGCCACCATTGCCCTGGCCGAGGGCGCGCAGGCCCTGGCCATGCTGCGCGGGCGCAACTATGTGCTGCCCGAAGACATGGTGGACCTGGCCGCCGATGTGCTGCGCCACCGTGTGGCGCTGTCGTACGAGGCGCTGTCTGAAGGGCTGGATGCCGACGCGCTCATCCAGCGCATCATGGCCAAGATCCCGGCACCGGCGCGCCCCTTGCACCACGAACAAAAGGCCGCTTGAATCCACCCGCCATGACCAGCAAGCTGCCCGCCACATCCGTCCCATCCGCCACGGTCCACACCCTGCCCACGCTGCCCGGGCAGGCCGACCGGCTGCTGCGCGAGCTGGAGTGGAAGGTGATCCGCCGCCTGGACGGCCTGCTGCAGGGCGACTACCGCACGCTGATGCGCGGCGCTGGTCTGGACCTGACCGACCTGCGCGAATACCAGCCGCATGACGACGTGCGCCACATCGACTGGAACGTGACCGCGCGGCTGAACACGCCCCATGTGCGCGTGTTCACCGAAGACCGCGAAATGTCGGCTTGGTTTCTGCTGGACCTGAGTCCGTCGATCAGCTTTGGCCCCACCGGCCATGCCAAGCGCGACATCCTGACCGGCTTTGTCGCCGTGCTTTCGCGCCTGCTCACCCGCCACGGCAACCGTGTGGGCGCCGTGCTCTACGGCGGTGCCAGCCCGCAGGCCGAACGCGCAGTGGACGCCGTGCTGCCCCCGCGCAGCAGCCGCGCCCATGTGCTGCACCTGGTGCACAAACTGCTGCCGTCCAAAACCCCGGTGCCGCCGCACAAGACCGGTGGCGGCGCCACCGAACTGCACCGGCTGCTGCAGACCGGCCTGGCCACGCTCAAGCGCCGGTCCACCGTGTTTGTGGTGTCCGACTTCATCAGTGCGCCCGGCTGGGAAAGGCCCCTGGCACAACTGACCCAGCGGCATGACGTGGTGGCCGTGCGCCTGCTCGACCCGCTGGAGCTGGAGCTGCCCGACGTGGGCCTGGTCACGCTGCGCGATGCCGAAAGCGGCGAGCAACTGCAGGTGGACACGCACGACGCGGGCTTTCGCCGCCGCTTTGCCCAGCTGGCCGCCGACCGCGAGGCCGCGCTGCGTGAAGGCCTGACGCGCGCAGGTGCCGACACGCTGGAGCTGTGCACCGACGACGACCTGGTCGACGCCCTGCTGCGCTTCATGGACCTGCGCCAGCGCCGGGTGCGGGCGCACAGCCACCCCCTCGTCCCCGCATCGGCATCCGCAGGCCCTGCCGCAACGGCTGCCGCCGCCTGACCGATCAATAGATTGATTCATTAGTCACCCGCCGCACACGCTGTACTCGCCACCAAGGACACACACCATGGTTTTTCTCTGGCCCACCCTGCTCTGGCTGCTGCTGGCTGTGCCCCTCTTGGTACTGCTGTACTGGTGGCTGCTGCACCGGCGCAAGAAAACAGCGCTGACCTACTCCAGCCTGTCCCTGGTGCGCGAGGCCATGGGCCCGGGCCAGCACCTGCGCCGCCACATCCCGCCCGCGCTGTTTCTGCTGGCCCTGGTGGCGCTGCTGCTGGCCGCTGCGCGCCCGCTGGCCGTCATCACCCTGCCCTCGCAGGACCAGACCATCATGCTGGCCATGGACGTGTCGGGCAGCATGCGCGCCGCCGACGTGGAGCCCGACCGCATCACCGCCGCCCAGAACGCCGCCAAGGCCTTCATTGCCGACCTGCCGCGCCATGTGCGCGTGGGCATCGTGGCCTTTGCGGGCAGCGCCCAGCTGGCCCAGCTGCCCACCCAGAGCCGTGAAGACCTGGTGAAAGCCATCGACAGCTTCCAGCTGCAGCGCGGCACGGCCACGGGCAACGGCATCATGCTGTCCCTGGCCACCATCTTTCCCGATGCGGGCATCGACATCGCCGCCCTGGGCGGCCGCCAGGCCATGCGCCCGAAGCCCATCGAAGAGCTGGGCAAGCAGCAGGACCCCGCCAAGACCTTCACGCCCGTGGCCCCAGGCTCGTACAACTCGGCCGCCATCATCATGCTGACGGACGGTCAGCGCACGACGGGCGTGGACCCGCTGGAAGCCGCCAAGTGGGCGGCCGACCGGGGGGTGCGGGTGTACACGGTGGGGGTGGGCACGGTGCAGGGCGAGACCATTGGCTTTGAGGGCTGGTCGATGCGGGTACGGCTGGACGAAGAAACCCTGAAGGCCGTGGCTGCGCGGACCAATGCCGAATACTTTCATGCGGCGACGGCGGCAGACTTGAAGAAGGTGTACGAGACGCTGAGCTCGCGGCTGACGGTGGAGAAGAAGGAGACGGAGATTTCTTCTTTGCTGGCGTTGTTGGGGGCGGTGCTGGCGTTGGTGGCGGCCGGGTTGTCGGTGTGGTGGTATGGGCGGGTGATGTGATCTTTTTTGGGTGATTTTGGCTGGATGTGCTAGTGGGATATGCGCTGGCAGCTATGCTTTTTGAAGCACTCTCCCTCCGTGCAAAGGGCTGTTTGCCCGATTAACGGCATGCCTTGATGAAGGGCGGAGGCCGGGAGTCGCCCGGCAGGCGAGTAACTTTCTCTTGTCTCGCCAAGAGAAAGTCACCAAAGAGAAAGCGACCCCACTGTCTGCGTCCCCT